>NZ_JBXWOC010000003.1:0-494434 GCF_059610665.1 Ruegeria sp. CDSC051
GGCGTTGTGTCGAAAATCGTCGAGTAATTCGCGCAAGCGAATGATCAAATGGAAAGGGCGCCCATCCGGCGCCCTTTCTCGTTTGATCTCGACAAGCCCGCGACGCACCCATGTCGTACACCAATGAGTGTTGAGTGATCGGAGGCGGTGATGAGATCGTTCGTCGAATATTCTCAGACCTAACCGTCGAAACAAAAAAAGCCCGCCCCAAACGGGGCGGGCTTTTTCTGTTTGAATTTGGTAGTTCAAGACGGGGGAATTCCTAAAGAAGCAGCATGCTTCAGTCGTATGCGGCGTCCACTATGAATTCCACCTTCAGTTCGGGCCGCGCTAGTTTTGCTTCGCCACACGCCCTCGCAGGTGCGTATCCTGCAGGAACCCAAGCATTCCAGACCTCGTTCAAACCAGCAAAGTCCTTCATATCGGCCAGCCAGATGGTCACACGCAGCATCTTTTCCCGTGATGAACCTGCGCGCTCTAGCAGGTCGTCAATTTTCCCAAGGCAAATACGCACCTGTTCCTGAATGGTATCACCTTCGGCGACTTGCCCGGTCAAATAGGCCACACCATTATGTTTAACGATTTTGGACGATCTCTCGCCGGTTTCGATGCGTTCTATCATTGGAGTGATCTCGCTGTTTCCTGTTTGATGCACGCGTTCATGGTCATAAGATGCCCCGCATGGCAAACGGAAACCGCTTGAGTAACTTTCAGAAAAGTTGAACTGGTCGGGGACGGCCCGGGTCGATAGCATTTCGCCACGCCTAGGCTAGCTTGCCAGCGACACAGTATACCAGATTGCGCTTTTGCCGTTGAAGTGCTCTCTAGTTGGTTTCAGTGGATTGCATCGGGCGAAACCGCAAGAAGGATACTTCGACATGGACGAAACCGTAGAACGACTGTCCAAACGCCTGAAGCGGCGAGGATATCAGGTTTCGCCAATGAAGGAGACGGGTGCCTATATCGGTAATCTGGGTTTTGAGGTCGAGACAGTATTCGATGTCGGGGTGGCCTCGGGAACCGAGCATTTGTACGAAGCTTTCCCTGCAGCCAAGTTTGTGTTGGTTGAGCCCATTTCGGATTACGAAACCAAGGTACGGAAAAACTGGGGCGACAAGATCGATTTTGATTTCCATGCTTGCGGAGTTGGTGCCGAAAGCGGACAGACGACTCTTCGAATTCCAACAGTTGGCGATCGTTGGCTCGGCACACGGGCAACGATGCAGGAGTTTGACGAAGCGGCAATCCAGCACACCTCGCAAGTTGAAGAGCGACAAGTCCCGGTAAAAACACTGGATGAGATTGCGTCTTCCTACAAGGAACCTTTCGGATTGAAAATCGACACGGAAGGTTTTGAAATCGAGGTTATTAAAGGTGCATCGGAGATGCTGAAAAAATGCACCTTTGTATTGGCTGAAGTCTCTGTACGGCGCCGGTATCACGGCGGTTATAGGTTCAGCGATTTTGTCGCCGCGATGGCAGATCACGGGTTTGAGCTACACGAATTCGTCAGGCCACCGTCTGCAGAAGCGACCGATTGCGATGCCATTTTTGCCCCATTCGAAAGCTCAGTGTTCGACTATCAGGATACCAGACTGTCTCGTATGGCGGCACGGGTAGCCAAGACATAGTCTAAGGGCATCTTTCCGCATGCAACGCGAGTTGTGTTGCCCGCGAAGGCGTTGAGCCAATCGCGCTGGGAGACGCCCCGCTTTTCGCTATCCGTGAAAGTGGCCGCTCCTCAAAGGACGGCCTTTACAGAGGTTCGGATCGAGATGAGGTTACTCTGCGCCCACAAATCTGAAAGAGGTCGTGCAAGCCTCAAACAATTTGAAGTTAGAAACATGTATCGCCTCAGTTGCACTGATGACATATCGAACGTTACGAACAAGGGCAGAGTGAAGACACACGATGGAAGCAATATTCATCCTCTTGTTTTTGGCCTTTTTGCTCTGGGCGATCTGGCAACTGTTTGCGCTAGTGGGGGATATGGCAGAGCGGCGCGGACAAAATCGATTACTTTGGCAAGTGGCAGCACTGTTTATCAACCCGTTTGGGGCAATTATCTTGCTTTGGCTTTTTGTGTCTGTCCAAGAAAATCCCTAAGCATTCAGTACAGGAATCTGGTGGACCATTTTAGATTGAGTTGATCTTGTCACGACACCCAAATTCAGAAAATCTACGCATAGGGTATGAGCCAGGTGAGCGCATTCGACTTGTTTGAACTTCCCCCCTTGCCAAACCCCTCACACCCCTGTAGATCGCGCGAGTTCTCTATAAGAACATCAAGGCGGGGTGATTCCCGCCTTTTGGGTTCGATGAGGGTTGGCGATGCGCGCTTGTCCTCCTCTCAACCTCAACGCCTGATAAAAGGCTGTTATTATGCAAAGCCAAAATATCCGTATTCGGCTGAAGGCATTTGACTATCGCGTTCTGGATGCCAGCACGCAAGAGATCGTCAACACTGCCAAGCGGACCGGCGCGAACGTGCGCGGCCCGATCCCGCTGCCGAACAAGATCGAGAAGTTCACGGTTCTCCGTGGCCCTCACGTTGACAAGAAATCCCGCGACCAGTTCGAGATCCGTACGCACAAGCGTCTGCTCGACATCGTTGATCCGACCCCCCAGACCGTTGACGCGCTGATGAAGCTCGACCTCGCTGCTGGTGTGGACGTCGAGATCAAGCTGCAGTCGTAAGATCGGAGGGTATAGATTATGCGCTCTGGTATTATCGCAAAAAAAGTCGGCATGACCCGCCTGTTCATGGAAGACGGCAAGCAGATCCCTGTGACCGTTCTTCACCTGGACAACCTGCAGGTTGTTGCACAGCGCACGGACGAGAAGGACGGCTATACCGCTGTTCAGCTGGGTGCCGGTGCTGCCAAGGCAAAACGCACCTCGAAAGCCATGCGCGGTCACTATGCCGCTGCCAAGGTTGAACCCAAGCGTAAGCTGGTCGAGTTCCGCGTCTCTGAAGATGGCTTGATTGAAGTTGGCGCCGAGATTTCGGCAGAACATTTCCTGGAAGGTCAGAAAGTTGACGTTTCGGGTACTTCGATCGGTAAAGGCTTTGCCGGTGCAATGAAGCGCTGGAACTTCGGTGGTCTTCGCGCCTCGCACGGTGTTTCGATCAGCCACCGTTCGCACGGTTCAACTGGCCAGTGTCAGGATCCGGGCAAAGTTTTCAAAGGCAAAAAGATGGCCGGTCACATGGGTGCTGCCCGTGTAACCACCCAGAACCTGGAAGTCGTCAAAACCGACGCCGACCGTGGTCTGGTCTTCATCAAAGGCGCCGTTCCCGGACCGAAATCCGGTTGGGTTACCGTCAAGGACGCCGTCAAGAAGAAAGCACCGGAAGGCCTGCCTTTCCCGGCTGCTGTGAAATCGGCTGCAACCGAAGCACCTGCGGAAGAAGTTCCCGCGGAAGGTGGTGAAGCATGAAACTTGATGTAATCAAACTGGACGGCGGCAAAGCCGGCAACATCGAGCTGGATGCAGACCTGTTCGGCCTGGAGCCGCGCGCGGACATCCTGCACCGTGTGGTCCGTTGGCAGCGTAACAACGCGCAGGCTGGCACCCACAAGGTCAAGACCCGCTCGGAAGTGTCCTACTCGACCAAGAAGATCTATCGCCAAAAAGGCACCGGTGGCGCACGCCACGGCGCCCGTTCGGCACCGATCTTCCGGGGTGGTGGCGTTTACAAAGGTCCGGTCGTGCGTTCGCATGGTCATGACCTGCCGAAAAAGTTCCGTAAACTTGGTCTGCGCCACGCGCTGTCTGCCAAAATGGCAGCTGGTGAACTGGTCGTGATCGAGAACGCCGAAGCCGAAGGCAAGACCGCCGCTCTGGCCAAGCAGGTTGCAAACCTGGGTTGGAAACGCGCTCTGGTCATCGACGGGGCGACCGTGAACGAAGGGTTCCTGAAGGCGTCGCGCAACATCGAAGGTCTGGATATCCTGCCGTCGATGGGTGCAAACGTTTATGACATCCTCAAGCGTGACACTCTGGTGCTCACCAAAGCGGCTGTCGAAGCACTGGAGGCTCGACTGAAATGAGCGCGAAGGCAGAACACTACGACGTGATCCGCAAGCCGATCATCACCGAAAAGTCGACCATGGCGTCCGAAAACGGCGCGGTTGTCTTTGAGGTTGCGATTGACAGCAACAAGCCACAGATCAAAGAGGCCGTTGAGGCACTGTTTGGTGTGAAGGTCAAAGCGGTGAACACCTCTGTGACCAAAGGTAAGGTCAAGCGGTTCCGCGGCCAGTTGGGCAAGCGGAAAGACGTCAAAAAAGCATATGTGACCCTTGAAGAGGGTAACACCATCGACATTTCCACCGGTCTTTGATCGGGCCTGTCTTTGGACAAACCATTAAGACCCCCGCGAAAGCGGGGGTTTTTCTTTAGGTAGTGACACCAAAAGTTGAGCGCCATTCCCAGCGTCTCGAACAGAAAATGATTGCTATGCCGGTGGGGTCGTCTATCCGGTATGGAACAAACAAACGATATGGCAGGCGCATGACCCAATCCACTCTCTCGACCCGGGACAACCCGGATGTGACTGTCGCGCGGGACTGGGTGTCGACGCTGGCCAAATATCGGGAGCCAAGCCAACCGCGTAGCTGGTTCGAGCTGGGGGTTACCTGTGTTCCCTTCATAGCGCTTTGGGCCTTGGCTTGGATGTCTTTGTCGGTGAGCTATTGGCTAGCGCTTGCGATCTCGGTTCTGAACGCGGCCTTTCTGCTGCGCCTGTTTGCCATTCAGCATGATTGCGGTCACGGGGCATTTTTTACGAACCGGACGGTCAGTGACTGGGTCGGTCGGGGGCTCGGGGTGCTGACGTTGACGCCTTACGATGTTTGGCGGCGCACACATTCCTCGCATCACAACTCATCTGGCAATCTGGATAAGCGCGGGATGGGAGACATCCATACGCTGACGGTGGCCGAATACCGGGCGCTGACGCCCTTGAACCGGTTATTTTACCGGCTCTATCGCCACCCGATCACCCTGTTTGGCTTTGGGCCCGGCTATCTGTTCCTGTTTCAAAACCGCCTCCCGCTTGGCTTGACCGGTATTCCGAAATTCTGGGTCAGCGCGATGGCGACGAACCTGGCCATTCTGGCCGCACTGGGGGCCATCTACTATTTTGGTGGCCTGATGCCGGTGCTGCTGATTTTCCTGCCTTCGACCCTGATCGCTGCAACGGCTGGCGTCTGGTTGTTCTATGTCCAACACCAATTCGAAGAGACGCAATGGGACCCTGATCAGGACTGGCAACTGCACGAGGCCGCCCTGCACGGAAGTTCGCATTACATCCTGCCATCCGTATTGCAGTGGTTCACGGCCAATATCGGCATCCACCACGTACACCATCTGTACAGTCGCATCCCGTTCTATCGCCTGACCGAAGTGCTGCGGGATCATGACGAATTGGCCAACAGCAACCGGATGACCATCCGCGAGAGCCTCGCCAACGCGCGGCTGCACCTGTGGGATGAAAAGAACCGTCGCCTGCTGTCCTTTGCCGAAGCGCGCGCGCTGTATGGGTGACGGGCTTGTTCAGAGGGTGTGAACGTTAGCCGGAAATCCGGTCGTTGCCCCCGGCGTGTGATGCGGATACGGTCGCTCTTATGAAACATGTCCCCAAAGAAACTACAGATGAGGCCCTTATTCAGGAGTTCCTGGATAAAGGAGGCAAAGTCAGCATTGGCAAAACCAAACCCGCGCCCGCTGAGCTGGGTTTGAGCAAGAATGTCTGGAACGCCAAGCTGACCAAAGAAGAGAAGGCCGCGCGCGACAAGAAGTGATCTTGCGAGGCCGGTTGTGTGGGCGGAAAGACGTTAAGAAAGCATAAGTGACCCTAGAAGAGGGTAACGCCATCGACGTGTCCAGTGGTCTCGTATCGAACCGTCATTGAAAAGAGAAAAAGGCTCCAGTGAAAGCGGATTATTGGGGAGGGGATACGGTCCAATCTCGGCTTATTCGGGTGCAACGGCTATTCGATCAAACCATAAGGCCGCTTAAACTCTCGAGCTGAGCGTCCTTAGAAGAATTGATAGGGGTTGGGCAGTATGTGCCTCTTCAGACTTTTCCTTTTGCAGGTGGGTTTCATCGCGCTCTTTCATGTTTCGCCGACTTTCGCGGATGAGAGCTATTTCATCTCCAAAAGCCAAGTGGTTTCAGATTTTGATGCGTTTCAGGAGTGCGAAGCATGTCCATCAATGGTTGTTTTGCCTAAGGGGTATTTTTCGTTCGGATCAACTGAAAAAGAGGCGAGGGAAGCGCATCGTCGTTTCAAGATTGGTCTAAACATTGATCCCGATGAAGTCCCAGACCCCTATGACACATTCGTCAGCGAGACCCCAAAACACGACGTTACAATTGATGTTCCGATTGCAATGGGTCTTACCGAAGTTACTCGAGAGGAGTGGTCCGCTTGCGTCGCCGAGAGAAGGTGCGTAGATGAGGCCGACGCACGTATACGCTTTCGACTTAGAAACGGCCCCTACCAAGACCATCCACGCAGCCCGATCACCGCTGTCACCTACACCGAAATGCAAGACTACTTAGCATGGCTAAATGACAAGGTAGGTGCCAAGGTCTACCGACTCCCTACCGAAGTAGAATGGGAATACGCTGCCCGGGCAGGAGCAAAAACAATCTTTGCACAAGGTGATTCACTGACACGGGAACAAGCCAACTTTTCTGTCTATTGGCGAGAAATCGAAGATGGCAGGAAGGTGTGGAGAAGAGACCCCGGGAACGAAAAACGGCCTGTTGCAGTGGATGAGTTGGATGCTGCAAATTCTTGGGGGCTGCGTCATATGTCTGGAAACGTATCTGAAACGACAAGATCGTGTTGGAGCGAAGGGCATCTCGTTTTTGCCACTTCGGGTCGATACCTCGCTGCTTCGATTCGACCGCTTGGCTGTAAGCGCGTTGGTAAGGGGGGCTCGTACGGAGGATCTGTAGAATTGGCTCGCCCAGCTCGGCGTGTAGGCCAACCAGAAGACTATTGGGGACCGTGGGTCGGATTCCGCATTGTGCGAGAGTTGAAAGCGCAGGGTCACCAGGAGAATTGAGTTGGAGTTGGGTAAAGCAGTTATTTTGGCATTATCCGAAAGTATCCCACCCAAAACTTGTAGTGGAGTGTTTTAATGCTTCGCACACCCCAACAAGCGAACCTTGGTGGGACGCGAAAATCCAGCGCCCCCCACTAGACACCCACCCCCAACACGGCTATATGCACCCAATCTTGCGGCCTCGGATTCGTTCCGGGGCTTCTGATATTTGTAACCGGGGACCTTCGGGGCCCTATACCCTTGGCACCTACGGGGGCCTATCACATAGCGGGGAAATCCCTGCACTTGCTAAACGGAAGACAGAAAGCATGGCACTCAAGTCGTACAAGCCGACGACGCCGGGCCAGCGCGGGCTGGTGCTGATCGACCGTTCGGAGCTTTGGAAAGGACGTCCGGTCAAGTCTCTCACTGAGGGTTTGACCAAATCGGGCGGCCGGAACAACACCGGACGGATCACTTCACGCCGCCGCGGCGGTGGCGCAAAGCGTCTCTACCGGATCGTTGACTTCAAACGGAATAAATTTGATGTCGCGGCAACCGTCGAGCGGATCGAATATGACCCGAACCGGACCGCGTTTATCGCACTGGTAAAATACGAAGACGGCGAGCAGGCATATATCCTGGCTCCGCAGCGTCTGGCTATTGGTGACAAGGTTGTGGCTTCGGCCAAGGCCGACATCAAGCCGGGCAACGCAATGCCGTTCTCGGGTATGCCTATTGGTACCATCGTCCACAACATCGAGATGAAGCCCGGCAAGGGTGGTCAGATCGCACGTGCGGCCGGTACTTACGCGCAATTCGTAGGCCGCGATGGCGGTTATGCTCAGATCCGTCTGAGCTCGGGCGAGCTGCGCATGGTTCGTCAGGAATGCATGGCCACCGTTGGTGCCGTGTCCAACCCCGACAACAGCAACCAAAACCTCGGTAAAGCCGGTCGTATGCGCCACAAAGGCGTGCGTCCGTCGGTTCGTGGTGTCGCTATGAACCCGATCGATCACCCGCACGGTGGTGGTGAAGGTCGTACCTCGGGTGGCCGTACACCGGTTACGCCTTGGGGTAAGGACACCAAGGGTAAGCGTACTCGCAACAAAAACAAAGCGTCCCAGAAGCTGATCATCCGCTCGCGGCACGCCAAGAAGAAGGGACGTTAATCCATGTCTCGCTCTGTTTGGAAGGGTCCTTTCGTCGATGCTTACGTGCTGAAAAAAGCCGAAGCAGCGCGCGAGTCGGGCCGCAACGAAGTCATCAAGATCTGGTCGCGTCGTTCCACCATTCTGCCCCAGTTCGTGGGTCTGACCTTTGGTGTGTACAACGGCCAGAAGCATATCCCCGTCAACGTCTCGGAAGACATGATCGGTCAGAAGTTTGGTGAGTATTCGCCAACTCGTACCTATTACGGTCACGCCGCTGACAAAAAAGCGAAGCGGAAGTAAGTCATGGGCAAGGAAAAGAACCCCCGCCGCGTGGCTGAAAACGAAGCAATGGCGAAAACGCGCATGCTCCGTACCAGCCCGCAGAAACTGAACCTGGTTGCGCAGATGATCCGCGGCAAGAAAGTTGAGAAGGCACTGACCGACCTGACTTTCTCGAACAAGCGTGTCGCGCAGGACGTCAAAAAGTGCCTGCAGTCCGCAATCGCCAACGCTGAGAACAACCACAACCTGGACGTCGACGAGCTGATCGTTGCCGAAGCATGGGTTGGTAAGAACCTGGTCATGAAACGCGGTCGCCCCCGGGCCCGTGGCCGTTTCGGCAAGATCATGAAGCCGTTCTCGGAGATCACCATCAAGGTGCGTCAAGTTGAGGAGCAAGCCTAATGGGTCATAAAGTAAATCCGATCGGCATGCGCCTTCAGGTGAACCGCACCTGGGACAGCCGCTGGTACGCCGACACCAAGGACTACGGTGATCTTCTGCTGGAAGATCTGAAGATCCGTGAGTTCATCAACAAAGAGTGCAAGCAAGCCGGCATCGCTCGTGTGATCATCGAACGTCCGCACAAGAAGTGCCGCGTTACGATCCACACTGCACGTCCGGGTGTCATCATCGGCAAGAAAGGCGCGGACATTGAAGTTCTGCGCAAGAAAATCGCCCTGATGACAGACAGCGAATTGCACCTGAACATCGTCGAAGTGCGCAAGCCCGAGCTTGACGCGCAGCTGGTTGCCGAGTCTATCGCTCAGCAGCTGGAGCGCCGGGTTTCGTTCCGTCGCGCGATGAAGCGGTCTGTTCAGAACGCCATGCGTATGGGCTCTCTGGGTATCCGGGTGAACGTCGCTGGCCGTCTGGGTGGCGCAGAAATCGCACGGACCGAGTGGTACCGCGAAGGCCGTGTGCCTCTGCACACGCTGCGCGCCGACATCGATTACGCACAAGCCGAAGCGATGACTCCTTATGGGATCATCGGGATCAAGGTCTGGATCTTCAAAGGTGAGATCATGGAGCACGATCCGCAGGCACGTGACCGTAAAGCACAGGAACTCCAGGACGGCCCTGCACCTCGTGGTGCTGGTGGCGGTCGTCGCTAAGGAGGGAAAGATATGCTTCAACCAAAGCGTACTAAATTCCGCAAGATGCACAAAGGCCGGATCAAGGGTGAAGCCAAGGGCGGCTCTGATCTGAACTTTGGCACCTATGGACTGAAAGCTCTTGAGCCTGAGCGTGTAACTGCACGCCAGATCGAAGCTGCACGTCGTGCCATGACGCGTCACATGAAGCGTCAGGGCCGTGTCTGGATCCGCATCTTCCCCGACACTCCGGTTACGGCTAAGCCGATCGAAGTTCGTATGGGTAAAGGTAAAGGTTCGGTCGACCGCTGGGCATGCAAAGTCAAGCCTGGCCGCGTGATGTTCGAAATCGACGGCGTCAATGACGACATCGCCCGCGAGGCCCTGCGCCTGGCTGCGATGAAGCTGCCGATCAAGACTCGCGTCGTGGTTCGCGAAGACTGGTAAGCGACCCGGGGGCGACCCCGCTCGCGACAAGATTGACCCCCGTCGGGAATCCGGCGGGGGTTTTTGGTTTGATGGGGCTGCCCCCGCGACAGCCTCGCAAAACACCCATCGCCTTCATCGAGAGGCTGGTTTAAGACAGGCCCATGGCACAGATTGAATCACTTTTTGTCACCCGTCTCTATCGCGCAGCTTTGTCCGAGTTTGATCCCAAGATCGACCCGGAGGAGCTGGAAAGCTCCTGTCTTGTCATCGCCGAGGATGATGAGGCCGGGCAGGAATGGTGCGAAGAAAACGGCTATCCCGGTTATACCAGCTATGCCTCGCTGACGGATCTGCCCTGGCGGTTTCCGATCTTTGCCGATCTGGTTAAGGTGCTGGACCAGCACGTTGCAGCTTTTGCTAAGGATCTGGAGTTTGATCTGGGTGAGGGTGAACTAAAGCTTGAAGACCTTTGGATCAACATTTTGCCCGAGGGCGGAATGCACTCCAGCCACCTGCACCCACACAGCGTGATCTCGGGCACGACTTATGTTTCGATGCCCGAAGGCGCTAGCGCGCTGAAGCTTGAAGACCCGCGCTCGGGCCGCATGATGGCAGCGCCCACGCGTATGAAAGGGGGGCGTCGGGACCTGCAGCCATTCATCTATGTGAAGCCTCAGGTTGGCGATGTCTTGCTATGGGAGAGCTGGTTGCGCCACGAGGTGCCGATGAACATGGCCGAGGATGAGCGGATTTCCGTCAGCTTTAACTATAAATGGGACTAGCACGGTCGTTTAAGGGACTCTGATTCAAAGGAATGTGTGAAAAGTTCTTGCATTGTGTCGTCAGATAAACGATGTGGGGGGCGCTTACGTTTTTCTTTTTCGACCACTGTCTCCCGAATATCGGCGTTCAGTCTTTCGATCCAGACCGACAACGCCGCGCTGTCGCAATTCCGCGGACAGCAATTTACTAGGAGACTACGGATATGGCCAACGGCACCGTAAAATGGTTCAACACAACTAAAGGTTTTGGCTTCATCGCACCGGAGACCGGTGGCAAAGACGTGTTTGTACACATCTCTGCTGTCGAGCGCTCGGGTCTGACCGGCCTGGCCGACGACCAGAAAGTAACGTTCGACATCGAACCCGGCCGTGACGGTCGTGAGTCGGCTGTGAACATCGCTCTGGCGTAAGTCACTCAGACTTAGACAGTTGAAGACGCGGTCTCGTGCAAACGAGGCCGCGTTTTGCGTTTGTGAGTGGGATGTCTACATGCTGTAATGGCTGGTGCATTCAACGCACCTGTCAACGAGGCCTAGGGTGGCGGGATTAATGCCAGCTTTTCTATTTTGTGGGAGTAAACCATGGGCGCGCCAAAACCAGCAAAGGTTGTACTAGCGGTTTCACTTTTTTTGGCGTTGGCCGTCGCACCTGCACTTGCGACGTGCCCAACCCGTGTAGATGTCGGTAAAGGCGTCTGGTTGGACTATGGCGGAACATGGCTTTTACGAGTTCAAACCGTTGTTGAGACGGGGTTTGTCGTTGAGTTGAGAACCGAAGACTCTAGGCGCATAGGTTTCGCTAGCCACTACGCGCATCCTTTGCTGTTCGGCGAGACCTTTATGAAGTTCACCGCCTCAAAGCGTTCATACGAGCAATCAGTTAGTTCCTTAGATGACCTAGAGCAGCAAAAAGAGTGGCAGTCAGGCTTCACGATACAAGATGGCGATAAAGAAGCCTTACTCGGCACTGTAACGGTTGAGTTCCAGAAAAATCGAATTGAACGGGTTGGAACGTGTAAATACAAAGTTTGGGAAGTTCTGGTGCGTGAGCATGTATCAGGGGATGACGAACGAACGGTAAAGGTGCTGTATTCTCCAGAGCTAAAGATAGTTTTGAAGCAGGCGCATATGCTGCCGAACTCTGGATTGGTTTGGGGAAGAGGTTTCGATGGAATTCGCTCCAAGAGCGAATAGGCTTCCAAATTCGGTTCAAACATCTCGTGCCCGTCGCTGGTTGCTCAAGTGAGCAGAGCGCTAAAAACGGCCTCTCGATCAATCCTCCATACTTTCCCTTGCCACCCACCCCAGAACCCCCTATAGAGCGGCATCTTGCGTTCCCCCGGCCGAGTCGGGGGATTCGTATGTCTATCATTCATCCACCAGGTCAAAGGTGACCCTGCATAGGGGCCTTCTGGTGTTTTGAGCAAAGGAAAAGGCGATGAACGCCCAAGAACTGCGTGACAAGACCCCTGACCAGCTCCGCGAGGAACTGGCCAACCTGAAGAAAGAAAGCTTTAACCTGCGCTTTCAACAGGCAACCGGTCAGATGGAAAGCACCGCTGGCATCAAAGCGGCCCGCCGCAACGCCGCCCGCGTTAAAACCATCCTGAACGAAAAGGCCGCTGCTGCGGCATCGGAGGAGTAATCCTATGCCTAAGCGTATCCTTTCCGGCACCGTAACGAGCGATGCCAACGCACAGACTGTAACCGTATCCGTCGAGCGCCGCTTTACGCATCCGGTTCTGAAGAAAACCATCCGTAAGTCCAAGAAATACCGGGCTCACGATGAAAAGAACGCCTTCAAGGTCGGCGATACAGTTCGCATCATCGAATGCGCGCCGAAATCGAAGACGAAACGTTGGGAAGTTCTGGAAGCGTAAGCCTCCGGGATTTTCCCATTTGTCGAAACCCTGGGGGATCTAACAAGACCAGCCCCCACAGGTCGGGAGAAACCACATGATCCAGATGCAGACCAATCTGGATGTCGCTGACAACTCCGGCGCACGCCGAGTTCAGTGCATCAAGGTCCTGGGTGGTTCCAAGCGTAAATACGCCTCTGTAGGCGACATCATTGTCGTCTCGGTGAAGGAAGCCATCCCACGCGGCCGCGTAAAGAAAGGTGACGTCCGTAAGGCCGTCGTCGTACGCACCGCCAAAGAAGTCCGTCGCGAAGACGGCACCGCGATCCGTTTCGATCGCAACGCCGCCGTCATTCTGAACAACAACAACGAGCCCGTAGGTACCCGTATCTTTGGCCCTGTTGTTCGTGAACTGCGCGCGAAGAACTTCATGAAAATCATCTCGCTTGCTCCGGAGGTGCTGTAATCATGGCTGCTAAACTCCGCAAAGGCGACAAGGTCGTCGTGCTGGCTGGCAAGGACAAGGGCAAAGAGGGAACTATCACCTCGGTCGACCCGAAAGCCGGTAAAGCCGTTGTTGATGGCGTGAACATCGCCATTCGCCATACCCGCCAGTCGCAGACCTCGCAAGGTGGTCGCCTGCCTCAGGCAAACCCGATTGAGCTGTCGAACCTGGCTCTGCTGGACAAAAACGGTAAAGCAACCCGCGTTGGCTTCCGCATGGAAGGTGACAAGAAGGTTCGTTTTGCCAAGACCACGGGGGACGTGATCGATGCTTGATACCGCAACCTACACCCCGCGTCTGAAAGCTCAGTACGCTGAAACCATCCGTGCCGCTCTGAAAGAAGAGTTCGGTTACAAGAGCGATATGCAGCTGCCCAAGCTGGAAAAGATCGTTCTGAACATCGGTTGTGGTGCAGAGGCCGTCAGAGACTCGAAGAAGGCGAAAGCCGCTGTTGAAGATCTGACCGCGATTGCAGGCCAAAAGGCTGTTGCAACACTGGCGAAGAAGTCGATCGCGGGTTTCCGCGTCCGTGAAGACATGCCGCTGGGTGCGAAAGTTACCCTGCGCGGTGACCGGATGTATGAATTCCTGGATCGTCTGATCACCATCGCGCTGCCGCGCGTTCGTGACTTCCGCGGTGTTAAGCCTTCTTTCGATGGTCGTGGCAACTTTGCCATGGGCATGAAAGAGCACATCGTGTTCCCGGAAATCGACTTCGACAAGGTCGACGAGGTCTGGGGCCTGGATATCGTAATTGCCACCACAGCGAAAACCGACGCTGAAGCGAAAAGCCTGTTGAAAGCGTTCAACATGCCGTTCAACGCTTAAGCGCCGGGAGGATTGAGACATGGCTAAAAAAGCAATGATCGAACGCGAGAAGAAGCGCGAACGCCTGGTGGCCAAATATGCCGCAAAGCGTGCCGAGCTGAAAGAAATCGCGAATGACGAGAGCAAGCCGATGGAAGAGCGTTTCAAAGCGCGTCTGAAACTGGCGAAACTGCCGCGCAACAGCTCGGCAACTCGTCTTCACAACCGCTGTCAGCTGACAGGTCGTCCTCATGCTTACTATCGTAAGCTGAAGGTCAGCCGTATCATGCTGCGCGAGCTGGGTTCTGCAGGTCAGATCCCCGGCATGGTGAAATCGAGCTGGTAAGGGAGACATAGATATGAACGATCCTATCGGCGATATGCTCACCCGTATCCGCAACGCGCAAATGCGCGGCAAGTCCACTGTAAACACTCCGGCGTCGAAACTGCGCGCCTGGGTTCTGGACGTGCTGGCGGACGAAGGTTACATCCGTGGCTACGAAAAGATGACCGGTGAAAACGGTCATCCGGCCATCGAAATCAGCCTGAAATACTACGAAGGCACCCCTGTCATTCGCGAGTTGAAGCGGGTCTCCAAGCCCGGTCGTCGCGTATACATGGGCGTCAATGACATCCCGCAGGTCCGTCAGGGTCTGGGTGTGTCGATTGTCAGCACTCCGAAAGGTGTGATGTCGGACCAGAATGCACGCTCCAACAATGTTGGCGGCGAAGTGCTCTGCACCGTCTTCTAAGGAGGTCTGTCAATGTCTCGTATTGGTAAACGTCCGGTCGAACTGCCCAGCGGTGTAACCGCCTCGGTTTCCGGCCAGACCATCGAAGTCAAAGGCCCGAAAGGTGCCCGTAGCTTCACTGCGACTGATGACGTTACGCTGTCGGTCGAAGACAATGTGGTTCAAATCAACCCGCGTGGCATGTCCAAACGTGCCCGCCAGCAATGGGGCATGAGCCGCACCATGGTTGCCAATCTGGTAACCGGTGTGACCGAAGGCTTCAAAAAAGAGCTGGAGATCCAGGGTGTTGGTTACCGGGCTCAGATGCAGGGGAACACCCTGAAGCTGAACCTGGGCTACAGCCACGACGTTGATTTCGTTGCTCCGGAAGGTGTCACCATCACCGCACCGAAGCAGACCGTGATCATTGTGGAAGGTAACGACCAGCAGCAGGTGGGCGAAGTCGCGGCGAAAATCCGCGAATGGCGCCGTCCCGAGCCGTATAAAGGCAAGGGTATCCGCTATAAGGGCGAATTCATCTTCCGCAAAGAAGGCAAGAAGAAGTAAGGACGCAAACAATGGCAAACAGCAAAAGAACCCTGTTTCTGAAGCGCCGCCTGCGCGTTCGGAACAAACTTCGCAAGGTCAATGCAGGTCGTGTACGCCTGTCGGTTCACCGTTCGAACAAGAACATCAGCGCTCAGCTGATCGACGACGTTCGTGGTGTGACCCTGGCCTCGGCCTCGACCCTGGAAAAAGATCTGGGTGTAGTTGGCACAAACAACGTCGAAGCGGCTACGAAAGTGGGCGCAGCCATCGCCGAGCGTGCCAAGAAGGCAGGCGTCGAAGAGGCTTATTTCGATCGTGGCGGCTTCCTGTTCCACGGCAAAGTGAAGGCTGTCGCCGACGCTGCGCGTGAAGGTGGTCTGAAGATCTAAGACTTGCGGGCAGCGCCTCAGCTGCCCCGATGATCCGGGGGCCTCGGCAATAGTCGAGGCTCACTTGGATTGAAACAACGGCGCCGTAATGCGCCACATGAGAAAAGGGATGCCAAATGGCAGAACGTGAAAACCGTCGGGGCCGTGGCCGCGACCGCGACGAAACTCCGGAATTCGCAGACCGTCTGGTCGCGATCAACCGCGTGTCGAAAACCGTAAAAGGTGGTAAGCGCTTTGGCTTCGCCGCTCTGGTGGTTGTCGGCGATCAGAAGGGCCGCGTCGGCTTTGGCAAGGGTAAAGCAAAAGAAGTACCCGAGGCCATCCGTAAGGCAACTGAACAAGCCAAGCGTCAGATGATCCGCGTGCAGCTGCGCGAAGGTCGGACCCTGCACCACGATATCGAAGGCCGTCACGGCGCCGGTAAAGTGGTTATGCGCTCGGCACCTGAAGGTACTGGTATCATCGCCGGTGGTCCGATGCGTGCTGTGTTCGAAATGCTGGGCGTCAAGGACGTTGTGTCCAAGTCGTTGGGCTCGCAGAACCCGTACAACATGATCCGCGCCACCATCAACGGCCTGCAAAAAGAGCAGAGCCCGCGTTCGGTTGCACAGCGTCGCGGCAAGAAAGTTGCTGACATCCTGCCCAAGCGGGACGAAGCGCCTGTTGCTGCTGAAGCAGAAGCATAAGGAGAGCGACCCATGGCAAAAACCCTCGTCGTCAAGCAGATCGGTTCCCCGATCCGCCGCCCCGCCGAACAGCGCGCGACCCTGATCGGTCTGGGCTTGAACAAGATGCACAAAACCCGTGAGCTGGAGGATACTCCTTCGGTCCGCGGCATGGTCAACAAGATCCCGCATCTGGTAGAGATCATCGAAGAACGCGGCTAATCGCGAGTTCTTTGAAGACTTAAAAACGCCCCCGATCTGATCGGGGGCGTTTTCTTGTTTGGCCGGTCGTCTTTTTTCCGGCTCGTCATATGGTGCTGTTCAGTGCCTCGGCGCAAACTCGGCTATGACCCGAGCGCCTTTTTTTCTGCAAACTCAATGTCGACTTCATGGCGCAACGGGGGTTCTCTGCCTGGTTTTTCGTACAGCCTGGGGCATCCATCGCAAAAACTGGCTGCTGCTTCGCGTTTGGAATGAGCACGCGGGTTCCAGACCTGCCGGCGCAGAGCTTTGTATTTTTCGTTGTTCCAGATGGTTTCAAGTGGTTCGTCGAAAACATTTCCCAACACATGCGGATCACGGTTCTTGTCGGAAACATATTGGCGGCCGGATCGCCAGAGACAGCAGGGAATCACATCGCCATCAAAGCGAATGACCGTGCTGCTGTGGGGCCAATGGCACCTTGGGGTGAGGGATGATGACAGGGGCGGGCCATTTTCAATCCGATCGGGATCGTCGTCTACGACGTTGTACAGATCTCCATTTGCATCGAACCGTAGCCCTTCAAACGTGGTAAAGGCGTCGATACCAATCTCGTCTACGATGGCCTTCACCTGATCCAATTCATCCTCGGCGTGATGGGGGAAAGAGATATGCTGTATTTCTATGAACGGAGATTTCAGACCCTTCCTCTTTTTATAGCCAGCCAGTAGTCGCAGGTTGTTCAGGACGAAATCCAGGCGTCCGCGAACACGGGTAACCTGAAAGCTTTCCTGCGTCGCGCCATCAACCGAGATTGTGATATGGCTAAGCCCGGCATCGACCAGGTCATGAATCCTCTCGGCTTTTAGCCGATAGCTGAAATGGGTGGTGATATGGCTTTCCAAACCGGCTGCAGTCGTGGCCCGGATCATGTCGTTGAGGTCCGGGTGTGCCAGAGGATCGCCATAGTAGAACAGGCTTACACCAAGCGCGCGATCTTTGATCTGGTCAATGATATGCCGGTACTGCTGAAGGCTGAGTTTGTCCTGCTTTCCGAAATTCTGATCGCTGAGTAATGGCCGGTTGCGTCGGGACGGGTTCGCATGGACGCAATGTGGACAGGCTAGTGAGCACAGCGGCGAAATATCAATTTTCACCAGAGACGGCAGCGGGGCGGCTTGTTGAGAGTGAAGAAGATAGCCCCGAACGTTGCGCAACAGGTTTGCCGATTGCTTCAAGGAAGGACGGCGCTGAATCCAGCGCAACCTTCTAATAACGCTTGAAACCAAAGGCATGGAGTATCCTCATTCATGAAGTCGAGGACGCCCTAAACGTGCGAGGCGAAAATGGTAAAACAGGCCGAAATAGCCCGATAGTTCACGGATATGTGATAGAATAGTGAAAATATGGGTCCGTAAAAGAAAAAAGATATTAAAATATATAAATTTGATAGATCTTATCTTTAGCCGAGAAATCCACAGGTCTATTTCAACGAAAGCCTGTAGTGGGATGTCTAAACAGTGTTTTCACTGCCATTCCCCCAATGCATACCGGCCAGACCGAATCTTCTGTTGTTAGCGTTATCTGGCGTTCTTATTTGAGCTTTGTCCCAAATAGGAACGCAAACGAAATCTGGAGAATACGCTCCGGTTTAGAAAGGAATATAGAAATGGCAAACACAGCAACTTTTTCCCGCGAAGGCTTTGGTCTGACCGCCCGCATCGCAACTCTGATCGCACGCGTGAAAGAGGCCTATGCCCTGCGCGCCGAATTCGGCCGCACCTATTCAGAGCTTCAGAACCTGACTGATCGCGAACTGAACGACATTGGTATCCGCCGGTGCGATATAAGTGATATTGCGCATAAGCACGTCTACTGCTGAGAACCTGGCAGGCTGAACAACACCGAGGCGCCATTTGGCGCCTCTTTTGATTCTGCGTGCTTGAAAGGCACAGGCACGGTGAAATTGGTCGCTCTGCATTGTGGATCGTTTGGAAACTTTCCATGAGAATTATTAGAGGGGGCTATGTCCCAATAACGCGATGACGAGGCTGACGCAGTGCGAGACTACCAGATCGGCATGTTGTGGGTGGATGGCCCGCTGAGCTTTCTCGAGCAGCTCTGCATCAAATCCTATCTGGATACCGGTCAATCCGTTCGCCTCTACACCTATGGGAATGTCTCCGGGATACCTGAAGGTGTGGATACCCGCGATGCGCGCGATGTGATGCCTGGCACAGAATTCATTGCGCATAGCCGTACTGGTAGCCCGGCGCCGCATTCGGACAAGTTCCGATACCGCATGTTGGCGCAGGAGCCCGATTTGATATGGGCGGATACGGACGCCTATTGCATGCGTCCTTTCACAACGGAGACCGGGCATTTTTACGGAATGCTCGAAGGAGAGATTGCGATCGGCGTATTGGGCATTCCGTCAGACAGCCCGGCGCTGGATCTGCTCATCGAATATACAACGGACCCGTATCGGATTCCGCCATGGCTGCCCAAACGATATCAGGAACCCCTTCGTGCGGCACAGGATGCAGGTGATCCGATCAATGTGCCCGCGCAATATTGGGGCGCATGGGGTCCGTCAGCCTTTGCCTGGGCTTTACGGCAAACCGGCGAACACCAATTTGTTCTGCCTGAGCATGTGTTCTATCCGGTGAACTTTACCAGACGGCGCGCTTTGGCACGCCCAAACGCCGATTTATCCAGGTTCTTCCACGAGGACACAGTTTCCATTCACTTTTATGGTCGCCGGATGCGTTCGATCCTTAGGAACAGGTATAATGGCCTGCCAGATCCAGATAGCCTGGTGGGTAAGCTTCTGGCCAAACACCGGATTAATCCACTGGACGCGCCAATCCAAAATGCTGAAGGCTAGACAGTTTGGGTGTTGTTCACTTCAAAACTTGCATCCTCAGCCACAAAGCTGTATCGGGCTCCGGTGGCGTACTGCGCCGCAAGAATCAAAACCAAGAAATGCCGTGTTTGACCCATCACGCTTCGGGGTCATTTCCGGCGAAGGAGAAGCGAAATGAAACTGAATGAATTGCGCGACAACCCAGGCGCCACACCGAAACGGACCCGCGTCGGCCGTGGTCCCGGTTCCGGTAAAGGTAAAATGGGTGGCCGTGGTATCAAAGGTCAGAAATCCCGTTCGGGTGTGGCCATCAATGGCTACGAAGGTGGCCAGATGCCGCTGTACCAACGCCTGCCCAAGCGTGGCTTTAACAAGCCGAACCGCAAGGCATTTGCCGTTATCAACTTGGGCCTGATCCAGAAATTCGTCGACGCCGGTAAGCTGGACGCCAAAGCCGCGATCACTGAGGACGCACTGGTTGCATCCGGTCTGGTTCGCCGTAAACTGGACGGTATCCGCGTTCTGGCCAAAGGCGAAATCAGCGCCAAGGTGACCCTGGAAGTAACTGGTGCTTCGAAAGCTGCCGTTGAGGCAGTCGAAAAAGCGGGCGGTTCACTGACGGTCACAAAAGCCGCTGCGGCAGAGTAAGCGCTTGTGAGCGGGCCAAGACCCGCTTACATAGACCTCAGAGTTTTCCAAGACGCCGCCCGAGCCGGAAAACGGTTCCGGGCGGTGTTTTCATAAGAGAGACCGATTCATGGTATCAGCAGCAGAACAAATGGCAGCCAACACTAGCTGGGCTGCTTTGGGCAAAGCCACCGATCTGCGCAACCGCATCCTGTTCACACTGGGTTTGTTGATCGTCTATCGCCTGGGCACTTTTATACCGGTGCCGGGGATCGACGGACAGGCCCTGCGTGAGTTCATGGAGCAAGCGGGGCAGGGCATCGGCGGTATGGTTTCGATGTTCACCGGCGGGGCGCTTGGGCGGATGGGTATCTTTGCCCTCGGCATCATGCCTTACATCTCGGCCTCGATCATCATTCAGCTGCTGACCTCGATGGTTCCGGCGCTCGAACAGCTCAAGAAAGAGGGCGAGCAGGGTCGTAAGAAGATCAACCAATATACCCGTTTCGGCACCGTGGCGCTGGCCACCGTTCAGGCCTATGGCTTGGCCGTTTCGCTGGAGTCGGGCGATCTGGCGACCGATCCGGGCCTCTATTTCCGTCTGTCGACTATGATTACACTGGTTGGCGGCACCATGTTCCTGATGTGGCTGGGTGAGCAGATCACCGCGCGCGGCATCGGCAACGGTATCTCTCTGATTATTTTCGTTGGCATCATCGCCGAGGTTCCGGCAGCGTTGGCTCAGTTCTTCGCAAGTGGCCGCAGCGGCGCAATCAGCCCCGCAGTGATCATCGGAGTGATTGTCATGGTCATCGCCGTGATCACCTTTGTGGTGTTCATGGAGCGCGCTTTGCGTAAGATCCACATTCAATACCCGCGCCGTCAGGCCGGTATGAAGATCTATGAGGGCGGCTCGAGCCACCTGCCGGTCAAAGTGAACCCGGCCGGCGTTATCCCGGCGATCTTCGCCAGCTCGCTGCTGCTGCTGCCGGTGACGATCTCAACCTTCTCATCGGGTGCGACCAACGGGCCGATCATGTCCTGGCTGCTGGCCAATTTTGGACCTGGTCAGCCTCTGTACCTGCTGTTCTTTGCGTCGATGATCGTGTTCTTTGCCTATTTCTACACGTTCAACGTGTCGTTCAAACCGGATGACGTGGCGGATAACCTGAAAAAGCAGAACGGTTTTGTGCCGGGTATCCGTCCGGGTAAGAAAACCGCCGAGTATCTGGAATACGTGGTCAACCGCGTTCTGGTTCTGGGTTCGGCTTATCTGGCGGCGGTTTGTTTGCTGCCTGAAATCCTGCGGGGCCAGTTTGCCATTCCGTTCTATTTCGGTGGTACTTCGGTTCTGATTATCGTCTCTGTGACCATGGATACGATCCAACAGGTTCAGAGCCACCTGCTGGCGCATCAATACGAAGGGCTTATCGAAAAGTCCCAACTGCGCGGGAAGGGTAAGAAACGCGGCAGGAAGGGACCCGCTCGTCGATGAACATCATTCTTCTGGGCCCCCCGGGGGCGGGTAAAGGAACGCAAGCGCGTCATCTTGTTGAAACACGCGGCATGGTGCAGCTGAGCACCGGAGACATGCTGCGCGAAGCCAAAACCTCGGGCACCGAGATGGGCCTGAAGGTTGCAGCCATCATGGATGCCGGCAAGCTGGTCACCGATGAGATTGTCATCGGCCTGATCGAAGAGAAGCTGACCACCGAAACCGGTGCCGGTTTCATCTTTGACGGTTTCCCCCGCACATTGGCACAAGCCGACGCATTGGCGGCTCTGCTGACCAAGTTGGGCCAGTCACTGCACACTGTGATCGAGATGCGGGTGGATGACGATGCCCTAGTGGATCGGATCACCGCACGTTCGACCTGTTCGGGCTGTGGCGAGGTCTACAATGACAAGACCAAGCCGATTCCGGCAGATGGTCGCTGCACCAACTGTGGTGAGCAAAAAGAGTTCACGCGTCGCGCTGACGACAACGAAGACAGCCTGCGCACGCGGTTGATGGAGTACTACAAAAAGACGTCGCCGCTGATTGGTTATTACTACGCCAAAGGCGATCTTCGCCCGGTCAATGGGTTGGCCGATATCAAGGAAGTGACTGCGTCGATCGAGGCCGTACTCGGCTAGCTCCAATATGGCCTTGACGCCAAGCGCAAAAGCCCATATCGACCCCCATCCCTAAAGGGAATCAAGATCGCAGGCGGGATTCGTCCTAACTGCCCCGACCACCTCGAATAATACTGGGCCCTCTGGCGTCACTGCCACGGTCAAGTGTTGTGAAAAAAGGTTCCGGAGCTACGGAACCGCAACAAAAAGGAAAGTGACACGTGGCACGTATTGCCGGCGTAAACATCCCGACTGCAAAGCGGGTACCTATCGCCCTCACATATATCACCGGTATCGGCAACACCTCGGCGCAGGCCATCTGCGAAGCCGTAGGCATTGAAGCGCACCGTCGCGTCAATGAGCTGTCGGATTCCGAAGTTCTGGCCATCCGCGAACATATCGACGCAAACTTCACCGTCGAAGGTGACCTGCGTCGCGAAGTTCAGATGAACGTCAAGCGCCTGATGGATTTGGGTTGCTACCGCGGTCTGCGTCATCGTCGTAACCTGCCCGTTCGCGGTCAGCGTACCCATACCAACGCTCGTACCCGCAAAGGCCCCGCAAAGGCCATTGCTGGCAAGAAGAAATAAGGAGGGTCTGACCGATGGCACGCGAAAAGACTCGTACCAAGAAAAAAGAGCGCAAGAATATCGCATCGGGCGTGGCCCATGTGAATTCGACCTTCAACAACACCAAGATCCTGATCTCGGACGTGCAAGGCAACGCCATTGCATGGTCGTCGGCCGGGACCATGGGGTTCAAAGGGTCGCGTAAATCTACACCGTATGCTGCTCAGATGGCTGCGGAAGACGCAGGTAAAAAGGCGCAGGATCACGGCGTCAAGACGCTGGAAGTCGAAGTTCAGGGCCCCGGTTCGGGTCGTGAATCGGCTCTGCGCGCACTGGCTGCAGTGGGCTTCAACATCACGTCGATCCGCGACGTGACGCCGATCGCTCACAATGGCTGTCGCCCGCCGAAACGCCGCCGCGTCTAAGCGAATTAGAATTGAGCTGGGGCCCGCATTTTCGCACGGCCCCAGCACGTCATTTTGAACCTCGGGCGTCTGCACCTTGTTGGTCATGGGGCGCGGACAGGAATGGAGGGATTACATGATCCACAAGAATTGGGCAGAATTGATCAAGCCAACCCAGCTGGAAAGCAAGCCGGGCAACGATCCTGCGCGCCAGGCAACGCTGGTTGCAGAACCGCTGGAGCGTGGCTTTGGTCTGACACTGGGCAACGCCCTGCGCCGCGTTCTGATGAGCTCGCTGCAAGGTGCGGCCATCACCAGCGTTCAGATCGACAACGTCCTGCACGAATTCAGTTCGGTTGCAGGCGTGCGTGAAGACGTCACCGACATCATTTTGAACCTTAAGCAGGTTGCCCTGCGCATGGAGGTCGAAGGCCCCAAGCGTCTGTCGATCAATGCTAAAGGCCCGGCAATCGTCACCGCAGGCGACATCAGCGAAAGCGCTGGCATCGAGGTTCTGAACCGCGATCACGTCATCTGTCACCTGGATGATGGTGCCGACCTGTTCATGGAACTGACCGTCAACACCGGTAAGGGCTATGTTTCGGCTGAAAAGAACAAGCCAGAAGATGCACCTATCGGCCTGATCCCGATCGACGCGATCTATTCGCCGGTTAAAAAGGTCGCCTATGATGTTCAGCCGACGCGTGAAGGTCAGGTTCTAGACTATGACAAGCTGACCCTGAAGATTGAGACTGACGGTTCGATCACCCCCGAGGACGCGTTGGCCTATGCTGCGCGCATCCTGCAGGATCAGCTGTCGATCTTCGTCAACTTCGATGAGCCGGAAGCGGCTGGTCGTCAGGACGAGGATGATGGTCTGGAGTTCAACCCGCTGCTGCTGAAGAAAGTAGATGAGTTGGAACTTTCGGTCCGTTCGGCAAACTGTCTGAAGAACGACAACATTGTCTACATTGGCGACCTGATCCAGAAGACCGAAGCCGAGATGCTGCGCACCCCGAACTTTGGCCGCAAGTCGCTAAACGAGATCAAAGAAGTGCTGTCCGGCATGGGTCTGCACCTTGGTATGGATGTCGAGGATTGGCCGCCCGACAACATCGAAGATCTGGCGAAGAAATTCGAAGACGCGTTTTAAGCGCGTCTTCCCCAATGCCCGGGCTGCCGGGGAATCAAGGGCGATCTTGCCCCAAGGAGAGTCGGTGACACGCATCGCCGGCCAGACAAAGCAAAACGCTAAAGAAGGAACTAGAAAATGCGTCACGCACGTGGTTACCGCCGCCTGAACCGTACTCATGAGCACCGCAAGGCTCTGTTTGCGAACATGGCTGGCTCGCTCATCGAACATGAGCAGATCAAAACAACTCTGCCCAAGGCAAAAGAACTGCGCCCGATCGTTGAAAAACTGATCACTCTGGGCAAGCGCGGCGACCTGCACGCCCGTCGTCAGGCCGCATCGCAGCTGAAAGAAGACAAAGACGTCGCAAAGCTGTTCGAAATCCTGGGCCCCCGTTACGCCGAGCGTCAGGGCGGTTATGTCCGGATCCTGAAAGCAGGCTTCCGCTATGGCGACATGGCCCCGATGGCGATCATCGAATTCGTTGACCGCGATCTGGACGCCAAAGGCGCTGCAGACAAAGCGCGTACCGCCGCCGAAGAGGCCGCAGACGAAGAATAAGAAAGCTTGGCTTTCATGTGAAAACCCCCGTGTCTCGGACGCGGGGGTTTTTCTTATGGAGCCAGTCGCAAGTCCGCTCTGCTCATGGTATGTGTCAGCTTTAGTCAGGGCCCGAGAAGCGTTTGCAAATGTCTGGTTGCTGCTTCGGCGCGCCTTGCCAATGTTCCCGGATCGGGCTTTTCTGTGCGCCCGATCGCGCGCTGGATCTGAAGATCACCAATCAACAATCCCAAATACAAATCAACCACGTCCGATATATCGTTGCTGACTAGCTCTCTATTGGTTCTGGCAGCTTCAAACAGCTGTGCCAGGAGAGGGGAAATTGTTTCCCGGCCTGCCTCTGACAAGGCTTTACCTAGTTGGCCGGTTGCGTCAGCTGCGGCCGCGCGATTCAGAGAAACGGCCTTCTCGCCCAAAATGATTTCCAGCAATACCGGCCCAAAGGCGTCGAGTGTTTCGATCGAGGCTTCACGCTGTGCAAGCGCGTTTTCAAGCAACGTTTTTGCTTCCGCAGCGTTTCGTGACACCATGGTGCGGAACAAGCCAAGCTTATCGCCATACCAGTTGTAGAGCGTTTCGTTTGAGCAGCGGGCACGTTTGGCGATGCTCAGCATCGAAGTTCCCGCGAAACCTTTTTCTGCGAGCAGTTCATAAGCCGCTGTTTCGATCTGTTCCTGCCGGGCAGTGCGTAGGTGATCTTTCAATCTGGCCTCCTGAATGGTGTTGACACTCAGCCGTACATCGGGTTACGGCTTAACGCAACCGTACACTTTGTTACGGAAAAAGGAGGCGAACTTGATTTATGAGAAAGATCGGGCGGCCAATGCTGCTTTGTTGACACTTATCGTTTTGCAGATCGTTATGCTGAGCGCTCTCTATGCCGGAGTACCGCCACATCCGCCCACAGTTACACCACTGTTTGGGATTGCGCCTTCTATTGGGGCCGCACTCAGCGCAGCCTGCGCTGCGATCCTCCTTGGCGCCACGGAAACAAAGGCCGGTATATGCCTGACACTTTTAGCGGCACTTCTTGCTTCGGTTTCCTTCGGACCGCAAAAGTACACAGACGCGCAGTTTCCCCTGATCTGGCCCGCAGTACTCGTAGGGCAGGGGGCCATACTTACGCTTGTCGTTTTGGCATACAGATCGGTTCGCTTGAAACCGAGACAGCTCAACTAATACCTAACCGTCTGACTATGAACGTCGTAGTCAGGCGGTCGGACATGTCAAATGTGGCTGGACTGGCTTAATCTTGTCTGGGTGGTGATGACTGAAGTCTGGCAGAAACTCCAATACCGCGCTTGCAAACCCAGACATCGCGCCGCATATCCAAAACAGTCCAAAAATTTTCGGGAACTATGATGCTTCGCGCCACGGCCTTCGCTTTATCGCTTTTGTCTGCCTCTGCCGCGGCGGAAACCAGGGTGCCACGTTCTCAGGCCGAAATCAGCCTTGGATTTGCGCCGGTGGTGAAACAGGCCGCGCCGGCGGTGGTGAATATATACGCCAAGATTGTGCGCGAAGGGCGCTCGAACTCATTGTTCTCTGATCCGTTCTTTCAGGATTTCTTTGGCGGCGGCTTTGGCGAACCGCGACCGCGCGTTCAGAATTCGCTGGGGTCGGGTGTGATCCTGACGGATGACGGTTATGTGGTCTCTAACTATCATGTTGTTGGTTCAGCGACAGAAATACGGGTCGTCACGACGGACCGGCGCGAGTTTTCGGCCGAGGTGGTTCTGGGCGATCAGGAAAGCGACATCGCCATTCTACGTCTGAAAGATGCCGAGGCGTTGCCTTCGATCGACATGCGGGATTCCGATTTGGTTGAGGTGGGTGAATTGGCTCTGGCCATCGGCAACCCGTTCGGCGTCGGGCAGACGGTATCATCGGGCATTATCTCGGGGCTGGCGCGGACCGGTACGGCCACGGGCAATGCGCGGGGCTATTTCATTCAGACGGACGCGGCGATCAATCCCGGCAATTCGGGCGGGGCGCTGATCGATGTAAACGGTGATCTGATTGGCATCAACACCTCGATCCTGACACGTTCTGGCGGATCGAACGGGATCGGCTTTGCCATCCCTGCCAATCTGGTTGCCGAATTCCTGCGGCAAGCGCAGGCCGGCAATGACAGTTTTGTCAGCCCCTGGGCCGGAATGGCAGGGCAGCACATGAGTGCGGATATCGCTGAGTCTCTGGGCTTGGTCATCCCGCAGGGTGTGGTGATTTCGGATCTCCATGCGCTCAGCCCGTTGGCCGAGGCAGGGTTGCAGGTTGGGGACGTCGTGACCCATGTCGACGGGGATGAGGTCAACTCGCCGGCAGAGATGAAATTCCGCATGTCAGTGGCCGGTGTGGGCGGCACGTCGGTGGTGACGCGACTGCGCGGCGAGGACCGAGCTGAACTTGAGGTCGCTTTGGTCAAAGCGCCCGAGGTTCCGGCAGCGGAAGTGACGACGCTGAACGATGAAACCGTGATGCCAGGCCTGACCGTGTCGCGGATCAACCCTGCTGTTATCGCGCGGCTAGGGCTTTTGCTGTCGCAGACGGGGGTGGTTGTGGTCGACGCGGGCCGCTATGGCGGTCGGTCCGGGCTGCGTCCGGGCGATGTGGTCGATGGAATAAACGGCGCGCGGGTCGAGCGACCTGCTGATGTCGTGAAGGCGCTGACCGATCCGGGGCGTCGGATCAATCTGGATATCCTCAGGGGCGGCCGGCCGGTTTCCCTGCGGTTCAGGCTGTGACCGGATGAGTGACCTTTTCGATACCGGGTCACCTGATCCTGCGCCGCCTGTACATCGCCCGCTGGCCGACAGATTGCGCCCGCAAACGCTGGCCGAGGTGATCGGACAGGAACAGGTGTTGGGTCCGGATGCGCCTTTGGGCGTGATGCTGGCCTCGGGCAGTCTGTCGAGCCTGATATTCTGGGGGCCGCCCGGTGTCGGCAAGACCACGATCGCGCGGCTTTTGGCGCAAGAGACGGACCTGAATTTTGTGCAGATCAGTGCCATCTTTACTGGTGTTCCCGACCTGAAGAAAGTGTTCGAAGCTGCGAAGATCCGGCGTCAGAACGGGCAGGGGACGTTGCTGTTCGTTGACGAAATCCATCGCTTCAACAAGGCGCAGCAGGACGGGTTTCTGCCGCATATGGAGGATGGTACGATCCTCCTGGTCGGGGCGACCACGGAAAATCCATCGTTCGAGCTGAACGCCGCTGTGCTCAGCCGAGCACAGGTGTTGGTGTTGGAAAGGCTCAGCCCTGCCGATCTAGAACGCCTGACGCAACGCGCTGAGCAGGAACTGGACCGTGGGTTGCCACTGGACTCTGCGGCCCGTGGTGCGCTGCAAGAAATGGCCGATGGCGACGGGCGCGCGCTGTTGAACCTGATCGAACAGGTGGCCGCGTGGAAAGTTGAGGGCACGCTGGACCTTGAAGCCCTGTCGACCCGGCTCATGCGCCGTGCCGCGAAATACGACAAATCTGGAGATGAGCATTACAACCTGATCTCGGCTCTGCATAAATCGGTGCGAGGATCCGACCCCGATGCCGCCCTGTACTGGTTCGCGCGAATGCTGACGGGAGGCGAGGACCCAAGATATCTGGCGCGCCGGATCACGCGAATGGCGGTCGAGGACATTGGTCTGGCGGATCCGCAGGCTCAGGCGATCTGTCTGCAGTCATGGGAGACCTATGAGCGGCTGGGCAGTCCCGAAGGCGAGTTGGCTTTGGCGCAGGCGCTGGTCTATCTGGCTCTGGCTCCGAAATCGAACGGGGCCTATGTGGGCTACAAGGCAGCGATGCGTCTGGCCAAGCAATCAGGAAGTGAGCCGCCGCCCAAACATATTCTGAATGCACCGACCTCTTTGATGAAAGATCAGGGCTATGGTGCAGGCTATGCTTATGATCACGATGCCGAGGATGGGTTTTCTGGGCAGAACTACTTTCCCGAGTCCATATCGCGCCCTGTTCTCTATCAACCTGTCGAGCGTGGGTTTGAACGTGAGCTGAAGAAACGGCTGGACTACTTTGCCAAGCTGCGTTCGCAACGGAAACCAGACTAGCACCGGCTTGACTCTTTGGCCGATGCGCGCGACAGACGCGCATGTTTTCTGGGACAATGTTTACAGCGTGGTCCGGGCGGGTCTGCCGCGCGGCGCAAGGGGCAATGGCATGAGTGGCGTGCAGATGATTACGGTTGCGGATGGGGATGGCGATCAGCGGGTGGACCGCTGGCTGCGGCGTCTGTTTCCGCATGTCAGCCAGGGGCGCATCGAGAAAATGTGCCGCAAGGGCGAACTGCGTGTGGATGGCGGACGGGCCAAGGCCTCGACCCGGCTTGAGGTCGGCCAGGTCGTACGCGTGCCACCTCTGCCGGATGCGGACCACAAACCGGTCGAGGTCAAGCCGCGGATCACAGATGCGGATGCCAAGATGTTGCAGGCTTGCGTGATCTATCGTGATGATCACGTGATCGCGCTGAACAAACCGCAAGGCTTGCCGGTGCAAGGCGGCAGCGGCCAGACCCGGCATGTGGACGGCCTGTCCGAGGCGCTGCGCTTTGGATATGACGAAAACCCCCGATTGGTGCACCGACTGGACAAGGATACCTCGGGCGTGCTGTTGCTGGCCCGCACACGCGAGGCCGCCAAAGCACTGACCGCCGCTTTCCGTCACCGGGACACGCGCAAGATATATTGGGCCCTGGTCGCTGGGGTGCCGACCCCTTATCTGGGCGAGATCAAGACCGGTTTGGTCAAGGCCCCGGGCCATGGCAGCCAGGGCGAGGGCGAAAAGATGATCCCCGTTCATCTGAACGAAATCAACGACACGCCAGGCGCGAAGCGGGCCCATACACTTTACGCTACGCTATACCGAGTGGCCGGACGCGCCGCCTGGGTCGCGATGGAGCCGATCACCGGCCGCACCCATCAGTTGCGTGCGCATATGGCAGCGATTGGGCACCCAATCATCGGGGATGGAAAATACGGCGGTTCGGGTCAAGAGAACCTTGGCGATGGCTGGGGTGCGCAGTTGGGCGGTGTGATCAGCAAAAAGCTGCACCTGCATGCGCGGCAGGCTTCGTTTCAGCACCCGGTGACGCGTAAGAAGATCACGGTTACCGCACCCTTGCCTGATCATATGAAACACAGTTGGGACACATTCGGATGGGCCGAAGACCTAGCTGCGGATGATCCGTTCGAGTCTCTGCAATGAGCAGACCCTTGCGTCTGGTACTATTTGATGTGGACGGTACCCTGGTCGATAGCCAGGGCAGCATTGTTGCGGCCATGACCGCCAGCTTTGATGCCTTGTCTCTGCCGGTACCGGATAGGGCGGGGATCTTGTCCATAGTCGGATTATCTCTGCCACAAGCCATGGCACAGTTGGTGCCCGAGTGTTCTGCTGTGGATCAGGCGCGGTTGGTAGAGGGCTATAAACAGGCCTATCACGCACATCGGCTGGAACAGGGAATGGCCAGTTCGCCGCTCTACCCCGGAGCCCGTGAGGTTATCGAGGCGCTACATGCGATCCCCGAGATGTTGCTGGGCGTGGCGACGGGCAAATCGCAACGCGGTCTGGATGCCCTGATCGAGGGGCACGGCCTGCAAGGCTATTTCGTGACCCGGCAGGTCGCGGATCACCATCCCTCCAAACCGCACCCTTCGATGATCGACACGGCACGGGCCGAAACCGGCGTCAACGCTGCTGATACGGTCATGATCGGGGATACCCGGTTTGACATGGATATGGCCGCCGCCGCCGGTGTCACCGGAATTGGCGTAACCTGGGGGTATCACGAACAGCCTGCCCTGGCCGCCGCCTCTCGCATAATCGAAACGTTTGACCAGTTGCCGGGCGCACTGGACGATATCTGGACCTGAAGACATGAGTGACTGGAAACCGAAACGATTTTGGACTGCATGTCGGGTGGTCGAGGCCGATGGCGGATTTACGGTCGAACTGGACGGTCGTCGGGTCAAAACACCTGCGCGGGCCGGACTGATCCTGCCGACCTTGCCGATGGCTCAGGCCGTTGCGGCCGAATGGGACGCGCAGGAAGAACAGGTCGACCCAGGGACGATGCCCTACACGCGTTCGGCCAATGCAGCCATCGACAAGGTACAGATTCAGCACGCCGAAGTTGCAGACATGCTGGCCGATTATGGCGATTCGGATTTGCTGTGCTATCGCGCCGCCCACCCGCAAGAGTTGCAGCAGCGGCAAGCTGAACAGTGGGACCCGGTGTTGGACTGGGCCGCGGAAGCCATGTCGGTTCGCCTGCAGCCCGTCACAGGTATCCTGCATCAGCCGCAAGACGTGGCGGCGCTGGATCAGTTGCGCCGGCGAGTGCATGATTTCAACAACTTCCAACTGGCTGCCTTCCACGATCTGGTCAGCCTTTCGGGCTCGTTGATCCTTGGGTTTGCGGCCACTTCCGATTGGTGTGATGCGCAAGAGATCTGGCGGATTTCGCGGTTGGACGAGCTGTGGCAAATCGAGCAATGGGGCCATGACGACGAGGCGCATGAAGCAGCCGAAGTCAAACGTTCTGCCTTTTTACACGCTAAACGCTTCTACGACGTCTCTGATTGATCTTAGATTTCTGAATTTTTACCGCTCTGATGGACATCTGTGAGTTGATCCATCGTTTTCCCTGATCCGACCCTTGACGTTTGTTTATGAATGCGACCAAACTCGTGCGCACTAAAGGGGAGACACCTTTGGGGAAACCTTTCTGGTACCTGAGGTGCCGGATAGAACCGTCCCTGAACGGGATGGACAATCAGGAAGAGGTAAAAATGAAAAAATCCGTAATCTTGGGCGCGGCCACAGTTGCCGGTCTGGCCGCAGGCGCAGCCATGGCGGGAACCGTGGACGACGTCAAGGCGCGCGGTAAGCTGAACTGCGGTGTGACCACCGGTCTGGTCGGCTTTGCCGCGCCCGACGCAAATGGTGAATGGCAGGGCTTTGACGTTTCGTTGTGCCGCGCCGTTGCCGCTGCGGTTCTGGGTGACGCAAGCGCCGTTGAATTCGTTCCGACCACAGGTAAGACACGCTTTACCGCGCTGGCTTCGGGCGAAATCGACATGCTGGCCCGGAACACCACCTGGACCTTCAGCCGCGACGTAGACCTGAAGTTCGAATTCGTCGGTGTAAACTATTACGACGGTCAGGGCTTTATGGTTCCCAAAGCGCTGGGCGTAAGCTCGGCCAAGGAACTGGACGGCGCGACTGTCTGCATCCAGACCGGCACCACCACCGAGCTGAACCTGGCGGATTTCTTCCGCTCGAACAACATCAGCTACGAGCCGGTTCCGATCGAAACCAACGCAGAAGCGCAGCAGCAGTATCTGGCTGGCGCATGTGACGTCTATACCACCGACGCATCGGGCCTGGCCGCAACGCGCGCCACGTTCGAAAACCCCGGTGATCACATCCTGCTGCCCGAAATCATCTCGAAAGAGCCGCTGGGCCCGCTGGTCCGTCATGGCGACCACGAGTGGGGCGACGTTGTTCGCTGGACACTGAACGCACTGGTTTCGGCTGAAGAGCTGGGTGTGACCTCGGCGAACATCGACGAGATGTCTGCTGGCACCGACAACCCCGAAGTGAACCGTCTGCTGGGCAGCGAAGGCACTCTGGGTGAGATGCTGGGTCTGGACGCACAGTGGGCAATGCGCGCTATCAAGGCGGGTGGTAACTATGGTGAGGTCTTTGCCAAGAACATCGGTGAAGAAACCCCAATCGGTCTGGCACGCGGCCTGAACGGTCAGTGGACCGATGGCGGCCTGCTGTACTCGCCGCCGTTCCGCTAATATCCATTGAAGAGGGCGCAGTTCATCCTGCGCCCTTTTTCAATCCATAAGAAACAGTCCCGGTTAGATTGAACAGAGATCAACTCTGTCTGCGAATAACGGGATGACACGGGGATATACATAGGTCATGTCGACTCTCACTGACCCGCCAAAGGAGCAGTTCCGGCTGTCCATGCTCCTTTACGATACGCGGTACCGATCTGCGACCATCCAGGTCATTGCAATGATCGGTTTCATGCTTTTGGCAGCCTGGATCATTTCCAACACCATTCAGAACCTCGAAGCACTTGGTAAACCCGTAGAATTCGGGTTCTTCGGCGAACCTGCAAGTTACGATATCAACCAACGCCTGCTGGAATACGATTCTCGAGACAGCCACTTGCGTGCTGGGCTTATCGGATTGCTAAACACACTTGTTGTTGCAGTTCTCGGCTGTATCACGGCGACGATTATCGGTGTTTTCGTTGGTGTATTACGGCTTTCAAACAACTGGCTGATCGCGCGGATCATGACTGTTTATGTCGAGATGTTCCGTAACGTGCCTGTGCTGCTTTGGATCGTTCTGGCTATGGCCATTCTGATCGAAGGTTTACCGGCACCCAATGCATTCCGAGGTGAAACCCCGACGGCCACGATGGATTTATTCAACTCTGTCGCCGTCACCAATCGCGGTGTCTATATCCCAGAGCTCCTGTTTTCACGCAGTCTTGGCGATATCCACTTGTTTGGTGCGTCCAGCTTACGCTTCGACATTTCATTGGATCTGGTCGCCTTTCTGGTCGTTTTGGCGGGCAGCATTTTTGTGATGCGCAAAGTATCCGCTAATGCCGCTGCAAAACAGGAAGCAACTGGTGATCGCCCAACCATCTGGCATATTCAGTTGGGCATACTGTTTGTGCCGATGTTGATCCTGCTGACTGCGTTGGGATTCCATTTGGGATACCCGGAACTGAAAGGGTTCAACTTTAAAGGCGGCACTCATTTGCGGAACTCGCTTATCGCATTGTGGTTGGCCCTGTCCCTTTACACTGCAGCTTTCATCGCTGAGATCGTGCGGGCCGGAATTCTCGCCATTTCCAAGGGGCAGACCGAGGCCGCCGCCGCGCTGGGTATACGCCCGAGCCGGATTATGCGTCTGGTGATCCTGCCGCAAGCGTTGCGCGTGATCATCCCGCCAATGATCTCGAACTACCTGAACCTGACCAAGAACTCGTCTCTGGCGATTGCGGTGGGATATATGGATATCACAGGTACCTTGGGTGGCATCACCATGAACCAAACCGGCCGCGAGCTGGAATGCGTTCTACTGCTGATGCTGGTCTATCTGTGCATCTCGCTGAGCATCTCGGCAGTGATGAACTGGTACAACAATAGTGTCAAATTGGTGGAGCGGTAATATGAGTGATGTTTCATTTGTCCGCGCGGAAATGTTGCCGGAGAAAGCGCCACCAGCGTCCGAAGTGGGAATAGTAGGTTGGGTTAAGCACAATCTGTTTTCTGGTTGGTTCAATTCGATCCTGACTTTGGTTTCGCTCTATGCGATCTACTATGTGTTGTCGGGCGTTCTGCCATGGACGTTCCAATCCGTCTGGAATGCCAATTCACTGACTGAGTGCCGTGAGATCATGATGGCAACCTGGGGAGACACCCATGGTCATGCTTGCTGGGCTGTCATCAATGATCGCTGGCTGCAGCTGTTGTTCGGATTCTACCCGAGCCATCTGTACTGGCGGCCGATTCTGGCGCTTGTTCTGTTGCTGGTTGCTCTGGCACCAGTGCTGTATTCGGACCGTGTTCCGAGCAAGTTGCTGATCTTTAGCGCGATCTACCCCTTCCTGATGCCTTGGTTGATGTGGGGTGGTACCATCTGGGGGCCATTGTCGGCGGCACTTGGATTTGTTGCCGGCTGGGCCGTCTACACCGTCGTCAGCAAGCAACAAAGCGAATTGCTCGGGATGATCGGTGGTGCAGTGGCTGCGTTGATCTGGTGGCTGTTTCTATCGAGCTATTTCGTTGGTGCCATGGATTCGATCCTGCCGATCGGTATCGAAGCCGTGCAAAGTCGTCAGTTCGGTGGTTTCATGCTGGCGATCCTGCTGGGTGTTGTGGCCATCGGTGTCTCGCTGCCGATCGGTATCGTGTTGGCGCTGGGCCGTCAGTCGGACCTTCTTATCGTCAAATACATGTGTGTGGGCTTTATCGAGTTCATTCGCGGCGTACCGCTGATCACGCTACTGTTCGTGGCCTCGCTGCTGTTGAACCTGTTCCTGCCACCAGGCACCAATTTTGACATCATCCTGCGGGTGATGATCATGATGACCCTGTTCTCAGCCGCCTATATGGCCGAAGTGATCCGGGGTGGCCTGGCTGCATTGCCACGCGGTCAGTACGAGGGCGCCGACAGTTTGGGCCTGAACTACTGGCAGGCACAGCGTTTGATCATCATGCCGCAAGCCCTGAAAATCTCAATTCCGGGCATCGTGAGCACATTCATCGGGATCTTCAAGGATACGGTTCTGGTGTCGATCATCGGACTGTTCGACGTGCTTGGCCTTGCCAACGCGATCCGCGCTGATACCGCTTGGAACGGCATCTACTGGGAACTGTTCGCTTTTATCGGCGCGCTGTTCTTCGTCGTCTGCTTCTCCATGTCCCGTTATTCCATGTATCTGGAGCGCAAGCTTCAGACTGGCCATCGTTAAGGAGTTCAACACATGTCTGAACTTGCAATAGACCGCGAAATCGACCGATCCAAGATGCAGGTGAGCGACGAGGTCGCCATCGAAATCAACAACATGAACAAGTGGTATGGGTCTTTCCATGTGCTGCGCGACATCAATTTGACCGTCAATCAGGGCGAGAGGATTGTTATCGCGGGGCCGTCAGGGTCGGGTAAGTCCACCCTGATCCGCTGTCTGAACGCGCTGGAGGAACACCAGCAAGGCACGATCATGGTGGATGGGACGGAACTGTCGAATGACCTGAAAAACATCGACAAGATCCGGTCCGAGGTCGGGATGGTGTTCCAGCACTTCAACCTCTTCCCGCATCTAACCATTCTGGAAAACTGTACGCTGGCCCCGATCTGGGTGCGCAAGACGCCCAGGAAAGAGGCTGAAGAGCGTGCGATGCACTTCCTAGAGAAGGTGAAAATCCCAGAACAGGCCGACAAGTATCCTGGCCAGCTTTCGGGTGGTCAGCAGCAGCGTGTTGCGATTGCCCGTTCGCTCTGCATGATGCCGCGGATCATGTTGTTCGACGAACCTACATCGGCGCTGGACCCTGAGATGATCAAAGAGGTGCTCGACACTATGATCGAGCTGGCCGAAGAAGGCATGACCATGCTTTGTGTGACCCACGAGATGGGTTTTGCCCGTCAGGTCGCCAACCGCGTGATCTTTATGGATGCCGGTCAGATTGTGGAACAGAACGAACCAGAAGAGTTCTTCAACAATCCGCAAAGCGAGCGGACCAAGCTGTTCCTGAGCCAGATTCTGGGCCATTGATCCCGATCGGAAGAACCTTGAAAGGCGGGGTTTTTGCCCCGCCTTTTTTATTCCGGCAACTCGCGTGGAATGACGAACCCCAAGACATCCCCACTGTGCCACCGAAGCGCGGCCCAGGAGTTGATCTCGAACTGTATGACTGTTGTTGCGCAGGTCGGGTAGTCATCGAAACGGCCGTGATCTGGCGCCTGCCGCACAAGCTGTCTGGTGAATTCAGCGATCCCGGGGTTGTGGCCCAGCATCAGCACGGTTTGGCCAGAAGCCTGCGATAGGGCCCGCATCATGAGATCGGGACCGGCCAGATACAGCGAGCGTTCGAACTGGATCAGATCGGCCTGCAGCCCCATTCGATCCCACGTCTCGCGGGTCCTGAGGGCGGTAGAGCTGAGCACCTCATTCGGTAGCCAGCCATTCCTGAGTAGCCAGCCGGACACAGCAGGTGCGGAGCAGCGTCCACGTTTGTTCAGTGGTCGATCATGATCGCTGAGCGTCGGCTCATCCCAACTGGATTTGGCATGGCGGGTCAGGATCAGGGTGCGAGTCATGACGGGTGAAAAGACCTCATGTGGTGGGCGGATTGTTCTGGGTCCCGCCCGGCCCCGGGGCTGAGAGGGCAGGCCAGGCGCGCAAGGCAGCCACCGGTCATGCAGGTTTGGCCCTGCTCTGTGTTCAGATGCCCGTGGCAGGCCTCAACGTCATAGAAGCTGTGGGTGTTCAGGGCTCCGACTGGGCAGGTCTGAGCGCAAGGGGAATCGCATGTAACACAGGGCGATGAGTTATGGGCACCGGGAATCTCGAATTCCTCATCAAAATGCAGCGCGCCGCGATACGAGATCATCATACCGACCGTGTCATGCACCAAGGCGCCAACAGGGCTGCTGAATGTACGCCCCGATTTCAGCGCCCAGTCGATAAACGGCACATAGGGTGGGCCACCGAATGGGAAATAGGCTTGCGCCCCCAAATCCTGCGCCATCTGATTGACGACGCGGTACGACCACCGGTCAACAGGGTCGGGACCTTGCCATTCAAGGGCTGATTTCAAAACAGGCCAGAACGTGGGCCCTGCACCTAGCAGGATCAGGGTGCCGCTGTCCAATTGCTTGGCATTAGCGCGCCCAGGATGCAACGCACCCATCACGATAAGCCCAACCTCAGCTGCCGCTCTGTCGACACGTTGATAAATGTTCGGAGAAGGTGCGGTTTGTTCTGTCATGTCACCTCCGTCGCAGTCGATCAATCGGGTCGGATCAGCGACCCAGCCCCGTGTTCGGTGAACAGTTCCAGTAGCACCGCATTGGGCGCGCGCCCATCCAGAATGACTACGGCCCGCACCCCACTATGTAGTGCGTCCAGCGCCGTTTCGGTCTTGGGGATCATTCCGCCTGCGATGGTCCCGTCCAGGGTCATCTCGCGGATCTGACCGGCTTTTAGCTCGGTCACGACCTCTCCGGCAGCGTTCTTGACGCCTGATACGTCGGTCAGCAACAGCAGACGGTCTGCCTTCAAGGCCGAGGCGATGGCACCGGCGGCGGTGTCACCGTTGACGTTGAACGTCTCACCTTCGCGCCCGGCGCCCAGAGGCGCAATTACCGGGATCACGTCATGCGTAAACAGATCGTGCAGGATTTCGGGTTTCATCTCGGAAGGAGAGCCAACAAACCCCAGCGAGGCATCGGTTTGATCACAGATCATCAGGCTGGCGTCCTTGCCCGACAGGCCAACCGCAGTCCCTCCCTGTCCGTTGATGGCCTGAACAATGCGTTTGTTCACGAGGCCGGACAGGACCATCTCGACCACTTCGACAGTCGCCTTGTCCGTCACACGCTTACCGTTCACGAAATCGGATTGGATATCGAGCTTGTCCAGCATCGCGTTGATCATGGGACCGCCGCCATGTACCACAACCGGGTTGATGCCCACCTGGCGCATCAGAACCACGTCACGGGCAAAGCTTTCCATCGCTTCATCGCTGCCCATGGCGTGCCCGCCCAGCTTGATAACGACAATGGCCCCATCATAGCGCTGCAGATAGGGCAGTGCGCTGTTCAATGTGGCGGCGGTGGCAATCCAATCCCGGTTCATGTCTCTTGTCTTCATGGCTAAGGTCCCTCTGGCCCACCGTGTTAGGGCCTTTGAAAGGTGCTGCCAAGGGCCAAGCTATTCCAGATGCGTGATGATCGAGCGCAACGTTGGGATACCATCGCCTTTTTCGGACGACGTCAGCACGATTTCGGGGAAAGCGGCGGGGTGTTTTGACAGGGCCGAGCGGACCTGGTTCAGAACCTTTTCGCGTTCATTGGCCTTGACCTTGTCTGCCTTGGTCAGCACGCATTGAAAGGTTACGGCACTGGTGTCCAGCAGCTTCATAATCTCGGCATCAACAGGCTTTACCCCATGGCGCGCGTCAACCAGGACAAAGGCCCGGCGCAGGGTCTGTCGGCCACTGAGATATTGTTTCAGCAACCGCTGCCACTTTTCCACCACCTTAACCGGCGCATTGGCATAGCCATAGCCGGGAAGGTCGACCAGATAAAGCTCCGGCCCTTGGGTGAAAAAGTTGATTTCCTGCGTGCGGCCCGGCGTGTTCGATGCACGCGCCAGCCCCTTGGTGCCGGTCAGCGCGTTGATCAGGCTGGACTTGCCAACATTGGAGCGGCCCGCAAAGCAGACCTCAAGCCGGTCAGGGTCGGGCAGCCCACTCATGGCGACGACACCTTTGACAAACTCGGACGGGCCTGCAAACAGCTTGCGCCCGCGCTCCAACGAGAATTCATCGGGATCTTGGGCCAGAGGGAAGGGTAGGGTGCTCATAACGGTATCACCTTGTCACCGACCGAGATTACCCCGCCGCGAACCACTTCGGTATAGATGCCGAAATCCTGATGGCCCCAGCTGTTCAGCGCGCCCAAAGTGTCGGCATCGCGGTCGCCGGTATCGGGGTTCGCAGTGGTCGCCAAACAGCGCACAATCCGCTCGCGGACACGGAACATGGCCTCACCGATTTGCAACTCGCGGTCGAGCCAGTCGAATTCTTCCCATAGGGGCAGGCCATCGAACCAGATGTTACCGCGCCAGCGTTTGATTGACAGGTCTTGCCCCAGTTTTTGTTCAACCGCCCGGTGAGAGGCCATGTTGCATAGGCTGATTGACGGGAAATCGCTGTCTGTCATCCCACGCCCTGGTATTCGAACGATCCGGGCAGATGCCGCCCTGTCCGCGGGCATCAGCGGGCGCACCCAATCCAGAAAAACGTCCTGTTCCCGATCCGGGTCAAAGGTTAGATCGGGGCGATCGGGGTGGGTCAGGGTCAGCAGATCCGCATCCAGCTTGGCGGAAATGGCCATCAGAACTGGGGCTTTTGACCCTCGGCTGAAATTGACGCAAGGTACCCATTTCGTGCCATCGGCCTTTGACGCTTCGTGCGCAACTGCCCAAACGCGATCCCCGGGCATTGTCTGCCCGGGGGTCACTGTCACGGTCTGCACGGCTTCGTGGCCGTGGCTTTTCATAGGATGCCGCCAAATATGGGTGACTTCAGCCGTCATTTGTCATCCGTCTTAGCGGCGCGCTTGAAACCGGATTTGATGTTGCCAAATACATCCGGTTTATAACCTTGGCTGCGCATGATCAGATACTGTTGGGTAAAGGTGATCGTGTTGTTCGCGATCCAGTACACCACAAGGCCGCTGGCAAACCCACCGAGCATGAACATGAAGACCCAGGGCATCCAGGCAAAGATCATTGCCTGTGTCGCGTCTGTTGGTGCCGGGTTCAGCTTTTGCTGCAGCCACATCGAAATCCCCAGCAACAGTGGCAGGATGCCGATGAAGATCAGCGCCATAAGGGTGTCAGGTTGCGGCCCGGCCCAAGGCAGCCAGCCGAAGAAGTTCATGATTGACGTTGGATCCGGTGCGCTGAGATCCTGAAACGGGCCAAACCACGGTGCTTGACGCAGTTCGATGGTGACAAAGATCACCTTATACAGCGAGAAGAAGATAGGGATCTGCATCAGGATCGGCAAACAGCCCGCGGCGGGGTTAACCTTTTCCTTCTTGTACAGTTCCATCATACCTTGCTGCATTTTCTGACGATCGTCACCAGCGGCCTCTTTCAGGGCCTCCATCTGCGGCTGCAGTTCCTTCATCTTTGCCATCGAGACATAGGACTTGAACGCCAGCGGGAACAAGATCGCCTTGATGATCAGGGTCAGGCCGATGATCGACCAGCCCATGTTGCCGATCTGGGCGTTAATGTTGTGCAGCAGCCAGAAGATCGGCTTGGTCAGGAAATAGAACCAGCCCCAGTCGATGCTGTCGATGAACTTTTGAACGCCTTCGGCCTGATATTCACGAATGGTTTCCCATTCTTTGGCACCGGCAAACAGCTGGGTTGTGACCTCTTCAGTAGCCCCAGGTGCGACAAGCAATGTCGGCAGTACAGTTTCCGTCTGATAGATCTTGCGACGGGCATCGTATTTGGCTGCTGCCTTGAAGGTCGCGCCCTCAGCCGGGATCAGGGTGGTCATCCAATAGTGATCAGTAAAGCCGACCCAGCCACCGTCTTTGACCTGAAAGACCTCGGCTTGCGCCCGTTCGTTCGGATCAATATCAAAGTCGCGCACATCGCCATAGTCGATTTCATCAAGAACACCGTCGGCCATGACCATCACGCCTTCATGCAGGATGAAGAAATTCTTCAGTCCGGGCAGGTCGCCATCTTCGCCGATGCCATGGCGGGCGAGGATGCCATATGGCGCCATGCCGACCTCGGCTTGTGTGTTGTTTTCCACCGCTTGTGTGACTTCGAACATATAGTTCTCGTCTACCGAGATGGTACGGCGGAAGGTCAGGCCATTGCCATTCTCCCACTTCAACGTAACTGGAGCGTTCACCCCAAGTGTTTCACCATTTTCGACCATCCAGACCGTGTTCGGCCCGGGTACGTCCGTGCCGGTGACACCAGCGCCAGGCGCCCATCCGTAGAGCGCATAATATGCAGATTCAGATCCGACCGGAGAGAACAGTTCGACAATCGGTGCGTCGTCCTGGATCGAGACTTTATAATCCTTCAGGTACAATTCATCGATGCGGCCACCGGACAACGACAGGCTGCCCTCAAGGCGGGGCGTGTCGATCTTGATCCGCGCGGCCTCGGACCCGGGCAGCGTTTCTTCTGCGCTCGCCGTGGCTTCGCCTACGGTACCCGCGCTAGAGGCGCTGGGGGTCTGAACCTCATCGCTTTCGATGGCGCTGATTTCAGCCTGATCAGTAATGGTGGTTTGCTCGGGCGGTGGAAACAGCACGAACCAAACCAGGATCACGACAAAGCTGAGCGCGGTTGCGAGGATGAGATTCTTGTTCTGATCGTCCATCTGGGACAGCCACCTTAAGCAGTGAAACACACCCGGTGGGTTCAACAGAGTGCAGCCCCAAAGGTCAAGCGGATTCGCCCGCCTTATGGTTCCAGATTGGGCATTTGTGGTGAAAACCTGCGATCAGGAACCCGCTTGCCGTCCAATCTTGGGAATGCCTTTGACTTTGTTCTGGTGGGCCGAGATCCAATCCATGGTCTTTTCGAACGGCATGGGCTTGCCAATGCCAAAGCCTTGAACGTGGTCACAACCTAGCTGTGCCATCAACGCGTGCTCACCGGTGGTTTCAACACCCTCGGCGAGTGTTTCCACATTCAACCTTTCGGCCATAGTCAGAATTGCACTGACCAATTGTTGTTGCGATGCATCACTGTCCGCCTTGGCCACAAAAGTTCGGTCTATCTTGATCCGCGTCACATCAAACCGTTTGATCGAGGCGATCGAGGCATGTCCAGTGCCGAAATCATCCAGATCGATACAACAGCCAAGTGCTGCAAGGCTGGTCACGTTGCGGGTAATCACATCGTCCGGACGTCGCGAAAACACGGTTTCCAGAATTTCGACAGCCAGTCGGTCGGGCGTCAGGTCGTTTTGGTCCATTTCCCATTTCAATCGGTCCAGCAGAGCGGGGTCTCGTAGCTCGTCCGAAGAAAAGTTGATTCCGATTCGTGGGACGTGAATCCCGTTCCGGCCCCAGTCGCACATCGCGGAGAATGCATGATGCCGCATCGTCTGGCCAAGCCTCTCCATCAGCTCGGCCTGTTCGGCAAAAGGCAGAAATATCTGTGGGTTCAAGATGCCTTTTTGCGGGTGCTCCCAGCGGGCCAGGGCTTCAAACCCCGTAACCCGCCCTGTATCTGTGGAAACCTGAGGCTGAAACCAGGGGCGGATTTGTCCGTTGTCCAGCGCAGCCTCGAACTCTTTGCGAAGGTTGGCCCTGATATTGGATCTACGGCGGGTTTCGTTTGAAAAGGCGCGGATCGTTGAGGGCCCATTACGCTGAGCTTCGCATAGCGCAGCAGATGCGGCATCAATCCAATTTTCAAACCCGGATCCGCGAATTGCGGATTGCAGGCAAAAACCGATTGAACACGAGACATAGGCAGTGGTGCCGTTTAGGGTGATCGGCTCTTCAACGGCGGATTGGATGCGGCCCGACATCTGAATACAGGCTTCGAGATCGAGATGCTGTGACGGGCGCAGGCCGATGGCGATTCTGCACTCGTCTAATCGTGTCGCAATATCGCCGGTTCGAATGACCGAGAAGATGCGGTCACAAAATTGGCTGGACAGATGGGTCGCGGCCGCATTTCCGTGCAGGTCAACAAATTCTGTGAACCCGTCTAAGGCCATAATCATACAAGCCGATCCCATGTTATCGTGATCGGTACGGTCAAAGAAATTTTCAAGTTCGGCGGCAAACTTATCCGTTGGCGCGAGTCTTCCGTGATGGTGCAGTGGAGAGATGCGTGCAGTTTGCGTGCGTCTGACTGAGGCGAAGGCGACGATCAGCAACGGAAGGCTTAGTGCCACAACGACAAGCGCACGTTCTCCACCGATCCAGAAAGCCGCAAGCGAAATGGCGGGAGCAAAGGCCAGCACCGGCGGGCCACTCAGATATGTGGTGAGAGTATCGAGAAATTGATCAACGGAAACAGATTTCCTCATCGGTTCGTCTTCGCCTTTACCTTGAGCATCTTGCGCTCAGGTCAAACCGTAGAAAATCAGTCTGAGTCACTCGTTAACGCAGCTGTGGAATATCATCCGTTTTTTCAGTTTTTTCGCTCGAATTGATGGAAAGATTAACAAAATCAAACAATTTCGGGTCCAAAAGGTGCGAAGGGCGCGCATTGGTTAAGGCGCGGAACATCACTTGCCGCCGTCCGGGGCTGTTTTTTTCCCACTGATCGAGAATCTGTTTGACCTGTTGGCGTTGTAACCCGTCCTGGCTGCCGCACAGGTCACAAGGAATGATCGGGTAGTTCATCGCATTGGCAAATTTCTCGCAATCCGCCTCGGCGACATGGGCAAGGGGGCGAAAGACGAACAGGTCGCCTTCTTCGTTCACCAGCTTTGGCGGCATCGTTGCTAGACGGCCGCCGTGGAACAGGTTCATGAAAAACGTCTCAAGGATGTCGTCACGGTGATGACCCAGCACCACGGCCGAGCAGCCCTCTTCCCGCGCGATGCGGTACAGGTTGCCCCGGCGCAGGCGCGAACATAGCGCGCAAAAGGTGCGGCCTTGGGGAACCTTGTCCATGACGACCGAGTAAGTGTCCTGATATTCGATGCGGTGCGGTACACCCATGCGTTCCAGAAACTCGGGTAGGACGGTAGCGGGAAAACCCGGTTGGCCCTGATCCAGATTGCAAGCCAGCAGATCGACCGGTAGTAGGCCGCGCCATTTCAGCTCGTACAGAACCGCTAGCAAGGTATAGCTGTCCTTACCGCCTGACAGGCAGACCAACCAACGGGGTGGTTTGCCGTCTTTCTCATGCGCGGACGGGTCCACCATGCCATAGTGTTCGATGGCTTCGCGGGTGTGGCGCACGATGCGTTTGCGCAGCTTCTTGAATTCGGTGGTCGAAGGCGCGCCAGCAAACAGCGGATGGATATCGTCAGCTTCGTCAAACATGCGCTGCCCCTACAGCAGATGGCGTATCCGGGCAAGTGTGCGGGTCAGCCCAACCGCGCAAGCAGGGCACCAGTGTCCAGCCCGGACACCGAACCGGGGATGCGGCCATTGTTACATGTCAGCCGAGACGCCACAAATCCATCAGCGACCGGCCCGGGCGCTTGGCGTATTAGTTGAGAGGCCGTCAGCAGCAAAGCAGTGCGCTCCGCAAACCAGCGCGCCTCGGCTTCGGGTGGGATATTGGTCCAGCGGGCGCGGTGGTCCCTCAGCGCCGCATCATAGTGGCGGTTCACTCCGGTTGCCGCCTCAAGCTCGGCCTGCAGTACCTCGGCGGCCAAGGGGTCGCGCGCCAGGGTGCGCAGGATATCCAGGCAGATCACATTGCCCGACCCCTCCCAGATTCCGTTCAAAGGGGCTTCGCGGTAGAGCAAGGGCAGGGGGGTGTCTTCGACATAGCCCATGCCGCCCAACACCTCCATGGCTTCGACCACGACGGCTGGACAGCGTTTGTTGTTGAGGAATTTGGCGAGTGCAACAGCGATGCGGGAAAGGGCTTTATCCTCGGGTGTATGACCGTCAAAAGCCTGCGCCACACGCATTCCCAGTGTCAGCGCCCCCTCCCAGTCCAGCACGAGATCGGCCAGAACGATGCGCATCAGGGGTTGGTCAATCAACCGGCGCTGAAAGGCGCTGCGATGGCTGACCCAGTAATGCGCTTCGCTGAGGGCCGCCCGCATCAGACCTGCCGGGGCCATTGCAGTGTCGAGCCGTGTGTGATGCACCATCTCCAGGATTGTGCGCACACCCGCGCCCTCATCTCCAAGCTGATAGGCCAGCGCATCATGGTATTCAATCTCGGCCGAGGCGTTGGACCGATTGCCCAGCTTGTTCTTCAGCCGCATCAGGTGGATTGCATTGCGTTCGCCGTCCAGCCAGCGGGGCACAAGGAAACAGGTCAGACCGCCGGGGGTCTGGGCAAGTGTCAGGAAACCGTCGGACATCGGGGCCGAGCAGAACCATTTATGCCCGCGCAACCGCCAGTGATCTCCGTCGCGTGTGGCCGTCGTGGTATTGGCGCGAATGTCCGAGCCGCCCTGTTTCTCAGTCATCGCCATACCCAGCGTGGCGCTTTTTTTGGAGGCGATAGGAGCGATAGAGGAATCGTGGTTCCATTCCGTCAATCTGGGAACCCAGATCGAGGCAATCTCTTCATTCGCCGCAAGTGCTGGAACGGCTGCGTAAGTCATCGTCAGCGGGCAGCAATGTCCGGGTTCGACCTGACTGGCAAGGTAGACCATGGCGGCGTGGGTGGCGTGACCATTCGGGAGGTCAGACCAGGCAACGGCTGCGTATCCGGATGATTGACTGAGTTGCATCAGGTGATGGTATGAATGAGTGAAACGCACTTCATCCAGGCGGCGTCCACCTTGGTCAAACAGCACAAGTTCTGGGGAGTGGAAATTGGCCTCGCGCGCCATGTCTCTGACTGCAGCACGCCCAAGGTCTGCACCATAGTTGCGAAGAATAGAGCTTCGCGCGCCTGCCACATTTTGCAGTACTGGGTCAGAGGCCCAAAGGTCTAAATCTGCTCGCACAGGCGGCTGATTCAGAACGTCATGCGTGGGTAGGGAATGGCGCGCGTCAGATGTCATCTGGCCCTCGAATTGAACAGCACAACTGTTCAGCGAAGGTGCGCTCCGGTCAAGTCCGACGACGGGTCAGGAGGGATCTTCACGGTCCGGAACCGGATCATACCCGTCACCACCCAAAGGGTGGCAACGCCCAATCCGTCGCGCGGCCAGCCATGTGCCCTTGATGGCACCGTGTTTTTCCAGTGCCTCCAACGCATAGGCCGAGCATGTAGGCTGATAGCGGCAGTTGAACCCGACCCAAGGGCTGAACAGCAACCGGTACGCCCGAATGGGTAAGGCAAGGATATGCGAGAGCAATGTCATTTCCGCGCAGCATGGACTTTTCGCAGAGCATAGCGCAAATCATCCAGCAGCGCCGCATAGGGGCGTCCGGCTGTGACATCGGCGCGACCGATCAGCACGTAATCCCAGCCGTCCTGCCCCTTCTCAGGCAGTACCGCGCGCGCAGCTTCGCGCAGGCGTCGCTTGGCCCGGTTGCGAGCCACGGCATTGCCGACCTTTTTGGAACAGGTGAAGCCGACGCGAATCCCGTCCGCCTCGCCCTCGGCGCGTTTACGCGCCTGCACCATCATTGATGATGTGCCCTGCCGACGCGCACGCGCGGCGTTCAGGAAATCAGATCGTTTACTGAGGATGATCAATGTTTTGGATGCGCAAACGGACGCCGCCGGGGGCGTATCCCCGGGTTGGCAGTTACCATCCTCAGGGGCCTCCGGCGGCGTCATGTTCATAACCTGATCGGTGAGCGGTTTATGCGCTCAGCGACTTGCGGCCACGTGCGCGGCGCGAGTTCAGGATTTTGCGGCCGGCCTTGGTGGCCATGCGCGCGCGGAAACCGTGGCGGCGTTTGCGAACCAGGTTCGAAGGCTGATAGGTGCGTTTCATCGCTCCGTCTCCAATCTATTCGGTCGGGTGCAGCGCGGATTCGCCTGCCCGTGGTGTTCGAAGCCCGTCCTCTACTGCCAAGCGGGGGGTAAGTCAAACCCCTTGGTGGGGGTTTTGCCGCCTTTTGCAACAAATTCTATAATCCCGCGCGGTAAAAGATTTCAAAAATACGGATTTTAGGCACAAAACCCTCACATTCACTGTCGAAAAGATCAAGGCAGCGTGAGGCCCCTGTTGCCCGGGCGCGTGACGTCGCATGTTGAGGCCAGAATGAGACGCACAAAACTGGACACCATTATGAGCGATACAACTCAGGCCCCGCGCAGCGGGCTTGCGCGACATATTCCTTTGCTGGTGATTCTTTCCGTTGCCGCCGTGGGGTTCTTTACCTTGGGTGATTACCTGACTTTTGAGACCCTGCGCGACAACCGAGAGGCCCTGTTGGGCTGGCGTGACGCCAATTACTGGGCAATGGCAGGCGCATTCATCGCGATCTACATTGCCATCGTTGCCTTTTCGCTGCCTGGCGCTGCGGTGGCCTCGATGACCGGCGGGTTCCTGTTCGGACTGTTCGCAGGCACGGTCTTCAACATCTTTTCGGCAACCATCGGCGCCTCGGCGATTTTTCTGGCGGCGCGCTGGGGCTTAGGTGCGTCGTTGACAGCACGGCTTGAAGCCTCGGAAGGCACCATCAAAAAGCTGAAGGACGGCCTGCGCGAGAATGAGATCTCGGTCCTGTTCCTGCTGCGCCTTGTCCCGGTGGTTCCGTTCTTTGTGGCCAATCTGGTGCCGGCGCTGGTGGGGGTGAAGTTCCGCAACTTTCTATTCACCACGGCGCTGGGCATCATTCCCGGAGGTATCGTTTATACTTGGATCGGCGTCGGACTGGGCGGTGTATTCGACCGAGGTGAAACGCCGGATGTCTCACTGCTGTGGGAGCCGTTTGTCATCGGCCCCATCATCGGCTTGTGTGTGCTGGCGGCTCTGCCCATTCTGATCAAAACGCTGCGCGGCCAAAAGGACAGCTGATCATGCAAGAACTGAAATCCGATATCCTGGTGATCGGGGCCGGGTCAGGTGGGCTGTCGGTCGCCGCGGGGGCGAGCCAGATGGGTGCGGATGTGATCCTGCTGGAAGGTCACAAGATGGGCGGCGATTGTCTGAATTTCGGCTGCGTCCCGTCCAAGGCCCTGATTGCCAGCGGCAAGGCCGCCTATGGGCAGGCGCATGCCTCGGCGCTGGGTGTGGCGGATGTGGTGCCACAGGTGGATTACGCCGCCGCCAAGGACCACGTGCATGATGTGATTGCGCAGATCGAGCCGATGGACAGCCAAGAGCGGTTCGAAGGCTTTGGCGTCAAGGTGATCCGGGAATTTGGCAGCTTCGTCTCTCCAACACAGGTACAGGCGGGGGATCACCTGATCGCCGCGCGGCGGGTTGTGATTGCAACAGGTTCATCCCCCTTGGTCCCGCCGATACCCGGTTTGGACAAGGTGCCGTATTATACCAACGAGACTATCTTTGATCTGCGCGACAAGCCCGATCATCTGCTGATCATCGGCGGTGGCCCCATCGGGATGGAGATGGCGCAGGCGCATATTCGGCTCGGTTGCAAGGTCACAGTCATCGAAGGGCAAAAGGCGCTGGGCAAGGATGACCCCGAGGCGGCAGAGGTCGTGCTGGACAGTTTGCGCGCCGAGGGCGTTGCGATCCATGAACAGGCGATGGTGGCACAGATTCGCGGCTCCGATGGCGCGGTTGAAGTGGTGACCGAGAACGGCGAGATCTTCTCGGGCACGCATCTGCTGCTGGCTGCGGGGCGAAAGGCCAATACCGACCGCCTCAACCTTGCCGCTGCCGGGATCGAGCCCATCCGAACCGGCATCAAGGTCGATGACACCCTGCGCACCACGAACCGCAGGGTCTATGCGATCGGAGATGTCGCGGGTGGGCTGCAATTCACTCATGTGGCGGGCTATCACGCGGGGATTATCATTCGTTCGGCGCTGTTTGGGCTGCCCTCCAAGGCGAAAACCGCACATATCCCCTGGGCGACCTACACCGACCCCGAGCTGGCGCAGGTTGGCCTGACCGAGGTGCAGGCGCGCGCCGAGCATGGCGATAAGATGGAAATTGCTCGGTTTGACTATCACCACAACGACCGCGCCATTTCCGAGCGTAAAACGAATGGTTTCATCAAGGTCATGGTCGTCAAAGGCCGACCTGTAGGTGCCACAATTGTTGGCCATCAGGCGGGTGAGCTGATCAGCTTGTGGTCGCTGGCGCTGGCCAATAATCTGAAGATGGGGCAGGTTGCCGCCATGGTTTCGCCCTATCCGACGATTGGAGAGCTTAACAAACGGGTGGCTGGCGCTTATTTCTCACCAAGGCTGTTTGAGAATCAAACGGTTAAACGTGTGGTCAGGTTCGTCCAGCGCTGGATGCCCTGACCTGGAAGGGAGAGCAATGTGAACTCGCTGTCAGGCCGATTTCTGATCCTGACGACGGTCTTCGTGATGTTGGCCGAGGTTCTGATTTTTGTCCCTTCGATTGCGCGATTCCGCGAAGATTTCCTGCTGAACCGGCTGGAGCGCGCTCAGATCGCCTCGCTCGCTTTGTTGGCCGATGATATGCTGGCCGAGGACCTTGAGGCTGAACTGCTGGCCAATGCGGGCGTCTATAACGTGGTTCTGCGGCGAGACGAGATGCGCCAGTTGATGCTGTCCTCTCCTATTCCAGGGCAGATCAGCAAGACCTATGACCTGCGTGACGCGCGACCATGGGTTTTGATCCGGGATGCTGTCGTGCGGTTGTTCACGCCGGAAAATGAAGTCATCCGTGTTATTGGCGAGCCTGTGAAAGGCGCAGGTCTGCTGATTGAGGTGACGACTGACAGCATGCCTTTGCGTATGGCGATGACGGATTATGGGTTACGCATTCTGGGCCTGTCATTTGTGATTTCGATCATCACGGCTTTTTTCCTGTTTCTTGCGGTTCGGGTGGTTCTGGTAAAGCCCATCAAAAGCGTTGTCGGATATATGCAGCGCTATGCCAGCGCCCCCGAAGATGCCCGTGGAATCATCTCACCGGATTCCAAAGTGACCGAGCTGCGCGAGGCCGAAGAGGCGCTAAAACAGTTGCAAACCGAACTGACCCAGGCCCTGAAACAGCGCGAGCGTCTGGCGCAGCTGGGCGGGGCTGTGGCCAAGGTGAGCCACGATCTGCGCAACATCCTGACCTCGGCCCAGCTGTTTACCGACCGGATCGAATCCAGCGAAGACCCGTTGGTGCGTCGCATGGCCCCTAAGCTGGTGAACTCGATCACCCGAGCGGTAACCCTGTGCGAAAGCACATTGGCATTTGGCCGCGCTGAAGAACCTGCACCGTCGCTTACTTTGATTCCGCTCCGCATTGTGGCCGAGGATGTGGTTGCTAGCGAGAAACTTGCCGTTGCCGATGCCTGTGTCGAGATCATCAATGATGTGCCGGAAGAGTTGGTCGTACGAGCTGATCCTGAACAGATTTTCCGTGTCATGATGAACCTCGTTCGAAATGCTCGTCAGGCGCTGGTTGCATCAGGAAAGCCCGGTCGGATCACCCTGTCCGGGCAAGAGCAGGACGCCAACTGGTGTATTCAGATCAGCGACACAGGGCCGGGCCTGCCGGCCAAAGCGCGTGAAAATCTGTTCACACCCTTTCAGGGTGGCGTCCGCAAAGGCGGGTCGGGTCTGGGCTTGGCGATCTCACAGGAACTGTTGCGGGGCCATGGGGGTGACCTTGTTCTGACCGAGACAGGGTCAACAGGTACCACCTTTGAAATTCGCCTCCCGCGGGGCGATGGGGCTTTTTGAATTATTTTTACAGAATCGACTTGCACGTCCCGAATGCCGGGTCTACATAGCGCCTCACCAACGCGGACCGATAGCTCAGCTGGATAGAGTACTTGACTACGAATCAAGGGGTCGGGGGTTCGAATCCTCCTCGGTCCGCCACTGGTTTCCTGTTGAACGTCACACGAACCTGACCCAACTGTCATAGTTGGACCACAAAAGCAGTGAATGTTCGACATCAGAAGGCGCCCCCAACGTTGGACATCAGTTGAATTTGACCTTTGCGTCATCAACTAGCACGCCGCCCCCATTTCATACTCCCGCAGACAGTTTGGTTTGATCTGATCCCTCCTCTTGGAAAATCAGAGCTGATTTGTAGGTCTGACAGCGAAGCTGCCTGTTCCTGCTAATCTGCCACGTGGCGAACGCGGGAAGGTGCGAGGCAATGCTTTTCGACGGGGGTGGCGCGGCCCGCAGGCACAGCCGAGGACACGGTTCTGTCTAATAGGGTTGCCCGAGGGGGAAGGCAGCGTCTTTCCCCTGATGGCCAGGGGCGTTTGGCTAGTCCAAATCCCGCTGGCCCCAAGACAAGTGCGACGGTGTGGGCTGCGCCGTAACTCTTTGCGCCAGAACACGTTGTTTTTCTAAAAAATGGGCGGGAAGCAGACGTTCGCCGCGTATTCGAATTTCAAAAACCACAACAGTCAAAGTGGCCACTCGCTTGTATCGCTTCTTTGGCAGCTGGGCACGTTCGAGAGACGACTGCTGCCAGGATCAGGTGCTTAGGATGTAGCAGTTTTTTGCGATAACGAAGCGTTTTGCGTGTGGGCTTTGTTTTTTTTCGGTCTGGCGAAGGGTGTGTAAGGGAAAATCATGCCCTTCTGATTAGGGGCGGCTTGCCATTTGGGATAGAGAGTGCAGCGGGAAAACTAGAAACTTAAAATGTCTTCAAGTTGTTTCCATATTTGCTCTGCGTGATCTGGCTGAGATTCTGCCAAGCGGACTACCCTGATTGCCAGAAGCTGTGTGGGCAGCACGTCGTCAATACACACAAGCGCGCCCTCAGAAAGGTGGGTCGCCACTAGAGAGCGGGGCAACCACGCGATGCCGATTTCATTCAAGGCGTATTGTAGTATGGCCAACGTAAGTGCGGTTTCAGCCCTGGGTACTGCGGTTTTACCTTCAGGTAATCGCGGCGCAATCATTCTGGAATAGACCTGCCCGAGAAAGACTTCGGGCGGGTAGCTGATTGTAGGAATTACGTCTTCCGTCGCTTGCGTGCGCACAGTAGGCGCACAGACTGGAATCAAAGTATCCATCCCGAGTGTTTTGGTTTCAAACGCGTTAACGGGTTCTTGAATACTGTCATCAGGCACCGCGTACATGATGGCAAAATCAACTTCTTTTGAAATCAGATGCATCAGGCACTCGTCTTGATTTCCTGAACGAACACGAACCGAGATTTCGCCAGCTTCAGTTAAAACGCGAACAATTTCGGGTGAAATTGTCGTGGTAAGCGCGTGTTGGCAAACAAAAGACAGCGATTTGCCTGTCTGATCACTCGCTGTCTTTAAGGTGTGTCGAAGCCTCTGCAGCCGGGTGCTGAGTTCACGTAATTCAAATTCCAGTTCCCGCACGCCTGGCATCAAAGAGACTGGCTTGCGGCGGCGATCAAACAGCGTTGCGCCGATGTTGTCTTCGATAAGCCGCACCCGCCGAGTAAACGCAGATTGCGTCAGCAATCGCTTTTCAGCGGCGCGGGCGAGAGAGCCGCTATCAAGCACGGCTAATATATCATCGATCCACTCAAGACGCATGGCGGATCGATAGTGCAGTTCGTGACAACATGCAATTCCTGCAATTTATGTACCGAAGTTCGAATTATGAATGCGCCTCAGCGCGTAGTAACTTGACAAAAGCAAATATTAGGAACCATGACATGCACCTTGCCCGTTTTCCCCGCCTGCATCTTGCCCATCTTCCAACACCGCTTGAACACATGACTCGATTGTCAAAAGAGCTGGGGGTCGAAATATGGATCAAACGCGATGATTGCACCGGTATGTCGACCGGCGGCAACAAGACCCGCAAGCTTGAATTTCTAATGGCTGAGGCCGAAGCGCAGGGTGCCGACATGGTGATGACCCAAGGGGCCACGCAAACCAATCACGGTCGGCAGACGGCTGCATTTGCCGCCAAGCTGGGGCTTGCTTGTCACATCCTTTTGGAGGATCGCACCGGTTACCAAAATGGAAACTACAATACGAACGGTAACGTCCTTCTAGACCATTTGCATGGCGCAACTACCGAGAAGTTTCCCGGCGGCCACGACATGCCGGGTGAGATGGAAAAAGCAGCCGAAAAGAAGCGCGCGGAAGGGCACAATGTCTATGTCATTCCTGGCGGCGGATCGAACCCGACCGGCGCACTTGGCTATGTTAACGCGGCCTTTGAACTGTTGGCACAAGCAAATAACAGTGGTTTGCAAATTGACAGATTGGTGCATGCAACCGGTTCTTCAGGAACGCAGGCCGGGTTGGTGACTGGCATGTGTGCCATGAATGCGCAGGTGCCCGTGCTGGGCATCGGCACAAGGGCGCCTCAGCCCAAGCAAGAACAGATGGTTTTTGACCTCGCCTGCAAAACCGCTGAAAAACTGGGCTGCGCAGGTGTGGTCAAGCGCGAAGACGTGAAGGCCAATACTGACTATGTCGGCGAGGGCTATGGCCTGCCAACGACAAGTGGCATAGAGGCGATCCAGATGTTTGCAGAGCTCGAAGGCATCCTTCTCGATCCGTGCTATTCAGCCAAGGGCGCAGCCGGTCTGATTGATCTTGCCCGCAAGGGTGAGTTCAACGGCCAACGGATTGTGTTCCTGCACACTGGGGGTGCCGCAGCCCTTGGGGGGTATGATTTTGCCTTTGATCATCAAAACCGCTGGGTGACTGTCTGAACCATGACACTGTGCCCGGTTGGAATTCTTGGCGGTATGGGCCCCGAAGCGACTATCCTCCTCCAGCGCAAGCTGGTGGCGGCAGTACCCGCAACTGATGACCAAGACCACATACCTTTGTTGATCGACATGAACCCGCAGGTGCCATCGCGGGTTCGTCATCTGCTCGAGTGCGTCGGCGAGGATCCGGGGCCGACGCTTGCCGCTATGGCGCGACGGCTTGAAGATGCTGGAGCCTTAGCGCTGGCGATGCCGTGCAACACCGCCCATCACTATGCCAAGGCGATTACGGATTCCGTGGACATCCCCATGCTGAACTTGATCGAACTGGCAGCTGAATATGCAGCTCGGGCGCTTGGGTCAGGGGGATGTATCGGAATGCTTGCCTCGCCAGCCGTACAACGTACTTATCTATTCGAGACTGCGTTGCACAGGCGCGGGCTGTCGGTGGTTTGGCCCGCAGGTGATGAAAAGATGCTTGCAGCGATCCGGAAAATTAAGACGGACGGTCCGTGCGAAGAGGCGCGCGAAACACTAAGAGTTGCCTCGAAAGAACTTGTTGCCGCAGGGGCCGACCTGCAGCTTGTGGCTTGCTCAGAATTCTCGCTCATCGCTGATAGTGTTGCGGCCGAGGTCAATGCCATTGATACGATTGACCTGCTTGTCCAGGCGATTGTCGAATTTTCCCACGCAGGGCAAGTTTAGGCGATTGAATAAGTGCGCCACAGCGTTCGGAGGCAATCTGTAAGTCAACAGATACCTTTGTTCATAATTGGTCCCAAAGCTGTTGCGCTGTCTGATCAAAGGTCGCCGGATTGGCAAATGCGGAAATCGTCAAGGTGGCACACCACGCGTCATCGCCGATTGGCACCAGCAATCCCGCGTCCAGCTCTGGCGAAATCGCAGTTTCGGGCATCCAGGCAAAGCCGCTTCCGGTAATCAGGCGTCTCTTGATTGTCTCAACCAGACTATCAACATAAATCGTCTCGGCGTTCAGGGGTTTGCGGTCTATGGTATTTTCTACAACCATGCCTAAAAACGAAGAACGATCATATGCTAGATAGGGGATGGGTGGGCCATCCTGCTCTGCGAGACTCCAACACATGGCACGCGCTGAATCAGCTGTAGCCACTGGTACCAGACGATCCTTTAAAAGGTCTTTTCGCTCAAATGCGGTTTCATCAATCATCGGTGAAACCGAGTGGTGGTTGTAGCACAAGAGAATGTCCACTGCGCCCTCGACCAACAGGTCACAGCAGGTGCTTAGGGAATCGGACAGTACACGAGTGCGCAGATCGGGAATTTGCATCTGCAACTCTTCGATGCGACTTGCCAAAAAATTAACCGCGATCGTGTGGAGGACCGAAAACCGGATGAAACGGCTATCCCCACGATCGGCATCCCGCAGCGATTGACGGGATTCTGACAGTTGTGAGATCGCCGCCAGCGCGACCGGCAAGAATTGTTGACCTGCTTCTGTCAATTGAACAGGATAGGTGGCGCGATTGACCAGAGGCAGCCCGACCCAGCTCTCCAACGCTTTGATTCTACGACTGAATGCGGATTGTGTGATGTTACGTTCATCGGAGGCTCGGGTGAAGTTCAGTGTCCGGGCGAGGCATTCAAAGTCGCGCAGCCAGTTCAAATCCAATGTGTGTACCTGCATTTCCAAGGAAGCATTGGTCGAGCATACTCAAAACTATGCATTTCGGGAATAGTTTGATGAAATGTTCGAATTGGCCCTCAGAAAACCTCATGCTCTAGACTTTAAGCTAGGGCCTGGCGGTTTGTCCCCCTTTTCCCCTTCCGTCCGAAGTCGCAGCCCGAGACGACTTTGTACGACACCGCCGAGTGATGTGAATGAGATTGACTAAAAAAAACGACGCCAAAATACGGCGCAATTCAACAGAGGAGACTATCATGAGAAACAAGCTAAAGGCATTTGGTATGGCAGCGGCGGTAGGTATCTATGCGATGCCCGCATTCGCGGCGGAAGAGGTTAAAATCGGTGTGCCGTCTTGGACCGGGGCGCAGGCAATCGCTCATCTTCTGGGTGCCGTTGTTGAAACGCGCATCGGCGGGACGGTTGAATATGTGCCCGGTAACAATGCAACCATCTTTCAAGCCATGGATCAGGGCAAAGGTGACATCGACGTGCATCCAGATGTGTGGCTGCCCAATCAGGAGAGCTTTACCAAGAAATATGTCGACGAGGCCGGTACGGTAACATTGTCCTCGAACCCCTACGAAGGCAATCAGGGTTTTTGCGTCAGCAAGGCCTTTGGTGAGGCCAACAATATCACCGACATAGCTGATCTGGGCCGCCCTGACGTCGCTGCCCTGATGGATAGCGACGGCAATGGCAAGGGTGAGATGTGGATTGGCGCCCCGGGCTGGGCCTCGGCCAATGTGAATGAGGTTAAAACGCGCGACTACGGTCTGCTTGATTTCATCGAGCCCGTGCGTGCAGAAGAAAGCGTGAAGACCGCGCGCATCAAAGACAGCATCGCCAAAGGCGAGGGCTATGCCTTCTATTGCTATAAGCCACACGCGGTCTGGTACATGTTCGACGTTCAAATGCTGAGCGAGCCGACGTTCGACCCGGCAAAATACGTGATGGTGCAGCCATCGGACGATCCGGATTGGTATAGCAAATCCAGTGTTGCCACCAAAGACGCCCTGAAGAACGTCCAGATCGCATGGTCCAATACGTTGCCAGACCGCTCACCTGCGATTGCTGATTTCTTCGCGAATTTCGCATTGACTGCAGATGATGTCAGCGGTTTCGCCTATGAGATCAGCGGCAAAGGTCGCGATCCGGCAGAGGTTGCCCGCGAATGGGTCGATGCGAACCCGGATCGCGTCGACGCTTGGCTGGGTCTCTGATCCCACTTCCAGAAACAGGGTGGCGGCATCTGCTGGCGCCACCCAAAAGCAGATCTCTGGAGGACCTATGAGCGACGACACCGTTATCGAAATTTCGAATGTCTGGAAAATTTTCGGAGGCAGACCCGAGGTGGCGCTGCAGGCGATCCGCGACCGCGGGTTGGACAAGTCCCAAGTGCTGGCCGAATACAACTGTGTTGTCGGCGTCGCTGATGTCAGCCTGTCGGTAAACCGGGGTGAGATTTTTTGCATCATGGGTCTGTCAGGCAGCGGTAAATCCACCCTGGTTCGCCATTTCAACCGACTGCTGGAGCCGACAGCTGGTAAGATCGAAATCGAAGGCACTGATGTCATGGCCTTGGGGCCAAAAGAGCTTCAGCAGTTTCGCAACAACAAAATCGGTATGGTGTTTCAGAACTTTGCGCTGATGCCGCATCGGTCGGTGTTGGATAACGTGGCAATGCCACTGGAAATCCGACAGGTCAGCAAGAATGAACGCATGCGTCAGGCTGCTGCTATTCTCGATATTGTCGAACTGGGCGCCTGGGGGTCAAAGTTCGCACACGAGCTGTCCGGTGGCATGCAACAACGTGTGGGCCTAGCCCGCGCTTTGGCCGCCAACCCCGACGTGCTTTTGATGGATGAACCGTTTTCGGCCCTTGATCCGCTGATCCGGCGACAATTGCAGGATGAATTCATCCGGCTGAGCAAGATTCTCAAGAAGACTACAATCTTCATTACCCATGACCTTGATGAAGCCGTCCGCATCGGCAATCGGATCGCCATCATGCGGGACGGCAAGGTGGTGCAGATCGGGACAGCCGAAGACATCGTAATGAACCCCGCTGATGATTATGTGGCTGATTTCGTTGCAGGTATTTCGCGCCTCAAAGTGGTGCGCGCCCATGCGGTCATGCGGCCAATTCCAGAACATATTGCGGCCCATGGACCGCTACCGTCGGATGCCCCGCGCGTGAATGAAGACGAAAATCTGAGCACGCTGATCAATCTGGCGATCGACAACAGTAGCGCAATCCTTGTGGAGGACGGCGGCGTGGATGTTGGCGTCATAACCCGTGCCGATCTGTTGCGCACCGTGATCGAAGGGACCGAAGTGTCATGAGCATTTCTGATGTGAACCCGCTGGAAGATACCGAAAGCGAAGCGGCCCTTGCCTATGCCGAAGAGCGGCGTGAAAACATTCGCACATTTGTGCGCACCAGCCCTGACTACTACATCCGTAATTTCGACAAGATTGGTGCATCGTCCCGCTTTACACCAACTTTCAATCTGATGGCCGGATTGTTTGGTCCGGTCTGGTTCGGTGCGCGAGGTCTGTGGTCATGGGCGTTACCATTTCTGATCCTCGAAACAATAGCCTTTGTGCAGATTGCGCGAGGGTTGTTCGGCGATCTGGCAGCCGAGGCAATGGAGCGTATTGCATCGATTGAAGGGACGCTTGAACTGCGCCGTCAGCAATTGGCGGCGGCTATCGAAAACAATTCGGACAAGATCGATGTCTATCAGCGAACGGTGGACTCGCTTGAAGAAAACATAGGGGGTATCCGTGCCGAGGCCGAGGCGATGGCAGCTGAAGGTCCTTACATCATTCTAACCGGCCTGATCATACTGATCATCATCAAATTCATACAGTCACAGGTGGCGAACTGGGCGCTTGAGGCGCGTTTCTCGGAGTGGCTATCGGATCGTTCGATCCGTTCGGCCATGCCGGTGTCGCAGATCGTGTTCAGCGCAATCTTCATGGCGTTAATCGTCGCCGCGGCAATGTTGCATTACAGCTTCCCAGGGCGCTTTTCACTGCTTAGCCATTTTCCGACAGACCCAAACATCCGCCTGACCAGTATCACTTGGGTAGAAGATTTCATCGCCTGGTGCGTACGCAACAGCGAGACCTTCTTTGATGGGCTGACATTCGGCATCCGCACTCTGTTGGATGCGCTAGAGGTCATACTGGTTCAGACGCCATGGATCGTGATTGCGAGCTTGATTATTCTGCTGACCTGGCTGACAGCGGGCATCAGCACGGCGATCTATTCGGGCGCATTTCTGGCCTATATGGGTCTGCTGGGTTTCTGGGAAGGTGCCATGACGACGCTGGCCTTGTTGGGGACAGCGGCGTGTCTGTCGATTGTTATCGGAATTCCGCTCGGCATGTTTGCTGCCCGTCGCCCACGGTTCTATGCGTTTATCCAGCCGATCATGGATTTCATGCAAACCATGCCAGCCTTCGTGTTCATGGTGCCTGTGATTGCGTTCTTCGGCGTTGGAAAGCCAGCGGCGGTTGTGGTCACGATGATTTTTGGCGGCACACCGGTGGTACGATTGACCGTTCTTGGTCTGCGTGGTGTACCAGAAAGCGTGCGCGAAGCAGCTATTAGTTTCGGTGCCAATAAGTGGTACTTGCTCACTAAGGTAGATCTTCCATTAGCAAGCCCATCGATCCGCGCGGGGATCAACCAGACGATTATGTTGTCGCTGGCGATGGTCGTCGTGGCCTCGCTGATTGGCGCCAAGGGGCTGGGTGAGGACGTGCTGGAAGCGTTGCAATATGCCAATGTGGGCCAAGGCATCCTCGCCGGGTTTGCGATCCTTTTCTGCGCCATGATCCTTGATCGCATTGTACAGGGTGGGCGCAAATGACACCTGTCGTATTCGTCCATGGATTTTTGGGCGGCAGTCGGCATTGGTTGGGGCAAGTCGATGCTCTGGCCGGTTTCAATGTCGTGGCCCTGGATCTACCGGGATTTGGTGAAAACGCACATCTCGAGGCCCCCGCCAGTATTGCGGGCTTTGCCGAGTGGGCGCTGAGAGAATTAAGCGCGCGTGGGATTGAGCGGTTTATCCTGATCGGCCATTCAATGGGCGGGATGATCGTTCAGGAAATGGTTGCCCGTGCACCCGACCGCATCGACCAGTTGGTGCTGTACGGAACCGGAACAATCGGCATTTTACCCGGCCGGTTTGAGACAATCGACACCTCAAAGCATCGGGCCAATACAGAAGGACCAAGAGCCACAGCCAGACGTATTGCGGCAACCTGGTTTCTTGATCGGGGAAAAGCTGCGGCCTATGAGGACTGTGCTATGATTGCAGAACAATGCAGCCTGCAAACCATGCTAATTGGGCTCGACGCAATGGAAAGTTGGAGCGGCGCCAAACATTTGGCGGATATCATGACCCGTACGTTGGTGATTTGGGGTGACCGGGATCGGACCTATCCATGGAGCCAAACCGAACAATTGTGGCAATCAATTCCCGACGCCAACCTCGCGGTGATACCTGGATGTGCTCACGCGACGCATTTAGAGAAGCCGGGGCTCTTTAATTCGATACTGCGAGATTTTTGTACCGCCTGACAGCTTGTCTGCAGCCAAAATGTTAGAACGACCGCTGTCGTGACCAATACCGGTCAATCCCGGATAGTGTAGATTTTGCTGCGAATGGGTATGCACGGGCAGCAAACGCCGGTATGCAACGCTGTATTTCAGTAATCCGCTCGGGTGTAGAATGTCTCTTATGGGCCGTTCTGCCACGATGCTAGTTCTGCGAAACTGGCAGATGCCGCGCCGCATCTGAGGTCGGCTCTGAGCCCTTACTGACTGATGCTGCGAGACGTTCGAACGTCCGGCGTTGCTTTTTTTGTTTGTGTGGAGCGGAGGTCAGTTCAGATCAGATTCAGAAGAGGCCCACATTCGAAGACCACCTAAAAGTTAGCCTGATATTTTGGCATCCTGCGCCGCGTCCCAACCCAAATTTGCAGACATTTCACGCGCAATAAGGGAGATCTGGGGACCAAGTTTTTCGCGGAACGCTGGCGTAAAGACCCGTACCGATCCGGTTGCACCGATGGACATCGTGGAACCTGGCCCGCTTGGCGCAAGGGGAGCTGCCACCGAACACATGCCGCGCTCAATCTCTTCCACGCATTCTGCGAAGCCGCGATTGCGAATGGTGTCAAACTCGGCTTCCAAGTCCTGCACGTTTGTCAGGGTGAATTCGGTGTAGGCGCGCAGCCGGCCTTCCATTTCGCTGGTCAAAAACAAGTCGGGTGAGAATGCAGCAACGGCCTTAGAGCAGGAACAGGCATGCAAGGGTCGTTTCCCCAAACCGGGATGGAGATAGGAGACCCCAGTGTCAGGTGTTTCAACGTGAATAATTTCCACGGATTTTCCGCGCAGACGGGACAGGAAAAATGCGGTGCCATATTGTTTAGCGGCTTGCTTTAGCGCAGGCGCAATCACCTCTAGCAGTGCACGGTCAGAGTGGTCACTTTTCGTGATCCGCTTCAGGCGGGAGCCGATTGTGAATGTACCACGGGCAACAGGTTCCAGTAGACCCACACCGACGAGGTCCTGCACCAACCGGTAGGCAGACGGCTTAGGCAGGTCAGAATGAGCGCAAATCTCGGCCACTGTAGCCTCGCCCTTTTGTCCAACAACTTCGAGGATGAATGTCAGGCGTTCCAGATGCATATTTTTACCTTGCGAGAATCTTTTTATCGATTTACGAGAATCTTCAAATGATCGCAAGGGAGGAATGTGAAGATGGACGGAGCATGTTGTGGCCCGGGGTATGCAAGCCCTGCCGAGGCGATCAAAGCGCCGCGTGAAAAACTCTTGTACACAATTGCCATCTACACCGGCACCGGCATTCAAAAGCCGGACTACCTAGCCACCGTGGACGCCGACCCGGAAAGCCCGACCTATTCACAAGTCATCCATCGCTTAGAGATGCCCGGCATCGGGGATGAATTGCATCACATGGGCTGGAATGCCTGTTCTTCCTGCCACGACGACGCGGGCATGAGCCGTAAATACCTGCTGGTGCCAGGCGTGCGGTCCAACAATATCCATGTGATCGACACCGCGACGGACCCGTTTGCTCCGCGCCTTCATAAGGTGATTGACGGGGCCGAGATCAAGTCAAAAACCAATCTGAGCGGCCCACACACCGTGCATTGTTTGGGCTCTGAGATCATCATTTCCTTCTTAGGTGACGAACAGGGCGAAGCGCCCGGTGGTTATCTGCACCTCAACAAAGAATTCGAGATCGTTGGTCGTTGGGAAAACTCAATGGGCGATATCCCGTTTGGTTATGACTTCTGGTACCAGCCGCGCCATAACGTGATGGTCAGTTCCGAATGGGCCGCACCCAATACATTCATGCCAGGGTTTGATTTGGAAGAAGTGGGCCACCTGAAATACGGTCGCCGCCTGCACATCTGGGATTTTGAGAAAAAGGTGCCGGTCGGGACGATGTATCTCGGCGAAGACGGCCTGATCCCGCTGGAGGTAAAGTTTCTGCATGATCCTGACAGTACACATGGGTTCTGCGGTGCCGCGCTTAGCGCCAATGTCATCCATTTCTGGAAGTCCGAAGCTGGGAAATGGGAATGGGAAAAGATCATTGATGTGGAGAATGAACCGCATCCCGAATGGCCTATTCCCGTGCCCGGTGTGATGTCGGCCATCCTTGTATCGATGGACGACAAATACCTTTACCTCAATAACTGGTTGCACGGCGATATGCGCCAGTACGACATCTCTGACCCGCATAATCCTGTTTTGACCGGGCAGGTTTGGATGGGCGGGCTTTTGGGCAAAGCGCCCGAGGTCAATGGCGTCAAAGTGGCAGGCGGGCCGCAAATGTATCAGCTCTCGCTTGATGGCAAACGGCTTTATGTCACGACCTCGCTGTTCTCGACCTGGGACAACCAGTTCTATCCGGAAATTCGCACCCAGGGCGGTGTCATGCTGATGATCGACTGTGATGTCGAAAACGGCGGTATGAAAATCAACGAAGATTTCGTTGTTGATTTTGGCAAAGAGCCAAACGGACCAAGCCGCTGCCATGAAACCCGCTATCCCGGTGGCGATTGTACAAGCGACATCTGGCTGTGAGCGAAACCCGCACAATCACAATCGCCAACCGCGATGATGCGACCTATCAGGTCGACGCCCGCCGTCCGTTGCTGGACGCTTTACGCGAACAGGGAGTCGATCTGCCCTATGGCTGCAAATACGGCGGCTGCATCACCTGTGCGGCCAAACTGACAGCTGGCGAAGTGGATCAGCGCAGGCAAGTGGCGTTGAACAATCGCCAGATCAACAATGGCTATGTTCTGCTGTGTGTGGCCCGCGCGGTGAGCGATTGCATATTGGAAATCGGCGTCGAAAGCCACGACAAACTTTATCGCAACCCCTTCCTTGATCCGCTGGAGCCGCATGAGCTGAAGGCGGATATCGCGACCCCTAAGGAGGCTTAAATGCCCGAAGCTGACATCGATCACCTGTATGATTACGCGCCCGAATATCTGGCGGACATCCTGCGTTCGGTCAAAACCATTGCGATGGTGGGGGCCAGTGGCGACAAGACCAAGTTCAGCTATGGCGTGCTGCGTGTGCTGCACGAAACGGGCTATGACATGATCCCTGTCAATCCAAACCCAAAGCTGATCGAAATTCGCGGCATACCTGTCGTTCATTCGCTGGAAGAGATCGACCGGCCCGTGGATATGGTCGAGGTCTTCCGCCCGAAAGAGGAACTTTACGCGATCACCGAGAAAGCCATTGCAATCGGCGCCAAGGTGCTTTGGGGCCAAATCGGCGTTTATGATGACCGCGCGGCCGCGCTTGCCGAAGAAGCGGGGCTGAAGGTGGTGATGAACCGCTGCCCCAAGATCGAGCTGTTCCGCCCGTTCTGGAAGCCCCGTCTTGATCTCGCAATTTGACTGAGAGCGGCACAGAAACTCATGTGACATCTGCCTGCGCATACGGCTGTAGCGGTGCCATAAATTGGCCGCTCGACGCACTATTGGACTGGCTCAAAAACCAATCGAAAAAGGAAACCAAACATGGCTCAGACAATCACCAAAAGCGCGAAAGACATCGTAAAGGTGGCCACGAAAGCGGTGCCTGCGATCAGTGCCGAAGAGGCATTGGCCTTGGTAGGCTCGCTCGATCACGTTTTTGTCGATCAGCGCGATGGTACGGAATAGGCCAAAACCGGCGTCATTGAGGGTGCTGTCGCATCGTCGCGCGGCATGATGGAATTCCACATCGACCCGGAAAGTCCTGCGCACAAGCCGGAGTTCAGTCAAGATAAGACTTACGTGTTCTATTGCGCATCGGGTGGGCGTTCTGCCATGGCGGCGGTGGTGGCCATGGATATGGGACTGTCGCCCGTTGTGAACCTGACCGGAGGCGTTGGCGCCTGGAAAAAGGCCGGGGGCGCGCTGGAATAAATCATGGAACCTTCAACAAATTTCCCAAATCTCAATATGGCAGCAAAGCCTAGTGTCGAAGGGTTCTTTGATCCTGCCTGCAACACGATTTCTTATGTCGTGAAAGACCCCGCATCTAACGCCTGTGCAATAATCGACAGCGTTCTGGATATGGATTACGCCGCCGGGCGGATCACTTACGACAGTGCCGATCGCTTTGATCGACGCCATCCAGTCACAAGGCTTGTCGGTGGAATGGATCATTGAAACCCATGTCCATGCCGATCACCTGTCTGCTGCACCCTAAATTCAGGATAGGCTGGGTGGCAAAATGGGCGTTGGTGCAGGCATCATCGAAATTCAGGACACCTTCGGCAAAATCTTCAACGAAGGCACGGAATTTCAACGCGACGGGTCGCAGTTTGATGCTTTGTTCGAGGATGGTGACACCTACACCATTGGCGAAATGACAGCCTTTGTGATTGCCACGCCGGGCCACACACCAGCCTGCATGGTGCATGTGATTGGCGACGCCGCCTTTGCCGGTGACACGCTCTTTATGCCTGACAGCGGCTCAGCCCGCGCAGACTTTCCGGGTGGTGATGCAGGGCAGCTTTACGATTCTATCCAAACCGTGCTGAGCCTGCCGGACGAGATGCGCCTGTTCATCTGCCACGACTATGGCCCCGGTGGGCGCGCCATCGCGTGGGAGACCACAATTGGCCAGCAACGTGCCGACAACATCCATGTGGGTGCTGGCAAATCGCGCGAAGATTTCATCAAGTTCCGGACGGAGCGTGACGCGCAGCTGGCGATGCCCAAACTGATCATACCGTCCCTGCAAGTGAATATGCGGGCCGGCGAAATCCCGTGCGACGAAAGCGGCGCACCTATGCTGAAAGTTCCACTCAATGGCCTATGAGGGCGAAATGCAAAACGATGATTTGATCCTGAGGGCTGACATCGATGGCGTTACCGTTCTGACTCTGAACGCGCCCAAGTCGATTAATGCGTTGTCAGAGGCGATGCTACGCGCTCTGTCTGACACATTTGACGAAATCGCAGAAGATCGCAGTGTCAAAGCAGTGATCTTGCGTACCGGCGGCAATCACTTTTGCGCGGGTCATAACCTCAAAGAAATGTCGGCGCGCCGGGCGGATGCCGACGGTGGGTTTCAGTATTTCCAAGACCTGTTTGCGACGTGTTCGGCGATGATGCTTCGGGTGGTGCGCTTGCCGCAACCTGTAATCGCCGAGGTCAAAGGGATTGCCACAGCGGCGGGGTGTCAGCTTGTTGCGTCCTGTGATCTGGCGGTGGCCGCCGACAACGCAACTTTCGCAACATCGGGCGTGAATATCGGGCTATTCTGCTCAACCCCGATGGTCGCGCTTTCGCGCAATGTGCCGCGCAAGCTGGCGATGGAAATGTTGCTTTTGGGGGAATTCTTGCCCGCAGCCCGCGTCGCCGAAATGGGGTTGGTCAACCGCGTGGTGCCCTTGGCGGAACTGGAAGCGGCATCCACAGAAATGGCTAGGATCATTGCCTACAAATCGCCGTCCGCCGTCAAGATCGGCAAGCGTGCCTATTACGAACAGCTCGAAATGCCGCTGGAAGAGGCCTACGCCTTTGCCGGTCGCACGATGGCGGAAAACATGATGGCCAAAGATGCCGAGGCCGGTATCGGGGCCTTCACCCGCAAAGAACCGATGCCTAAATGGACCGGGGAATGATCTACGAGGGCCCGGAGCTTGCCCGTAATGCAGCGAACCACACCGCCCTGTCACCGGTTTCGATCCTCAAACGCGTCGAGCGCGTGCATCCAGAGCTTCCGGCGCAAATCCATGGCCACATCCGGCGCAACTGGGGCGAGGTCGCGGAACGTTGCAAACGGCTGGCCTCTGCCCTGGCCAAACGCGATATCGGCAAGGGCGATACCGTCGCCCTGATTGCGCCGAATATCCCCGAGGCGCTGGAATGCGCGCTGGCTGTGCCCATGCTGGGCGCGGTTCTGAACGCGAACAACACGCGGCTGGACGCGGGCACGATCGCTTATATTCTGGATCACGGCGACGCCAGGGTTTTGTTGGTCGATACCGAATTTTCCGATCTGGCCACTGAGGCCGTCGCCCAATCGGGCCGTGACCTGTTGGTCATCGATATCGAGGATAGTGAAGGCCCGGGCGGCGAGAAAATCGGCACGTTGACCTATGATGCGCTGCTGGCGGAAGGCGACCCGGATTTTGCCTATTCCTTGCCGGAGGATGAGTGGGACGCACTTGCTCTGAACTATACGTCAGGCACCACAGGACGGCCCAAGGGTGTTGTCTATTCCCATCGTGGCGCCTGGACCAACGCGGTCAACAATGTCGTCACATGGGAAATGCGGCATCATCCGGTTTACCTGTGGACGCTGCCGCTGTTCCACTGCAATGGCTGGTGCTTTCCCTGAACAATCACCATGCTGGCCGGGACGCATGTGTTCCTACGTGCGCCAAGGGCCGACGCGATTTATAACGCCTTCGCCGATCATGGCGTCACCCATCTTTGCGGAGCGCCGATCATCATGTCGATGATCTCGGGCGCAGAGGAAAAACGCGACTTCCCGCAATACATCAATATGATGACCGCCGCCGCCCCACCTCCGGCCAGTGTGATTGCAGGAATGGAGGCGATGGGCATCTCGATCACCCATGTCTATGGCCTGACTGAGGTCTATGGCCCCGCGGTGGTTTGCGCGGAAAAACCCGATTGGGCAGCACTGCCAGCGGAAGAACAGGCAAGCCTGAAAGCCCGCCAAGGCGTCGCGTATGAATTGCAGGAAGACGTGCTGGTCCTGAACCCCGACACATGTGCGCCCGTGCCATGGGATGGTGAAACGCTGGGCGAAATTGTCTTTCGCGGCAACATCGTCATGAAGGGCTATCTGAAAGCGCCCGAGGAAACCGCCAAAGCCTTCAAGGATGGCTGGTTCTGGTCGGGTGACATCGCGGTGCAGCATCCCGATGGCTATATCGAGATCCGCGACCGGTCCAAGGACATCATCATCTCGGGCGGCGAAAACATTTCGTCCATCGAGGTGGAAAAGGCGCTTTATTCGCATCCTGCCGTCAGCCTCTGTGCCGTCGTGGCGATGCCGAATGAGAAATGGGGCGAAGTGCCTTGTGCCTTTGTGGAGCTTTCCGGCGAGGCCACCGAGGATGAGCTTCTGGCGCACGCCAAAGCCCGTCTTGCGGGATACCAGCGGCCAAAGAAGGTGATCTTTGGTGAGCTGCCCAAGACCATTACCGGAAAAATCCGCAAAAACGAACTCCGAGATTTGGTCCGCGCAAATAGCTGACCTCCCACACAATTAACTGGATACACGTCATGTCCCATGAACTTAGCTTTGCCCAGTTCAGCTTCGGAACACAGGTCCGAAAATCCCCTTACTCCGACGCAGCCTTGCGGTGGGGGGCCAAAGGATTTTCCGTCTACAACCACATGTACATCCCCCGCGATTTTGGCGATCCGAGGCAGAATTTCTGGAATCTGGTCAATGAGGCGATCCTGTGTGACGTCTCTGTCGAGCGTCAGGTCGAGATCAAAGGACCGGACGCGGCAAAGTTCACCCAATTCCTCAGCTGCCGTGATCTTTCGAAATGTGAGGTCGGACAATGTAAATACGTACTGATTACCGACCAGAGCGGCGGGATCATCAACGATCCGATTCTTCTGAAACTGGCCGAGGATCATTTTTGGCTGTCTATTGCGGACAGTGACGTCCTTCTCTGGGCGCGCGGTATTGCGGTGAATTCCGGCATGGATGTGGAGATTTCCGAACCCGACGTGTCACCGTTGCAGCTGCAAGGCCCCAAATCCCGCGACGTTCTGCGCGCAGCCTTTGGCGATGCCCCGACCGAGCTCAAATACTACCGGTTCATGGAATTTGACTGGGACGGCGTGCCTTTGATTATTTCACGCACCGGATGGTCAAGCGAGCTTGGTTACGAGATTTTCCTGCGCGACGGATCACAAGGTGACCGGCTTTGGGAACATCTGATGGTCGTTGGCACTCCTTTGGGTCTCAAGCCCGGCCATACATCGAGCATTCGCCGGATCGAGGCGGGCATGTTGTCGTATCACGCGGATATGAACCTTGCGAACAACCCCTATGAGCTGGGTATGGGGCGTCTTGTCGATCTGGACACGGAGGCTGATTTTGTCAGCAAGGCGGCCTTAACCAAGATCAAGGAACAGGGCGTGTCGCAACAGCTAGTCGGTCTGGAAATTGACGGTGATCCTTTTATCGGATCCAATGATTTCTTTTGGCCCATTATCAAGGGTGGCGTGCAGGTCGGCGCGGTCACGTCTGCGATCTATTCCCCAAGACTGGAAAAGAACATCTCACTTGCGATGATCAGCATCGACTACGCAGCATCAGGCGGGGTCCTACAGGTAGATAAGTTGAGCGAAATGCGTATGTGCACTGTCGTGCCGATCCCGTTTTACGATCCCAAGAAATCACTTGCCTCAGCGAGCTGAATGGGCCGCTGCATAGGTTTGGTCGCCTGTGCAGCGAAGCGTTTCCCCTCGATGTAATCCGCGTTAAAAAATACGGAGCATAAGTGAGTTCCCTAACTACGATCATAGAAAACGACGGTTTCGTATTGCCGAATTGGAAGCAGACATTGAACAGCCTCATCTGACTGGTCCAAGTTGATTGTTAGGGTCTGGACCCATTGATTTCCGTTTTGCGGCGTGATTCACGGTTCAAAAACGAGCGGTGAACATGTCTGATCTCTTCTGACTTACGGATGCGCAAATGGCGCGTCTGGAGCCGTTTTTCCCGAAGCCCCACGGCAAGCCGCGCGTCGATGACAGGCGTGTGTTGAGCGGGATTATCTTCATCAATCGGAGGTTTGCGGTGGTGGGATGCCCCTGCCGCCTATGGACCGCACAAGACGCTGTACAATCGATGGAAACGGTGGAGCGACAAGGGCATCTTCGCGCGAATGATGGCCGGTCTGGCCGCCGAGCACGGCGAACAGAAGACTGTAATGATCGACGCGACCTATCTGAAGGCTCATCGGACAGCGACCAGCATGGGCGTCAAAAAGGGGGGCGTGGACGCCTGATTGGCCGAACCAAGGGCGGCTTGAACACCAAACTGCACGCCATCTGCGACAGTCAGGGACGCCCGCTGAACCTGTTCATAACCGCAGGACAGGTCAGCGACTACATCGGTGCTCGGGCTCTGTTCAGCGGCATACCGAATGTCGATTGGCTACTCGGAGATCGCGGGTACGATGCCGATTGGCACCGAAAAGCGTTGCAAGACAAAGGGATACGCGCTTGTATCCCCGGTCGGAAGCAGCGCAAGACAACGGTGAAGTACGACAAGCGCCGATACAAACGCCGCAACCGGATCGAGATCATGTTTGGCAGGCTCAAGGATTGGCGCCGTGTGGCAACCCGTTACGACAGGTGCCCGAAGGTCTTCCTCTCAGCAATCGCCCTCGTAGCTCTCGTCATCTATTGGCTATGAGTCGTCAGCAGAGAGTCCAAAGCGGCCTTTATCTATCTACGCCTATATCGGAGAATTGGGTTTTCTGGGCCGATCACTCGAAATCACCATTTTGGGTCATCAAAAGCCAACTTCGCGCATGTCAATTCCGGCTGGGTGTTGGAAAATGGGACCGAGAAATGTAATCTCTGCTCATCTCCATTGATTGGAGATGAAGTGGCCTGCACGCCGCTAGACCGTTCAGAAGGACGTCGAACGCGATCGTTCGAAATTTGACGGTTTTGAATAAGATGTTCATTTTCAAATGCTTGGGGGGGGACGCATGAGCTATTTCGACCTTGGGACCTATTCACGGCCCGGCGCATCCGCATCAAATGAAGCGCAAACGTGGTTCGACCGCGGTCTGAACTGGACCTTTGGCTTCAACCACGAAGAGGCGGCGGATTGTTTTCGCAAGGCGATTGCAGCGGATCGCGCCTGTGCGTGGGCCTATTGGGGGTTGGCCTTTGCGATTGGTCCAAACTACAACAAAGAGTGGGATTTTTTCGAGCTTGAGGAGCGGATCTCGGTCCTGAAAGAAGCGCACGAAGCCCTGTCGACGGCCAAGGCGCAAGCAGGCATCAACACAGTCGCCGCGGCGATGATCGAGGCGCTCACGGCGCGGTATCCGACCGACCCGGAAGTCGAGGATTTCGGTCCGTGGAACGACGCATTCGCTGATGCGATGCGCCCGATCTACGCGGCCCACCCGAACGACCTTGAGGTGGCGACAGTGTTTGCTGAGGCGCTCATGAATCGCACCCCCTGGGGGCTTTGGGACATTGAGAAAAATCAACCTTCAGACGGCGCATCGACAGAAGAGGCGCGAAACGTTCTCGAAACCGCATTCTCAAACAACGCTGGTGCTTGGGACCATCCGGGGTTGTTGCACCTCTATATCCACCTAATGGAGATGTCGCCCTGGCCCGAGCTGGCCCTGTCGCATGGGGATCGCCTGCTGGATCTTGTGCCGGATTCCGGGCATCTGGTGCATATGGGGACGCACATCGACGTGCTGTGTGGTGACTACCAGAATGTCATTTGGCGAAATCACCGGGCCGCGGAAGTTGACGAAGCATATGAAGCCTACGCGGGAGCCCAGAATTTCTATACTGTCTACCGTTTGCATAACATCCACTTTGAGGCCTACGGCGCGATGTTCATGGGGCGAAAGTCGCAGGCGCTTGCCGCTGCAACGCGGCTGCAGGAAGTCCTGCCGCGCGAAACGGTCGCGTACCTTCCCGTATTGTTTGAAGCCTTCTGGGGTATGCGTATTCACGTGTTGGTGCGGTTCGGCATGTGGCAGGCGCTGTTGGATGAGACGCTTCCTGAAGATCAGGCGCTCTTTTGCTTCACTACCGCGCTGACCCTTTACGGGCGCACCGTCGCCCTGGCCAACCTGGGGCGCATCGACGAGGCCCGCGCGGCATTTGCGGAATTCCGTGCTGCACAGGATAAGGTCGGCGAGGATCGCTTCATGTTCAACAACGAAGCCCGCGACGTCTTGAAAATTGCGGCGGCTATGGCCGAAGGCGAGTTGCTATACAAATCAGGCGAGGTTGAGAACGGCCTTCTACGTCTGGAGGCGGCCATCGCTGCGTCTGACGGGCTGGTCTACGATGAACCCTGGGGCTGGATGCAACCACCGCGGCATGCGTTGGCTGCCCTGCTGATGGATCAGGGCCGGTTCGCCGAGGCCGAGCCGATCTACCGCGCAGATCTGGGTCTAGATGATACCCTGCCACGCCCGGTTCAACACCCGCGCAACGTCTGGTCGCTCCACGGGCTGCACGAGTGCCTCGAGGCCCGCGGAGAAGAGGTTGAGCGGCGCCACGTCGCGGAGTTGCTTGACCAAGCGCTGGCTAGGGCAGAGGTCCCCATCCGAGCATCGTGTTATTGCAGAAGCGCTGCTGCAGAATAGATGCGATGGAAGTTAATTTAGTCCGACACGCTGTACAATTCACGAAGCGAACCAAAAAATGGGGTTTTGATACCGCATCAATCGACTGCTTTGCACCCAAAGCAACCTACCCGCAAATGACGGCGAATGCCCATTTCATTTGGCGAACTTGACAATTTGCCCCTTTCGGCGGTCCTCCGAAACGTGGCGACTGAGGAGATGTTGGATGCCTGACAATCAGGAACAGGACACATTTGCCGCCCTCGAAAGGCGCGAATGGGCCAAGTGCGATGTGGCACAGTCCTATGCCGAGGTGTTTGCCAAGGCGGCGGACATGGTTGTCCCACACCTGGTCGCTGCGGTTTGTGCTGGACCGGACACTCGTGTGCTCGATTTGTGCTGCGGACATGGCAATGTATCCGCAGGCCTTTTCAACACAGGTGCTCGCGTAACGGGCCTTGATTTCTCACCCGCCATGCTTGAGATGGCGCGGCTGGCGGTGCCACAGGCTCAGTTCGTTGAGGGCGATGCGATGGCCTTGAGCTTTGAAGACAATACGTTTGACGCTGTAACAATTGGCTTTGGGATGCCGCATATGCCGGACCCCCCGAAAGTGTTGGCAGAAGTTCGCCGTATTTTGCGCGACGGCGGTCGGCTGGCGTATTCGGTGTGGTGCGGGCCCGAAGTTGACACTGCACTGGGGTATGTTTTTGGCGCCATTGAGGAACACGGGTCGCCAGAGATTGCCTTGCCACCGGGTCCCGGGGCAAATGATTATGCCGATCCGACTATCGCCTTTCCCGTACTCGCCAAGGCCGGTTTTTCAGATTGCCATCAAACCTTCGTCGCGTCGAAATGGCAGGTTAGTGATCCGGGCGCACCGTTCGATTTCTTTCTTGAAGGAACGGCCCGAGGTGGCGCCCTTTTGCGCCCTCAACCTACAACGAATTCGGCCGCAATCCGAGCGGCGGTTGTGGCCAAAGTTCTGGCAAAGCACGGTACGGGTCCTGAATGGGACGTGCCAATTCCGTCTGTCGTGACCTCGGCGGTCGTTGCCTAGCCGATCGGAACGATGTGCTGAAATGCGCGTCGTCGCCATTCATCCAAGTGTCCGGATTGTCCCGCGTTTTGTCTGTTCACACGCGTGCCGCAAAAGTCGTTTCGTACCAGAGCGGCCCTCGGTGCAAGTCGCGGCATAGGTTTAAGGAGAGCCCGAAGTCTCAGTTGCCGCGCTTCGTACGAATGTCCGCTAGGTATTTCGACGAGGTGTAAGCCTTGTGATTTGGATAGCAGTTTTGTTGGCTCCATTTACGGCCGCACTTATGGAGCGGCTATTCCGAGACCTCGTGGGCGGCAAAGGCATCCGCATAGCCAGGATGCCAGCGCGACAGCGCGGGCCGGTTATGGATAATATCACCCAAGGCCCATTCGACGCGTTTCCTGTCGCGGGCTTCTGAGACATCGTTGTCGGGGCAGAGAATATAGAAATCTCCGTTCGACATGCGCTGCAGCAGATAGTCGATCGCCTCGTCGCTTGACCATGCCGCCGCGGGCTTTTCGGGCATGAGCTTCTGGATCATGCCCGTGTAGGTAAAGCCGGGCACAAACAAATGGGCGCTGATCTCGGCACCCGCCTCGCGCAGCTCGTGGGCCAGCATCTCGGTCATGACCTTCACAGCGGCCTTGCTGGTGTTATAGGCGGCGTTTCCGGGCGGCGTGGTGATCCCCTGTTTCGAGCCTGTGTTGATGACCACGGCAGGGCGCGCTGTGGCGATCATCCGCGGCAGCAAGGCGTGCACTCCGTTCATGACGCCAAACAGATTGACCTCTATCAGTTTCCGCCAGTTCTCGCTGTTTTCCCAACTGCCGGTCGGCAACGCAATCCCGGCATTATTCATCAAGACAGCCACTTCTCCGAGTTCAAAGACCTGATCGGCGAGATCCGTCATGGCTGCGGCGTTGGTCACGTCCGCGGGTATCGCCCGAACCGTCTGGGACGTATCCGCCAGTTCGATCAAATCCGGCTCGGCTTTGTCCAGCGCCTCTCCCGGAAGATCGACCAGCACAACACCCAGACCCGCCTGCAAGAACCGTTTGGCCGCAGCGAAGCCCACGCCGCTTGCCGCCCCGGTGACAACAGCCAGGCCGCCTTTATCGATTGCTTTTTGGTACATGTTGTTCCCTCTCTTGATGACGGGTCACGTCGTGTTTCAGGGCGCCATCTTTTGTTTAATGCCCCCGATAAACGCCGCATCGTCTTGTTGTTTGCGGGCATCCAGCAAAGCCTCGGCATCAGGTCCTGCGCGATACCGCAAACGGTCGCCGGTGTCGTTGGCCGCGTCCCAAATCACCTCGGCAACCGTCTCTGGCGCAGAAGGGTTCGATGCGAGTTTGCCGAACAGGCGCCCCATAGCTTCGGCCATCGGCACGTAGTCTGACAGATTTTCATCCATCGCAAAATCGAACGAGCTGCCGCCGAAATTCGTTTGGATCATGCCAGGCTGAACAATACGCACCCGTATGCCCAACGGTTCCAACTCGTAGTGCAGGGCTTCGGACAGACCTTCCACCGCAAACTTGGTACCGTGATAAAGCGCGCCCAGCGGGAAGGTGATCTGCCCACCGATAGACGAGATATTGATCACCGTGCCGGAACGGTTTTGACGAAAGTGGGGAAGCACCGCTTTGGTCACCTCCATCAAGCCGATCACGTTGGTGTCGAACTGGCGTCGGATGCGGTCCATCGTAAAGGCTTCGAGCGCGCCATAGGCCCCATAGCCTGCATTGTTCAGCAAAACGTCGATCTGTCCAAAGCGTTCGATGCCCCCTGCCACGGCCGTCGCGATTGAGTCGGCATCCGTCACGTCCAGCCGCGCCAGGTGGACGTTCTCCAAATTGGCAAGATCCGAGCCGCCGGTAGGGGTCCGCATCGTGGCAACGACGTTCCATCCCTTGGCCTGAAAATACCGGGCCGTTGCCGCGCCGATACCGGACGACGCGCCGGTAATTAGAATGGTCTTCATATCTTTGATCCCCTGATGCCTTTGCGCATAATACTCAAGAATTCTGTGGGAATCTTTTTCTATTCTCCAAAAAATTAGCACATTTCTCCAGAAACGGAGTTTTTTTAAGAAATAAGGCTGCGCCCATGCTAAAGGAGGACAAACCAAGGGAGGCGGACATGGAACCCCAGGATTTGTTGGACTACGTTTCGACACTGCTTGACCAGAAAGGGATCGGCCAGGGCGTTCTTCAGCATGAAGAAAGCGGGACGGTGTTCCTGACCCATCCGACGCCAACCCAACAAGAGGCCAATGTCTACCGTCCTCTTTTGTGTGCGGTGCTGCAGGGCGCAAAGCAGGTTGGCACCAGCACGAGAATCCTGACAGTTGGGGCTGGGCAATCACTGATCGTCAGCAATGCCTTGCCCGTGGTCTCGCAGGTTACCAACGCAACGCCCGAGCATCCCTATGTCGCACTCGTATTCCCTTTGGATTTGGATGTGATGCGCGCCTTGGCGTCGTCGCTGCCACCGTCATCTGGTGCCCGTGTATCGGACCCGTTTTCGATTTGCCTCGCAGATACGGATGATGCGTTACAGGACGCGCTGTTGCGCTATTTCCAACAGTGCGAAACCGATGAGACACGGTGCATGCTCGCCCCCATAACAGCGCGGGAAATCCATGCCCGCCTGTTGATTGGCAAGCATGGCGGCACGCTTCAGAAACTGGTGTGGCATGAAAACGTGGCCAGCAAAATCTTTGCAGCGACACACGAAATCCGCTCTGATCTGGGTCGGTCACTGTGTGTTCCCGAGCTTGCCGGGCGTGTTGGTATGAGCAACTCGGCCTTTTTTGAGCAGTTCAAGGCGGTCACTGGAACGTCTCCCTTGCAATACCAAAAGGACCTGCGGTTGATGCAGGCCCGCAACGAGCTGCGCACAACCGGGTCGAAAGTGTCCGAGATTGCCTATGGCGTCGGATACGAAAGCTCGGCCCAGTTTTCGCGGGAATATGCACGCAAATTCGGATGCTCCCCAAGACACGATCGAGTTTCTATGGCCGTCCAATAAGGCAAAAAGTAACAAATTCAAACGTCACAGCTCTATTACGGACAAGAGCCTTTCAGCCCGGCCAATTTCCGAAAGCAGCCGTAGGCGCATTCGCAGCGAAAGTCGGCTGCGTCCCGCAATGTGTGAGTTCGAGCAGCGCCAAAATTTGCACTTGCAGCGAATGACCGGGATGCGGGCTACGACCGCAGAATGCCAGCAGGGTGCCGAATGTCTCTTATGGGCCGCTCAGTGCTTTTGGCTGCGTGCGCGGTAAAATTGCACAATAACCAGTTCTTCACATCAGAGCTGTGCGGCATATTGCACTTGGCACCGTGCGGAAGGAGTGCGGTGTCCATTGCTGTTAATGCCTCCGAGCGGCGATGCCCTAGGTGGCACCTGATTGACATTTTGGGTATTTTGGCGCAAAATAAAAGCATATTTAAACAGCATTAACACTATTCCAAATTTGCAAATCACACTTGGTCGAGATTGGTGTAAAGCGTCCTATTTGGCGCAATTCCCAAGAGAAATTGACAGAAGTTCATTTTTAAAACGGAGGCTTACTTTAGCTATGTCCAGTCTTATTCAATCTGTTTTCGGTCGTGTCACCCAACAGGAAAACGGTCAGCCCGTACACGGTATATTGGTCAAGATTCAGGCGGTATTTGGGGATGGCTGGCGCAAGCGAGACGGCTGTAAGATCGATCTTGGATGCGTCCTGACAGCCGCCGATGGCCGATTTGTGCTCATAGTGGATTCGTCGAAAATACCCGAAGACTGTCGATGTGCAGGTCCGATGGAATTGCGGATAAAGCTGCGCGACCGCGATGGCGTGCGCATCCATAAAGCCCGGCTCAAGATTGAGGATTGTTCCTGCACCGACGATATTAAAATCGACGTCGCCATCCCGGCAAAGAAGCTGGCGTGTCACCTGAGGCGCCCGTTAAGCTGGGCTGCACCGGATAAGCCGTTTTTGCCAGAAAGCGTTCTCGATGACATTGAGGAAGCGCTTGAGCTTGCGGATGCTGATCGGTTGCTGCGCAAGCGCACTCACTTCTTTGAGTGCATCCGCCCGACGCTTGCGATTTTTGACAACTCGCTTAGTGATGCCTGGAGTGTTCTGAACGGAGACGTCGCTGCCAAGGGGCGCTATGTGGATGTACTCAATGCTCTTTGTGCCACGTCGCCAACAGGCTGTGGCTGTGGCGGCGCATCCGGGGATGATGCAGGCGGTATCTTGCAGGACATTTTTTCCGACGACTGCAATGATGACAGCTGTAAGCCCATCAAATCCAAACCCAACCCGGTGTGCTGTTCCGACCATGTCTGCCCGACCGGTAAGTCCCTGATCGCTGACAAAGACATGAGCTTGATGGCCTTTGCGGCCATGCATGTATCCTGTGGTCACAGACCAACAATGATCAAATACGTCGGCGCGCTGCTTGAACAACGTTGCCGGTTCCAGGCGTTGACCGCGCTTCATGAAGCAGCTGTCAACCTGATCTGCAAGAAGCCGCACGCAAGGCGTCATTTTAAGGATCTGCTCGAATATGTGATGTGCATCTGCACCGGTCAAACCCCTTGTGGACAAGTGCCTTGCTGTCAAACTTGTGCCCGCCAGCCCATCCTGGATTGCATCACGGATGCATATAGAAACTGGTGCAGTATCGAATGCTACACCGTGACCAAGATCAACCCAGAGCGTGCCTGCCCCGGTGACATGGTGGCGATCTGCGGGTGCGGGTTTGGCGATATTGCGGGGCAAGTGCAGTTCACCCAGCATGGCACGATGAACCCCGGTCCGATCGCTGTGCCGACCTCGTGGTCAGACGAACGCATCTGCGTGATCGTCCCGTCCAGTGCAGGATGTGGTTTGGCGATCATTCCTCCGACCCAAACGATCAGCGTCTGCGATCGTTTCCTGGACTATCGAAAAAGCGGCACGATGTTGGCTGAGTTCGAAGGCACAAGCGCTGACATTCTCAAGTTTATCGTCAAAGGGCATCAGAACGACGACTGCCTGTTACCCGGCGAGGTTCTGAAAATCCGCTGGAAGGTCTGCGCCGCTGACTCAGTGACTGTGCGCATCGTCAATACAGACACCGGCGCTGCCATTGCGCAGATTTCACCGGCCCCCGATCTGGGACGCTGGGACTTCGATCAGACTGACTTCGACCAAACGACCCGAGTGCGGGTCGAAATCGTCGTGACCGGTAAATGTAAACCTCCTACAGTAAGTCAGGGCTTAGACCTCGTTTTCCAGAACCCGCCGGATCTATCCATCGACGGGGTCGAGGTAACGCAGGCGATACAGTATTTCCGAGCCAACCAGCATCTGACTGATCCAGCTGACCGCGGCCCGGACAACTCACTTCAACTTGTTGCCAATAAATCGGCCTGGGTGCGGACATATCTGCGCAGTGGACAGGATCCGAATTTCGATAATGGGCAGCTCGGCAATGTCAGTGGCAAACTTCAAGTGGAACGCCGGGTTGGTGGGATCTGGTCCACGGTGGCCAATATCGTTCCGTCCAATGCCCCGGTGACAGCGCAGGACAGTTTCTCGAGCTACGACGCAGAGAGACGCGACATTGATGCGACGCTGAACTTCATTATCCCTGCCAACGTGATGACCGGGCTCTTGCGCCTTTCTATCACTGTCTCGTCGCCAGACGATTGCTATGGAGGCAGCGGCACGGCCCAACAGCTTGTTGATGTCGATCTTGAGCAAGAGTTGCGCGTTGCAGCCGTCACAATTGGCTATAACGGTCCACCGATGGGCGGCGGCGCCAATATTACCTTGCCTGCCCCTAACGCAGCGCAAGTTGCCGCTGATACCAGCTTTGCCCTTCGGGTTTTCCCGGTAGGCAGTACGCCCAACGTGCGGATCATCGACAGTCAGACAACAACACAAGGTCTGACAAACAACAATTTCCCAGCGGGGGGGTGCGATCCCAACTGGACGCCGATCCTGAATTTCGTGGCTAACGCGCGCACGAATGACGGTAATCAGGGCGATTGGCTTTACTATGGACTGGTCAATGCGGCGATCCCGCGCTCGCATGGCAATACAGGATGCGCCAGCGGCGGCAACGGCGCTGGCTTGTCCGGTAGCCCGGTCACGTTAGCGCATGAGTTGGGCCATCAGGCGGGTTTACCACATGCCCCATGTGGCACGGTCGGCACGCCGAACGCGAGCTACCCGCTTTACGAGCCTTACGATACCGGCATGACAACGACCGATAGCAATGGCAACACTGTCTATTCGGATGCGAGCATCGGCGAATACGGGCTCGACACAAATGACGGGACAATACACCGGCCGGCCAACAGTGAGGATCTGATGGGTTATTGCGGCCCCCGGTGGGTCTCGATCTTTACGCATAACTATATGCTGAACCGCGCCGAATTTGACCCGGTGGCGCTGGCAACGGGCGTGTCTGGCGGCAATTCGGTGGGGGCAGGCGCCATGGAAGTCGATCGGCAAGACCAGATGCGTCCTTTCGTGACGATCGTGGGTGAGGTCGGCAAAGACATGCAGGTCTCGGTCGCAAGCCTCGTACGGGTTCCAACCCGGCCCTTGCGGATGTCTGGCGCGCGTACCGATCTAGTTTTGCAGTTGATCGGGGACAAGGACGAGGTGATCTCATCTGCGCCGGTGTTCACAATGGATAATCACGACGCCAATGGCGATGGCTGCGGTTGCGGCGGAGGCGATAAAAAGGATCCGCCTAAACCGCCGTATAGTTTCATTGCGGCAATGGGCGATGTCGGCTCTGGAATTGCAATCCGCATCTGCCAAGGGGACGCAGTCATATGGGAGCGCAAGCGACCGACACGGCCGGTTAAATTGGCTTCGGCTGAAGCCAGCATTGGCAAGTCTGGTCTAAAGGTTTCCTGGAAAACGACCGGGGCCAAGCGTAGTTACGATCCCGATATTTGGCTGCAATGGTCTTCTGATGGTGAACGCTGGAACGGGCTCAGGGTTGGTGCGAGAGGTAACAGCGTAGAGATCGACCCCAACACCATTCCGGTCGACAAGGTTTGGATTAGGGTCCTTGCTCATGACGGTTACTTCACCGCAACGGCAGACACCAAGCAAGTTAAACTGCCACCAGCGCCACCCGAACTCGCCATTATTCACCCCTCTGAGGGGCAAGTGGTGCGCCCGGACCGACCGCTGCATCTCTGGGGTACATTCACTGGCCGCACCGAAGCAAAATCTGTTGAATGGTATCTGGACGGCAAGAAGGTCGCCAAAGATCTGGATGCTTGGATCGATGTACCCAAGCCAGGTGAGCATGTGGCGGAGCTGCGCGTCAAAGGCGCAAACCCGGTAACTGTCAAGTTTTCTACAGGAGCGCGCTAGATGGTTAGCTTCTTTGTGCTGAAAGGGAACTCGATCCAATGCTAGCATCCAGGGCTGACGCCTGAGATCTGGCAAGTGTTAGCCCACAACGCACCCTTCAGGTAGCAGCCGCCGCCGTTTAGAGATCAGATTAGATGTCGTTCGCCATTCCCTGGTGCGGTTTGTTTGCGCGACGGGTGAAAAACCAATGCTTTGCCCATTCGGCACAAAGGCCACGTTTATCAAGAAGCGCCCTTATATACTTGGATTAGTAGTTGGCGGTACTGGTTCTCAATAGACTTAATTATTCTGTCACTGGAGAAAACAATATTTTTGACCAGCCCAAAATTGACAGGAGCATCCGATGACGATCTCATTCAAAGGCTCGCATTTCCCAAAAGATGTGATCTTGCACGAGGTGTTTTTCTATCTGCGCTACTGAGTGTCGTATCGGGATCTGGAAGAAATCCTGGCTGAGCGCAGAGTTAAGGTTGATCACGCGACGCTGAACCGTTGGATCGTCAAATATGCGCCATTGATTGCCGACAAGGCACGTCGCCAGAAGCGAAACTGCGTCCACCTCTGCAACGCTCGATGGGATTGAAGTTGCGCAGATGATCAGAAAGGGTCAGTTCGGAGTCGGAATCTGCCCGTTCAAGCAGTTTGCGAACCAAACCGCTTGAACTTAGTAAATTCCAACCAGCCCTCACACTTCAGAGAATTTTGCGACAAAGCCGCTAAGATCATACCGAACTTGCGAATTCGGACCAACGGTGGCTCTTCCCGCAATATGCGGTCGGAAGGGCAGAGTAGATGAACGGCAGATTCCTTTCGCGAGCTGTTAGTTCGTAGACCTGCCGATTTTGTGGCTGCGGCGAATGTCTCCTTTGATGAGCTGCAGCGCAGTGGTGGGACAAATCTGCCAATGGCAGGTTCGGGCCGCCCGTTCATTTGCACACAGCGTCTGGAAAAATCGCAAAGGTCAGCTACAGTAGTCAATGTTCAAGCGCCCGCTTCAACACAATGCTTTGCTGCTACCTAACAGTTGCGTGAGATTTCGGGATAGGTCTAAAAAAGTTATGCCCTCCTAGCAATCTCAATTCAATACTGAAGAATATGAGTAATTTGGCGGAGATTTAAGTGCGACTTAGCGTGGGCATCGCTGTGTCAATTCTGGTGGCTGTGTCTATCGGAGTGTCGACCTTTATTGTCCATTCCCTATGGTGGACGACTGCGCGCGACAATAGCCGCATGCTTGCAGCTGAAATCAACGGCCAGATCGCGAACACTGTCCGCATCGAGGTGGGGGTGACGCTTAGGTCGGCCGAAGCCGCCTGGGCAGCCGTTCGCACGATCTTTGTCCAGAACGTCATCGCGACGCGACAGGCCGACAAGCGCGAGTTTGTTTTTCTGTCGCAACTGCAGGCGCAGCCGAATATCTCATGGATGTTCTTTGGCTGGCCCGATGGCAATTTTTTCGCGTCGCACCGTTTAGGTGACGGCGGGCTTGAGATGATTGAAATCGACAAGGGAATCCGCGATCGAATGCTGCGGAAGGATCGCTACATCTTTATCCCGGGTGACATTCAGTTCGAGGAGCGGGCCTTTACTGAAACATCCTATGATCCGCGCGAACATGCCTGGTTTGAAAACTTCATGGGGCTCAGCTCTGCGGGGTGGATCGAAACGCGCGACCTTCCGGATAGTAAAAAAACCGTTTACGCCTTTGCTGGTCCGATAGACGTTAACCGAACGCGGCAAGGTGTTCTGGCCGTTGCAATCGAAACGGATCGTTTGTCACGTTTTCTCGCCACGCTTGCGCCCGGCGAATTCGGCGCGGCATTTATTCTGAACGCTGACGGCAAAGTTATTGCGGTACCTGATGCAGAAGCGGATGAGATTACCCCGGCGCGAATGGGCGAAGGGAAGCTTTATGAAGTTGCCATGATCTCAGGCGAAAGGTTGTTGGCAGACCCCCAAGCGAATGCCCAGGGCACGTTAACGAAACGTGTCGTCATCGACGGCGTGCCTTATGCGGTGGCGCTGACGCCACTGGGGTTTTACGGCTGGCGCGTTGCCACGGTCATACCCGAAGCGGCGTTTCTGTCGAGCATCGATGAAGCGCTGATAAACTTGATATACGTTTTGATCGGTGTGGTAGTCGTCGCAACCGGGCTGGCGATCTGGCTGATCCGAAGCATTGTCGCAAATCCGTTGGCACGCATCGCCGAAGATCTTGGCAAAATCGAACGCTTTGACGTCGAACGCATTGAGCGCAGACCCTCCAGGCTGTCTGAGCTTGCCAATCTTTCTGCGGCAACCGCGAGCATGGCCGCTGGTTTGTCCGCTTTCCGAAAATACGTGCCCACCGATCTCGTGCGTATGCTGGTTGCTGAGGGCATCAAGATACAGCCGGGCGGAGAAATGAAACAGATCTCTGTGTTGTTTTGCGATGTAGCGGGTTTCACAGGGCTGTCCGAAAAACTTGGCCCAAATATTGTCCAGCTGATGGAGCCCTTCTTCAGCGCGGCCTCTGCGGCCATTACTCAAAATGGTGGGACGATCGACAAGTTTATTGGCGATGCCGTAATGGCGTTTTGGGGGGCACCGCGTAAAGATGCTAACCACGCTGAAAACGCCTGCCGCGCAGCGCTGGACCTTGTCGCTGCCGTGGCCGCGTCCGGAATCGAGGATGAAGCCGGCAACCCCCTACGCGTCAGGATCGGGGTGAACAGCGGCGAGGCTCTGGTCGGAAATATCGGATCAGAGCAGCGGTTGAACTACACCGCGATTGGTGATGTCGTGAACGTTGCCAGTCGGTTGGAAGGGGCCAACAAAGACTATGGAACGCTGATCCTGGTCGGGCCGGAAACGAGGCGACAGGCCGCTGACGCAATCGTGGTCCGTGAGTTGGACACGCTTACCGTGTTTGGACGTGTTGAAGAGCTGGTGGTCTACGAACTGATCGCGATGGCGGATGGGCGTGTTGGATCATTTGCCTGGATAGAGGCCTATGAACAGGGCCTTACACATTATCGGACAGGGCGGTTTGAAGAGGCCGTTGCCGCATTTGCGGCCGCAGACCAGGCGCGAAACGGAGACCCCGCCTCAGTCGCCATGATGACCCGCGCCCAAGACCTGTTAGACAGGCCGCCAAAGGAAGGTTGGCGTGCGGTTACTAGCACCAACAAGAACCAGTAGGTAACTTCCGTTTAAGTTAAGGGGCTTTGGGAAAGTCCGACAAGTCTTGTGTTGTATGTGCTCAGCGCGCCAGGGGCTTCGCTCTCGCAGCGAATGTCCGGAAAGTGGGTTACGACCGCAGCATCACCACGCTGTAGCCAATGTCCGGTTTGGGCCGTCTAGGAAAACGACCCTGTGGCTCTAAATTTCAAAAGCTTCCGCGATGGCCAATGTGTCCTCCAACTCTAGGCCAGGATACCGTACCGTCCTATCCAACTTTGTATGTCCAGGCAGAAGTCGCTTATTGCGCAGATTGTCAATGTTTCTGCAGATCTGAGTAACCTTGGTTCACCTCTTAGAATGCGTTCCGTTGGTGCTCGCCTCAAGGTCTATGGGCTTCATCCATTCCCGGACAATCCGCAAATACTGGCGGGTCGAGACGAGCGGGCGCTCATGAATGGCCGAAATTAACATGCCCGTCGTTTGCTAATGTCACTAATACTCTTAAGGTGAATGGAGCCTTAGGAGGCCTTAATGAAAAACCTAATTTTGATCTCGGTCTTGGCCGCTACTAGTACTGCGACCAGTGCCGAGGAGCAACGCATCGAGCTTAATAATTTCTATCCGCTTTCTCAGGAAAACTTTGACCTTGGTGATCATATTTTTCACATCGCCGACAACAAAGGAGGATTTGAAGTTATCGAAGGTCCTGTTGACGGCGGGCTTGCTCGATGCCTGGGATCGGGGTTCGGTTACCAAGATGGGACCAACTCAATCTCCGGAATATGCATTTTTGGTGAGGGCGAAGACACTTTCACGACGCGTTGGAAAGCAGGTGAAAAAGGCGCGGCAAACTCTTGGGAAATTATCGTCGGAACCGGGCGCTATGATGGGATGACTGGCGAGGGCATAGCCACGACGGACATTGTGTCGATGTACCAAGCACTACCTTTGAGGCGAACCCACATAGTAGGAACCGTGGAAATCCCTGAGTGAAATGTTGTCCCTGAGTTTATGACGGGTAGGGCCGTTGGATCGATCGTGGGAAGCAGGGCATGGGAAAACGTTACTGTTGCTCCAATGTTCGGTAGGTGATGGCGTCAGACATCATACACATCACAGAGAGCAGCATTTCGCGGTTGCCGACGCAATGTAAGCCGTCCCAACAAAGCGCTCTTACTTCGAGGCCTTGAGTTGTTCGTCCAGATCAGAGAACGATGCGGCCCAGAATTCTGCCAGGAACGCTGAAACCTCCTGTTCTGAGATTTCCGACCTATTGCCTTCGGCATCCGTCGCTTGACCCATTGTGTATCGCATGTCGGTGCCAGAGTTCGTTTGCGTCAGCTGATATGTCTCGGGCAAGCTCACCCCGGTGCGCGCCGGATCCTGGATGCAGGTCGAGAAATAGTCGAACGGTTCCCAATCAGTGATGCGATAGAAAAAGTCCGCCAATTCGTGAGAGCAATGATATTCCGACCCGTTGCTGAGGCGCCCTTGCGGGCTGTCGACGGTGATATCCTGAACACGGTTCATCCATTTCAGCTTTAGTTCAGGCGCGACCAACGCCTCCCAGACGACTGCAATTGGAGCATCGAAATGATGGCTGAAGGTCCAAACTCCGTCTTCCTTGGTCAAAAAATGGCGCTCGCGGTTGGCACGCAAACGTTCCCAAGATTTAGCCAAATCGTAGACCTTCATCGAAACCTCGCCAAAATGTTCGATGTCCTGTGAAAACGGTTCCACTATGCCTTTGATATCCATGGCGTTTGCAGCGGCCTCGCTAAACAGCGCGTAACTGCGTACACCGGTGGCTTCAACAACGTTCGTCTTGGCCATTCGGTGGACCAGAACAACGTCGGCGCCGGAAAAGTCTTTTACCGGGCCAAGTTGCATTTCTTCGAACTGGCCATGATGGGTGATAACCTTCAAATCCAGCCCTCCGACATTGGCACACGCGTTGCAGGTACAGGTTGTGTTGGCAATTATGTCCTGCCGACGAAGAGCAAATGCGTTGTAGAGATTCTCGCAGATGGTCAGGAAGGTCTCGCCGGAGGGGAAATCCTGCCGGGTTGAATATGCCAGAACGGCATCGCCTTCGGTTTTCCAGAAATGGAGCGGATCACCCACCTGTTCGACCAGTACGCCCAGCAAGGAATGCAAAATCGGATTAGCGTGATCCATTTCCGAAGTGGTCAAAAATTGTGTGTAGCCGGAAATGTCGGCGATCAACAGATATCCAGTTTGTGTTGACATGGCACGCTCCCCAAAAGAGTGTTTGGCGCGGTTATTTTGACCTACAAAGGGTTCAAAACCACTTTGGGTCCAAATGCGCCATAGACGGTCATCATGGTGTGTAGGCTGGAGCTCAGACGCAAAGTTGCCGGTGAGAGCCAGAAGTGGTTACCAAGTTCCCGCAATACAGCCCCTAAATGGCGCCGCCGCTATAGCGACGTCACTACGCCCATCCGAGTTGTTTTAGAGAGTGCCCATCATTCCAGATTTTGGTCATTCGGGCGATCTTATCACCTTCAAATTCCATAACGTAGGCATAGTTGGTTGCGATTTCTTTGCCGGTGGCAGGAACTGGTCCACCTTCACCGGTTTGTTTGCCGCTGAATACTGCTGTGGCCGTTACGATGTTGCGTTCGTGATCAGTCGAGAATGAGGTGATGTCGTAATTGCCATCTGGGATTGGGGTCAAAATTCCCGCCGTCCAGGCTGTATAATCTTCGATTGTCGTGATATCGGCCAATGCGTCGGCTTCGCATGTAAAAGTGGCACCGTCCTGACAGTATGTCTTGCAGACGTTCCAGCCTTTGCCTGTTTCGCATGCATCAAAGAAGGCCATAGCCGTTTCGGAAATACTCATCGTGTTTCTCCTATCCCTGTTTTACTAACGTCCAGCGCGTAGTCGCCTTCAACTCCATCTGGATGGGATAGTTTTAGAACATTTATTTTAAAAAATCAATTTTAAAATAAATAGGGGATGAAATTCACTCGCGAATTTCCCTCATGATCAAGTCGTAAAAGTTTGGTATCACGCGCTTTTTTTCGTCGTGCCGCCCATACAAGACGGTCCCGTGAACGCAAAAAACCACAAAGCTCGCAAGCTGCGCCGTGTCCTTCTCCGCCCCGATATCTCCATCCGCCTGGGCATTACGAAGAGCAGTTTCAACCAATGACTCGACTTCTGCGCAGAACGCGCCCACCTGTTCAGCGGCCTCAGGACTTATCACATGTTTCTGCGCAAGGTGGTTCATCATCAGGCAGCCCTTGTATTCCGACTTGGCGGCCCCCAAAAAAACGTTTCGGAGAAACATTTCGACGCCCTCTAAGTTAGGGTTGTCGATCAGAATACGATAGCGCGGCCCGATAACATGATCGCGGTAATGATCCAAAGCTGCTGAAAACAATCCTTCCTTGTCTCCAAACTCCTTGTACATGCTGGCCGTGTTCAGCCCGGTTTCGCGGACAACGTCACTTATCGATGCAGCTTTGTAGCCGTTCTGCCAAAAAACACCCATGGCTTTTTCAACTACAGCTTCGCGTGAATATGATCTTGGTCTACCCATCGGAGCATATTAAAATGATCATTTAAAAATCGCAACACGTACCGTCTGAGCAAGATCATGAAAAACCGTTACGCAGGGTAGAATCTTCGTGAACTGCCACGTTTTGCATGGTGCGCTCTTAATTTCCAACTCGCAGGCAAGTAGTTGACTTGTTATTGCTCCGTGTAGCGAGAATGCTCCCGCGTTTTCACAAATCGATGTCAGTATTGACCGCCTTTTTTTATTGTTCAAACCAACTGCAGAAAATGCGCGGCTCAATTTTCGCATCCCAGCGCGGCCTTCAATGACCGGTTCGATGAAATTCGCTGAGAGGCAAAGTTCCGATGGTCGAACGAGCCTGCCCTGACCTAGACCATTTGCACGAGCAATGCTGCATGATTTACAGCCTGGTCGCGTATCCCCGAAAATGTGAATCCTGACGCGTTTAGGTTTCTCTGTAACGAGCGTCGGCTCACTCCCATTTCATCTGTCATGCATTGGACCGTTGCCCTACCGTCTCGTGCCAAATCGAGCTTTGGTTCGGGACTGAATGGACCACTCGTGGCGCGCAGATGTTCGCGTAATCTCCAACGTGGAAATTCGACCTATTTGAGTGCAAGGTAATTTAGGGCTGCATTTGGAGGAATACGTTTTGATGGAATCGAATTCTGACTCTGGGACTTCCCCAGAATACTCCAAAGCGGTGGAGAAATTTGATCTGGACGTCGCGAAGTCTGTCTTTTTCGGTAATTTCAGCGACGGGATCAATGCATGCGTAGAATGTTGTGATGTCCATTTGCAGGGCAATCCCCTGGCTTTGAACTGGATTGCATTGGACGGGCACTATGAGACCCGCGACTTTAGACAGTTGCGCGATGAAGCTGCACGCTTCGCCAACTTGCTGAAAGAACAAGGTATCCAACCCGGTGACATCGTGGCGGGTCTGTTTCCGCGCACCCCGGATCTTGTGACGGTTGTTCTTGGCGCCCTCCGAGCTGGCGCTGCCTATCAACCTTTGTTTACAGCCTTTGGGCCCAAGGCCATTCAGGACCGTTTGACCATGAGCGGCGCGAAGATGGTTGTGACTGACGCCGCGAACCGCAAAAAGCTCAACGAAGTGGAAGGTTGCCCGCCTGTCGCGATGATTGCTGACACGCGACAAGAGGTTGTTGGGGGAGACATTGATTTCCGCCGGGCAATGGCCTCGCAATCGCCTGAGTTCGTCCCGGTATTGCGGAACGGCGATGACCTGATGTTCATGATGGCGACATCTGGAACTACAGGTCCCGCAAAAGGAGTTCCCGTGCCCCTAAAAGCTCTGCCTGCCTTTAGATCTTACATGATCGAAGGGATCGGTCTGCGGCATGAGGATGTTTTCTGGAACATTGCCGATCCGGGCTGGGCCTATGGTCTATACTATGCGTTGATCGGCCCGCTACTATTGGGTCATGCAACCACTCTGGTCGAGGGGCCATTCACAGTGGACAGTACATATGACGTGATTTCGAGATTGAATGTGACTAACTTTGCAGGCGCGCCCACTGCGTTTCGACTAATCATCGCCGCCGGAACCGAGCGCGCGTCACAGCTGCGCGATCAGATCCGGTGCATCAGCAGCGCAGGCGAGCCGCTAAACCCCGAAGTCATCCGCTGGTTCGAGACCGAACTGAATGCGCCGATCAAAGATCACTATGGGCAGACCGAAACGGGTATGCTGGTGAATAATCATCACGGGCTCGAACATCCGGTCCGTCCGGGATCGGCCGGCTATGTTATGCCGGGATACAGGGTCGAGGTTCTGGCCGAGGATGGCAGCATCGCTGATTTCAATGAGCCTGGTCAATTGGCCGTCAACACCGAGGATTCACCTCTCTTGTTCTTTAGCGGCTACCTGAACAAGGGCAACAAATCGATCGAGAACGGATACTATCTTACCGGGGACACGGTGGAGCGGGACGAACACGGATGTATTACTTTCGTAGGGCGGAACGACGACGTTATCACCTCTTCGGGTTACCGCATCGGACCGTTTGACGTTGAAAGCGCTCTGATTGAACACCCTTCTGTGACGGAGGCGGCAGTCGTAGGCGTGCCGGACAAGGAACGGACCGAAATAGTGAAAGCGGTGGTCGTACTGGCGGAAGGCACAGAAGGTAATGAGGAGTTAGCTGCAGAGCTGAAGGATTATGTAAAACAGCGCCTTTCTGCACACGCCTATCCTCGGCTTATCGAATTCGTTGAAGAACTGCCAAAGACACCCAGCGGCAAAATTCAAAGGTTCCTGCTTCGAGAAGCGAGTGTCGGCGCCACTTGATCTAGCCTCTCGAAGGCAAGCTTCGTCGTTCAACTACATGGCAATTCTGCTGGACAGCAACCGGCAGCTTCGTCCCGCGTTCTGTGAGTTCGCTTGTGTTGAGATATTGCTGTCGTAGCGAATGACCGCAAAGTGGGCTGCAACCGCAGCATCGTGAAGACATGTCGAGTGACCGGTAAGGGCCGACCGTGTAGGCGGCCCAGAGATGTTTGATTTCAATAGCTTCATCAATGGCCAAGGCACCCTCAAGTTCAACGCCAAGATACCTGACTGTACTGTTCATCTTTGTGTGCCCGAACAGAAGCTGAACGGCGCGAAAGTTGCCAGTCTTCTTGTAGATCTGAGTGACTTTCGTTCGCCGCATCGAATGCGTGCCCTATGCACTGACTTCCAGTCCGATCGACGTGACCCAGTCCCGAACAATCCACGCATATTGACGTGGCGATATGTGAAGGCGCTCATGAGAACAGCCTAGCCAAAGATACTCTGATCCGACCATCAATTCGTATTCCATCCATTTCTCGACGGATGTGTGGGTGCCATCCGATATCTCAAACCGAACTGACTTCTGCGTCTTGTTCTGCAGCACTGAGGCGCGTTCCCTGATCTGGCCTGACGCCAGCACATCCAATACTTTCATCTTCACAAGGTCGCAGCGGCGAAGCTTGCTGTCGATTGCCATATTGAACAGAGCAAGATCACGATGGTTCTCTGCCAATTCAAGCCGCACCCGGATTGCCCAGCCATGCTTAGGTTTCAGTGGCCGCTTCTGACCGACAATGCGGCCCTTGTTCCAGGCTGGCCGAAGTGCGCGAATGGCAGGTAAGTTTGGTATTTCCATGACTAATCCTCCGATCCGCCATGCCCTCCCAAAACGACAACCCGACGTTGACACAAACGTCATACCACAGGATGCCGCGCCGCCTCCGATGTCAGGAACCGAGTCCGACCTGCCCATTTGACAGAACGCAGCGAAAGTCAGTTTTTTATGGCTTGGCCATAAATGCGGCTCGGATCGCCTCCTTCATAGCGTCTTGAGGCCCTTGTTCTTTCGGCTTGCTGGATGCCATCACCAGCTTGGAGGCAGGTGTGTTTCCGAAGTCCAATGCGTCGTTCACCACCGATAGACCTGCGTGAAGCGACGAGCGACCAAGTAGACCTACTGCAATCCCAGCCTCAACCGCTGCGATCACGCCAGAGACGCTCTGGCTGGAATATACAAGGCGATATGGCTCTCCGCGGGCTTGCAATGAACTGACTGCCGCGTCGCGCCACCAGCACGCATGATCGAATAGGGCCACCGGAAGGCTTTCATCGATCTGAAAATTCCGGCGCGCCGACGACACCCAACAAGTTGGGTCTTCATAAAGAACTTCCTCTTGGCTGGACGGGTTTTCGACCTCATAGACCGCAAGGTCCAGCGAACCTTTGTCGAGGGCCTCGGGAAAACTTGTGCTCAGGGCGCAGGTGACATCCAGTTCGACTTTTGGGTGATGACGGGTGAAGGACGCAATGATCTCGGCGAGTTTGGTTCGCCCGTGATCGTCGGGTATCCCCAAACGTAGTTTCCCGCTTACAGTGTTCTGGGAAATCTCCCGTAGTGCCGCGTCGAGACGTGCCGTCACCTCCTGCGCGACTGGAAATAGCTTTCGTCCCGTGTCGCTCAGGACCACCCCGCGGCCATGTCGGTCAAAGACCGGCTGACCAAGAATCCCTTCAAGGCGCTTGATTTGAAGGCTTGTTGCGGACTGCGACCGGTGGATACGAGCGGCGCCTTCTGTGACGCTTCCGGCATCAGCCACGGCGACGAAGGTTCGCAAAAGATCGCTATCCAGGTTTTCCATTTGTTTTTCCAATATCGGAAATTGAAACTATGCGTTTCACAGATGCCTCGCGCCGCACTATTTTTCAAGGTCAGAGGAGTATCCCATGTCCGATCAAACCGACTCCGACCGACCATCCAACTGGAAACCCCTGATATGGGGCCTGTCTCTGCTGATGTTGGCGGGCGTCGGTCTTGTCTGGCCGGAACACGCCGCAAACGCAGCAAGGTTCGTCTTATGGGGTCTAATTGTCGTTGCCCCCATTGTCATTCCGGGCATAGTTCTAGCAGCTTGGATCATCGCCAGCGGCGCGGATACCCATATCGCTGGCGCGTTCGAGGGCAGGACGTTGCGAACGGTTTTGGCTGCATCGCTCATCGGAGCCATCACGCCGGTCTGCGGTGTGACGGTGCTGCCCTTAATGGCCGGATTGCTGGCAGCGGGCGTGCCACTCGCTCCGATCATGGCATTCTGGCTGTCCTCCCCAATAACTGATCCGGCGATGCTCGCGACAACAGCCGCGACACTGGGTTTGAGCTTTGCGATCGGCAAAACACTTGCAGCTTTCGGATTAGGCGTATTCGGGGGCGTGATCACAGGGCTATTCGCCAAGACACCTTGGGCAATGAGCGCGCTTCGAGACAATGGTCTTGCGCGCCAACTGAGTGCCGCACGATGCGGCAGGGATCAACCCTTTGATCCATGGGTATGGCGGTCTGAGGCACGAAGGCATTCTTTCAGCAGACAGTTCTGGGCGACCACGCGGCTGATCCTGACCTGCCTGATCCCGGCATTTGCCGCCGAGTATGCCTTAAACGCCGCACTGACGCCGGGCGCACTGGCAGCATATGTTGGCGAAGACAAATGGTGGGCCATACCCGCCGCTGTCTTTGTCGGTGCCCCGGCCTATATCGACGGTTACGCTGCGCTCCCGCTGACACGCGGGTTGATCGACAACGGCATGTCCGAAGGCGCGGCGATGGCTTTCCTTGTCTCGGGCGGTGTTGTCAGCATCTGGGGTGCGATGGCCATTGCACCAGTGCTCAGATTTAAACCGTTCATGCTCTATCTGTTGCTTGCAATTCTGGGGTCGCTCGGGGCGGGGTATGTCTTTGGGTGGATTGTCTGAGATTCAGCGTTAACGGGAAGCAGACGTTCAGCAACCGGCAGCTTCGTCCGCACTGTGTGAATTGATCGTTCCAGCCTCGCTGCGCGCTGCACCAATGGCCGGTTTCATCGCCGCGTCACAGCGCCAGATTTCGAGCGCAATGTTGTGGGTTTTGCGCCTGAAGCGAACGGCAGAAATGCGGGCTGCGACCGCAGTATCGTTATCGTATACTGTATGTCCGGAAGGGGCCGTGATCCGCGCGCATAGTCCTCGCCGCCAATATGCTGCGGCGACGCCGGGGGCTGCAAGAAGCCTAGACTGTCGAGTCATCATCGAAAAGCGGGCGCCCGCCTTGTGGACTATGGGCGATAAACGCTTAAGAAGATCCGCTGTATCAAGTTTCTAAGGCTGCTCAAAATTGGACCAGTCATGCCCGCCACTTCGGCTCACGCTTCCTCACCGAAGAGATAGAGCTTGTCACCTGACAGGATCGCAGAGTGCAGATCCTCAAAATCCTTTGGCGACATATCCTCCCAATTAGGGGTTTCAACAACCTGTAGCTGGCCAATACGTCGGCCAATTTGACTGAGGGTTTTTGCTTGCTCGCATCGTTGGGCGTCGTAGCTTTTGAGCAGGTCAGGTAAATCTTTGGCTGCGACCGCAAGCATTTCCAGCGCCAGCGCGTCTTCTAATGCCTTTGTAGCCCCGCTTGCGGTGTGCGGGCGGGTCATTGTTCCTGCATCGCCAATCAGTAGCGTTCTTTTGCTGACATAGGTATCGACGATGCTGTCATAGATCGGCTGTATCGACACGTCTTTGTGGCGGGTTTGGGCGAGGAGGCTGCGAATGGCGGGTGGAAAGTGATCGTTCAACAGCATCTGAAGCTCGGCGAACGCCGCCATCGTGACACTGCCTGGGGGAATAGATTCGACGCCGTTCAACGGTTGTGCTTCAGGACAGGATGCGTACACTGCCCAATTCACACGGCGTTGCCCGGTCGCGGCGCTGCCGTCAAAATTCGGGATCATGTAAAGGACTCCGTGTCCGCCCGAAAAAGGGACAGTCAACCAGGCCGTCTCTTTGTCGATCGCCTCAATCAAATGGGTGTCGGCACACTCTGCCTCAGGATAATTCCCGCGCCACAGCACATAGCCTGCGTAGTCCGTTTCGATTTGGGGATGCATCCTTTGGCGCACCGCAGAGTTGTATCCATCCGCGCCTATGAGAAGATCAAAGTCTCGCGTCTCACCGTCCTGGAAGGTCACTGTGACGCCATTTGCAGTCTCTGTGAAATCCAAGAGCATCTTGCCCTCGTGATAGATGTCATCGGAGACTGTTTCCCGCAGCGCACGCCATAGGTTCCCCCAGTTATTGGCGAAGGCGGGGGTCGCTTGGGTCCACAAGCGCTTTCCGTCACGACTTCCATCGGGAACCTGCCACCAATGCGATTTCATCTCGCAACTTGGGAAATTCTTAGGAAGATATCCCTTGTCCATAAGCGTGGCGCGTAGAGGGCCCGGAATGCCGATGCCGGACCCGCGGTCCATCAGCCCTTTTGAGGATCGTTCGAACACGTCCACATTGCAGCCAGCTCGGGTCAACGCTGTTGCTGCAGCGCAGCCTGCGATGCTGCCACCGATCACTCCAACTTGCAAACCTTCCAGACTCATGCATTCCTCCCAAGTCGAACTTATATAACTTTACCTTGTATATTTAATTATACAATGTAAAATAAAGAAATGCACAAACCCACTAAGCGATCAAAAAAAACAAACAAACGCCGTGACTTAACGGTGGACAAAATTGTTGAAGCGTCCCTTGTCGTTTTGAAGTCAAGCGACCCATCCGCACTGACAATGCGGCGCGTGGCAGAAGAATGCGGTGTTTCAGCCATGGCGATCTATCATCATATCGACGACAAGAACCAACTCGCCACCCTCGCAGTTGATAGCCTCTTTCTTGCAGCCGCGCAGGGTCTGCGAATAGGGGAAGATTGGAGAGACCGCTTACTCGATTTTTTGGAGGAGGTTCGAAAGCGGCTATTGGAAACACCTGGTGCGGGCATGATCTTTGTCCGCCAGGCTATCATCGGCCCCGGAACCGCTACCACGACAGAGCTGATGTTTGAATGTCTCAGGGCGGGTGGATTCAGCGGTAGGGCCATCGCCGAAGCGAGTGACGCAATTACCATGCTACTCATCGGATCGATCGCCAACGATCTCACCCGGCCACCGCAGATACGTGAGGAGTTGGGCAAGCAACTCGCGCCCGAGGATACCCCGATATTACAAAAGAACATGCAAACCTATGCAACCAGAGACGGCGGCGAACGGTTCATGCTTGCTATAGGCTGGATTCTTGATGGGGTCACTCAAGCGGATGCAACAGGATCCAGAACCAAAACCTTATAAGCCGATCTTGACCTTTGGTTTTTGGTCGGCAACTCCGTCCTTCACACCTTAGACCGACCTGTGCTCTCAGCGTGTCCCGTGAATGTCCGGAATGCGGGCTGCGACCGCAGCATGTCGGTTGGCTGCTGGATGTCGGCTCTGGGCCGAGTCTGCTTGCGCAATGCACATAGTTGTTTCGGCGGGTTCGTTCATTGCTTCGCGTTCTCAAATTACTCGGTCATTCTTGTTTGGCCTGAACATCCAAATATCGGATTAGAACTCTTGGGATGGACGGCTAAAACCTACTGTGATCCTATGCTGTCGCAGTTCATGGGCATTCAATGCGATCAGCTTCGTATATTGTAGGTATTTTGGTAGCCAGTGCCGCCAGCATTGGCCTTTATTTGGTTTCTTACCAGTACTTCGTTTCGGAGGAGCTTTCGAAAGCTCAGGGCCGGCTCTCTCTCTACCAAAGTTCGGTAAACAGCGAACTCGAACGATTTTCCCACCTCACATATGTGCTGTCACAGGATTCCTTTGTAATTGGAACAGCCGAAGGAGACGGCACCGGAGCTTTAAACCGACGCCTTGAGGATTTTGCGGAGCGGGCGGAGCTGGATGCTATCTACCTGATGGACGAAGACGGGATCACGATTTCCGCATCGAACTACCGCAACACAGAGAGCTTTGTTGGCCAGAACTACGCTTTCCGCCCGTATTTCCAAAGTGCCATTTCTGGCAAACAGGGCCGCTTCTATGCCATCGGGGCGACGACTGGTCTGCCAGGATACTTCATCGCCAACGCAGTGCTTGACGACCAGGGAGATTCAACTGGCGTCATAGCGATTAAGATCGATTTCTCTAATCTTCAGGATAGTTGGAAAAACTCGGGCGAACAGGTTCTTTTGGCCAATGAAGACGGTGTCGTTCTGCTTTCTTCGAACTCGGATTGGCAATATCGCGCGTTGACGCCATTGTCAGAACCACAGCGAGAGCGAATTCGAAACGCCCGGCAGTTTCCGGGGCAAGCCTTAGATGCGTTGGATTGGGTTGAGTTGCCGGGAGATCAGGCCAGAATTGTGGGGACGAAGCGCTTGCATCTTGCAGCAACGGATTTGCCTCATGGCTGGTCGCTTCACTATTTTGCAAGTGACGATCAGGCTGTAGCGCGCAGTTGGCTTGTAACTGCAGTTTTTGTCCTCTTGGCGGGGCTCACATTTATCTTCTTCCAGATACAACGTGCGAGACGTGTAAGCGCTGCCTTGGCGCGGTCCGAAGAGGAAGAAGCAATGCTGCGCGAAGCAAATGAAAGGCTTGCCATCGAAATCGACGACCGCAAAACCGCCGAGCGGAGCCTCAAACGCACCCAGGGCGAGTTGGAGCGCGCAAGCCGACTGGCCGCTCTTGGGCAACTATCCGCGTCGGTCACGCATGAGCTGGGCCAGCCCATCGCGGCGATGCGCAATCATCTGGTGGCTGCAGAGATTTCATCTTCCGGTGAAACCAAGCTGCCACAAAAAATCGGCAACCTGGTTGACAGAATGGAAGGGATCACACGCCAGTTACGGTTTTTTGCACGGTCGGAGAGTGAGGCGTTCGACGACGTAGACTTACGCACTTCGGTTAATGCCGCGTTGGCTCTGGTTGCCCCAAACATCGAACAGGGCAAGGTGAAAATCTCAATTGATGCGTCGACTGGTCCGGCGTTTATCCGGGGCAGTGCCCTGCGGATCGAACAGGTCATCACAAATCTTTTGCGCAATGCCATAGATGCTACGGATGAAGCGGATGCGCCTGAAATCCATATCGCTGTCATGGCTTCTGATGATGAGGTCGTGTTGGAAATTCAAGACAACGGTCACGGGTTGGGCGAGGCAACGCTGGCAGAGTTGCAAGAGCCATTTGTAACCACAAGAGAGAGCGGGAGAGGCATGGGCTTGGGACTGGCCATTTCCACCAGCATTGTCAAAGATCACGATGGCACAATGACGGCCAGAAATCGAAATGGCGGCGGAACAATTTTCCGTGTCACCTTCCCGATAGCCTCAAATACTGACGAAACGGACGAATGAACCTGCAGCAACCCTTCAAAGTTTTGGTCGTTGATGATGACAAATCGATGCGACAATCTCTTGTCGAGTTGCTCGAAGCCGCCGACTGGACTGTCAGCGCCTTGCCACGTGCGACTCAGGTGACGGAGCATCTGGCTAACGCCTCGCCCGATGTCATTCTGTCCGATGTGCGTATGCCCGGCATGTCGGGACTTGAATTGCTGGCCAGCCTGGACAGGCATGTGGCGCCTCCGGTCGTACTGATTTCGGCGCATGGTGACATCCCGATGGCCGTTCAGGCCATACAGGACGGGGCGTATGGGTTCATCGAAAAGCCATATGAACCACGGCGATTGCTTACGGTGCTGAGGCACGCGGCTGAACAAAACCGAATGCGAAAAAGCAATGCCCGCCTCAAAGACCGGCTGTTCAAACTGTCAGGCCTTGACCGCATCCTGCTGGGACAAACAGACGCCATTACAGACTTGCGACAAGATGTACTTGATCTTGCTGATACTTCGGTTGCGGTTTTGTTGCAGGGGGATACCGGCACCGGGAAAGAGCTGGTTGCCCATGCTTTACATGATTTGGGTCGCTCGCCGGAGGCACCGTTTCTGGCGTTGAATTGCGCCGCATTGTCTGCCGATACGTTTGAAGCGGAAATGTTCGGCGTCGCGGGTGAATCCGACGGAAGGCTTGTGGCGGCATCGGGTGGGACCTTGTTTCTGGATGAAATCTGCTCGTGCCCACCAGCGGCGCAGGCCAAGCTACTGAGGGTCATCGAAGATCAGCAGGTGCTGCCGGTGGGGGCTGTGTCGCCAGTGCCAGTAAGCTTCAGGGTCGTGTCAGCAACCAACGAGGACATTGTATTGGCAGCCGAGGAAGGCCGCCTGCGTAAGGACCTTTTGTTTCGACTGAATACTGTTGTCCTGTCTTTACCTCCGCTACGTCAAAGACGGGATGATCTGGTTCTGTTGGCAACGCATTTCTTGAACGAATACGCGCAGATTTATGAGATAGACGCACCAGAACTCGATCAGGACGATTTGGCTGCTCTGCTTGCACATGATTGGCCCGGCAATGTGCGTGAATTGCGCCATGTCTGCGAACGGCGCATTTTGGCGGCCCGGCGCGGAGGAGGGTCAGTGGCGCAGGCGATCCAAAGCGATCAGCATTTCGACGATGTGCCGGATACGCTACGCGAAGCGGTTGCTGCTTTTGAACGCGAGCTCATCGGCAAAGCCGTCAAGGCGCATAAAGGCCGCATGGATGCCGCCGCCGAAGCGCTTGGGATTGGCCGCCGGACGCTCAACGAAAAGATTGTTAAACTTGGTCTCGATAAAGAGGCGCTGTTGTAGGAGAAATCACTCTGCGGATATCCGCAGGGACTCCGAAACTTCACGCGCATTTTCCTTCATAGGCAGGCTGCCGTGCATCCTGAATACTCTGCCCAAACACATTGCGTGATCTGGGAGGAGCCATTATGCGCAAACATCTTAACCGGGCGGCCATTGCCGCCCTGTCGCTGACCGTTGCATCCGAGGCACTGGCTGTCGAATGGAACGTATCCCTGTGGGGCAAGCGTCGTGCTTTCACAGAGCATGTCGAAAAGCTGGCTGAACTGGTGAACGAAAAGACCAACGGGGAGTTTACCCTGAACATCAGTTATGGTGGCCTGTCGAAGAACAAAGAAAACCTCGATGGGATTTCGATTGGCGCGTTTGAAATGGCCCAGTTCTGCGCTGGCTATCACCGCGACAAGAACCCCTCGATCACTGTCTTGGAACTGCCGTTTCTGGGCGTGACATCCCTTGAACAGGAAATTGACCTGTCGATGGCCGTTTATCAACATCCAGCCGTTGTCGAGGATCTGGCCCGCTGGGACGCGACTCTGCTGATGCCGTCTCCGCTACCGCAGTACAACCTTGTCGGGGTAGGTGACGCGCCGAAATCTCTGACCGATTTTGAAGGTCTGAGTGTGCGCGCCACCGGCGGTATAGGTAAAGCGATGGAGACGGTCGGCGCAGTTCCGACTTCGATGTCCGCATCCGAAGTACGTCAGGCAATGGACAGCGGCATCGTCAAAGCCGTCAGCTTTGCACCACACGCCCATATGTCCTTTGGCACTATTGAGAACGGTACGTGGTGGACGACGAACCTGAACCCCGGAACAGTCAACTGCCCGGTCGTCGTGAATACTCTGGCACTGGAAGATCTGTCCGATGAACATCGTAAAGCTCTGCTGGGGTCGATAGACGAAGCGCTGGATCACTACGTTTCCCAATACCAGACCAAAACGATGGAAGCTTGGGGCCCCGAGCTGGATCAACGCGGCATCGAACGGGTCACGTTCAGCGATGAAGAAATCGCGGCATTCAAAGAGGCCGCCGCCGCACCCGCAGCAGAAGCCTGGATTGCGGAAAACACCGAACGCGGTCTTCCGGCGCAAGAGCTCTATGACCTCGTGACCGGCAAGATCGCCAACGGTAGCTAATCCACTCACCACCCGACGTCGGCCAAGCTGGCGTCGGGTGCCTATTCCCCTGATAGCGGAGCACAACGATGGCCGGGTCATCCCTGGTGCTGTCCGACGACAGCCGTCTCAGCATTCTCGATCAACATCTCTACAAACTGGAGAGCTTTCTGGCTTTGATCAGCGGTCTTGCGGTTTTCTCTCTGATGGTCATGGCCGTTGTCTCCGTCGGTGGTCGGAACATCGCCAATGCGCCGCTTCCCGGGTATGTCGACTGGATTGAACAGGCCATGCCGTTGATTGCCTTCATGGGGATATCTTATGCGCAGCGCGATGGCGGCCACATCCGAATGGACATGTTCGTTGGTGCACTTAAAGGCCGAACGCTCTATATCGTTGAATTCGTGACAACCGCCGTCATTCTGGCGCTGATCGTCTTGCTGATCTGGGGGAGCTGGGCGCACTTCGCGCGCAGTTTCGACTATGGTGCCCCACTGTGGAGCCGCGACAGTTCCATTGACATCAGTATCCCGCTGTGGCCCGCCAAGCTGTTGGCACCCGTCGCCTTCAGCGTGCTTTGCATAAGGCTCTTTCTGCAGCTCTGTGCCTACGGTCGTGCGATTCGCCATCCTGACCAGCCGCCTATCGCCGTCCCGTTGATTCCCGATGCCGCCACCCAGGCTGCAATGGAAGCCGAGCATGTCTCGGGCCACGACAACTGAGGTAAATTCTGATGGAACCCATTGAAATTGGTCTGATCGTCTCGGGCGGAATGCTTGTTCTTGTGGTGCTGGGTATGCGTGTGGCATTTGCTGCCGCAACGGCCGGAATGGTTGGCCTGATCTGGATCTTCTGGGCCAAGTTTGGGTACGACCCGGCGCGGTTCGGCAAGGCTGTGACTGTGGCCGTCAAAACAGCGGGGCAGGTGCCGCATTCCAAGATTTCGAGCCAGGCGCTGAGCCTTATCCCGACCTTCATCCTGATTGGCTACCTCGCCTACTACGCGGGCCTGACCAAAGCACTGTTCGAGGCCGCCAAGCGATGGCTGGCATGGGTTCCTGGCGGGCTGGCGGTTTCGACCGTTTTCGCGACCGCCGGGTTCGCTGCGGTTTCAGGAGCCTCGGTTGCCACATCCGCCGTTTTCGCCCGCATCGCCATCCCCGAGATGCTGAAGATCGGCTACGACAAGCGCTTTGCTGCAGGTGTCGTCGCTGCAGGCGGCACATTGGCGTCGCTCATCCCTCCTTCGGCCATTTTGGTCATCTACGCGATCATCGTGGAGCAAGACGTGGGCAAACTGCTTTTAGCCGGTTTCATTCCGGGCATGTTCTCTGCTTTGATCTATGGCTTGCTGATCATTGGCATGGCTGTTGTGATCAAAGACTTTGGCCCCCCAGTCTCAGGCTTTACATGGAAAGAGCGTTTCATGTCTCTTCCGCCTGCATTGCCTATCTTGTTTGTCGTCGTGACGATTATCTTCTTTGTCTACAACCCATTCGGAGGCGATGCTTGGGGCACGCCAACCGAGGGTGGCGCAATCGGTGCCTTCGTTGTCTTTCTGATGGCGCTTTACCAGGGCATGCGCTGGTCCGAACTTAAAGACGCGTTGCTGGAGACAGCCAAGCTGAGCGTCATGATCTTTACCATCATCTGGGGCGTGCTGGTCTATGTTCGTTTTCTGGGTTTTGCCGAACTACCCAGCGCGTTCTCCGACTGGATCACCTCGCTTGAGATGTCACCAATGCTCATTCTGATCTGTATCCTGCTGGCTTATGCTGTACTGGGCATGTTCATGGATGCGATAGGTATGCTGCTGCTGACGTTGCCCGTAGTTTACCCAGCCGTCATGGCGTTGAACGGTGGTGAAGCGGTAAGTGCGACCGATAGTACCTTTGGAATGTCCGGCCCGATGTGTGCCATCTGGTTTGGCATTCTGGTAGTCAAAATGGCCGAGTTTTGCCTGATCACCCCACCTATCGGGCTGAATTGCTTTGTAGTGGCTGGCGTGCGTGATGACCTAAGCGTTCAGGATGTTTTTAAAGGTGTAACGCCTTTCTTTCTGGCGGATGCAGCGACGATCGCAATGCTCGTTGCGTTCCCTGCTATCGTTCTGTGGCTTCCTGGACAGGTTTGAATTGCAGGGGATGATTTTTGAGCGCGGTTTGCCGGTGCGGCTTAGACAAAGATGCAAGATGCGTGCCATTCATGAATAAGCAACGGCGACCAAAAGCATAGATAGCTGGCGTCATTATCTGTTCAGTCGTGTAAAGGCGTGTCGACTGATTTGGGCCGTCCGCATGATCAGCTATTGGTGGGGCAGGGGACCTTTCTGCAACGGCACCGGAGCCTGTTGTGAGCCCAAAGCAGAATCTTGAGAGATAGTGGAAAGAGCACTCCGCCGTCACCACGGCGAAGTGCTGAATAGTGTGTGTTTAGCTGCCTTTCGTCGAGCGTGCGAAATCCTGTAGAACGGTAACTCACGGTCTGCAGGGCTAAGCCGCCACTCGCCGCACCGTCCACTAAGAAGCGCTGCGCGAACTTTGCGGACCCTGGAACAGCCTTTGACACAACAATTTGGAACGTCGCAGTTAACCGCGTGCACACCAGCATTGATTTCGAAAAGGTCCCAATGCCATCATCTTCTAAAAGTGGGAGGGGATTAGATGTGGAAACCAATCATATTAGCTTTTTTGATTGTCGTGACTGGTGCCGCAGCGGCTATGTCGCACGATGTGCGGGATCCAGCGACTTTGCAAAAACCGCTTATTCAGGACTTGCTAACCGAGTCGCTCAAAAGCACTGAGGGCTTGGAGGTTGTCGTGAGCCATGTTGCCCTACCACCAAACCTCACTTTACCAATGCATTGGCATCCCGGTGAAGAATTTGCCTACATTCTGCAGGGCAGCGTCACCCTCATCCTAGACGGCGAAGGCGAACAAGAAGCTTTTTCAGGTGACGTAGGCGTCGTTCCGTTGAAAAAAGTGCACACCGCTCGCTCAGGGGACGAAGGGGCAACCATTTTGGTGTTCCGTGTCCATGAGGAGGGCCAGCCAGGCAGAGTTTTGGTCAGCGACTGATTTTCAAGACAAAGGCGAAATATCCTTTACCGAATGCATGGTTGTCGGAACCGGGGGGGGGTGCCGTTTGCCTTCACACTTGCAACCCTGCTTTTTTCCACCCGCTGCGCCAGCGATCAGCGCAGGTTGGAATAGAGAATAATGGTAAACGTGTTGTCTCGGTTATCGAAGCCGCATTCGGAGCGATCTCGTTCAATTTGACAGCCGCTGTTTTTGCCGCATCTATGTCATCGAGCTCAGCGAGCGAGGCAATCAGCATCAGGTGGCTCATCAGGAAGGTTGCACGCACAGACAAGGCTTCGCGACAGGCCTGCGCGGCTTCCTCATAACGTCCCAAGTGAAACAAGGCGGCACCCTGTCCCATGAAAGCGGCGTGCCGCAATGGATCACCCGGGCTGAGTTCGACAGACCGGACTGCATGTTCCAGCGCCTTGTCAGGGCGATTCAGCAAATAAAGATTTGCAGCGGCGAGCATGTGGACCGTCGCCGCGTTGGGATTTTCCGACAATGCTTCCTTAAAGGCTGTCCGCGCGCGGGACAGGTCCTGTGCCAGCATAGAGATCGAATGTGCGGCATAAGCCTTTGCAATGCCGTCCGCGCGATCGCTCCGCAGCACCTGCTCTGCGGCCGCGACAGCTGACTTGGGTCCCTGATCTACAGGCTCCAAACCTTGCACAAGACGTTGGATATGAAGCCATGCTAGCAAGCCCGCTGCGGAGGCGTATTCCGGATCTCGATCCAAAGCCAGTTTTGTTAGTCGTATTGCCTCTATGTTGTCTTGGTCAGTCAGCAAGTGGAAATGTGATAATGCTCGGAGGTAGAGCTCGTATGCCTGTAAGTCCTTGGTGGGCTTTGCACGCGCACGATTTGTTTCAGCGTGCCGCACCGATGGTTCAATAGCTGTAACTACGTCTTCGGTGACTTGATCTTGAAGATCAAAGATGTCGTCGAGCACACCGTCAAAGCGGTCCGCCCACAAATGGCTCCCATTTTCGGTATCTATGAGCTGTCCCGTGATGCGGACGCGCTGCCCGGAACGCCGAACGGAGCCTTCCAGTACATACCGAACCCCTAGGTCGCGGCCCACGTCGCGGATGTCCGTGCTTTTCCCCTTATAAGCAAAAGAAGAGTTTCGTGCGACGACCATCAACCAACGAAACCGAGATAGCTCAGTTATGATGTCTTCCGTTATGCCATCGGCAAAGAACTCCTGCTCCGGATCACCCGACATATTGTCGAATGGGAGCACTGCGATTCCTGGCCTCACATCCGCTTTGATCGCGAGATTGGCTTTCGTACCCTTTGGCCAACACCAGATTCCAACATGCCGCGTGATGTTTTTCAGTTCGGTTTGCTCTCCGCCGTCGAATAATCCCGCATCGTTACGGTCAAGGCTGTTATGTGACGTATCCGAAAAGAGCACTTGTCCCGGCTTCGCGAGAGCCTCCAGACGCGCCGCAACATTGATGCCGTCGCCGAAAATGTCATCGCCATCGGTTACCACTTCCCCTGTGTGAACCCCGATGCGCAGTTTGATGTGGTCAGGTTTGAGGGCGGACTGAACTGCAATCGCGCAAGCTGCTGCTTCAGATGGTGATTGAAACTCGACGATCCAGCCGTCGCCCATGCTTTTGATCAGTGAACCATTGGTATCTTCCACGATCGGGAGAAACGTGTCCTCACGGAAGGTCTTTAATGCAGCGACTGTGCCAGTACGGTCCTGATCCATCAGCGCGGAATAGCCCACAATGTCGGCGGCCAATACCGTCGTGAGACGTCTTCCCATTCACCCCTCCTCTTTGCAATGAAGTTAGCTCGGTGGGTTGCTTCTGTCAGCCCATTCGTCAGATTTTGAAAAGCCTTAATGAATAGAAAGCATAGGTACAGGCATACACGCACAACTAAAAAGGTAATGCTCAAATACCTGTCGCGCATTCAGCAAACGGTCACCTTCATATCCGCGGAGTTAGTTACTTGCGTTTCTTTAGCTGCCAATGTTCGTGGCAAAGCAATTCCGCTTTGGGCTCAAGGCAGACGTTCCTCTAAACTCGTTGAACGTCTGCTGAGCGGGACGAAGCTGCCGTTTGCGCTTGAAAGATCAATGTCCGCTCAGCAAATGGCCACACCTGCTGACGACATCTTCTTTTCAGCGCTTTCCGTCGGTGCGGCTGCGAGCGCCCCCTCTTTCACGACGGTGACGTCATAGCCTCGTTTTCTGGCCGCCAGCGCCGTCTTTTGCACACAGTAATTCAAGTCCAAACCAACAAGGCGCAGCCTGCCGACGTCGTAACTCTCTAAAAGAGCATCCAGTTCGCCCATTTCGAATGCGTCCTGCACGCGCTTAACAAGCACATGGTCGGGTAGAGATGTAAAAACCTCGGCAATTTCGGTCCCGTCGCTGCCCTCTATCGCCTGCCCTTTCATCAAGAGTTTTGCCACTGCCTTGGTTGAAGGGATCGACCATTCCTGACGCACGGCGATGACGGGATGGCCTTGCGCTTTCGCAGCTTCTACTTCCGAAAGAATGACACCTGCGGCGGCTTCTTTTGCGGCGTTCGAGTACGGACCGCGCTCCCAGAATACCGACTGTAGATCAATCAGCAGTAGTGCTGATCCATTCCGGTCCGATATCGTTTCTCCTACACTGACCGCGCCAATGCGTCTTATACCGTTGGCGAGCCAGAGAATTAGGAGCAAGACCGCGGTGGCCAAGATAACACCGAAAGTCATTCGCTCTCTCCCGCTTGGGTTTTTAGTCTGTCCGTCACTGTGAGCACGACCTCAAGCGCCGTGGAAATGCTCTCACTGCGTAGGTTCGCACCAACCCTCTCCATAAGCTTCATTTCGTTCGAAATGATCTCTTCAATGAGGGTGCGACCGTGATCGGTCAACGTCAGGACAGGAGACCGCTTGTGGCGAGGATTTGGGCGGTGCTCGACCAGACCTGAGGCCAGCGTCTCATTGCACATGATCTGAACGTATTGCCGTTTGATTTCGAGTCTTGCCGCAATCTCTGGGACGGTCTGCTCTCCGTATTTGTCCAGCATCTCCAGAACGGCGCGCATCCGGACTGTTAGGTTGGTTCCGACCAAGCCCGTTTCAACGCAGGCTTCTGCGGCCTGCATCAAGGGGCGTGACATCCAAATCAGTTGGTGAAGTTGTTCTGCCTTCATAACGACATTATACATGTCATTTTGACAAGTGCAATGTCATCTCTAAAAAGCTGACATTAGTACATCGTGCAGCATCCGGTAAGTCTGGGCTCAAAACGGAAATCCCTTTTCGGGAGCACTGCAATCTTTCTTTAATTCTAGATTTATTCCTGAACCAACTGCCTCCACTACTACTACTGCAGTTGCAAAATATCCGGGACGCAGAGTTTTCTTTTGGCAGGCATTTTGTCTGCACCATCTGATCGTTTCAGTCGCTTCGGGCCGTCCTTGACCTTGATTTTCGGCTTAGCTAGCGGGCCTTTTAGAGTCACTGGCCAGGGGCTTTTCGAAAGAGGTTCGCCAATCTTGCGGGGCTGTAGATCTAAATCCAAGACCTTGCCAGCCACATCGACCCCGCCAAAAACGACAACTTGGACATGATCCGTTTCCAAGGTGGTTTGTTTCGTCGAAATACTTCCATTGGAGATACTAATCGGCGCGCGCAAGCACACGATCGGAGCAACCTTTTGTTTTTCTTTGGTAAACACCCAAGGCAGCACACCCAGCCCCGCCAAATCCAAAAGCTGGGTCTCGATCGAGCCATCACGCAATGAAACTGTGGCGTTGCCGTTCATGCTGTTGGCAAAGTGCTTGGGTGAATCGGTTCCTCCTGACACCGAAAAATCTGCATAGATCGTACCGCTTGCACCTTTTTTGAAGTTCAGACCGTGAAGAATATCATCCAGCTGCCAGCCGCCTGCCTTGCCGGTCAACGTGAGCAGGTGCGCGTCGTTCGATAGATCCATTTGCCCGCTGACGTCGAAATGAGCGCCACCGTATTCAAATTTCAAAGGTCCGGCCTTAAGCTCATTTTTGTTAAGCGTCAGTTCGCTCTGCAAACTGCTAATGCCTTTGGCGCCCTCTATGTGCCGAAGGTCAATGTCGACATCCATATCCATACCGGACAAGAGAACTGAACGCCCAATTGGTTTAAGCGTAACATTTCTCAAAGGGTCAGTGTCATCTGCTTCTTGATTGACGTCTTCCTCGTCGGGCCCCGTACCGCCTAGCTTCCGCAACTGTGCGGCGGCCTGAATGATAGTTCGAATATGATCTATCTTTATCAGGTCACTCTCTATGGAACCTTTCAGCACAGGATCACTTGTTGCATCATCAAGATCGGCGACAATTTCCAGGACAGATTCAGCAACCTCGACATTGGCACTCGCGTTCCAATCGGTGCCTTCGCTAGCGAGGTCAATCTCAAGGCGAGCCTGTCCGGTTTCCACGCGATCAAGCGATAGTGCCTCCAAAAGGTCTGCACCTGATGGGACTTCAACATCAATTGCCAAATCCAGGTCCTCGAATTTGAGTACATTCTTGACAGTGCCATGTACTTCGAGGTTCCAGACTTCCGTTTCGCTTGTCCTGCCATCCAAATTCGTCAGCGATAGCTGATTGATGTCGCCATTCAAATGAAAGTCGCCGGAAAATCTGCCGAGTTGGTCGTCCGGTCCTAACAGTTCTGGTGAGATCAAACTGCTTGCCGGAATATCCATTAGACCTTCTGCTGATATTCCTTGTAACTGCAGCGCGTCATCGACCGAACCGTCCAAAATGATAAACGGATCAGCCGGGTTCCCAATTCTCAAGTTGATGCTTCCGACCCTTAAGGCGCCCTCTGGTGTTCTGGAAAGTTCGGAGAACTTGATCGGAGGCGGACCCTCGCCAGACGTGTCCAATGTGAATCCGTTGGTCTTAATGACCATTTGCCGCTGCGGAATCTGCCCGGGGACGCTGTCGATAACCATGTCGACCGCGATAAGTTTAAGATCATACCGCGATGCGGCTGTGCCCGGTTCAGCATCTTCAGGGTACAACCGAATGCGGGTTGTCAGCGATACGTCTTCCGGGTTCCCCAATTCTCCGATTTGTCCTGTCAGCGAGAGGCTTTGCCCGCCATCCAACTCCGTCAAAACACTTAGATCATCAATCCGAGCAACGCCGTCGACCGATTTGAATGTTGCACCAATACTTCCTGAACCTTCCAGGACACGGTCAATCTTCAGGATATCGAGAAGCTGGCCAAGTTCTACAACCTCTAGGGTCGTCTTCACTTGCAGCCCGTCTTCTATGGGGGATTCCTCTGCGGTAATCGAAATCTGTTCGAAGTTCACCGCTACCTGAAACGGGTCTTCCGCAGGGAATGTCGCGTTCAGATCAAACCTCTCTCCATTTAGCGAACCGGCCCCAACTGCGGTCGCAACGTCGGTTTCCGTATCGCGTTTTAGAAGCAGCTCAGAAAGCTTCAGATCCAGCTCAAGCCCGTTTAGATCATTTCGGTAGAAAACGGTGATATCGGTCAGGTCAATTTTATGGTCCGTTAGAACTCCAGCCAAAGGCATTTTAGGAGACTTAGCAGCTTGCCCGGCTTCTACATCTGATTGGGAAAGGGACTGCCAGTTTCCGACGCCGTCTTTGCCTGTGATCAGGTTCAGGTGAACGCCCGAGAGAGAAAGGTTGCTCAGCGATAGATTACTGTTCCAGAGGTCGCGCGTGGAAATTTCGAACTCAAGTTCGTCGATTGCTGCCAGATTCTCGTTCGCTCTCCGCGAACCGGGTAGTACCAGCCCCGCCGCTGACACCTGCAAGTGCCGGCCAAGGCCCAGACGCACTTCATCCTCTATGATGACGTCCTGACCAAGTTTCTTGGAGATCAGGTTTTCAACGAAGGTGGTCCTTACAGAAGAAAGCAACGTAGAAGACAGGAAAAGCCAAGCTGCTAACACAGCCACAAACGCGACAGCGCAACAAACAAATACACCTTTTGCAACGTACCGCACGCTTTTCTCCTAATGTTCCGATTCATACCTTGGGCAACCTAAACCATTTATTTGTTAGGTTAATGGATTATATGGTCGGTAAATTTCCCGACCTCTGAATGATCTTGACCGTACAGCTGATAACTCTCGCTGATTTGGTCGGACAGGCAAATCACGGGTAGATGACAAAATAACTTTTGTACCGCTGACCCAGCTTCCAATCAGCTGGCTTGAAGCGAGTTTGACCGACCAGAACTGGACACGTTGCAGGGGTTGCGACTTCAGCGGCTCGACGCATTCCCAAGCTATTGGCAGCCAGATTTCTTCGATTTCCCACATTTATCTAATTACTGTTATATGTGAATTCTTCAAACGACGAGGACAGGATGAACTCACTAACTAGAATAACACGTGGGATAGGCGTCGCTTTCAAAGACGGTAGAGTGAAAGGCATTCTTGCCTTCACGGTTGGAATGATTTTATGGGCCTCGGTCTTTTACCACTTTGTCGAGGGTTGGAGTTGGCTCGACTCAATCTACTTTTCTGTAGTGACAATTTCGACCGTAGGGTTTGGTGACTTCTCACCTGAAACCGCGGCAGGGAAGATCTTCACAATGATTTACATCATCGTGGGCCTCGGTGTCTTCGTGACCGCGGCGACCACAGTGGCAGATACAATCTTGTCCCAAGACGACAAAAAAGCGGACTAATAGACTGCACTCAAATGAGCCAAACCGAGTTCCTGCACAGGCATTGGCCCGTCTGTGCATCTCAAACCGCGGCCTGGATTCATTTGCGCCTTCAAGCTGATAGATGATCACTAAAACTCAAAAAAATATACATATTATGTTTTTTGAGTATAACATTCAAAAAAATATATGGAGGGATGGAATGGAAAAGACACAGGACGCAAAGATTGTCGATCTAGCGATACGATTGCTCTTTCTCGGACTATTTCTCTACAGCGCTCTGGTCATGGTGGCCCCGCTTGCAAGCGTGGTTATCTGGGCAACTATCCTCTGTGTGGCGCTTTACCCGGCATTTGATTGGCTGCAGTCCAAGCTGGGAGGTCGGAAAAAGCTTGCCACGACGATCTTGGTTTTGCTGGGCCTTGTTCTGACCCTCGGGCCTGTCGCAACTGCGGTGTCTGGTGCTGCAGAACTAGGGGCTGAATTCGCGGAACAAGCTGACAAGGGTGAGTTGAAAGTCCCCCCTGCGCCCGAGGGCCTCAAGGAATTGCCATTGGTTGGAGACAAAATTTCCGATGTCTGGGGGATGTTTGAGCGCAATCTTGACGGCGCGCTTACGAAATATGGCGCGCAAATCCTTGAGATCACCAAGTCGCTGTTTGGAAAGGTGTTGGGCATCGGCATCGGGCTTCTTGGCTTAGCTCTGTCCGTATTGATTATGGGGGCGTTGTTCAGCCCCGGGCCAAATATGGTCCAGGGTCTTCAGCGCTTTGCCAACCGTGTTTTCGCTCCGCGCGGTGGAGAATTCGTAACACTGGCAGGCGCAACAATTCGGAACGTTACAAAAGGCGTGATTGGCGTAGCTGCCATTCAAGCGGTCTGCGTTTGGATACTGTTGGCTTTGTTTGGGATTTCTTCGGCCGCCACGTTGGCATTCATCTGCCTGATACTCTCGATTATCCAAATCGGGCCCGGATTGGTTCTTATACCGGTAATTATCTACGCATGGAGTTCCATGTCCGGCGGAACTGCTTTGATCTTCACCATACTGGCTGTTCCCGTCACTATAATGGACAGTTTCCTAAGACCCGTGTTCATCTCAAAAGGCCTCGAGACTCCTATGTTGGTCATCCTCATCGGTGTTCTCGGAGGTATGATGGCGTACGGTTTGATCGGCGTCTTTATGGGGCCGGTTCTCTTTGCTGTCTTCTATGAGCTGTTCAAGGTTTGGATTGATACCTCGCCCGAAGCCGAGGGTGTTGCTGATGGTACGACGAAATGAGGAAAACGATATGGACAACCCTGGCTGTCATTCTGATTTTCCTTGTCTGGTATTTGGTCGCTGATCGGAAAACGCCATTTACCGGGAACGCCAGAGTAAAAGCCGTGGCGACTCAGATCGTCCCTCAGGTGACTGGCACCGTGACTGAAGTATTGGTCGAAAATGGTCAGATTGTCTCGGCCGGAGATGTCCTTGTCCGGATCGATGCGCGACCCTACGAGATTCAGCGCGACAAGGCGGAAGCTGATCTCGAAGCAGCCACTCAAGAAGTCGGCGCATCTTCGGCAGAAGTAAGAGCGGCACAGGCCAAACTGGCAAGGGCGCAGAGCGATCTGGATACGATGCGCATTCAAACAGAACGCGTATTTGCGCTCGAAAAGAAAGGGTTGATTGCCGTCTCAAAGGCCGATGATGCGCGAGGGCAACTGGCAGAGTCCGAGGCAAACTATGAGAACGCAAAAGCAGATCTGGAAAAAGCAAAACAGAGACTTGGTGACGACGGAATCGAAAACCCGAAAATCCAGCGCGCGTTGGCCGCCTTGGCGGATGCAGAGCTTAACCTTGAGTGGACTGAGTTGCGCGCTCCGGCGACAGGTGTCATCTCTAATTTGCTGATAGCCCCCGGAACATATGCGCGATCCGGTCAGGATCTGTTGACGTTTCTGGACGCAACTGACGTCTGGATTGAGGCGTATTTTTCCGAGAACAACCTAGGAAGAGCCTCGATAGGGTCTCCGGTTGATGTAGTGTTGGACATGCATCCAGGTCAGGTTATTCCGGGCGTCATTGAGAGCTTTAGTTCGGCGGTTTCCCTAAGCGGCGGTGATGTGCCCGGGCAATTGGCGAGCCCGCCAAGCACCAAAGGTTTTTTACGAGAGCCTGAGAGATTCCCAGTCAGGATCGTTTTACCCGGCTATGAAGCCGGAAGCACCGAAGACGACCTTCGCTTTCAGTTGAATGGGCAAGCCGATGTGATCATGTACCTAAGCGACAACTCGTTGCTGAACCTCGTGGGACGTACCTACATTCACGTGGTTTCAATTCTGTCCTATGCGTACTGAGGACCAACGCTCTGTCACCCGGCTTGCGCTAGGTGTTACCGGCGTCTTTTCATTGGGCCTATTTCTTGGGTGGCCGCTTGCCGTCGTTGGGGCGGTGTTCGCCGCACTGTTTTTGCAGGCGCCCGCCGCATTGCCTCTGGCAGCATTTACTAAGCTGTTTGTTTTTTCGATTGGATTGATGTTCATTTCGTTTCTGGTGTCGTCAGTCTTCTCACCATATCCGCTTGTATTTCTGATGCTGGTGGCGATTGGAATAATCCTGTCTTTCATGTGGTCAGTTTCCGGCGCCGGAGTATTACCCGGTGTCATAGCTCTCATGGGGGCATTGATGATCCCAAACTTGGTTCTGCAATCCCAGGATCTGGCCTTGGTGCTTGTGTATTGGATACCTTTGAATCTGCTGTTTGCGGGCTTCGTATCGACGCTAATGTTCGCGCTGATCCCCGCGGAACCCCAAACAGCGGCCCAGAAGAAGGCCGCATCGTCGCCGAACTTCGACCCACATCGCCGAATAGTCAGGATGTCGCTTGTAACAGTGCCGTTTGCCTTGGCGTTTTTTGTTTCCGGCGCATCTGCACTACTTGTTTTGTTTTTTGTCGCACTGCTGAGCCAGCAACTTGCGGCAATGCCCGCTGCAGGCAAAACAGTTGCAAAAGCAATGCTGACGGCAAACCTTCTTGGGGCGGCAGTATCCATCATTTGTTATGAAATAAACGTAATAGCTCCGGTTATTCTCACCCCCATTTTGCTGTGTTTTTTCTTTTGCCTGACACTCGGAGTACTCGGTAAATCTCAAGCCCCGCTCGCCACCGCTGCCGGCTCTGCTATTACAACGGCTCTCATAGTATATGGCGGGTCGGTTGCGCCGTTTTCAGACGAGGCTGACGTCAAGAGCATCATTCGAGTTTTGCAAGTTGCCAGCGCCGCCTTCTTTGTAATCATCGCATATGTCGTGGTAGATGAATTCTGGCCGGAAAAAGAGCGCCAGGCGGCTCAATGAAGTTAGTTGCAACAAGGCTTGGCGCTGAAACCGACAGTGTTCTCAACTTGACCAATTCTACTTAGGGTCAGGATTCATAACCAGTACATAACGGTTGCCTCGAGTGCGAAGGCTGAGAGGAAGACCTTGGGACTACGGTCATAGCGTGTCGCCACGCGCCTCCAATCCTTGAGCCTGCCGAACATGATCTCGATCCGGTTGCGACGTTGTACTTTCGCTTATCGTATTTGACCGGTGTCTTGCGTTGCATACGGCCTGGGATGCAGGCGCGTATCCTTTTGTCTTTTAGCGCTTCACGGAACCAGTCGGCGTCATAGCCGCGATCCCCGAGCAGCCAATCCACGTTTAATATGCTGCTGAGCAGAGCCCGAGCATCGATGTAATCGCTGACCTGCCCGGCAGTAACAAACAGGTTGAACGGGCGACCTTAGCTATCACAAATAGCATGCAGCTTGGTATTCATGCAGCCTTTGGTTCTGCCAATCAGGCGGCCACGCCCCCCTTTTTGAAGCCCAAGCTTGATGCCGTGCGATGGGCTTTTAGATATGTGGCATCGATCATGACCATCTTCTTTTCACCGTGCTCGGCAACCAGACCAGCCATCATCCGTGCGAAGATGCCTTTCTCGCTCCAACGCTTCCACCGGCTGTAGAGCGTCTTTTTAGGTCCGGATTCCCAGGGCACATCTCGCCAACGCAACCCATTGCGATTGATGAAGATAATCCCGCTTAGCACCCTTCTATCATCGACCCGTGGCCTACCGTGCGACTTCAGGAAGAAAGGGGAAAGCATGGCCATATGCTCGTCTGTCAGCCAATAGAGGTCGTTCATGTCATCGCTCCGTTTTTGGAGCCGTGAATCACGCAGCGCAGCGAAAATCAATGCATCCTGAGCCTAACATAGATCCAAGCGAAAGCTTCCTTCGCACCAAAAGTCAATTCATGGCAAGCGTTGTTGAATGGCCGCTAACCGAGACTGTGAATGCTTTTTATGCGAGAGTAGCGAACGGCGGGTAGGCTCGCATCAACGAAACTGCAAATTCCTGTCTTGAAGGTCCGCTTTGGGCTGCTAGCGGCCTATCATGCTTGCTGCGGAGAATGGCAACACTGAGCCCAAGGTGTTCATGTTGCAATAGGAATGAGCGGCAGCGACAAATCAGGGTACAGACATCAACGTTGTGAGTAGCGGTTCGTTTTGACCATGCGACGTGCTGATGTCACGCAGCGAACGTAGCCCCACCGCGATCTTGGAGATCGTTAGGCTTCTTGGTCGCTTTGTCTGCAAATTCAGGCGATGTTCAATGTCCCGAATTGGTTTTCGCTATATTGCAAAGCAGATCAACATGTTGATCCAACCAATCTTCGTCCAGTGCCTCGTGACGTATGAGTTTGCGGAAATAAGGTGCTGCGACTGCTAGTTCTATGAGTTGGTCAACAGGGACGTCAGCGGTGATCTCACCGCGGCCTATTGCGGCTGCAAATACTGCTTCAACACTTGCGAACCTGTCTTTCATAAATTCAGTGATCACTAACCTCGCTTCTGCATCGTTGGACGCAGCAGCGACCACCTGAGGCGCAATTTGGCCCCATGGTGTGTCATTCAAGGCTCCCATCAGTACACCGAGTAGCCAGCGCAGGTCAGATCGTAGCGGGCCATCGGTTTTGGGCGGTATGTTCGGCGGTGTTGCGATGCGCCTGAACGCTGCATCACGCAGACTACGCGCATCTGGCCAGTGTCTGTAAAGTGTGCTGCGCGAAATGCCCGTTGCCTTCGATACTGAGCCATGAGTTACGTGCAGCACGCCCTCATCCATTAGTATCCTTTGTGCCGCATCAAGCGCGGTCTGTCGTGTGGCGATCAGCCTAGGATCTTCTTTCAATCACCCCTCCTATAGAACATTTTGTTGCACAGTAGAGCATTTTGTCCTAAAAGTATGGCAAGCTAAAACTAAATCCCAAAATTCAATTTCGCAAACACGTCTTGTCAAAATGGGAGCGTATCAATGTTCAAAGTGGCAGCAACCCCGCTGGCGGTACTCTTATCGATGGGCGCGACAACCGCATTGTCCGAGAGTGGCACTTACGAGCTGGATCCTGGACACAGCCAGGTATTGTTCAGCTACAGCCACATCGGGTTCTCAGAAACATATGGAATGTTCTCAGGTTTTAGCGGTGAGATTGAGTTCGACGAAGATGATCCGTCTGCCTCATCTGTCACAGTGTCTATGCCTGTAAAATCCATGATCACGGGCTGGGATGCCCGTTTGCAACACTTCATGTCCGATGACTTTTTTAGCGCGAGTGACGGTGACGTGGTCACATTCGCCTCAACCAGCATTGAAGTGACCGGGGACAATTCCGCGAATATTTCTGGCGACCTGACCATGAATGGCGTCACCAAACCTGTTGTTCTGGAAACAACGCTTAACAAGTCAGCGCCATACCCGTTTGGCCCAAAAGAGGGCACGCCAACCTTGGGGCTGGCAGCCACGGCGACTATCGTGCGGTCAGAATTCGGACTTGGGGCGTTTGCACCTGCGGTGAGCGACGAAATAGAGCTCTTGATCAATATCGAAGCGTTAAAGGCTGAATGATGTGTGCAAGTGCGCTGAAACTGCTCGGAGCGCTCTTTCTTAACTTTTGACGGGGTCGCCAACAATATGGATATTTTCCCGAAAATATTTGCTGTTGTCGCAGTAGCGGCGGTCACGAGCCCTTTGGCATATGCGCAAGAGTACGCGTTCCCGGAGCGCACCTCGCCCCGTCCGGAAACAACAAGCGGCGTACCGCATACTCAGATTGGTGTCGAAATTGATGCCGATTTGTCCCAGCTATTGCTGGAGCGAGTTGCGCAATTCCCAGGGGTCACACTTGGCCCCACACGCATATCACTACCTGGCGCGATTGGCTTTCAGCTTGATCCCGGCATGTTGTTGTCTCGACCGAGCTCTATCGTCGGTGGGTTTGAGTTTGCGCATATGCATCCTGATGGCAGCTTGCACGCTTCGCTCGACCCAGCATTGGCGCGAAAAGCAATTGAGGCTGGCTGGGCCGTAGCTCACCCTTGGGCTGATCAACGCCCCGGATGGAGCGGCTTTGTCATGATCTATACTCCAACCACACCAGAAGAGTTGGAATTCGTCATCGATCTGGTCGAAAGTTCGTACACCTTCATCACCGGCAACACCTTGGGTTAAACCTGTTTTGCCCGAAAGTGTGCGGTGGCGCCTGCTTCCTTAAAGAGTGCTGTTTCAGCTTGCTTGCTTTTCACGGTCAATTTCTTTCTTACATTCTTGCCGTGGCGAAGCGCTCGGAGCGTGCGTTCAAACCTTCAGCACCAATAGTAACTCCCGTCCCGCGCAGTTGAATTTGCAAAGCTCAGTGGCAAATGCCCGCTTTGGGCTGCGACCAACTAATTGAACTGATCGCAGAGAATGGCGTATCTGCGCCCAAAGCGACCATTCCGGTATCTAATTACAAAGTGGGTGTTCATGTCTTTGGGCTCACTTCACGGGTTTTTCGGTGAACCGGCGAACTGCGAGGACCGAAGCAGCATAATCCCCCAATGAAATCCCTCTGAAAGCAAAAGCCGCCGGTTTATTGCGTGCTCGGACGTCGACTTTGCCAGCGACCAATTCCGTCAAGTCGCCAGCAATTTGCTCGTATTGCAACATCGGCTTGTCGCTTTCCAGCTCCTGCAAACGGTCGTCGACAATTACCGTTTTGAAACCAATCATGTGCGCCGGCACCCACGGGATGCACGCATCAGTTATGGTGGCGAAGGCAGTCGGCTTCAGCCATCGGGCATCCAAGAAGGGTTCAATGGAGTAGTCCAACGTTATCGATGTCACTATCAGATCGGCATCACTCAAAGCGTCCTTGGCATCGGCGCATGTTTCAGCTTCGAGACCCATGCCCCTAGCATAACGACAAAGCTTGTCGGCATTCTCTTTACCTCGCCCGAACACGCGGATTCGTTTCAAGGGAAACAGTTCTGAAAACGCAGCTAGATGGGAGTGAGCCTGCACGCCCGCGCCCACAAAAGCCACTGTCTCGGCATGAGGGTCAGCAAGCCGACGCGCTGCCACCACTGACAGAGCCGCAGTTCTGTTTGCCGTAATCCAATTCGCTCCCAAGACCGCGCGAAGCAGTCCGGTTTGCGCATCCATAACCATGATGGCACCGTTTATCGCGGGATAACCCCTCGCCGGATTTTCCGGACACACTGTAACCTGCTTGGTCACGATGAATCCATCATCTCCCATTGCCAATGTAGACATTGCGTAGCGCCCATCGCCGGGCAAAATGACTGTCTTGGGAGAAGTGTGAAGCTTTCCGTCTGCCTTGGCTATTAAAGCAGCCTCGATGGCATCGGCAACTTCCGAAGGTTGGATGCCTAAACCCCCGAGGTCGTCGTCAGACAGATAAATTAAGGCGTTCTCAGAAGTCACAGAGTCCCTCACTTAAGCAATTTGGCTTTTTGACTGAATACATTGTCTTCGGCAGTTCTTCCTATCGGTTTACCTTCACAGAAGTATTTTGGCTGTAACTTTTGATCGCCCGATCCAACGCGAAAAAAATGCGCCATCATTTTCTGCAAAAGTGAACCTAGCCGAACGCCTGATTTGTCCATTAGGCCGACTTTGTGCGGTCTGAACCAACCCGATGACCTACTGAGATCGTCAGACGACAGGTTCGGGCCCATTGGTAGTTAAAGTTGCGAATTGTTCAAACGACACTTTGCAGATCAGATTCCGGGCGACTTCAGGTCGGGACCACAATCCGACACACCAACCCGCCCAGCGATTCTGAGCGGTCCAGATCTAGTTTGGCATCGTAGGCTTTCAGTAAATCAACCGCGATCGCCAACCCAAGCCCGCTGCCAACGACCGAGGTGTCCAGCCGTCCGCCGGATCGCAAGGCTTCGCGGTGGGCGTCTTCGGGAATTCCGGGGCCGTCATCCTCGATACTGATTTCGATGCATTTCTGCTTACGCTTCGCGGTCAGCCGTACCGCGCTTCGGCACCATTTGACCGCGTTGTCCAGAAGGTTGCCCAAAATCTCTTCGATGTCCTGCGTGTCCATGCGCACCCAAAGACCCGGATCGCCCTGGATCTGCAGCGATTTGCCTTCGCGGTCCGCCATCGCCGAGAACAGCCGCGCCAGGCGGTCGATGGAGTTTGACAGATCGGTCCGCGAATGGGTCAGGTCCGCTGCGTTCAAAGCCCGCAGTCTGGCCAGAGATCGACCAAGTTGAGCATCGATCCGATCCAGCGCCTCTTGTGCGGTATCCGTCACCGCTCCGTCGTTGGACAATGTTACAAGTTCATTGCGCAAAATGGCGGTGGGGGTTTTCAATGCGTGCGCCAGGTCTGCGGCCTGGCGGCGCGAACCCGAGACAATCTCGCGGTTCCGACGCAACAGCTGGTTCAGGTCCTCGACCAATGGCGAGACCTCTTCGGGGTAATCTGCAGGCCTAAGGTCTTCGTCCTGATCCCAGCGATGGGCCACATCCGTACGCAGCTTTCGCAATGGTCCCAGAACAACTGAAATCAGAAACAACGAGCCGGCTAAACCGATCAGGCCAACTAGGCCAAACACCGGCAGCAGGCTTTTCTGCGCCGCGCGCCGCTCGGCCACGAGCTGAGCCTGACTTTCGGCGACGCTGACGCCCCATACCGTGCCATCTTCATAAGTGATCTTCTGAAAAGCGCTGCGCAGCACTTCATTCTCCGGACCGCTTGTGTCCCAGAGTGTGGGGATGTCAGGAATACCGGGGGGTTCCGCGATGACCTCATCAAACAGCGAGCGAGAGGTGAAGACCACACCGTCGGCGCTTCTGACCTGCCAGTATCGTCCGGAATATGGGGTGCCATAAGCCGGGTCAAATATCAGATCTCGTAGTGCCTCCGGGTTTTCGGTTGTGACATTCAACCCGACAACCAGCTGTGTGTGACGATCCAGCAGCGCAGAGTCGAACCGGTTGGACACCCGTGCATCAATGTATGAGAAAACCGCCAGTGTGCCTACGCCCACAGACACTGCCCCAGATGCAATTCCCCCCAGCAGTGCCCGTTGTCGCAGCGATAACATCAGGCCGAATCGATCATATATCCACGACCCCGAACCGTTGTGATCAGGTCAGTGCCAAGCTTCTTGCGCAGACGGGTAACAAATACGGCGATGGTGTTCGAATCCCGGTCTCCATCGTATTCATAGATATGCTCTGAAAGTTCTGATCGTGAAATCATCCGACCAGAATTATGCGCCAGATAAGTCAGCACCGCGATTTCTTGAGCAGTCAGGTCAACCGGCACGCCATCGGCTGTCACCCGGCCGTTACGGGTATCCAGAATGACGTTTCCCATTTCAATCACGGGATTCAGCTGTCCACTTTGCCGTCGCAGGATGGCGCGAACACGCGCGGCCAGTTCGGGCATGTGGAACGGTTTGGTCATATAGTCATCTGCGCCCGCATCCAGGCCGTCGACCCTTTCGCTCCAGCCATCGCGGGCAGTCAGGATCAGCACCGGTGTTTTGACACCCTCGTTGCGCCATTCGCGCAGAATCGAAATGCCATCGCGCTCTGGAAGGCCGAGGTCAAGGATGATCATGTCATATGGTTCGGTCGCACCCAGATGCAGGGCGTCGAGCCCACTATTGGCGACATCCACAACGCGGCCTTCTGCGTTCAGGAGTTTTTTGATCTGTTCGCAGAGGTGCGGTTCGTCTTCTGCCAGCAATACTCTCATACTTAGGGACTATAGGCGAGCGAATGGAAGTATAACCATTACTTTTTGCCCCCGCCGTTACCTCCGCCATTACCACCGGAGTTACCGCCGCCGTTGCCACCGGAATTACCGCCACCGTTACCACCGGAATTACCGCCACCGTTACCACCGGAATTACCACCACCATTGCCACCGGAGTTACCGCCGCTGTTGCCTTTGTTTGCAGATTTCCCCTGCGTAGCGCCCTTGCCGGATTTACCCGGCGCAGCGCGGGCAGCTTCAGAAATCTGGCGGCCAACAACGGATCGGTTGGAGACAACAACACCCGTCTGAGCGTTGACGATGACACTGACGATTATACCATCGGGTTTCTTGACGAGAATACGGTAATATAGCCTGTCAGTCTGAAAGGCGCGCGCGTCAACTGGCGTTCCACCAAAAGCCTTTTCAACGCCTTTGATTACTTTTTTCAAACGAATGGCACTGCCTGAGGTTGTCGCCTTGCGCAACTCGGATTGCGTCAACTCACGTGCAGCAGCCTGTCCCTCTCCGGGGTGGAGAAAGGCAAGTAGACAGGCAATGGCAATAAGCTTTTTCATCCTTGTCACTCATTACTGCGAAAACGCCGGCTCAATCTACCGATTTCTATGTGAACCTACGGTGAACAGCCAGTTACGCGTGGGTTCAACGATGATGGGTTTAGATCAGGGGTGTCGGATTCTGTTTTCGACACCCAGTTTTTGCGTCTGCTCGCCGCTGATTACCGTGACAGACGAGAATCGCACCTGATGAACGAGGACCATTATGAACACCAAACCGATCAACCTGCTAAAAGCCTCTGCTATTGCCATCGCCCTGCTGGGCTCGACCGCGATTGTCGGAGCTGTCGCGTTTCCTGATGCTGCTTATGCCAAAGGAGGCAACGGCGGCGGTAACGGAAACGGCGGCGGCAATGGCAATGGCAATGGCGGTGGAAACGGCAATGGTGGTGGAAACGGTAATGGCGGATCTGGTGCGTCCATTAGCGATAGTGATAAAGCGGCCGGAAAATCTAACCGGAAATCTTCCAACGCTGGTAAGTCAAAGTCATCGGGAAAAAACAAGTTTTCCTTGAAAGACCTGTTTGGGGGCAAAAAGACCAAAGCCAAAACCGCAGCCGTAAAGACCGTACGCAAAAGTCAACCAGTGGATCAGGTGACCAAAGCAATTCGCCCCGCCCCGAAACCAAAAGGGTACAAGATGGCGGATCTGCTGGGCGTGCACCCATCTGAACTAGGCGCACTGAACGCCGCCAACGCTAATGAGAATGCTCTCAAGAACGCCTCTCCTAATTCCCGTGTGGGCCGCATCGCCGCATTTCGTGACGCAGTTCTGGCCGGAGATGAATTGCGCGAGGAGCTTGCGGAAACACAGGCACAGCTGGATGGCATGACCCCGCCGGACCGCCCGGTCTCTGAGATCGAAGAGGACCTTGATGCGGCTCTGACAGATGTTCAGGACAAACAGGATCGCGTGAACGAGCTTGAGGACGCTCTTGCCGATGCCGGGGGCACAGATCCGGATATAGAAGCAGAGCTTAAGGACGCCAATGACGAACTTCAGGGAGCCCTCGATACGGCCGAAGACCTAGGCGCCGAACGGCAGGCTGCGGTCGACTACAACGATACGGTGGCAGAAGTCGATGCGCTGACTGAGGCTGTAGAAAATCAACCGCAGACCGAGCGTGAAGCGTTGGAGGCTGCCGCCAACAAGCCTGTGACGGATGAGGTCGAGGCTGCCGTAAAAACTCTGCTTGGTCTTGAAAGCTGATTGCTGATTGTCCAATCAATCACCAGGTCAAATAGACCCGAGCCAGCAGGCATAACAACATCACAAATAAAAAAACCCGCTCCGATCCGGAGCGGGTTTCACTACATCCCAGACAACACCACGTGACTTGGGATATACGCAGACGTTCTGTTGAGAGATCAGACGCCTCGTTTCGCCTCTTTTAGCCGCTCATTGTTGAATAGTTCAGACAGTGCATTTTCGATAGGAGGGAAGCGACCGTTGCTCGAATTCGTGATGCTTGACAATTCACCGCCTGAGACGGTGCGCGAGGATTGCATTGCTGTAGGAATGCTAGGCGCACCCTCATTGGCAGTATTGATCATGCTATTCCCCTTCAGTGCATCCGGGCACGCATTGATCGGCCCTGAGTAAGGAATTATGAACGATAACGGTTGAACACTCTGAGAATACATTGTTCACGTTCGGTTAATGTTGTTGCGTATGAGTGGACAAACTGGGGGGGCATTGACCGCCATATAAGAAAATGCTGCCATTTTGGTTTTATTTCCCGATGGCAGCTTTGTCCGTATAGCCACTGTCCAAAGCTCCACAACACTGCATCTTGGATTAAGGGTCTGCTTCAAGTGCATTGCCGCCGTTTGTAGGTCTTGTTGATGCATGCGCGGCGAAAGTCTGCCGTGTGGCCTTCCTGCCAAGTAGCCTGTGGCACGGCGATTAGAGGCCATCGGTCTGGATGCACGTTGTCAACAAGATTGGGCGGCAGCTTTATTGGGATTCACGCGGCAATTCACGGGGAATACGCAGAGCAGGCAGAAAAAGCCCTGAAAAGGGCGTTGGATCGTGAAAAACACCACAAACGGAAGCAAAATCGCGAGTATCAATCTCATCTTAAATTACCTTCTGATAGTTAGACCGCTATGTTCTCACGAACATGGGCGTTGTTGCATATCTCTCGCAGCGAGGGATTCACAACGCGAATCCATAAGGTTAAACGGTGTGGATGAGTAAGCCATCTTCCGCCCGTTAACGCGTCACGTATTGGTCCGACTACAATGCTGCGCCTAAGGAGCGCGGCTCACTTCTTGTCTGGCTGGACAAGGACATGACCTGGCTCGCGGCGCACGAAGGTCGGCCTTGTCACAGCCGGTCTTTTCGAATGCGACGATCCAATTCTGCCTGTCGACCAAAGTGCTATTCAAGCTGCCGCTGAGACAGACAGCGGGGGTGACCGCCGGCGTTGATCAGCTTCGTTTCGTAGCCGGCTTCTCTGACTACATCGTTGATAAAATACGCAATCTTAGCCGTTTGGCCTTCTAGGGTACCGTAGGCAATCAGCACAGTCATTCCGATCCTCCTGCAAATCGGTTCGAAAAACGCACCAACTATGTCGAAACTGCTCGTTTCGGCCCTTGATCCCAATCAAAAGTGCCTGTCTTGCCAAGTTATTTGGGCGCGGGTGAGGCACCCGTTGGCTGGCTTATGCGGTTTTGGAAAGCGCGAAAGCTACAGTTAACCAGAATGCACTGCGTATGGTCATTGCGCCGACCGTTCGCCATTCAAACGGCGTTCCACTAAGTGCCACTAGTATCAGAACAACGAACACCAATAGTGTAGATAAGCCAAGCAACCAGGCAATTCGTTGTGCCCAGATCGTGGATTTATGGAGCGCGAAAGCGCCTAGCAAATAGATAAATCCAGCCAGAAAATTGTACCATAGCACGAATGTCACTGCATCTCCGACTGCAGCTCTGGCAGCAGCACCCCCAAACAGGGCTGTTCCTCCTGAGAAAATGGTCAGGAGACCAAAGAGTACTGCGGCTATCGTAACTGGGCGAACCCAAGGCGGAGAGGAAGGCATCGTTGTATTCCCCAGAAATAAGATTGAATCTCATGTCGTGGGCAATCTGCCAACCTTGCCAAACGAACTGAAACGCACGTCCCTAATAGCAATTCTTCTCGCCATTTCCCTTGATCTTTATCATTGGGCTTAACTTGATACCCTTTGAAAAAATGCAGCGTCTGCGCGAGGTTTTTCGCAATAATTATGCGCTGTTGCCCCTTTGGGATGACCCGTTTGCAACTCCTAACATTTTTCAAAATTGGTTCAGTTACCGTATATCTTCTGGAAATAGACGGACGACTACGCTCGAACCTGCAGTGAAATGTGTTGATTTGAGTCAAAGTTAACTACTGCAAGCTCGCCCATACTAACCCCTCACTAAGGAGGGAGTGCAACATGTTCAAAAAGATCGTAGTTGGCTTGGATGGATCTGAGGCGTCAGAAGCAGCTCTGCGCGTTGCCTGTGATATTTCAAGCAAATATGGCTCCCAAATTCACCTTGTTCATACACCTCAACCCCAAACCGTGGCGTTCGCAATGGGCGCATTGGCTGGCTATCACGCCGTCACGACAATGCCTTCAGACGAAGAGGTGCATCAGGCAGCAAACAAGATTATTTCCGCTGGTAGAGAGATTGTCGAAGAGTACAATCAGACGGTTTCGCAAACGCATACCCAACGCGGTGATCCCGTCGACCAGATCATCGCATGTGCGGAGCAATGCACAGCTGACCTGATTGTGACGGGCCGCCGTGGATTGGGAAGCATTGGTAGCCTAATTCAAGGGAGCACCTCTCTAGGCATCAGTCGGAATGCCACTTGTGCTGTTTTAACCGTTGCCTGAATTTCAAACTTGGCCCCAATCGGCGCTAAACGATGAGGATCGAAAAGTTCTGCATTGAGATCTCGCGAAAGCGGAAGCTGAAGTGGATCTCAAGGGTACCTATGGCCATGACCGCGCGCCAAACTGTGTTAGGTGGAACTATCCGAACTCAGAGGGAACAGATAGGCTTCCGGTTTTATTTGCGCGTTAGTTCAAGGTCAGAAGACAGGCTTAAACTTCCTGCTACGTAAACTCGTGCCAACTCTGGAGCGCCACATGAACCCCCCGGCCCTGTTCGATGCTCATAAACCCGCTGAAATTGCAACGTTAGTTGAGACTGCCGGGGTCGCAAAGGCAAAGCTGCCACTAGCACCCATGTTCGTTCTTGCGATGCTGGCTGGAGCATTCATAGGGTTTGGCGCAGCGGCCTATACGATGGCGGTCACGGGGGCAGACAGCGCTTCAGGGCCGATCCGCGTTCTGGGAGGAGCAGTGTTTTCCCTGGGCCTTATCCTGGTGATCGCAGGTGGTGCAGAATTATTCACCGGCAATGTTCTGATGGTGATAGCAGCGGTCGATCGCAAGATACCGCTGCGGCTGCTGTTCCGAAGTTGGGTTATCGTCTACGTTGGTAACTTCGTGGGTGCCGTTGTGCTTGCATTAGCTTTCGCCCTGACCGGCTTGCTTGATGGGCCGATGGGTAGCACTGCCATAAGGGTAGCCGATGCCAAAGCGGGGTTGGAACCGATGGAGGCTTTCGCCCGCGGCGCATTGTGCAACGGGCTGGTTTGCCTTGCCGTATGGCTGTCCTTCGCCGCCCGCAGCGTCGCTGGAAAAATTCTAGCGGTCTTGTGGCCCGTCTCAGCATTTGTGCTGCTGGGGCTCGAGCATTCGATTGCGAACATGTATTTCTTCCCGCAGGGCTGGGCTGCGGGAGCAACTGTGCCGGTTTTCGCAGCGGCGGCCAATCTGCTATGGGTCACTCTGGGTAACATTGTCGGCGGGGCGGGAGGAGTTGCCTTGGCCTATTGGTTTGCTTATCTTGGCGGAACAAATCGGTAAGATCCGCTTCTTCGATTTAAGCACCCACCGGAGCGAAATGAACGGAAACAGTTGGTTCTGAAGGCGTTGTCTAATAGCGCACTGGCTGAAGACGGCGCCGGGAATTGGGCCGCTCATTTCCACTGTGCAAGTCGTCCTCTCGATCCTGATCTGAATCCTTCGCGAACATCTAATTTTATTGATCCCTGTCAAGATTGGCAAAGGTAAGATGTGATACAGTTGAGGCTGAAATTGGGGGGCTATTATGGAAGAATTAGTCGAGATTGGACGAACATTCGTTCAGGCAATGCGGGATCGCAGAGGTCTTGCAAACGTTGGTGAAATGTATGCAGAAAACGCTCAATCTATTGAGGCGGTTGTGCCTCCGGTTCGACAGTTTCGCATCACCAAGGGCCGGGATGCTATCAAGGGAAAAAGAGAGGACTGGCTGGCAGCTCATGAAATCGTCGAATTCGACGTGGATGGCCCCTATGTTCATCCCCCAAACCGCTTCGGTGTACGATATAAGGTTAACGTAACGCAGAAGGCTACAGGGCAACACATGACCTTGAGCGAGATCGCAGTTTATTCGGTAGCAGATGGGAAAATTGTACTTGAAGAGTTCTTCATGTTGCCGAAGTAGGAACGACAGCCAGCAACGCTGACGCAGTGTTGGTTTTACCTGAACGTTGGAAGCGTGACTCGTAAGAGCTTTGACACGACAGATGGACAACTGGGCATTTATTTCGACTACGGGATGCTTGCCCTTGCGCATCATTGCGACCAATTCGGCGCAGCCGTCATAGAGAGTCACACCCCGAAAGCCTCATTGGGCCATGGATGTGGGTCAACAACCAGACCTGTGCCTCAATTTCGTACCCGATAAGCACTTGGACAATCATCAGATAGAACCTGTTTGATCCAACTCAAGGCATCACTTCGAGAGCGAGCTAAATTAGAATAGAAAATTAACTAATGTGCGCGGGGCCATGAGAAAGAACGTACGCGCAATTCTGATCGCCATAGCGCTCCTACTTGCAGGTGCAGCTGTTTATTTTTTCGTCGCAGAAGACAGTGATGAATTGCCGGCTGGGTTTGTACAGGGCAATGGGCGGATCGAGGCTGAACAAGTAGAAATCGCTCCAACCTTTGCCGGGCGCGTTGCTCGGGTCATAGCAGCAGAGGGCAGCCTGGTTGCTTCGGGTGAACTGCTGGTTGAAATGGATACAGATGAATTATCTGCAGCCCTTGACCGTGCCAGTGCCCAGGTTGCGCTGGCGCGCCAAACCAAGGCCGAAGCCGAAGCCGTGGTCATCCAGCGAGAAAGCCAGCAGCGTCGCGCTTCGCAGGAGCTTGACCGGGCCAAGGCGTTGCTGGCCGGTCAGAATATCTCGATGACTGTCTTTGAGGATCGTGAAACCGCGTTTCAGGTTGCGGATGCCGTGCTGGGCGCGGCCAAGGCCCGGGTTGCAACGGCGGATAGCCAGATTGCCGCCGCAGAGGCCGAGGTGCGCCGGATTGCGGAACAAATAGAGGATGGTTCCCTCATCGCTCCCATGCCGGGGCGTATTCTGTATCGACTGGCCGAGCCCGGTGAGGTCGTTGGAGCGGGCGAACCGATCTTGACGTTACTCAGTTTGGAAAACGTCTATATGGAGGTCTTCCTGCCTGCACGCGAAGCGGGGCTATTGCCCATCGGTGCCGAGGCGCGCATCGTGCTTGATGCGTTGCCGGAATTTGCCATCCCAGCAACCGTAACCTTCGTCTCTCCCGAAGCTCAATTCACTCCCAAGCAGGTAGAAACTTTGAGCGAACGGGAGCAGCTGGTGTTTCGCGTTCGGGTTCGCATTCCCAGGGATTTGGTTACGGCGCGGATTGAGCATGTGAAGACCGGCCTTCGCGGCATTGCAGTGATCCGACTTACTTCCGATGGCGCGTGGCCAGACGATCTGGATAGACGAATTCCACCCGAGCTGTTCGAATGAGCGCCGAGGGGGGCTCATCGGGTTTCTGCATCAACGGTGTCACACACACGTACCGACAGCATGTTGCGTTGGATAACCTTTCGCTGGTTCTGCCAACTGGCCAGCTTATCGGATTGATCGGGCCAGACGGGGTTGGCAAGTCAACGCTGCTGGGATTGATTACCGGCGCAAAGCAACTTCAGTCCGGGGAAATTGATGTTCTCGGGGGATCGATAGGTGACCGCGCGCACCGTCACCGCGTGTGCCCGGCGATCGCATTTATGCCGCAGGGGTTGGGCCGCAACTTATACGCGGAACTGTCTGTGCGTGAGAATCTCGAGTTCTTTTCACGTCTTTTCGGACAAGGGCAACAGGAGCGTGAAATCAGGATCGCGGCCTTGCTGTCAGCGACCGGACTTGCGCCCTTTTCGGACCGGCTTATGGGCAAACTTTCGGGCGGAATGAAGCAGAAACTTGGACTGTGTTGTGCGCTGATCCACGACCCTAAGTTTCTGGTACTGGACGAACCGACGACCGGAATTGATCCCCTGTCGCGGCGCCAATTCTGGGCGCTGATAGACGCGGTCCGAGAAGAAACGCCCGGTCTCTCCATACTGGTTTCAACGGCCTATATGGAGGAAGCCGAACAATTCGATTTTATAGTAGCGATGGATGCCGGTCGGGTGATATTTCACGGCCCCCCTGCCAAGCTGAAGGGTAAAGCCCGGGATCTTGAAACATCTTACAGGCAGCTACAGGCACGAGGGGAACCCCGGTTTGTGTCGAACAAGGTACCTATGCACCATCAAGGCGCAGACGCGGTAATCACGGCGCGTGGGTTGACCCGGCGCTTTGGCGATTTTACTGCCGTCGACAACGTCGAATTCTCGATCCACCGAGGCGAAATCTTTGGCTTCCTCGGATCAAACGGCTGCGGCAAGTCAACCACCATGAAAATGCTGACAGGTCTTCTGCCAGCAAGTGAGGGAGAGGCGCTGCTGTTCGGCAGACCGGTGGATGCGCGCGATCTTAGGATGCGCCGCGAGATCGGGTATATGAGCCAGGCATTCTCGCTTTATGGTGAGCTGACCGTTCAACAAAACCTCCAGTTGCACGCCCGCATCTTTGCGATCAAAGATCGTGTAGAACGCATTGATGAATTGGCCGAACGTTTCGGCCTTAAGGCACATATGGGCACGCTGGCGTCGGCGCTTCCGCTGGGTATCAAGCAGCGTCTTTCCCTTGCCGTCGCCGTGATCCACCGGCCTCGGGTGTTGATCCTGGATGAGCCAACCTCGGGCGTGGACCCCGAGGCGCGCGACTCGTTTTGGGCGCTGTTAATCGAGCTGTCGCGAGACGATGATGTAACGATTTTCGTCTCGACACATTTCATGACCGAAGCAGAGCGCTGTGATCGCGTTTCTTTCATGCATGCAGGCCGGGTATTAGCTGAAGGTACACCAGATGAGTTGATCGCAACGGCGCAGTCGGACAGTCTGGAAGGTGCGTTCATCTCTGTCCTGGAGGCCGTCGAGCCGCCTGAGCCGGTAGCAGCACCCAAAATTTCGGTTGATGCTGTCAACCCGGGCGCTGCCGGAAGTATCGGGCGCATACTGGCCTATGCACGGCGCGAAACAACCGAGGTTCTGCGCGATCGCGTCCGTTTGGCTTTTGCTTTCCTTGGCTCGGTGATCCTGATGTTGGTCTTTTGCTATGGGATCACTTTGGACATAGAAGACCTGGATTTCGCGGTGCTCGACCTGTCTCAATCGCCTGAGAGTCGTACCTATATCGCCGAGATTTCTGGTTCCCGCTATTTCAACCCCACGGTGCCTCTGGCCAGTTTTGAAGACGGCCGCGAGCGGTTGGCCAAAGGAGACATCTCGCTGGTTGTCGAACTCCCACCCGATTTTGGTCGCAAGTTGCGCGCCGGCGAGCCAACTGAAGTCTTGGCAATTGTGGACGGTGCGATACCGTTCAAGGGTGAGACAATAGAGGGCTATGTGGCCGGGCTTCACAGTACGTTTCTGGAAGTAATGGCCCGCCAAAGTGGCGAGCAGTCGGTCGAAATCGCCCGCATCGAACCGCGCTTCCGATACAATCAAAGCTTTGAAAGTATCGCTGCAATGGCCCCTGCCATGCCTGCGATCCTGTTGATAATGCTGCCGGCCGTTTTGATGGCTGTTAGTGTCGCGCGGGAGAAAGAGTTGGGCACGATCACCAATTTCTACGCAACGCCAACGACGCGGCTCGAATTTCTGGTTGGCAAACAGATCCCCTACATTGTGATAGCGTTCGTCAATTTCCTACTTTTGGCAGCGATGACGATCTTCATTTTTGGCGTGCCCCTAAAAGGAAATCCGGTGCCGCTTGCAATTGGTGCTTTCCTATATGTTTGGGCAACCACATCTTATGGATTGCTTATTGCGACCATAACGTCGAGCCAGGTGGCCGCAACTTTTGCCACCGCTATCGCGTCGGTGGTGCCGACCATTCAATTCTCCGGGCTGCTACAACCGATCTCGACGTTGGAAGGCGGCGCTCAGACGATTGGATCGCTTTGGCCTTCATCCTATTTCCTGCATCTAAACGTCGGCGCGTTCACCAAAGGTCTTAGCTGGGATGCACTTGCCCCCGACCTTCTGGCCCTAGCCTGTTTCGGGCCCGCGCTAACCTTGATCGCTGCACTGTTACTCCGAGCGCAGGAGAAGTGAATGCAACGATTGTCCCGCATATTCTGGCTTGGTTTGAAAGAAATGATGAGCCTTCGGCGCGACTGGGTGATGATGGCGCTGCTTGTCTGGTCATTCACGCTGGCGCCCGTAATGGAGGCAACGGGCGTTTCAAACTCGGTCAACAATGCATCCATTGCATTTGCCGACGAAGATGGCTCGCCGCTTTCACGCTCGCTTGCCTCAGCGTTTTTTCCGCCTGAATTCCAACCCGTTGTTCAGATCGCACCGGGCACCGGGGCCGAAAAGATGGATGCAGGGCATTTCCTGTTTGTAGTCGCAGTGCCACCAGGGTTCGAGAAAGATGTTCGAGCCGGGCGCGCGCCAGAAATTCAGGTTTTGATCGATGCGACAGCGATGGAGCAGGCCGGAATTGGAGCAAACTACATTATCAATATCTTGAGCGCCGAGATCCAGCGCTTTGCCATCGGTGCAGAATTGTTAGACCCGCCGCCCATCGATATCATTGTGCGCAGCGCATTTAATCCAAATCGCGACACTGTTCGTTTCGCCGGTATCGTCGCGTTGATCGGCCAGATCATGTGGCTGACCACAATCCTTACCGGTGCTGCCATGATCCGTGAGCGCGAGCATGGAACAATCGAACACCTGCTGGCGATGCCGCTTACCCCATTTGACATTGCGGTCGCCAAGATCTGGGCAAACGCTGCGGTGGTTCTGGTAGCGACCGCCCTATCGCTGACCTTTGTTATGCAAGACTTCCTGGGGATCAGCATCGCGGGATCGAAGGTGTTGTTTTTAATTGGCACAGCTCTCTTTCTCTTCACGGCGACGGCGCTTGGGGTGTTTCTTGCGACGATTGCGCGCTCAATGGCTCAATTCGCACTTTTGGTTATGCTGACGGTGCTTCCAATGTTGATGCTGTCAGGAGGAGAGACGCCAATCGAAGGGCAGCCCGGCTGGCTTCAGATCGGAACATCTATCCTCCCATCCCGCCACTACATGTCAGCCAGTCAGTCCATCATTTTCAAAGGTGCCGGGATCGAGACGGTCTGGGCAGAGTTCGTATGGATGGCGTGCTTGGGCGCGATCCTTCTGGCAACAAGTCTGCTGCTTTTTAGACGCTCGGTTGCGCAAGAGACCTAAATAAGTTTTTGCACCTGAGCAAAACTAGGCGGCTGACAGAACACCCGCTTGCGTAAGATCAATGGCCGCGCCCGTATTTTGGCACAATACTGCCTCGCCGTTATAGCACTAAAGGAGGAGGTTCAGATGCTTGAAGGCAAACAGTCCCAGCAAAACATCCAAATCAAGGACCATCGATTGACACTACGTGGCCAGAAGAAGATCACGCACGTTCACCATGATCGGGTCAACATGTATAGAAGGCCTGTCGGTCATTGGACCTCTCCTGATAGCATCACCTATTTGCAATTAACTCGACGGTAACAATTAACCGCCGGAGAACCGCGCCCGGGCATACTCTGATTGTGTGCTTTATTGCCAAACGTGGAAGTTTCGAGGTTGCCCATGATAGAGTGGGTATAGCGCTATTAAACAGAGATGGGCCATGCGGACACCGGACCAAGGCGACACAGGAGTTGATACAGGTAATGTCCGTGCATTCCTGGAGAGCTTGACCGGCCCGTCTCGTGGGACTGTAGTCTGGCTTGCCGACAACGCTGTGTCAGCCTCGGTTAGTCCGGACCGTACCTTGAGGCTGAGACCGAAAGAAGATGTGCCAGCTTATGACGAAGACATTGCGACTCTTCAGTGGTCAAATGACGGTTACACGTTAAACGCGTTGTCTGATCGGAATATCTGGGTCAATGGTCACAAGGTCGCTTCGGTTGACCTCAGGCACGGCGACATGATCGAATTCGGCGAAAAAGGCCCGATGTCCCGCTACAGGGTGTGCGACCACTCATTCCCTGCACATCGCACGGTCGAGGATATCCTAAGCGACGCGTACGCATATGCGAGAACAAGCCGTCGACCCTTTCCAAGAAAAATTTCCGGTGCACTGCGCGACAGTGGGCGTCGGCTAGCATCACAAACCACAATTCTCTTCAGGATCACCATTATTGGCGCAATCCTTCTGATCGCCGTATTTGGGTATTTACTGTTTCAGAACGACAGGAAGCTGGCGGACAGCCTGGAACGAGAATCCCATAAGATCGAAGCGGTTGCCGTTATGCTGGCACAGACCCGGGAAGACTCGTTGACGCCAGAGGATTTGGGTGCACTCAAAGATGCTTTCGAAAGTCAGGTGCTGTCCACTGAGCAGCGTCTTGGCACGCTGGAGGAACGCGCAGGCGCATCAACGCGGATTATCACAGCCTCTACACGTTCCGTCGCGTTCGTCCAGGGCGCCTATGGATTGCGGCAGATCAAAAGCGGGAAATTGCTGCGGCATGTGGTTGGCCCCGATGGAAAGAATCTGCAAACGCCATTTGGACAACCGTGGCTCGAACCAGATGCGATGGGCGAACCTGCTGAGTTTCAGTTTACCGGAACCGGGTTTCTTCTACAGGACCCGCCTCTGTTGGTGACCAACCGTCATGTCGCCTTGCCCTGGACCACTGGCGACCGTGCACAAGCCCTTCAGGCCGCAGCGCTGGAGGCCGAGATGCTGAGTTTGCTGGTCTATTTGCCTGATCAAACTGTACCAATTAAGGCTGTCTTGCATAAAGCAAGCGAAACCGCAGATCTGGCGCTTCTCTCTATCGACTCCACACGCGTTCGGGGACTTGGGCTGTTACTTGCAGATGAGCCGCCGCGAGCGGGAGAGGAAGTTTTCCTGCTTGGATATCCAACCGGCCTGAAGGCTCTTATCGCGCAGGCCGGTCCGGGCTTTCTGAAAACGCTAGAGAATAAAGGCGCCGTGGATTTCTGGACAATTGCGACCCATCTTTCGGAACAAAATAAAATCCGGCCCCTGGCCAGCCGGGGAATCGTAGCCCAGACCAGTCCCGGCGCCATTGTTTATGATGCAGAGACCACAACTGGAGGAAGCGGGGGACCTGCGTTGAACCGAAACGGTAAGGTGGTTGCGATCAACGCCGCAATCTTACCCGAGTTTGGTGGTTCGAATATTGGCGTTCCGGTGTCGCACCTCAAGACACTTCTCAATGAAAGCGACTGATCCGCGTATTCATTCGCCTGTCCGATATGGTGAATTTTGCACAAGAAGAACCATAATCAGTGGGACTATGACAGAGATCAGGCCCACGGTAATCAGCAAATTCCCTAAGTGGCTATAGTCAGCGATGGATGCAACTGTACCCGTTCTGGGTTCGGTAACGACACGAGTCACGACAAATACCTGGTTTAGGTATTTTGTGCCCAAGCTGCTTGCCGACAATGCCATGTTGGTGAAAGAGGCCATGACAGCAAAAAAGGTCGCCTTGAGATGTGTCGGGGCGTTACGTGCGATCCAGGCCAGCATCGGGACCATCGCGATCTGACCCAGCGGTGACTCGACGGCTGTGTCGAGTATGGCGATGAACCTTGCATCCACAACCCCGCCTGTGTGCGCGGCCGTCCATTCATGCACTCCGTAGTACAAAGCAAGGTTAGGCAGGGCCAGCACTCCGGCGGCAATGGTGAGCAGTACCACCACCTGCGCGATGGAACGACTGGCCATAAACGGCCTGAGGATGATCAGGCCAAGCAGCGCTAGTAGTGAGGTCAGGAGCGCCAGAATTGCCAGAAACTGTTCGTCGAACCCTAGCTCGTCGATTTCGAACCAGGTCAATCCCTGACCAGGCAACGGGACCGCGCGAAAAACGAAAATAATTGTCGCCGTCCCGATCAGAACCTTGGCATGTTTCGGCTCCAGTTCCCTTAGCAGCCGTGACATGAGATAGAGAATGACCGTGAGCGAAACCGCAAAAACAGCCTCTTGCGCAAACGCAAAATTTGCGGTTCCCAACACAACGCTGAGTACAACAAACGCGAGACCTCCCAGCAGTATTGGCCACCTTACTTCGGTGGCTTGATCCGGTTTGTGTGGAAGGTGCCCAAGACTAACGAGGCGACGCTGTATCAGAGCATGAAGAACCACTCCGCTGATCGACAGTAAGGGCACAACCAGAGCGACGAGATAGACCTGACCGTAGAGAACCAAACGATCGACTTTCTCCAGATCCTCCGCACCCGAAAAAATCCAGATGTTAACCGCTGCGACTCCCGCAAACCCGGATATGATCGCAATCCTGCCCAGGGTCTGCATGGTAGTGTGGCGGGCACGAACTTCTTCATGCGTAAACGCGAACCCATCTTGGTTGGTTTGTGGTACCGCTTCGATCGTCATGGCATCTGCCACGACGTCCTGAATGGCATAACCAGAAGGTGCCAGGATCAAGGCAACGACATACCAATGCTCAGGCAGCATGACCCCGGCCATCTGGGCAGGCGCGGTCACAAGTCCATACATGATAAGCAACGAGGCCGTGATAAGAGACGCGCCAACCAATATCAGCAGCGATTTCCAACGCCAGAACAGATCCACCAGATGCCCAAGCGGCATTTTCAAAATCCAGGGCAATCCGGCCCAAAATGCCAACCCCGCCACGAAAGCAGCAGATAGATTCAGATAGTCCTTGAGGAAAAACGCGCCAACGACGGATGTCAGTCCCGAAACTCCGGCCGCGAAGTACACCATCAACGGTGGCATGTAGGACCACTGTAGTTGCGCGACCAGATCAACGAATGTCCGGTGCCACCAGTCAGAGAGCCGCCTTCCAAGTGTAGGTCGATCAGTGTTCATAAGTCATTCGGATCCCGTTCTGGCGACCTAACGCCGTCGGATTTTCTCTCAAAGAAACCCGGCGCCAAAAAGCAGGGTGCTGGTCAGCACACCAAGGATTGGCACGACAAGAGGTACGTGGAAATGTTGTCGGGTTGAATCCGGTTTCAACTTCAAAAAGATCAGCGAGAAATTGACTAGAACAAACACCCCCAAGACGATCTGAGATGTGCGTTCTGCTAGGGTGCCGATCGGCAGTGTTTGGGTCAGTAGAAGGATTAGCGCCACAACCAGCAGGGTTGCGACGACTGGTGTCTGGGTTACCTGCGGGACACTCGCCAGTATTTTCGGCAGATGATCCCGGTCGGCAAGGCCGTAGATTACCCGCGACGCCATTATCATCTGGATCAGGACGCCATTGACTGTTGCAACGACTGCGACTGCGGCAAACCCCTGTTTGATTACTTCGGGTGCATTTGAAAAAACCAAAGCAAGCGGGGCAGTCGACGTCGACAAGGTATCGATAGGAACAACAAGCAGGACCGTAATTGAGGTCGCCAGATACAGACCCGTCGCCAGAACGAGCGTCAGCAGAATTGCCCTAGGAATTGTGCGAACTGGGTCTTTTACTTCTTCGGCGACGTTTGCCATGTCCTCGAATCCAACAAAGGCAAAGAAAGCCAGAAGCGACGCCGCGAAAATGCCCCGCCAAGCGTTGATCTCAAAACCTGGAATCGTCTCGCTGAACGCATAGCCTTGCGGATCCTGCACGGACATGCCCCAGCCAATCACAAACAGAAGCCCCGAAATCTCGATGATCGTGATCACTGCAGCCACAAATACTGATTGCGCAATGCCCCAGAGTGCAATCAGTCCCATAACCGACACGATGCCGATCGTAAGCAACGTGGTGCCAAGGTTGGTCAGGGTGTGAAGATAAGAGGCCGCTCCAATCGCAACGGCCGAAGCCGATATCACTCCCGAAGCAGCGACGGCGAGACCCACCAACACGGCAATCCAGTTTCTTTGAAACCCCGCTTCGACGTATGCCGCTTCTCCCGCGCTTACGGGATAACGTGTCGCGAGTTCGGCGTACGACAAAGCCGTCAGCGAAACGACGAGCGCTGCAATGAGAAACGAAACAGCGGCGTAAGGACCAGCGACCTCGGCGGTAGCACCGACAAGCACATAGATTCCCGCACCGACGGTGACACCTAGCCCGTAAAGCGTAAGCAACGGGGCAGTAAGCGCGCGTCGGAGTTTAGGTGTCGGTGGATCGGCCGTATGCATTGGCTTCACTCCTCAATGAACAAACGCCTGTGTACCGAAGCTACAGCGCGGTTAAGTACACCAGTCACTAACGAGGGGCTCGCCACCATTCATTCTGAGCCCCTGCGGTGGAATTTCCACGCTTTTGCAATTCCACTTATCACCATGTTTGATTTGGATGCAGGCGATGAACGGCAATCCCGCTGAAACATTCATGCTTTACTATGTAATGTACCTTTTTGAATTGATCTATGTCATTGGTCGCCAAGAACCGACCAGCCAAGCGGAACCGACTGCAGTGTACTTACTTTCGTCGCAGTCTTTCCCAGCTGGTACTCAAAGGCTGAATATGAGCGAGATCAATGAAGCGTTCATTCATTACCGCGTAGTCTAAACGCGAAATGCTGACGTTCGAGGAGGAACAGATGCCAGTTTATCGCGGACTTCTTTTGTCAATATTTGCTGCAAGTGCTGCACTGGCGCAGGATATTGACCTTCAAAACGGAAACAATCTCTACAGAACCTATTGCTGGCAATGCCATGGTTTCGAGGCCACTGGAGATGGTCCAATGGCGGAGATGCTGGCAATAAGGACGCCTGATTTGACCAGGCTTGCGGCCCAAAACGACGGTGTTTTTCCGATTGAGGCGGTGGCGCGTCAAATCGATGGTCGCGCACCATTGCTCGCGCATGGCGGAGAAATGCCCATTTTTGGACCAGCTTTGGATTCGGACCAAAAAGTTGCGCTGACCATGCCTGACGGCCAGCCGATGTTCGCAGGTGTGCCGTTGGCAAATGTGATCTATTATCTGGAGTCTATTCAAATCGAGTAGGTTGGTACAAATGCTGCCGTTAGATTGTAGATCACCACTGCCCACGTTTGTTGACGCCGGTTGATCTACATTAAGGTTATTTTCTACTGGATATGGTAAGATTCAGCATTGGGAAGATGAGGAGGAATCTCCGATGCCTAAAGAGAAGCCAAAATCAAGTTACTCCAACCCACTTGTTGATGTTTTCAAGCAGATGCAGCCGACTACTACGGCCAATCCGTTTTTAGGCGCTCAGCTTGAGCAATTCTGGGACACGCAGGAGAAATCACTGAAAGAGGCAGAGGCCTTTGCTCAACATTGGTTTGAGAGGCGTCACGAGGCTGTTCGAACCGCGTTAGAAGCTGCGCGCTCGGCGTCTGCTGCAGACCCGACTGATCCGGCGAAAGCACTGCAATCCATAGCAGAGTGGCAGAAGCATTCAGCCGAACGCCTCGTGGCTGACGCTCAGGAATGGTTCGAAACAGTTGCCCGATGTGCAGCATTTGCAGCGGAAACCGAAGACGAAGCTGAGGAAAAAACAATAGGTGATGTTGCAAGCACAGCAAAGAAAGCGGGTAAGTCTTCGAAATCCGAACCGGTTTAGAGTGCCGTATCACCGCGGAGGCCGGAATGATCGTAGCTGGAGCAATCGAAGGTCAATAACATGTATAAGAACATTCTGATTCCAGTCGCGCTGGACAACGATCACGATACACAGGCCTCATTTGAAGCTGCTCGTTTGCTAGCGAGTGCCGATGCGGAATTCACAGTGCTCCATGTGCAGGAGCCGGTCCCTGCATATGTGGCATCCCAGATACCCGAGGAAGTTCTGGCCAACACGCGAAAAGAGCTTCAGGAAGGCTTACATCGGAACGCTGCAGAGCTACCGGGGGCGAAACCGCGGCTTATCTCGGGGAGCGCTGGCCGAGCGATCGTTGATTTCGCAAATGAAAATGGCATCGATTGCATCGTGCTGGCCTCACACAAGCCGGGGATCGAGAACATGTTTATTGGGTCGACTGCGAACCGGGTCGTTCACCACGCCAATTGTTCTGTCCACGTGATCCGCTGAGTCGTTTTGTGGCAGGTGCTCCAAGTCGAATGCTGGATGCCCAGCATGGGACACAAAGACGACGGAGTGAAATTGGCGTTGCGAGCACGCGCAGCGTGAAAATCGTATTCACGCTATGGGCTCGCTGCGGCCGATTGCCAATGCAGTAGGCAACTTGGCGCAGATGGAACGGAACCAGCCATCGGCAGAATAGGTCAAGCCTCTTATCTTCCACTGTCACGGTCGATGTACTGTCGTTCGCATGGCAGGAGCGAACTTTGGCGCCGCAAGCGGCGAAACCTGGCTCTGCGCCCAATTTGCACAATACAGCACTAAACACTTATGACTGCTTTGCGCGGCAATTGAGCTTTGCAGGGGCTAGTGCTTCCTTTTAAAGGCCAACTACAATTGCATTTGACCTATAGGTTTTCAGCATTCGAAAGCACATCAAGGCAAAACCTCAATGGGGTGCTTTTCGGCATCGAGCAGAAACCTTTTGATTGCAAGGGGTCCAGAGGAGAGTTTCCTCCTCCGATCAGAATAAGAAGGAAATCCTCCAAAGGCGGCAAAAGCTCATGTGAGATTGCTGCCGTCTCCTCCAATGACAGTGTTTGGAACACGCCAAAAAGTGGAATTTCGATAGTCCCGTCAGCGCCCTCGGGGTACTCGTGCAGGTATTGCCGCGTTCCCCAGACAGGCTCAGTGAAAAAATCGCGATAGTAAGCCCGGTCCAACTGACCGAACTGAATCTCTAAACCTTCTTGTTCAATCTTCCCGCTGCGGACACTCTGATAGATTTCCTTTATTTTCTCATAGATCTCTGGCCATCTTACCGCCTCAACTGTTGCGCTCAGTGAGATAATCGCCTTTCTCTTCCCCATGACAACGAAATCTGAACGTGGATCGTAAGCCGCACGCATTTCCTGGCGGATTATCCGAAACATCTCAGACCCTTGGTTTGCGCCAATGTAATCCACCAAGACATTTGTTCCAACTTGGTCAGCCTCGTCCGCAAACTCCTCTGCTTTGACAAAAAGGATCAGCATCTCGGAAGAGTCGGGATCGGCAAAGTGAATGACACCCGCTGGAAGGGTGAAGTCATCCACATCCGTGCCAATCAACGCTTCAGCCCATTTTGCAAAAGGCAGTTCCCACTTTCCCTTCGGGCGGGGAAGATTGTTAACCAGTCGAATGGTGCGGCGTTCTACTTCTTCATCTCCAGATCTTAGGATTGCCTGAATGGGTTGACCGAAACGAAATTGGCCATCCCAAACCTCGGTTTCTGCTTCGTCAGGTTCGTACTCTAGGAAATCCGCCACTTCATCCAGAACATGTTCTGGCATTCTGGTCCTGGTAGACTTGATTGGGCTGGAATACTGCAGCTCTCTTGCATACCAGCCGTCGGAGTATTCCGGCTCAAGCAATAGATTTTCGAGGTGGACGATGGTCTCTGGAAAGACTTCATTTGGCGCCGAAACAGTGAGCATCAGACTATGGCGACTTGTTTCGACGTAATACCTGATCCCCTTCAACTGCTTGTATTTAGCAATTTTGTGGGAGGAACGGCTTGATGTTCCTCCTGACACGATACTTGCGAGACCAGCGCGCAACGCGGCCACCCGTTCTGTTGTTGGCCGATCAATTGGCCAAACCAAGGTGAGTTCTGAGATGCCGTTTTCTAGTGGCATCAGATAAACAATATTCGCATCGCCAGTCGTTGCGATCAGCTCTGCTCGGACCTGCTGCGCTGACAGCAGGCTGAGAACCATTAAGAGAGAGGAAGTGAACCGGCTTTTGAATGCTTGCATGTTACTCTGCTTTTTCGGCCAACACGACTGATGTGGCTGATGGCTTGATGACCTTTTCGGCAAAATCAATAACGTCCTGATCTGTCGTATCGTTCAAGATCTCGACAAATACTGACGGTGTGACAGGTGGGAAGCCATCAGAAGCCACATTCTTCAGAAATGATAGAAACTCTACGGGTCGGCGCGCGGCATTCCGGGCTCCAACGACCTGCGTCTGGCGTGCTTGATTGATTTCGTCCCTGGTGATTGGTTCGTTCAACAAATTCGCCAGAGTTTCTGTCAGATGGCTGTGCGCCGGGTCCAAGCTGAAGCCAGGCATCAGGTGCAAATCTATGGTAAGTTCTAGATCAGCATTCTTGGCAAAATACCAGTCAGCATCGACGCTGAAAACACGCTCGTCTTGATAGTACAGGGCCTTGTATAGCCTTTCGTTCAAAATATCGATGGCGATGAAAAATGCGCCCTGCATCTCGATGCTGGTTGACCGATCTTCGAAGTCCACGAATTTCGCAAACTGGACTGTGTCATGCGCCAGCTTGTCCGACCTAATGCGCTCAATAAACTTGAGCTCGGGATCCGGTTTGTGGTCTAACCAGGGCTTCTGAGGAACCTCAGAAGGTTCTGTGTCCCCAAATATACGTGCAACGAGTTCTTCGGCTTTATCAGGGTCAATTTTCCCCGACACGATTAACGTCACATTGGATGGCACATAGTGTGTTTCGTGAAACTGATAGGCCTTCTCAAGGTTCAATTTGGGAAGATCTTCAATGGTGTTATTTGCCCGACCACGCAGAGTGCCATAGAGGTTTTGAAGCGCAATTCTTCGGAGCCAGCGAAGCGGAGACTGTCTTTCGCGTAGCAGTGTTTCACGCTGAACGATATCAATTTCGCTTTCCGCAAATCCTTTCGGCAGTGTTGGGGTGTCAAGAACCGCCCGAGACAGCCGCAACAGCATTTCTATGTCGGAAGGAACGCCAGAATTAGTGTAGACAGTAGATACGTTGTGCGTTGTCGCATGGATATCACGCTCTCGGGGCTTTCTCAGAATGGTAGCATCCGCTGAAAACGCGGCCAGATGTTCAGTCAGATGCGCCGTACCGGATGGTTCCGGATCGTCATACGCCCCCGAGAGAACAATTAGCTGCACGTCCACACGGTCGAGGTCGTCTACCGGAACTACGTAAGCTGCGTGTAATCCGCCTTTCTCAGAAAGAGTGATAACGCTCTGAGCTTGAGCAGCTCCAGCAAACACCAAGAGGACAAGCGAAAAAAACAAAACGACAGCGTGCATTATTATCCTTTAAACTATTTCACTTAAGCCAAATAACGTCCGTCGTTAGGCGTTCAACGAAAGCGAAAATGATTTGCTGAATGCTTGTGGGATACGAGTTGCTATTTCAAGTCGCCAATTGAAAACTTGTCGAAATGTTTTCGGTTTGCTGCAAATCTACGACCGCGAACGACTGGTTCGGCGACATGCGCTGCATCGTATCAATGGTGGTGCCGCACGTGCGAGAGAATGCTGCATCAGCAAAGCAGGAAAATCCAATGTCGGCATTGTCCTGCATAGCAGGCCTTCATACTGTCTGAACCGAACCGATGACCTACTGAAACCGTCAGATGACTGGTTTGAGCCCCCACCAGTCGTTGCTATTTTTTTCTGCGTGCGCTCGCAGCTAGGATTTTTCGGCACCCGCGCAACTTCTCATGTTGCGGTGCGGCGGCCATTCTGGCCGTTCGCGCACCGCGCAGCATTCTTTAAGGTGGGAATTTACAGGTCGCGGACAATGCCGACTTTTGCTGAAACGGTGCCAAAGTCAGCAACTGACTTCGGTTGGGGCATACCAAAGTGGCCTGGATCGCTATTTCTCCCAATGGGGCACCCAGTCACCATCCGTACGCAGTGACACACCGGCGGCATCTTCTTCCAGCTTGATTACGTGCAGTTCGCCCTTGTCGCCGCCGTAGGTTTTTCGCGCTTTTTCAAATTGCGCGCAGACCAGACGTGTCGCGGGGGCCGGTGTTCCTGCGTCATCGCAGGCCTCGACAATGAGCCCCAAGTCTTTTTGGCACAGGTCTAGCGTGAAAGATGGATCGTAGTGCCCTGCAAAGACCGACGGCGCATCATGGTGCATACACCAGCTATCGCTGGCCCCAATTTTCAGAGCTTCCCATGCTCGGGGCAATTCAACGCCGGATTTTACGGCCATGACCAATGCCTCTCCCATCGCGGTGGCGTGGATCGCCCAAAGTTGGTTGCTGGCAAGTTTGGTGATTGACCCGTTGCCGCTTTGGCCCATGTAGTGCATCGGCCCCATCAGCTCCATCACGGGGCGGATACGCTCGATCGTGTCCTCGTCGCCGCCAGCAAATTGCGGCATATTGCCTGCACGTGCGCCATCAACCGCGCCTGATACCGGGGCGTCGACCGGCTGGACGCCCTTGGCTGCCAATGCGCTTCCAAGTGCTCGTGCCAGGGTCGGTTGGTTGGTTGTCATATCAACCCAAACCTGCCCCGCCCCCATCGCCGACAGTAGACCGTTTTGACCCCGAACCACCTGTTCGATCTGCTTGGGACCAAACACCATAGTAAAGACGATATCGGCATCTTTGGCGGCCATGGCGGGCGTATCAGCCCACGTCGCCCCAAGCGCCAGATGCCGTTCGGCGCGCTTAGCGTCCAGATCACAAACGGCCAGCTGATGCCCGCCCTTGATCAGGTTCAGGGCCGCCGCCCCACCCATCGTGCCAAGCCCGATAAAACCAATGCGCATGTGTGCGTCTCCTGAAATCAAGCGGCGAGGATTTCGTCGGTCGATTGGACCGCACCAAATTCGCCGTGAAGGTTTGCAAGGGTCACCGAGTGGATTTGCGCGGCGGTATGGGCAACCCCGTCTGGACCGGTTGCGTCATAGGCCCAGACCGCATCAGAGGCATAGATCATATCAAACCCAAGGCTGCTGGCCGAGCGTGCGGCGGATTCAGCACAATGATTGGCGGTCGCACCGCAGATGACGACCCGTTCAATGCCCGCGCCCTGCAAATCAGCTAAAAGCGTGGTGCCACCAAATGCACTAGAGGCGTGTTTGACGATCACTTGTTCGCCGTTCTGAGGTGCGGCAAACGGTTGAACGGCAGAACCCGGTGCATCTGGGTGAAACGGATCATCCGCATCTGTGCCGTGGTGGTGGATGTGGATGATCTTGTCACCAGATGCGCGGAATTGCGACAGCAAACGTCCAATATTGTCAGACGCTTCAGGGCAAGACCGCGCGGCCCCAGCAGCATCGTCATGGGCGAGCGCCATTTGCACATCAATAACGAGGAGAGCGGTTTTCATTGTGATATTCCCTTAGCCTGCGCCAGTGCGGCCCTACGATCCTCAAGGATTTTTTCAACGCGTGTGCCATAGATGCGTACGTTGATGTCGTCGCTGATGACACGACCTTTTTGTTCATCATAGGTCATAATTGCCGTCATTCTGGGATGCGCGCCGAACACTTCGGTCACACCGTGCAAGGAATATCCGCCACGGAACAGTGTAAACGTCCCGGCCCCACGATCGAATTTATGCGCATGGGACATATCCCCCGCCAATAACCGGTCCACGGCGTCACGGTCTTCGGCCTCATCTGTGCGCGAATTTGGCAAGAATGCAAAATCGCCACCGCTTTCAGCTGCTTTCAAAAGCAACGTCACGGTACATTCGGTTGTATCATAATGCCATGCATGCCAACTGCCGGGGTAAAGTGCGACAACATTCAGTGCCTGAAACTCATCTGCACAACGATGCAACACGGTCTTTTTCTGCACACGGCGAACGAAGTCCGTCAGGACATCCGACTGATATAACTGCTGGATCAACGTATCTGCCGGTATCTGGTCATCGGCAAGCTGAGTAGCCACATGGGTGTATTCGCGACGTCGCGGATCATCTTCGGGCAAGGACGGATCAATCGCACCTTGATAGATGTTGCGTTTGATTGTCAGCACCTCGGCACCGGGCAAAAGGCTGCTGGATTCGTCCTCAAGGGCGGCCAATGCGTCCGCGCGAATGAAGCCATCCAGATTGCACCAGCCGTACGCCTCCATGTGGTCCTGACAGTCCTTCAGGAACGCCGCACCCGCGCCCTTATCCAGATCAGCAATTGGATAACGCGCAAGATCGACGAGGTTCAGGGCCATGTCAGCATGGGTTCCAAAATCGGTCTTTGACATCGCACTCTCCTTTGGAAATCGGGCAGACGCGGGCCCGTTACCCATTGATAGACGAGCAGTTGGCAGAAGATAAACGAAACGAATTGCCCTCAAGCACATAAATATCTTATGCCACACGGGTGAAACAGAATCTCAATCTGAATTGGCTGCGCACGTTTGAGGCCGCGGCCCGCCACCAGAGCTTTACCGCCGCAAGCCATGAATTGGGCCTGACGCAAACCGCTGTCAGCCAACATATCAAGGCGCTGGAGACCAAGCTGGGGCAAAACCTGTTCATCCGCCGCGCCAAAAGCCTGCAGCTTACGGATATCGGGCAAGCCTATCTGATTTCGGTGCGTGAGGCGCTTGAACACATCGCGTTTTCGACCAGCGGGCTTTTTGGGCCGGAGCTAGAAACGACCATCGTTGTGCGCGCCTCTGCGGCGATGATCATCTGGCTGACGCCGAAGCTGTCCACCTTTCAAGATGAACACCCGCAAATCGTGATCAAGCTTGAAACGTCGCTGTGGCAAAATGTGCTGGAAAAACACCCCGTCGATGTCGAGATTTTGCTCGCCGCGCAGACCCACGCAAACCCACGCATGGTCAAGCTGTCGGACGAGAGAATCCTGCCCGTCTGCGGGGTGCAGACATCAACGAAAGTCCAAAGGCCCGCGGATCTGATGCAACTTGATGCCATTCACGTTCTGGGCTTTGACGACCATTGGGCGCGTTATTTATCCGCCAACGGCCTGCCAATTGACAGGATTTCTCCCCGCATCATTGTTGACACCTCGGTCGCGGCCTGTGAATTGGCCGCCGCGGAGAACGGCTGCGCGATTATGTTCGAACGGTTCGCACAACAGGCCATCGCCGCAGGGCGCGCCATCAATATTGTCGGTGACCCCATCGCGAATGGTCAGTCACATTATGTCATCCAACGAAATACGGGCCTCCCCGAAAAACAGGCGTCAGCGGCATTTTGTGAATGGTTGGCTGCTTGCTTTTGACGTTCGCCTCGGAGCCAAAGGGGCTTTTCTGCGAACGGTTGGAAACATCTCTTTAAACCCCATGAGCAAGCCGTTCGTCGACTTTGCAGCCTTGGCCGAACTGGGCTCTTCACGGCCATGCGGTGCCAAAGAAACCCGGGGTCCCTTCGCGGTCTGATAGCGTCCCTTCGCGTAGACAACGCATTTCCGTCCGAACCACCTGTATAAATTCGTGATTCTCAGGCCGCAAAAGTGAGCATGCGTCGTTCGCTGTCTGGCAGCGGGAATTCCGGCAACGGGTAGCGAACCATCGCTCAGAGCCCAACCTGTACCTTGGATTTTTTCGCTGCGTGCGCTCGCAACACGGAAAATTCTGGGCACGCACAAATTCTTGTGTCACGGCGCAGCGCTGAATTCGGCCATTCAAATATTGCATAGCAAGAATGTGCGCCCGGATTCACAGGATGTAGACTAAAGCAGTGATCCGTGAAAATCCGTGCAAGCGTCGGCCCACCGGACCGGTGCTTCCACGGTGGGGCTGACGCGCCTTGATTCCGTTCTGGGGTGCATCACAACCTATGTCCGCCAACGAACTCAAAGCGGTTCAATGCCTGCACCGAGAACTCAAGTAGAGTGGGCTTCGGACAGCAGGCATCCGATTCGATTGTACAAGTGCCTCGTTGGCGCGGTGCCGATGATTGGGTGCGGAGGGCGGATTGGAGGGCACATTATGCCTAGAGCTCAACTTCCCGCAGTCACCCCAAAGCGCAGAGCATGGAACAAGGGGCGGATCATCGGCCAGAAACGCCCCTTGTTTCCCAAGCAGGTCTGGGCGATCCGTGCTCGGCTCGAACTCGCCGGAAATCTGCGCGATCTTGCGCTGTTCAACGTCGCCATTGATAGCAAGCTGCGTGGATGCGATTTGGTTAGGCTTGCCGTGACCGATCTGGTCAAAGATGATCGTGCTCGAGAACGGGTTTCAGTGGTCCAGAGCAAAACCAAGAAACCAGTACAATTCGAACTGACGGAAAACACACGGGATACGGTTCATGCTTGGGTCAAGTCGCCAAAGATGATGGGCTGTAGCTTCATGTTTCCGAGCCGTTTCCTCGAGCGACCCCATATCTCAACGCGTCAGTTTGGTCGGCTTGTCCGGGATTGGGTGACAGCGATTGGATTGGAACCGAGCGGTTACGGAACCCATTCACTCCGCCGAACCAAAGCAGCGGAGATTTACCGTAAGACAGGGAATCTCCGTGCAGTGCAGCTTTTGCTGGGTCACACTAAGATTGACAGTACAGTGCGTTACCTTGGCGTTGAGTTGGAAGATGCTCTCACTATTGCGGAGCAGATTGAAATCTGACCCGCGTCGGTGAATGGCACTTGCCGTTCGCCGGTTTGGAACAGACTTACGGCCTTGACGCGGCGAAACCGGTTATGAAGGGAAGAATAGTATACAGATCACCCTGCCATTGCGTACTACAAAGACGTGCTTGCGGTCAGCTTTTCGAGTGATAGTTCCGGCTTTCGCGCGCTCAGTTTGACGGCACCGCGCTCCATCACGACGAAGGCATCCCCAAGATCATAGGCGAAGGACAGATACTGTTCGACTAGGACGATAGCGATGTTCCCGCGTTCCTTCAGAATGCGGATGGTGCCGCCGATCTGCTGGATGACGTTCGGCTGGATACCTTCGGTCGGTTCATCCAGAAGAAGCACTTTCGGGTTCGACACCAGCGCGCGCGCGATCGCCAGTTGCTGTTGCTGGCCGCCTGAAAGGTCACCGCCCCGCCGTTGCAGGAACTTCTTCAGAATGGGGAACAGATCAAAAATCTCGTCCTTCACCTTGCGTTCGCCACTTGGCAGGCAGGCAAATCCCGTCTCAAGGTTTTCCTGCACCGTCAAAAACGGAAAGATCTCGCGCCCCTGGGGCACATAGGCAACGCCCTTCCGCGCAAGGTCAAAGGCCTTCAGCTTTCCGATGCTTTGGCCGTCCAGATCATAGTCGCCCCCCGACCGGGGATGGGTGCCCGCCAGCGCCTTTAACAGCGACGTCTTGCCTACGCCATTGGTGCCCATCAAGCAGGTGACCTCGCCCTGGGCCGCGTCGAAATCCACGCCGTTCAGAATTTGGCTGCCGCCATAGTGCAGCGTCAGATCGCGGATGCTGAGGAAACTATCGGCCAAGGTACACCTCGATGACTTGCTGGTTCTTGGTGACGTGATCGATCGAGCCTTCGGCCAGAACCGAGCCTTCGTGCAGCACGGTCACTTTGCAATCCAAACGCCGCACGAAATCCATGTCGTGTTCCACTACGACGACAGCGCGGGTCTTCGCCGCGTCCCGCAGAATTTGCGTGGTCTTCTGACGTTCTGCGGTCGTCATGCCTGCCGCAGGTTCGTCCACCAGCAACAGCTTCGGTTCCTGTGCCAAGAGCATCCCGATCTCCAACCATTGCTTTTGCCCGTGGGACAACTCGCCAGATTTCCGTGACAGAACCGCGTCCAGCCCAATGACATCCGCCAGTTCTTCGACCCGGGCAAAGTCCGGTGTTTCGGGTTTGAACAGCAGCACGGCCAGCGGCGACCGCGACTTTTTCAGCGCCATCATCAGGTTGTCTTGAACTGTCTGATCCTCAAACACCGTGGGTCGCTGGAACTTGCGCCCGACCCCTTCCATGGCGATCTTGCTTTCCGATTTGCCCAGCAAGGACACGGGCGGTTCGCCCCAAAGCACATGGCCCTCGTCAGGCCGGGTTTTACCGGTCACCACATCCATGAAGGTGGTCTTGCCCGCGCCGTTCGGGCCGATGACCGCCCGCAATTCGGCCCTGTCAATGCTGAACGACAGGTTGTTCAGCGCCTTGAACCCGTCAAAGCTGACCGACACGCCCGAGACTTCAAGAAGCGCGCTCATGCATCTGCCTCCTTTTCTCTCAAAGAACCGTGGCCCGGCCCCAGGTCGCGCCCATGCCGATTGGGGTTGCGACGCGCTGCCAAGGCGTCGACCAGCCCTCCAATGCCTTTCGGTGCGAAAAGCGTAACCGCCACGAAGGACAGCCCCAACAGGACGGTCCACCAATCGACCCATTGAATGCGATACCCGGCGATGTTCAGGTCAGGGGCTTGCCCGCCGGTAAACCAGGTCGACAAGAGCGAGACGAAAGCCGCGCCGATCACGGCTCCGTACAATCGCCCACGCCCTCCGATGGCCACCCAGACCGCCAGATAGATCGAGGCAATCGGCGCCAGTTCCGCCGGGTTGATGATGCCCGCCTGTGGGTAGTAGATTGCGCCTGCAATGCCAGCGAGCACGGCCGATACGGTGAAGACAAACAGCTTGAACGCCTCGACTGGATAGCCAAGGAAGCGCACCCGCGCTTCGTCGTCCCGAATGCCCCTGAGGACCGAGCCGAACTTGCCCGACACCATCCATGTCGCCAGCAGGTATCCAAGCCCCAAGGCCAGGGCCGAGGCCCAAAGGAACCAGACCGAAACGATGGCCTGACTAGTGCTCTCCAACCCCGGCAGGTTCTGAAGGCCTGACAGACCATTGTTGCCGCGCAATCCGCTGTCGTTTTGGAACAGGTACAGTGACAGCGCCAGCGTCATCGCCTGCGTCAGGATCGAAAGGTACACACCTGTCACCCGGCTGCGGAAGGCCAGCCAGCCAAAGACCAGCGCCAGAAGCCCCGGCGCCAGTACGACGGCGGCCAGTTGCAGCGGCAGAGAATGGGCAAAGGCCCAGATCGGCGGAAATTCCGAGGCTCCGACGACACCGAAGATCTGGCCAGCGATCCCGCTGGAGACCTCTTCGGGCGTTGGCGGCAGCCCTCCGGCGGCGAGGCTTTCGACGACGATCAGACGCGTCCGCTCGTACATCAGCCACATGCCTATCGCGTAACCGCCCATTCCGAAGAAGGCCATGTGCCCAAGGGACAGGATACCGCAATAGCCCCAGACCAGATCCATCGCCAGCGCGACGAGGCAGAGGCACAGGGTCTTGCCCAGGGTCTTGACGAAACTGGTCGAGATGACGCCGATACCGAACCCTTCGGACAGGATCGTCACGCCCAGGGTGAACAGCCCCAGACAGGCCAGAAAGATAAGCACCGACGGATAACGCACCACGAAAGGTGTGCGACGCACAGGGCCTGCTGTCAGTTCCGCCATGCTCATGCCTCCGCCGCCCGGCCTTTAAGCGCGATGATCCCGCGCGGCCGGAATTGGATGAAGAGGATGATGAAGAGGATCATATAGGTCTGTGCGGCCAGTGTGTTCGAGGGGTTCAGCCATTCGATCCCTTTTTGCAGCGAGCCAACCATGGTTGCGCCCAGAAGCGTGCCCCAGATGTTGCCAACGCCGCCCACGACCACGGTCATGAAGCTTTGCACGATATAGTCCGCGCCCATCTCGCTGGTCACTTTGGCGTAAAGCCCAATCGCCACACCCGCAATCCCGGCAATACCCGAGCCGAAGCCGAAGGTCAGCATGTTGATCCTGTCGGGGTTGATCCCCATCGAGGCCGCCATGCGGGGGTTCTGCGTCACCGCCCGCACTTCCAGCCCCAATCGAGTGCGGTTCATGACGAAAAGGAATAGCGCCATGAACAAAAGCGCCAAAACGAAAATCGCGATCCGGATATAGCTGATCGACACGATGTCATTGAACACCAGCGATCCGTCCAGCCAGCCGGGCGAGGTGAGGGGCCGCGCTTGCGTGCCGAAGATGTTCTTGGCGATCTGTTGCAGGGCAATGGAAATCCCGAAAGTCGCCAGAAGCGTCTCCAGCGGGCGATGGTAGAGGTGGCGGATCACTAGCCGTTCCATCGTGACCCCTGCGCCGAAGGTGACGGCAAAGGCCAGCGGCAAGGCGACGATAATGGAAATCGTGTAATCCGGGATGATCTGCTGGACGACGTAGCCGGTGTAGGCGCCCATCATGATGAACTCGCCATGGGCCATGTTGATCACGCGCATCACGCCAAAGGTGATAGCAAGACCGATGGCGGCAAGAAAGTAGATCGAAGCGAGCGACAGGGCGTCAAGGCCAAGGTCAAATGCCTGGTTGAATGCCACCTTGTTTTCGATGCCCGTCAGCACCGCCGCCGCGGCAACGGCCACTGAAGGCGAGCCGCTGTAGCGTTCGTAGAACGTGAAGCCTGCCAGGGTTTCATCCACCTCGGCTTCGGTGGCCACAGGGTCTACCACGCCCTGTTCGGCCAAAGCTTCATAAGCAAGGTCGCGTGCGTCTTCGCTGTTCAGGGTCGCCACCTGAACCCCCGCGACCGATCCCTCCGAGATGTTGGCCAAAAGCGCGTTCCGCTTGTCGTACCGGCTGATCCGGGGTTTCGCCAGATCGGCGGCAACCAGAAGGTCATAGGCGGACTCGCGCGGCAGGTCGTCGCTGCCGACGGTCAGGATGCGGGCGATGTCATCGCCCTCGGGTGCTTGTGCCGAAGACTCGACCTCCACGGCCAAAAGCGGGTTCAATGCGGCCCGGACATCGACACCAAGATCGCCGTCAAACCGCTGGATGGCAGCAATCCTCTCCTCGTTGGTCGCGCCGAAGCGGATTGTCAAAAGTCCCTGAAGGCGTTCCATGCGACTTTGTACAGACTGGTCCGTTTCGTCGGGCAGAACTTTGGTCAGGGCCGCAAGATGGGACATCTCCGAGTCACGCTCGATCGCATTCAGGGCCTGCATCTTTTCGGCAAAGGACCCTGATAGTTGGAATTGCACCAGGGCCGCGCCGATCATGCCGCGAATGCCGCTGTTGGGTTTCAACTGTTTGAAGTCACGGGCAACGAAAGTGCCAAGTTCCGCGCCATCGGCAAAGTCGAAGGCCGCCAATTCCTTGCCCGAGGCTTCGCCATAGACGAAAAGCCCGGTGTCCTTGTCGCGCCACATCTCTTTGTTTTGCCAGCGTTCCAGCACGACCTGGGCCTCGGCCAGACCACTGGCGGCAAGCGCGTCGATGGCAGGACCGATGGTCTTGCGCGAGGATTTGGCGATGATTTCGCCATGTTCTTGCAAGAGTTGCTGGATCGGCGCCTCGGCGTTCTGCGCCGAAAGTGGCAAGGCAAGAGCGCATAGAAGCACCGACATGAAACCGATGTTGAACCGACGTATAATCGACATGGATAGTTCAGCCCCCGTAAGGCGTTCTGGGGGCGACATGCGCCGCACCCGTAGGGTGGGTTTTCAACCCACCATGCTTAGTAGTTCGACTTGATCTGAACGCAGGACGACGTTTCGGTGTTGTACATCCCGCAATCGAGTTCCGCCCAATCGGATTTCAGCACCGCCGATTCCGGCAGGAAATCCGTCCAGGCATCGCCCGGCACTTCCTCCGTCTGGCTGATGATGTCGAACTGACCATCCTCGGTGATCTCGCCGATCAGAACCGGCTTGGTCAAGTGGTGGTTCGGCAGCATGACAGCGGTGCCACCAGTCAGGTTCGGGAATTCCTGCCCGTACAAGGCGGTGCGCACGGCATCGACGTCGGTGGTACCTGCTTCGGTCGCCGCATTCACCCACATGTTGAAGCCGATGTAATGCGCCTCCATCGGGTCATTCGTCACACGCTCGTCACCCATGCGGGCTTTCCAGGCCTCGACCCATTCGGCGTTGGCATCGGTATCTGCTGACTGGAAGTAATTCCAGGCTGCGAGGTGACCAACAAGGTTGGTGGTGTCGAGACCCGACAATTCTTCCTCGCCGACCGAGAAGGCCACAACGGGAATGTCGTCGGCGCTGATGCCAGCAGCCGCGAGTTCCTTGTAGAAGCCCACGTTTGCGTCGCCGTTGATCGTTGAAATCACGCCGACTTTCTTGCCATCCGCACCAAGAGCCACGACGTCCGAGACGATCTTGGACCAGTCAGAATGACCAAAGGGCGTGTAGTTGACGAAGATGTCGTTCTCGGCGATGCCCTTCTGCTGAAGATAGCTTTCCAGAATGTTGTTCGTCGTCCGGGGGTAAACATAGTCGGTGCCCAGAAGCGCGAATTTCTCAACGCCAAGTTCTTCCAGAAAGTAATCCGTCGCCGGGATTGCCTGCTGGTTGGGGGCGGCGCCGGTGTAGAAGACGTTTTTTGAGGATTCCTCGCCTTCATATTGAACCGGATAGAACAGAAGTCCGTTCAACTCTTCGATCACAGGTAGAACCGATTTCCGCGACACGGATGTCCAGTTGCCGAAAATCACGTCAACCTCGTGTACCGAAATCAGCTCGCGCGCTTTTTCGGCAAAGAGCGGCCAGTCCGACGCCGGGTCGACCACGACGGCCTCCAACTCGCAGCCCAGAACGCCGCCTTTGGCGTTTTGCTGTTCGATCAGCATTTCCATCGTGTCTTTTAGTGTTGTTTCCGAAATCGCCATGGTTCCGGACAGGGAGTGCAGCACTCCCACCTTGATCGGGCAGTCTTGCGCCATGGCCGGCAGCATCGAAGTGGCCAGGACGGCAGCAGAACTAAGAAGTGTCTTTTTCATCGCAGTTTTCCTTCAGGCACTGCGCGGGGAAGCGTTGCTTTCAAGGGTGTGATCCCCCATATGCCCCCCACGCAATCTAATTGCGGAGTGCGGTGGTGTTTTGGAATTGCAAGGCCAGCACCATCGCACGTTCAACGGGATTTGTGTGATCCCGGAAGAAGTCGTTCCATGGAAATTGCTGCGACTGCGAGATCGGCGGGGGTTGAAAAACGGCCCCTGGCGTCAATCCGTCAAAAATTGCGCAGACTTTCGCGGGTTCGCCATTTTATTGTGCGAAAGAAACGCCAAATCTTTGGGCGTTTCAGCTTTCAAGCAAGAATCCTGTGCAATAGCCGATCTCGGCCCGGGCACGCCGCACCGCCCATTTGGAGCGATCCGCATCGCGTGAGAAGCTGGCGGCGGTCAGCAATTGCGCATGCGCCATCTTGGCGTCGATACGCAGGTGAAGCGCATGACGTCGTTGATCGTCGGGCACCGTCGCGTTCAGAAGGTCGATGAACTGCGCCCGGCGATGCGCGATCTGATCCGTGCGGTCATCATTCATAAGCCAGGAATGTTCCAACTCGGCCGAGAACCGTCCTGCACATGCCGCGAATGAAGACATCAGGGGATCATCTGCCGCCAGACTTTGCTTCGGTAGGATAAGAAGCAGGACCAGAAAGGTTTTCAAACTGCTCATGATCCGATCATGAACGACCTAGAAGTCAGCAATCAAGCTTTCTGCCACCTTATGGCTAACGCACACTTAACAGACGAAGTCCCTGTCACCCGTTCGACACGTCATTCAGGCATTTCCGTGTCGGCATCTCATCATTGCTGAACTTCTGGGCGAGTGGGGTTACTTTCGCACAGCAAATAGGCAGAACTCCGGGATTGGTCTTTTTCCCGGCGCGCAGCGGTGGATCACCCCCCAATCTGCATGGTGAACCATGCGGGTCGAGTACCGGGGGCGACAAACGCATGGGTCAACCACATCTGGCATCACGAGAGGCGAACACCGCCCCGAGATCCATCGGTGCCATGACCTTGTCGACCAAATGCCGTGACGGACGTACGGGCATAGACCGCTTCAGAACCTCGGGCGCTAGCAAGGTGGCTTTTCCGCGTCGCAAGGATGCCGTCGAAGCCATTGTGCTGAACACTTCGGGCGGATTAACAGGCGGCGACCGGTTTGAGGCTTCGGCCAGCGCCGGGCCGGACAGCCACCTGATCCTGACAACCCAAGCCGCAGAACGTGCCTATCGCAGCACTTCTGGCGCTGCGTGTGTCAGCACGCGCCTGTCTGTCGCCAAGGGCGCGGTACTGCATTGGTTGCCGCAAGAGTTGATCATGTTTGACGGCGGTTATCTTAACCGTCGCCTTGACGTGGACGTCACCGACGGAACCGAGGCCGTGCTGGTCGAACCCGTCGTCTTCGGTCGCCGCGCCATGGGCGAAACCCGTATCTCGGGCAGTTTTCGCGACCGGATCACCCTGCGCCACGATGGTCGCCCAATCTATTGGGATCGCATCAACCTGACCGGATCAATCAGCGCCAGTCTTGACCGTCCGGCCATCGCAGGCGGCATGACCGCCCTTGCCAGCGCCCTTTACTTCGGCCCGCGTGCCGAGGCGCTTTTGCTGATCATCCGACAGCTGTTGCCAAAGACGGGCGGCGCAAGCCTTGTCGCGCCCGATCTTTTGACCATCCGACTTCTTGCCGCCGATTCCTATCTGTTGCGCCAATGGTTGGTGCCGGTGCTGGAACGCCTGACCGAAACCACCCTGCCGAAATCCTGGAGCCTTTGATCCATGCAACTCAACCCCCGCGAAAAAGACAAACTGCTGATCGCCATGGCTGCCGAAGTGGCCCGCAAGCGCCTTGCCCGTGGCGTCAAGCTGAACCACCCCGAGGCCATCGCGCTGATCACCGACACGGTCGTCGAAGGCGCTCGCGATGGCCGCTCGGTCGCCGACATGATGGAGGTAGGCGCCGTGGTCATCACCCGCGACGACTGCATGGAAGGCATCCCCGAGATGATCCACGAAGTGCAGGTCGAAGCCACCTTTCCGGACGGCACCAAGCTGGTCACCGTCCACAATCCCATCCGATAGGAGTCTCTCATGCGTTACGCTATTCCCGCCTTGTTTCTGGCCTCGCCCGCCTTGGCCCACCCCGCAAGCCTCCCACATGGGCATTCGGGGGATTGGGCTGTGCCCGTCGCCTTGATGCTGATCGGCGCTGCGGTTGTTTTGGCCAAGCGCAAGGCGGTCCGTGTCCGCAGACGCCAATGATCCCCGGCGAACTCTTTCCGGCGGAGGGTGAGGTCACTCTGAACGCAGGGGCGGAGCCGATCACGCTAATGGTCGCCAATACGGGCGACCGACCAGTGCAGGTCGGCTCACACTACCATTTCGGCGAGGCCAACGCGGCGCTCGATTTCGACCGCGACGCCGCACGCGGCATGCGTCTGGATATCGCAGCCGGGACAGCCGTGCGGTTTGAACCCGGTCAACGGCGCGAGGTGCAACTGATCCAGATTGGCGGCGCACGGCGTGTCTTCGGGTTCAACCAGCTTGTGATGGGAGATCTCTGATGCCCACCCAAATCCCCCGCTCTGACTACGCCGCCATGTTCGGCCCCACCACCGGCGACAAGTTGCGACTGGCCGATACTGACCTGATCATTGAAGTGGAAAAGGACCTGACAGGTCCCTACGGCGAAGAAGTCAAATTCGGCGGCGGCAAGGTGATCCGTGACGGCATGGGTCAGGCTCAGACCACACGCGCCGAGGGTGCGGTGGATACCGTCATCACCAACGCGCTGATCGTGGACGCAACCGGCATCTACAAAGCGGACGTCGGTTTGAAAGACGGCAAGATCCACAAGATCGGCAAGGCGGGCAACCCAGACACACAACCCGGCGTCGACATCATCGTCGGCCCTGGCACTGAAGCCATCGCTGGCGAAGGCAAGATCCTGACGGCCGGTGGGTTCGACAGCCACATTCATTTCATCTGCCCGCAACAGATCGAGGATGCTCTGTATTCTGGTCTAACCACAATGCTGGGCGGCGGCACTGGCCCGGCCCATGGCACGCTGGCCACGACCTGCACACCGGGACCGTGGCACATTGGGCGGATGCTGCAGGCGGCGGATGCGTTTCCGATGAACCTCGCCTTTGCGGGAAAGGGGAATGCGTCGCTCCCCGCCGCTTTAGAGGAACAGGTCAAGGGCGGTGCCTGCGCGTTGAAGCTGCATGAGGATTGGGGCACGACGCCCGGCGCTATCGACTGTTGCCTATCTGTGGCGGACGACATGGACGTTCAGGTGATGATCCACACCGACACGCTGAACGAATCCGGCTTTGTCGAAAACACCATCGCCGCCATAAGGGGCCGCACCATCCACGCCTTCCACACCGAAGGCGCAGGGGGCGGCCATGCCCCTGACATCATCAAGATCTGTGGCGAGGCCTATGTTCTGCCGTCGTCGACCAACCCGACCCGACCTTTTACGGTCAATACAGTGGACGAACATCTGGACATGCTGATGGTCTGCCATCACCTGGACAAATCCATCCCAGAGGATGTGGCTTTCGCCGAAAGCCGCATCCGGCGCGAGACCATCGCCGCCGAAGACATCCTGCACGACATGGGGGCGTTCTCGATCATCGCTTCAGACAGCCAGGCCATGGGGCGTGTGGGCGAAGTGATCATTCGCACCTGGCAAACCGCTGACAAGATGAAGAAACAGCGGGGCGCCTTGGCCGAGGAGGTCGGCGACAACGACAATTTCCGTGTCCGTCGCTATATCGCGAAATACACGATCAACCCGGCCATTGCACACGGGCTGTCAAAGCACGTCGGTTCGATCGAAGAAGGCAAACGCGCCGATCTGGTCCTATGGAACCCGGCGTTTTTCGGTGTGAAGCCTGAGATGATCCTTATGGGCGGCAGCATTGTGTGTGCGCAGATGGGCGATCCAAACGCTTCAATCCCGACACCGCAGCCGGTCTATACTCGCCCGATGTTCGGGGCCTTTGGCCGCTCTCTGGAAGCCAATGCCGTGACCTTTGTTTCCGAGGCGGCACACTCCGAAGGACTGGGAGATGCGCTTGGATTGGCCAAGACAAGTTTGCCGGTGGAGAACACGCGCGGTATCGGCAAAGCGGATCTTGTCCTGAACGACGCCATGCCCGAGGTCGAAGTGCACCCCGAAACCTATGAGGTGCGGGCTGATGGCGAATTGCTGACCTGCCAACCTGCAACCGAGCTGCCCATGGCGCAGCGGTATTTTCTATATTGAGGCCCCATGACTGATCTTCCACTTGCACAAACGCTCCATCCCGTTGGCACATCAGACAATGCGATAGCGGACTGCGCGTTGACCTACGACGCCCGATTTTTCCGGCGAAAGAAACTGACAACGACCGAAGGCTGGTCCTTTGTCGCGGACTTCGAACAGACCGTATCTCTGAACGATGGCGACGTGCTGGAACTGGGCGATGGACGTCTGGTTAAAGTGACGGCGGCACCCGAAAACCTCTTGGCCGTTTCCGGGCAAGACCTGCCCCGCCTCGCCTGGCACATCGGCAACCGCCACACACCTTGTCAGATCGAGGCGACCCGCCTTTTGATCCAGGATGATCCCGTCATCGCTCATATGCTGAGCCACCTCGGTGCCACAGTGACCCAAGTCACCGAACCCTTCACTCCGGAAGGCGGCGCCTATGGTCACGGGCGCACCCATGCGCACGATCACGGACACTCGGCCCATGCCCACGCCCATTGATGCGCACTTACTGACGCTGACCCAATGGCTGTCGCCCGCGTTTCCAGTGGGGGCATTCGCCTATTCGCACGGACTTGAAACAGCGATCAACGAGGGTTGGATTGCCGACGCGACCAGTTTGGAAGACTGGCTGAGAGATTGCCTGAGTGATGGCTCAGGTCGCGCTGATGCGATCTGGATGCGGCTGGCTTATGCTGCCGACGACCCATTGGAGATGGACGCGAAAGCACGATCCTTTGCCACCGCTCAAGAGCGTCTGCGCGAAGCTGAAAGGCAGGGCGCTGCCTTTGTTGCGACGGTTAATGCTGTCTGGGGTTTGGCGCTGCCTGACATGCTGTTGCCCGTTTCCGTCGGTCGCGCCGCTAGATTGGCAGAGCTGGATATCGATACGACTGCCGTTCTCTATCTGCAGGCCTTTGTCGCAAACCTGACCTCCTCGGCCATCCGCCTGAGCCCCATCGGGCAGACGGCCGGTCAACGGGTGATCCTGAACTTGCAGCCCTTTTGCCTTCAGGTCGCCGAAGACACGAGAAATGCGGACACCACGGACGTTTTTGGCAATGCCTTTTTCTCAGACATCTCCGCGATGGCCCACGAAACTCTTGAACCGAGGCTCTTCCAATCATGACACAACTCAACGGCCCCTTGCGCATCGGTATCGGCGGCCCGGTCGGTGCAGGAAAGACGACCCTGACCGCGAGGCTTGCCGAACTTTTGAAAGACGATCACTCGATCGGCGTCATCACCAACGACATCTACACACAAGAAGACGCCGAAGCTCTGATGCGCATGCAAATCCTGCCTTCGGATCGCGTGATTGGAGTGGAAACCGGCGGCTGTCCTCATACGGCGATTCGCGAAGACGCGTCGATCAACCTGGCTGCCGTGGCCGAGATGCGGCTGCGTCACCCCGACGTAGAGGTCGTCCTGATCGAATCCGGTGGCGACAACCTATCGGCCACCTTCAGCCCGGAGTTGGCGGACCTGACAATCTATGTGATCGACGTGGCCGCAGGCGAGGAAATCCCACGCAAGGGTGGCCCCGCAATCACCAGGTCAGACATCCTAGTCATCAATAAAACCGACCTTGCCCCTCATGTGGGGGCATCTTTGGACGTCATGCGCCGAGACGCCGCGAGAATGCGGGGCGATCTGCCGGTGGTATTTGCCTGCCTGAAAGCCGGCCACGGTTCGGACGAGGTCGTGTCGCACCTTAGATCTCTTTCGGGCATTTGATGAGAGCCTAGCCGGCAAGAACGGTGCTTGGTCCACTTTGCGGGACTTTGAGAGTTTTCGAGTATGTGCTAACGCAACGTTTCGGGACGTTTGCTTCTCCCCCCACTCAAATGAACAAGCGAAATCCCCTGACTTCACCAACGATTTCTGCGGCTTGGGAGGAGGGCGATGACCAGTTTGGATGCAAAACGGCTTTAGCAACGCCCTGATCGATGCACAGCCGAGCATTGTGCTTTGCTGCAAGATGCCTCATGCGGCGGTTCTCTCGCAGGCACATCAATTCAATTGAACTGATGCCCCACTTCCGCGCGATTGCGATAATGCGCTCGAACAGCGCATCACCAATTCCGATGTTTTGCCAATCAGGTTCGACAGAAAAGGCGGCTTCCGTCTTTGTAGATCCGGTCTGGTCGTCACCGCGGAGTTCGGCAACGCCCCTCCGACGCCCTTTTGCAAACGCGCCACAGAGAATGCTGTCATAATGAGGAATGCTCTGAACGTAGGTCGTCAGACTCTCGTCGCTGACAGTCCACCAGAACCGCGCGCGCCGAGCTTCGGCGTCGAGCCGTCGAAAGTGCTCGCAGATCTCGTTTTGGTCGGCTGGATAGAGTCGGCGAATGGCAAAGTCTTGATGATGTCTGAGATGGACCATCGCCTTGTCGCTCCGATTGCAGACTTGGATTGGGCCAGCATCTTCGGGAGGAGGTGAAGATGCTGGCCCAAAAGCATTGGCGGTCCCTGTTGATGTTTTTCGGCGCCGCTGCTTTTGCTGCTTACTGTGGGAAGAGCGAGGTCCAGCAATTCCTTTTCAAATTTGCACGCAAACCCGGGATCAGGACCCGTCGCGTTGGTCCGGGTCTTTCCCGCCGGTTTCCTGTGCCATCAGCTTTTCCGCATATTGAGTGTCCGTCGTCAGAGTTTTTGGAACCAAGAGCGGCGTAAACTAAGTGAGTGTTCGGCTCATCTGATTTGTGTGATTAAGCTGCGCGCTGGCTGTGACGCAAACGCCGAGCTTCGAACGTCTTCCGTTTGATCCGTTCTCGTTATTCCAGAATGGCTTGGTCACGCCCGAAGTAGACATAGGCGGGTGTGACGTTGTTTAGGCTCTCGTGATATCGCTGATGGTTGTAGTGATCGACGAAGGCTTCGATCTGGGCCGCGAGATCACCTGGCAGGAAGTAGTTTTCCAATAAGATGCGGTTCTTCAAAGTTTGATGCCATCGTTCGATTTTACCTTGGGTCTGCGGATGACACGGCGCACCACGACTGTGTTTCATGCCTTTGTCCTTCAACCATTCAGCCAAATCGCCAGAGACATAACTTGAGCCGTTGTCACTGAGCAGTCTTGGTTTGTGGACGATATGGGCCTGATCACATCCGGAGGCCTGCAAGGCTAAATCGAGGGTTCTGTCACATCCTCAGCCCGCATGTTCGTGCAGAGCTTCCATGAGATGATGTAGCGGCTGTAATCGTCCAGAATTGTGCTGAGATAAAACCAGCCCCGACCCAGAACCTTGAGATAGGTAAAGTTGGTCTGCCAAAGTTGGTTGATGGCTGTTGTCTTATGCTCAAACGCATTCGCGGCTTTCAGCACGATGATGGCAGGGCTGGTGATCAGGTCATGCGCCTTGAGCGTGCGATACACTGTAGATTCCGACACAAAATAGCGCTCTTGATCGGTGAACGTGGCGGCCAGCTCGCGCGACGACAGCTCCGTCTCTTTCAGAGCGAGATCCACAACCTTGCGCTTCACTTCGGTGGGCACCCGGTTCCAGACATGATTTGGCTTTGGTGATTGATCATGCAAACCAGCCTCACCGCGCTGCAGATACCGATCATACCAGCGGTAGAATGTGGTGCGGGGGATAAGCCACCGCTATCTCCATTTGCAACACATAGCTTTCGGCACAAGGGGCGGAAATCGGACTTTCGCTGCGGTGGCGAACAAGGCCAACACTCTAGCGATAGCGGTCATTCATTGTAAGTATTAGGCTGATTGCGCTGGGTTAGCAGCCCGATAGAACTTGCGTCAGGCTCAACAGCACATTCCAAAGATGTTTGGTCGCACCAATACGGCAGTCGACGCTGCGATCCCCACAACAAGATCAAACATTTGAGAGCTCCTTGCTGCTTTCTTTTGCCAAGCGTTAAGCTGGCGTTGCAGATACCCTAGTCCGCAACATTTGCGTGGTTGACAGGATCAGTTTCTGTGAAAGGCGGGAAAAACCGCTGACCCGCAATTTGTTCATGCGGTTTTTTTTAGACTACTCGATATTAATATGTATGAATTTAGACTAGGGCAATGAGGCGAAAAGCCATCCGATATCTAGCCACCTATTCATCAAAGTATGCGTTATGCGTTGTGTAGATCGCCTGAATGGTTGGCGTCAAACGGTCAAGATGCGTACGAAGGACTTGATCCGCCGCCCACGCATCCCCGCTGAACAGGGCCTTTAAAAGAGATTGATGATCCAGATACAAATCATCCATTGCTTCTTTGCTGGTTAACGCCAGCATGCAAAGGCGGTCAACCTGTGCTTTGTTTTCGGCGATGATTTCAAACGCAAACGCCTGTTTGGCCGAGGCGCAAAGCAGTTTGTGAAACTGGTAGTCCAGATCATGGAACAAATTGACATCTTCTGCTGAGATTGCATCCGCCTGTTCACGAAGGTTAGCTTTTAATGCCGCGTCTACCGACTTGTCGCGATCTGACACGGCAGTGCGGATGACCTCCAATTCGACTGCGGCACGCACAAAGCGGGCATTCGCGATGAGCTGGCGTGAGAACGGTCGAACAACTGTCGCGCGTTGTGGCCGCACCAAAAGGAGATTGAGGTTGGAAAGTCGCGTGAAAGCCTCGCGCACAGGCTGGCGTGAAAACCCGAATGATTTCGCAACATCCGTTTCGGATATCTTTGTCCCTGGAAGCAGCTCCAGACGGGTGATTTGTCCAAACAGTTCGTCAAAGACGACATCGCTACTTGTCGTACGTTCAAGGGTTCCCAAAGCTGCCATTTTTTGTTTTCCAACCTCTGTTTGGCGACATTGTGGCAGATCAGAGAGAGAATTAATAGAGCAAATTAGGATACTAGGCTACATTATATTCATTGTTCTAAAAGGAAAATATCACATATCGAAAGAGCATCTAGAAAATTTATGTTGACTAGTATCCCAGTTATCGTGTTGGGTGTGCCCATCAACGAGGGCGGAGCAAGTGTGCTAGCTGGGAGGAAATCAGATCATCCAAATTGGGGTGAAGGCTGATCTGGCGTGACCACTTGTAAGGTTTCGAACACGATCGCCGGTCAAAGACGACTGGAAGAAAACAAGACCTGAACCTGATCTGGGAGGATAGAATGTTCAATTTTTCACTAAAGACGTTGGCTGTGACGGCTGTTTTGTTGGGCGGGGTTTCGACCGCGCAAGCTGATGTCACACTGCGCGGGGCAAGCATGTTTGATGAAGAACATGCATTCACTAAGACCTTGCGCGAGTTTGAACGACTGGTCGCAGAGAAATATGATGGCGAGGTCGAATTTGATCTGCGCCTGAACGGTGAGCTTGGGGTTGAATCCGATTACGTCACCTACCTCAACCAAGGTGTCGCCGTAGATTATACGATCCTTGCCCCGTCCAACATGGCGGTGTTTTCAGAGTCCATTCCTTTGATGGATATGCCTTTCCTGTTCCGTGATCTTGAACACTGGGATGCGGTCCTTTCGTCGGATGCGCTGAAACCCCTTGAGGACGATCTGCGCGAAGCTGCAGGTATCGTGATCGTCGGGTATCACGGCGGTGGTGTACGGAATCTCGCCTCTGCTGAGCCCATCACAAACATGGAAGAGCTTGCGGGACATCGTATGCGCGTCATGGGGGCCCCAATTCAGGCCCAGACATTCTCAGCTGTTGGAGCGGCACCATCTGCCATTGCCTACAACGAAGTCTATAACGCAATCCAAACAGGCGTCATTGCCGGATTTGAGAATGAAGCGGCCTCGATCCAGAACCTGAAGTTCTACGAAGTTGCGCCGCATGTCTCATTGACCCAGCACACGATCACGGTGCGCCCAATTGTGATGTCAGCAAAAATCTTCGATGAACTGCCTGCTGAGTTGCAAGCCGCTATCATGGATGCCGGCACCGAGGCCGGTGCTTTTGGCCGCGCGTTGGAGAGCGGTCAGGACGGCGAAAAACTTCAGGCAATGATCGACGCAGGTCAGATCGAAGTGCATGAGTTCGAGGGTCGCGAGAAAATGCTGGAACTGGTTCAGCCAGTGCAGGACGCCTATGCCGAAGAGCTGGGCGCGACAGAACTGCTCAACAACGTTCGCGGAATGTGATCTCCCAGCTGACGGGCGAGTAAGTAATCAAACTCGCCCGTTGGCATAAATCCCGATGCGCTTGGCGCGTCACATTGCGATGTAGGGTGGAACATGCTTGGAAAATATCTGGATAGGTTCTGCACTGGGCTTCGTATATTGCTTGGCGTGATGATGGGGGCATTGGCGATACCGGTCGCGATGCAAGTTGTCTCTCGCTACACCGGTTTGATCCCAACTTATCTTTGGACTGAAGAGCTGGCGACGTTCCTGTTCGTCTGGATTGTGATGATCGGGTCTATTGTCGCTGTTTGGGACGGCACGCATTTTGACGTGCGGATCACCCGGGATGCGACTGGCTCACTCCCGCGGCTCCTCCAAGACGGTGTTGTGCATGTTGCCATCATGATTTTTGGGGGCTTCTTCCTATTTTACGGCATCGAGTACACCGAATTTGGGGGCAACCAACGATCTGTAATGATGCGTGCAAACCTCGCGATCACGCACGTATCGGTCCCGATTGCTGGAGGGTTTTGGTTTCTCCTGTCAGGCTACCGGTTGTCCGAAACCATCGCGAAATATCTAAACCGAGAGAGCAGCCAGACATGATCCTCGATACTGCAACTGCCGCCACGATGCTTATTGCTGGCTTTCTGGTGCTGATTTTCATCCGCATCCCAGTGGCATTCGCATTGGGTTTGGCGACCCTCCCGGTTGTGTTGCTTGAGCTGCGGCTGACCCCGTTCATCGTGCTGGATCGGATGTTCCAATCCTATAACTCCTTCATCTTATTGGCCGTTCCATTCTTTCTACTGGCGGCCAACCTGATGAATTCCGGCAAAGTAACCGACCGGCTGATCGAACTGGCCCGTGTGCTAACCGGCTGGATGCCCGGCGGATTGGGTCATGTAAATGTCGCTGTGTCGATGCTGTTCGCTGGTATCTCCGGATCTTCCACAGCAGATGCGGCGGGTATCGGAAAAATCCTGATCCCAGCCATGCAGAAAGAGGGGTACGACACGCGGTTTGCCGTTGCTATCACGGCCTGCTCTTCGGTGATGGGGGTCATCATCCCGCCGTCGATTTTGATGATCGTTTGGGGCGGTGTCATGCAGGTCTCTGTCGGCGCATTGTTTTTGGGCGGCGCGATTCCGGGCCTGATGATTGGCCTCGCCTTGATGGCTACGGTCTATGGTTTCGCAAAAGCCCGCAATTACCCGGTGACGGCGACGCCGAACTGGGGTGAATTCTGGGCCGCTTGGAAAGGCGCCGCACTGGCCCTTTTGACACCGGTCTTTGTGATTGGCGGTATTGTAGGTGGTCTTGTCACGCCAACTGAAAGTGCAATCATTGCGGCGGGTTATGCGCTGATCTTGGGTATGTTTGTCTATCGGACGGTCACTGTCAGAGATTTGGGTACGATCCTCTATGACACTGCACGATTTGCAGCCATCTCTCTGTTTGCGATCGGCACCGCCTCGGCATTCGGATGGCTACTGTCGTTCTACGATGCGCCGCGCCTGATTGTCAGCGTTCTGACTGCTTGGGAGTTCGGGGCATTTGGAACGGCTATCTTGATTGCCCTTCTGTTTCTTCTCTTTGGCCTGTTCATCGATGCAATCCCGACAATCATCATTCTTGGCACGGTTCTGATGCCGGTGGCACAGGCGGGTGGGGTCGATCCAATCGCATTTGCCATCATCGGTATCGTTTCGCTTGCCTTCGGGCTGGTGACGCCGCCCTACGGCTTGTGCCTGCTGATCTCAGCGGCAATTGGCGGCCTGAATGTTGTGCAAGTCCTGCGTGAGGTCGTGCTTATCCTTGCCCCAATGCTGGTCATCCTCATTCTGTTGGCGGCATTCCCCGAAATCATTCTGTGGCTCCCAAAGGCAGTTATGCCGGGGGCGTTCCGATAATGGCGTCTCAACTTGCGCTGTGAGCGCTCTGAGAGGGCCGCCAACTGAAACCCGTGACACAAGCGAAGCTGGCGCTTTGTAATAGGAAGGACCGACATGAAACTTGCAGGTAAAACCGCCATTGTAACCGGAGGAGGCCGTGATATTGGCCGCGCGGTTGCGATCAAACTCGCCTCTGAAGGCGCAAATGTTGCGATCAACTATTTTTCCAGCTCAAACGGCGCGGATGAAGCTGTTGCCGCAATCGAAGCCAACGGCGGTAAGGCGATTGCCGTGCAGGGCGACCTGAACAAGAAGGCGGATGTTGACGCGCTTGTGTATCGCACGGTCGAAACCTTTGGCGGCGTCGATATTCTGGTCAATAATGCAGGCGGTCTGATCGCCCGCAAAACCATTGCGGAAATGTCTGTTGAACATTGGGACGCCGTGATGAGCCTGAATCTGACCAGCACATTCCTGATGACGCAGGCTTGCCTGTCCAGGATGACGTCTGGAACTATCGTCAATCTCGCCAGTCAGGCCGGGCGCGATGGTGGTGGACCGGGTGCCGTCGCCTATGCCACAGCCAAGGGCGCGGTCATGACCATGACACGCGGTTTGGCAAAAGAGGTCGGCCCAGACATTCGTGTGAATGCACTTTGTCCTGGCATGATCGATACCGATTTTCACAATGTTCATACACCTGATGCTGGTCGACGCGGCTTTGAAGCCAACGCACCGCTAAAGCGTCAGGGTCATGTCGATGACGCTGCAAATCTCGTTTTATTTCTGGCCTGCGAGGACAGTGCCTTCATCACGGGCGCAAACATTGATCTCAACGGTGGCATGCTGTTTTCCTAACAAGCAAGGAGAGAACCTGTGCCCAATTTCCCGATCGTCTCTACAGGTGAACATGTCACGCGGCAGGTGCTATCTGATCATCCTGACCTCATGGTTGTTGCCTTCCGGTTTTACGCGACCGGGGCGATTGGTGCTCTACACAGCCATCCGCATGTGCAGGCGACCTATGTCGAAAGCGGTCGATTTCGGTTTACGTTGGGTGAGCACGAACAAGAGTTTGGCCCCGGTGAAAGCTTTGTCATCCCGCCCGGCCAAACCCATGGCTGCACATGCCTGGAACCTGGGACATTGGTCGACAGTTTCACGCCCCGCCGCGATGATTTTCTGTAACTGATATGCGTGTACTGGCAATCGGCGAATGCATGGCAGAACTTGCCCCATCTGAACGGTTTGGTGAATTCAAGCTTGGTTTTGCGGGCGATACCTTCAATACAGCATGGTATCTTGCACAAATCGCCGCAGATATCGACGTCAACTATCTGACGGCTGTCGGAGATGATGCGATTTCGCAGGATCTGCGGGCGTTCATGAAAGACAGCAGGATATCCGACACGCACGTCCAAGTCATTGCGGGCAAAACGATTGGGCTATATCTCATCCATCTCAGCAATGGTGAGCGCAGTTTTTCATACTGGCGCAGCGACTCTGCCGCCAGGCAACTTGCGGTCGACGAGATTGCACTCGGGCGGGCAGTTAAGGGCGCAGACTTAATCTACTTTTCTGGAATAACCCTCGCTATTCTCGATCCACAATCACGCGAAATGCTGTTCGATGCGTTGCGTCGTGCACGTGCATCCGGAACGACTGTTGCCTTTGATACAAATCTAAGACCACAGCTTTGGTCTACGCCGCAGGAAATGACAGACACAGTTATGAAAGCTGCTGCGCAATCCGATATCGTTCTGCCATCTTATGATGACGAAGCCGTATGGTTCGGGGACGGCGATTCAATTGCGACGCTGGATCGGTATGCAAAGGCTGGTGTCGATCAGATTGTCGTCAAGAACAGCGCGCAGCCTGTGGTTTTTCAAAAAGCAGGTCAACGTGGAGAGGTAGGCGTTGATCCAGCGAGGGGCATTGTCGATACCACTGCGGCAGGGGACAGTTTCAATGCAGGTGTCTTGGTAAGCGTTGTTAGGCAGGATGATTTGGCAACAGGCATACGCAAGGGGTGTCGTCTGGCAGGCCATGTCGTCCGTCACAAAGGCGCACTCGTCCCGGTTAACTTAGATCTTGGTAAGGATGAGACGGGTTAGTGATACGTCTTGATCAAGGAGTAGCAAGATCATGAAACAGACTTGGCGCTGGTTTGGTCCTTCTGATGCGATCTCCATTGGCGAAATCAGGCAAACCGGTGCAACCGGCATCGTCTCAGCCTTGCACCATGTTCCAACAGGAGAGGTTTGGTCAGTCGAGCACATCAAAGAGCGGCAGCAACAGATTGAGCAGCCCGGAGGCGTTCCATCTGGATTGACCTGGGACGTTGTTGAAAGCGTTCCGGTGTCCGAAGCGATCAAATCGCAAACCGGCCCGGTAAGGCAACACCTTGAAATGTACAAGGAAAGCCTACGTAATTTGGCCGAATGTGGCATTCACACAGTCTGCTACAACTTCATGCCAGTGCTGGATTGGACGCGCACAGACCTGAGCCATCCGCTGCCACATGGTGGGCACGCAATGCGGTTTGATCTCTTGGATTTTGTCATGTTCGATTGTTTCATCCTATGCAGGCAACGTGCGGAGCAAGATTATTCAGCGGTGATCATAGAAGCCGCACGGGCCCGGTTTACAGATCTGGGTGATGGAGATCGCCTGAAACTGTCGAACAATATCGTCGCTGGTTTGCCGGGGGCGAACGACAATTGGTCTCTTGAGGACGTGAAGCGAAACCTCGACGCATATGTTGGCGTGACGCCCGAAACCCTCCGCTCCAACCTGATTGATTTCCTTTCCGAGGTTGTTCCAACGGCCGAAGACCTCGGCGTCCGGCTCTGTTGCCATCCAGATGACCCACCTTTTCCACTGCTTGGGCTTCCACGGGTCATGTCGTCGCAAAGTGATTACGCGACCGTGTTGGATGCCGTTGAAAGCCCGGCAAACGGAGCAACGCTATGCACCGGGTCATTGGGTGTTGCCGAAAACTTCGACCCAGTATCCTTCATTGCTCAGCTCGGCCATCGGATCCACTTTGTACATCTTCGCAATACCGTGCGGGACGGTTCAAGCGACCGCAATCGCCATAGTTTTTCCGAGTCCGAACATTTGGCCGGAGACACAGATATGGTTGCAACAATTCGCGCCTTGATGGTCGAAGAAACGCGGCGCCGCAATCAGGGGCGATCAGATTATGAGATTCCCATGCGCCCGGACCATGGCCACGCTTTGCTGAACGATCTCACTCGTCCTTCCCAGCCCGGCTACCCGCTCATAGGCAGAATGCGCGGCCTCGCCGAACTGCGCGGTGTTATGCACGGTTGCACTTTGATTTCACCTGGGTCCAATGCCAATATTCGCGGCATTTAAGCGAGCGTCTGCTCCTCCGGACAGATCAGCCGGGCTTGATGATACCGGTATGTGATCAGAAGACGATAGTAACCTCTCGGCAGAAGTCCGCTTTGTCCGCAGTGCGTAAATTCAGTCCCTGATCCTTGCTGCACTCTGCATGAATAGCGGCTTTTCCCGCTGCCCGACAGCACCATACTTTACGCTACCGCAGCATTTCCCACGCCGCGAGCGCACGCAGCATGAAAACCGGACTCACAAAATGGGTTCATCGCTGACGTTCTCTGCATACACGATCAATGGCTGCTATTGGGCAAATTAAGGACCTTTACGATGCAGCAAATGCAATGGTCGGCCATTTGCGTGGTGGACTTGGGGTCGCCACGATCCTCTCCTGCACCATATTCGCAGCCATTTCCGGTTCGTCTGTAGCCACAGCACTTAACTATTGGCTCGACCGCTATCCCGCAGATGAAGCGCTTCAACTACAGCCCCAGCTATTCCTACGGTGTGATTGCAGCGGGCGGTATGCTCGGGATTCTAATTCCTCCCTCTGGGCCTCTTATTCTCTATGCCATTGTAACCGAGGCCTCGATCGGAGCTCTTTTCCTAGCCGGGTTGGTGCCGGGTATCATGATGGCTGTCATATTCGCGGTTTGGGCGATGGTCAGCGCTGGGTTTGGGGGCACAGTTGTCTCTCAACCATTTGCAGGTATGGGCGTTATTTGGTCACGTATGAGACAGTCGATCTGGGCTTTGTTGATGCCACCGGTGGTTTTGGGCGGGATCTACCTCGGAGTATTTACTGCCACTGAAGCAGCTTCTATTGGCTGCCTTTACGCGCTGTTCATCAGCGTAGTTGTTTACCGCAATTTCGGTCTGAACGACCTTTGGGTGACTGCGTTTGAGACTGTACGCACAACGGCGATGCTGTTCATGATCCTGGCTGCTGCGGCGCTGTTTGGTCACACCGTAACCATTATTCGCCTGCCCATAGAGATCGTCGAACAAGTGACGGCAATGGGCCTCAGCCCCGCCATGTTTGTCGTAGCTGTTATGCTGCTCATTCTGGTGCTGGGTATGTTTTTGGAGACCATCTCGATCATCCTGATCACGACGCCAATCGTTTTTCCTGTCATGCTGGCATTGGGGATCGATCCAATTTGGTACGGCATCCTGCTAATGATCAACCTCGAACTTGCGCTGATCACACCTCCCGTGGGGATGAATCTCTTCGTCATCAAGGGCATTGCCAAAGCCCCTTTGTACGAGGTCATTCGCGGCGCCTTGCCATATGCAGCGCTAATGCTGCTGGGCCTGATCCTCGTCTTTGCATTCCCACCTTTGTCCACGTGGCTTCCCGAGGCGGCGGGGTTCGGCGGCTAAGCAACGCGTTCATGAAACTCCTTGAGTATTACCCTTTTCATCCTTAACGCCATATCTCAATAGGATTTGACCCCATGGCTAGGGCTCGTTTGAGACACTAACCGTATACTTTCTGGGTCAGAAATGCCCGACGTTTAGGTCAGAATTGAATGACGTGATCCTCCGACTCATTGAGGTTTTGGCTGTCAATTGAGTCAAAGGTCAGTGACGTTCCACCTTTCTTGGTCTGGTCGTCATTTTGTGGATCAGTGTCGGAAACAGTGAACTCTCTCCCCGTATTTCCCAAGTAGCATAGCTTTGACAGCGAACGTTGTCAGTCACAGAAGCTGTCAAACGGGCCCGACCCGGAGCTGTTTTTAGACCGGTGTCATTACCGAAGGGAGTTGATCATGGCGAAACTACTTGATCCGTTTCAGCTCAAGCACCTGACGCTGCGCAACCGTATCGTCAGCACCTCTCACGCGCCCAATTACGTCGAAGATGGTCATCCGCGAGACCGTTACAGGCTGTATCACGAAGAAAAGGCCAAGGGTGGCGTCGCCCTGACAATGATCGGAGGATCGACAAATATCGCTGCCGACAGCCCCTCGGTATTCGGCCAGCTTTATGCCGGCGACGACAGTATCGTTCCCTGGTTTCGGAAGCTCACGGATGGCGTGCATCTGCATGGGGCCGCTATCATGTGTCAAATCACTCATATGGGACGCCGCACTGCTTGGGATGATGGGCATTGGTTGCCGGTTATTGCCCCGTCCGGCGTTCGCGAACGCGCGCACCGCGCCTTTCCCAAAGCAATGGAACAAGAGGACATTGAACGAGTGATCGGCGATTATGCCGCTGCGGCGCGACGTTGTCAGCGGGGCGGGTTCGATGGGATCGAGCTTCTGTCCCACTCGCATTTGCTGGGCCAGTTTCTGTCTCCACTCACCAACCAACGCGACGATGCCTTTGGTGGAACGTTGAAGAACCGCATGCGCCTGACCCTGCAGGTATTGGATGCGGTGCGCGCAGAGGTCGGTCCGAAGTTCATACTGTCCATGCGCATCACCGGCGATGAGTTGATTGAGGGCGGGCTGAGCGCCGAGGACTGCATTGCCGCCGCCCGGATGCTGGAAGATAGTGGCCATGTCGACCTGCTCAACATCCTGGTCGGGGCACCCTACGATGACCTTGGCCTTGCTGAATGGGTGCGTCCTATGGGTCTACCAGCCGCTCCGCATATTACTGTGGCCGGACGCATCCGCGAAGCCGTCAACCTGCCGATTCTGCATGCAGGCGGCATCGCAGACATTGCAACGGCTCGCCACGCGGTTACAGGCGGCCATGTCGATCTGGTCGGCATGACGCGCGCCCAAATGGCTGATCCTTATTTGGTGGCAAAACTGGCACGCGGGGAAGAGGATCGTATCCGTACCTGTGTTGGCCTCGGGTATTGCGTGGACCGGGTCAATCAGGGCAAGCCCGCCGTGTGCGGACACAATGCCGCCACCGGGCGGGAGCAAACTTTACCCCATGTCATTCCTGCCAGCCGCACCCGAAGGAAGGTGGTTGTCGTCGGCGGCGGACCTGGCGGGCTGGAGGCAGCGCGGGTCAGTGCCTTGCGCGGTCACGATGTGGTTTTGTTCGAGGCGTCAGATCGGCTGGGGGGGCAGCTTGTTTTGGCAGCCAAGGGCGGGACACGCAGGCAGATATGGGGTGTTGCCGATTGGTTGATTTCCGAGGTTACCACCCTTGGTGTTGATCTTCGCATGAATACCTATGTCGAGGCCGGTGACGTGCTTAGAGAAGCCCCGGAATTAGTCATTGTTGCTACCGGAGGATGGCCCGAGCCAGTATCCATTCCGGGCGGCGATCTGGCGCTCTCCAGTTGGGAGGTTCTGTCAGGAGAAGCGCGTGTCTCGGGCGAAGTTCTATTGTTCGACGAGATTGGAGACCATCCCGCGGCAGTCACTGCCGACATGTTGGCAGGCGCTGGCCACAGCGTCGAACTTGTGACCCCCGACCGGGCGATTCTGCATGACCTTGGCCCAACGACCTCTGCCGTTGCTTTGCGCGATCTGGCAGCCAACGGGGTGACCTTTACCTGCCTCCACGAACTCCGTGCTCTAAGCCAAGAGGGAAACCGGGTGTGCGCCAGCCTGCGCAATGTCTTGACCGGTGATATCACCAAGCGTCTTGTCGACCACGTGGTTGTCGAGCAAGGTCTAATCCCGACGGACGCGCTCTATCACGATCTAAAGCCAAGTTCGCGAAACCTTGGGCAGGTTGATCACAAGGCGCTGATCAATGGTTCATTCCCGTTCAGGGAAGACGAGCCGGATGGCCAGTTCTATCTGGCCCGAATTGGTGACGCGATCGCAGGCCGCAATATGCACGCCGCGATTCTCGACGCTATGCGTATTTGCTGTTCAGCCTGAGCTGCGCTTCGAGCATTTTTCATCAGTTGCGGCGAAGGCAAAGCTGTACCTCGGCCCGCATCGAAAAACCTTCAGGAAAGCAGAAGTTCGCAGCACTCGCACAGAGACCTAGTTTGCAGACGAAAAGCAGATCTTAAGTTCGAAATACGATGCTTGCTCTACGCTGGAGGAAGCGGCCGCCTCAGCAAAGGGCTGCCTAAACAATGCGACATCAAAATACGCTCCCGATACTCAAACTTGGTGCTGTAAACAGGCTTGGCGGTTCAAAACCCACCGGTGCAGAAAACCAATGCTCGTTGAATTTTCTTGCAGAACCAGCAGTACAGTGTTGAGATTGCTTCTGTCATTGGGAGGCTGGTCGGATGTTGATCTGGCCAACGCAATTAGATCAACTAGCGACTTAGAGCGACCGCCACTAGCGACGAATTGACGAGTATCGCGCTGAAAATTTCGGCACGACACATAGGGGAGGAAAGAAATTGAAAAATCTGACGACGACGCTGGCGGGATCGCTGATAGCATTTGCGGCTTCGCTAACTGCGGCCCAAGCTGAGAAGCTGACGTTTTACTGCTCGGCACAGGAAGATTGGTGTCAACTCATGGCGCGCAGTTTCGAGGATGCCACCGGCATAGACGTCAATATGACCCGCAAGTCCTCGGGCGAGACGTTTGCACAAATTCGCGCGGAAAGTTCTAACCCTAAAGGCGATGTATGGTGGGGCGGTACCGGTGATCCCCATTTGCAAGCCGCCGAAGAAGGCCTGACGATGGAATACGTGTCGCCGATGCGTGACCAGCTTCACGACTGGGCGATCTCGCAGGCTGAAAGTGCAGGTAACAAAACCATCGGAATTTATTCAGGCGCACTCGGCTACGGTTATAACTCCGACCTCTTGGCCGCGAACGGCTTGCCCGAGCCCGCATGTTGGAAAGACTTGCTGAAGCCCGAGTATAAAGGGCACGTGCAAATGGCGAACCCGAATTCCTCGGGCACCGCTTATACGACGCTTGCCTCGATGGTTCAGATATTTGGCGAAGACGACGGCTTTGAGTTCATGAAGGGCCTACATTCGAATATCAACCAATACACCAAGTCGGGTTCAGCCCCAATCAAGGCCGCCGGCCGGGGTGAGAACACCATCGGTATCGTCTTCATGCATGATGCGGTCAAGCAGGCCGTATCAGGTTTTCCGGTCAAGGTCGTGGCCCCATGCGAGGGCACAGGCTATGAGATCGGCTCGATGTCGATCATTGATGGCGCTCGAAATGAAGAAGAAGCCAAAAAGTTCTATGACTGGGCCCTCAGCCCCGAGGCCCAGAACCTTGCGCTTGAGGTTAACGCCTTCCAGGTTCCGTCCAACAAAAATTCGGAGACCTCTGAAAGCGCACCTGACATGAGCCAGATCAAGCTTATTGACTATGACTTCAAAAAGTACGGCTCGTCTGACGAACGCAAGCGTCTCTTGCAGAAATGGGACGAAGAGGTCTCAGTACTGCCACAGTAAGTGACTGACACCACACCAAAAACGAACCACCCGGTTCTGATCTTCTGGATTGTTGCCGGGTGGGTCGGATTCTGCCTGCTGCCATGGTTCATGGTGGAGGATGGCATTTGGTCATTCGTATGGCTGGTCGATGGATATCCGTTCGATGAAGATTATGCGCCTGCCGCTTTCCTGATCGGACAGGGCGAAAAGCTGTGGCTTACGCCGCTTTTGGTCCCGCTTACCTTGCCTTTGTTGATACTCGGCAAACCAAAGTCCGATCCACAATATGCACGTATCCTGATTTTGGCTGGTGCCTTGGGTTTTGGCTGGCTGATTGCGCAAGGGTTCTCAATTGGCATTCGCGGGTTCAATTTCGACTGGATGAAGGCGCTGTTCGGAGAACCGAAGATCCGCCAGTTCGGCATGGGATACGGCGCGATGATCTGCGCCACAGCGTTCCTGTTCCTTTTAACTCAGGGTATTGCGGCGCGCGGTGCCATCAACGGCGACGTTTTCGTCGTCAGTGCAATTGGCGGCGTAATCACCATTGTTACAATTTTCGTCTTCTTTCCAATTGCGAAGATGTTGTTTGCCGCCTTCGTTACCGAAGATGGTGCCTATTCAGTTTCGGTTTTTGCCTCGAAATTCTTTGATGACCGACTTTGGGGTTTGGGCTGTTTTGCCGGTGCCAAATGCGGCGCCGCGTGGAACTCTCTGTTTCTTGCAGTTCTTGTGGGCTTCATCACGACGGCACTTGGACTATGTTTTGCACTTGTCGTCACACGGTCAGGTTTTCGTTTTAAACGCGGGATGCGCGCGTTGACAGTTTTGCCGATTATCACACCGCCCTTCGTGATTGGTCTTGCACTGATCCTGCTGTTTGGGCTTTCCGGTTCGGTCACCAAATTTGTTGCTGAGATATTTGGTGTGCAGCCTACGCGCTGGCTTTATGGCATGCCCGGGGTGCTGATCGCTCAGACTCTGGCATTTACGCCGATCGCCTTTCTGGTTTTGATCGGGGTGGTCGAAGGGGTGTCACCTTCGATGGAAGAGGCCGCCCAAACCCTTCGAGCCAATCGTTGGCAAACATTCAAAACCGTGTCCCTGCCTCTGATGCGTCCCGGCCTGGCCAATGCCTTCCTGCTTGGGTTCATCGAATCCATGGCCGATTTTGGCAACCCGCTTGTTTTGGGCGGGAATTTCGATGTGCTGTCGACCGAGATTTTCTTCGCCATCGTCGGAGCGCAATACGATCAGGGCCGTGCTGCTGTTCTGGCCATGGTGCTCTTGTTCTTCACACTTTCCGCCTTCTATGCGCAGCGCGCGTGGCTGGGGAAAAAGAGTTATACCACCGTTTCCGGCAAGGGCGACGCGGGTGTGCACCCCTTGATGCCGCGCGGCCTTGCCATACCGGTTCTGGGCATTGCAATTGCCTGGGCGGTTTTCACTGCCGTGGTTTACGGGATGATCATCTATGGAAGTATCGTCGAACTGTGGGGCGTTGATAACTCGCTGACGTTCAAGCACTACGTCACAGCCTTTTCGGTTCGCTTCGAAGAAGAAGGTATTCGCTGGACCGGAGCCGCCTGGGACAGTTTCTGGACCACAATCACCATTGCTGCCATTGCCGCACCGTTGACGGCCGCCGTAGGGTTGGTCACTGCCTATCTGCTGACACGGCAAAGTTTTGCGGGAAAGAATGCGTTTGAGTTTGGTACGATGCTCTCTTTCGCCATTCCCGGCACGGTTATTGGCGTCAGCTATATCCTGGCATTCAACGTGCCCCCGATCGAGATCACTGGCACAGGTGTTATCCTTGTCGTCAGCTTTATCTTCCGCAATATGCCGGTTGGGGTTCGCGCGGGTATTGCGTCTATGTCACAATTAGACAAGTCGCTTGACGAGTCTTCGCTGACGCTCGGTGCAAATTCCTGGCAGACTTTCAGGCGGGTAATTCTTCCTCTTTTACGGCCCGCTATCCTAGCTGCGCTGGTTTACAGTTTTGTCCGGGCCATGACGGCGATTTCGGCGGTGATATTCCTTGTTTCAGCAGAGTATGACATGGCTACCAGCTACATTATCGGTCGGGTCGAAAACAACGATTACGGTCTTGCAATCGCATATTCCACAACGCTGATCTTCGTGATGTTGGCGGCAGTCGGGATGTTACAAATCCTCGTGGGCCGTGTTCAGATCGGGCGACGTACACAACTCGGGACAGAGAAAACGACATGACCGAAACGACTATAGCAAGTAAAGCCGCGCCTGTTCGTTTCGAGGGGGTTTCGAAAGTGTTCGGCAGGGATGTGGTGGCTGTCGACAGCATCGATCTACACGTCCAGGCTGGCAAGTTGGTGACGCTTTTGGGCCCTTCTGGTTGCGGCAAAACGACGACGTTGCGCATGATCGCAGGTCTGGAAATGGCGACCTCGGGCCGAATTCTGATCGGCGACCGAGACGTGACCAAATTACCCGCTACCGACCGTGACGTGTCGATGGTATTCCAATCCTACGCGCTTTTTCCTCATATGAGCGTGCTGGAAAACGTCATGTATGGGTTGACCTTTTCCGGCTTCGACAAGCGCGAGTCCCGATCGCGCGCGCTGCATGGGTTAGACTTGGTTGGCCTGAAGGGCTTCGACAACCGTTTGCCAAGTGAACTCTCCGGGGGGCAGCAACAGCGCGTTGCCGTCGCTCGTGCGTTGGTTTTGGAACCGCAGGTTTTGCTCTTTGACGAACCTCTCTCAAACCTCGATGCAAAACTGCGCCGCCAGGTGCGCGAAGATATCCGCGCCATTCAGCAAGATCTCGGTTTGACCGTCGTCTATGTGACTCACGATCAGGAAGAAGCCCTTGCCGTTTCAGATGAGATTGTCGTCATGCGCAACGCTGCCATCGCACAGATCGGCACGCCGCGTAAACTCTATGATGCGCCGGTTGACCGGTTTGTGGCCGATTTCATTGGTGAGGCTAACCTGATCAGCTGCACTATTTATTCCGTCAAAGGCGATTTAGCCACGATCGAAATCGAGGGCTATCAACACACACTCCCCTCTCGTGGCCTAACGCCTGGTCCCGCAACACTGGCCGTGCGCCCGTCACGGATATTGATTGGATCTGATATCGGCATCCCGGCCAAAGTTGCCAAGGCGACCTATGTTGGCGTGCGGATGGAGTACACTCTGGCCGGTGCCTTCGGGCAGGTATTTGCTGTGCAGGACGACGTGGACGAGCCACTGGAAATCGGCTCGGAAGTCAAAATGTCTTTTGCCGAACGTGGCCCCGTTCTGTTGCCGGAAGGGTGACGTGGGTAAACTTTTAGCCGTCTCTCACCCGGAGGTCGTCCTTGAGCCAGAGAAACCAGTCACCGAATAGGGTTTGAGTGAAATTGGCCGCGCCCGAGCCGACACATTTTCACAAAGTAAGACCATGTCTAGCGTGACAGATATCTGGTCCAGTACCGAGCGAAAAGCGTCCGATACAGACGCTATCCTTGCAAAGCCTTTGGGGCTGGTCACGAATTCCGAACCTGGGTTGGGAGAGAACGACCGAAGCACTACCGGGTTCCTTCCTCCCTCGATATTCAAGGTCCGCTGCTTACACCTTCTTCAAGGCACCCAAGTCCAGCTTCTGCAGTTGGGAAACTGCCCATGCTGCGCAACTGCGTATCGTTCGAACAGTCCTGTCAATCGTCAAAAACCACGACAGAAGAGACTTGGCCATTTTAAACCACGGCGCGGTCGGAACACCGCTTTGATGCCATCTTGCAGGGAAGAAAATCGATCGGCTGTTTGTGCAACCTGGGCAGGGCCACTTCTGGCGCGCGGATATTAAAACTCTTCAACCTGAATTCGGGTCGAGCCCGATTACCTGAACGACGTCATTCGTTCCAAGCGTCGTCGCAGATCATTTTCAAGGTCTCGAACACGGCCGGTGTGCCAGCGATCACGCGACCACCGTCCCGGATCATCCCGTCGGCGTCTTGATCCTCGATCTCGCCACCTGCTTCGGCGATCATCAACTGACCGGCGAGGCAATCCCAGGCGTTCATGTGCTCTTCAATGTACCCCAATAGACGTCCCGCCGCGACATAGGCCAGCGAAAGCGCACCGCTTGCATTGCGATGATAGAGAGCGCCACGTTCGATAAGGGCCGCAATCACCGGAATGACCTTTGATGCTTCGACCCGGTTCGAATAGCCAATTGAGACGGTTCCACTTGCAAGTTCCACGCTTGAGGCAACCTGCATGGCGTGTCCATTCAAAGTGGCACCTTCGCCTCGGACCGCCACGTAAGTTTCACCAACGTTTGGCTCGAAAATCACACCGACCTGCGTCTGACTGTCTGAGACGCCCGCTAAGACAATCGTCCAGGCCGGAATGCCATTGACGAAGTTCGTTGTCCCATCAATCGGATCGATCACCCAGTCAAAACCGCTGGAGCCAGCTTTTTCGGCGTGTTCTTCGCCATAAATCCCATCATCGGGAAAAGAGTTCATAATCTTTTGACGAATGAAGGTTTCGACGTTGCGATCCGCCTCGCTGACCCAGTCTTGTGCGCCTTTTTGATCAATGACCAAGGTGTCTCTGGAAGCAAAATACTCTAGTGCAAGCGCGCCCGCCTCTTCGGCTACCGCAACGGCGAAGTTTCTTCGTGCAATGATGTTATGCATAGGTCGGCTCGCTTCCTGCTAAATGCAACACCATCCCTAGTGGATAGGGTGTCAGAACACAAAACAGTGTTTGCCAGACAGAAATCCACTTTCTTCGAGTCACCCGAGTTTCTGTCGAAAGAATATGCCAATAAAAGCACTCATTCACTTCCGTGCAGTGAAGTCGCATATTGCTCGTGACCATCGCCGGATTTTGAGAACACTGCATCGCAGCACTTGAAGTTGCGATGACGGTCCGCATCGGGCTGCCTGCGAGAGCGGCCCAGAGATATTGTATTTCAATGGCTTCAGCAATAGCCAGGGCATCTTCAAGTTCAACACCAAGATACCTGACCGTGCTGTCCATCTTTGTGTGCCCCAACAGAAGCTGGAAGGCGCGAAGCCCAAAGCTCCATATGCTGCGCCCTGCATCATAGTCCGCTTTCGTTCAGTCGATCCAATGAGTCAAATCACATGATCACTATTGTTCCCTTCATATGTGGATGAAACGCACAGAAATATTTTGTTTCCATACCTTTAGTAACCTCAACTTTGGCGCTGACACCGTTTGGGATCTCCCCAGTGTCCCATCCGAACTCATCTGCCGTGGCCGTATGTGGCGCCAGATCTTCATTGGTCCATTGAATGGTATCACCAACAGACACGTTCAGAAGCTTTGGCGTGAATGCGAATGCTTTGATGCTGACTTCGTGGACTACTGGTTCTGCCGCCAGGGCCCGCGTTCGGGTTAAAGCGAGAACGGCCGCCGATGCGACCGCTCCAACCATTACGCGACGGCGTGAATGGGCTTTTCCCATCACTGCAGTGCCTCGACCATCATTTCGGCGTGGCCTTCATGGGCTTTAAAGATCTCAAGTCCCTGCTCGAACAGAGCCTTCACCTCGGCATTGACGATATTGGGGATCATTGTGTTCTCCACCAGATCATTCACCGCCTGGTGATAGGCCAATTCATTGGCTGCATAAGCGGCATCAAACTCTGCTCCACGCAGCTTGACGAAGCCATCGATGATCTCTTCGGCATTGGCATTCAGCGTTTGGCTGAACGCATTGTCCTGCGCTGACGCGCCCAGTTTTTCGAGCAGGCCCAAGGCCGCTTCGTTCACGGCAGTATGGTCGCGGATCATCGTGTTTGCGAATTCATGGATGTCGGGGTTCGACGACAAAGCCAGCGCCAGATAGGCATACCGAATGTCGATGTTATCGGCCGTATAGGCAATGTGAGCGTATTCGAGATCGCTCATCTCGGCGACGTCCTGCGCAGAGGCTTGAGCGCCAGTCATGGCAAGTGCCACAGCAAATGCGGAAATCAGTTTCTTCATTTTGGAGACTCCACTGAGTGTTACGATGGCAATAGGAGTAATCCGAACCGGGAAGTGAGATATATGCGGGAACGTTCGATTTTCTGTGCAGATCGTTCAAGCTACTGTACAAAAACGCCAAATACTGCCATGAAAATGCATGCTTGATTTGCTTAGCGATATCCTTACGAAACTGTCTGTTCAAGGCGCGCTCTATTTTCGAACTTCGTTGACCACCCCTTGGGGGATTGAAGTTCCCAAGTTCAATAACGTCGCCCGATTTCATTTTGCTCATAGGGGCAATTGCCTGATCGAAGTTGAAGGATATGAAAAAGTGGTGGGGCTGGAGCAGGGCGATCTGTTGATTGTTCCGCATGGCGCGTCACACAAGTTGTACTGCGCGGCTGAAACGAGAGATGCAGTTTTGCCGCTGGACACGGTCATCGAACGGTCGGGATACACTGGGACTGGGGTTCTGGTTTACGGCGGCGACGGCGATGAACGTGACACGCAACTTATCTGCGGCCATTTTTCATTCGACCCTCATGCAAAACATATACTGTTGGAACGCCTTCCACCGATCATTCACCTCAGGAATTACGGGGAATCCGCTGGAAAATGGATGGAGGCGACACTGCGCATGATCGGAGATGAGGCCGGGGGTCTTCGCCTCGGTGGCGATCTCATTGCTTTGAAGATGTCAGAAGCCATACTTGCGCAGGCCATACGTTCGTTTGTGGAAAGTGACGAATCCTCGAGGTGGGGCTTGAACGGATTCTCTGATCACCATCTGGCTCGGGCTCTTGACGCGTTTCACAAGGATCCAAGCGCATCCTGGACGATAGAAACAATGGCGCGCATTGCAGGCATGTCACGAACAAACTTTGCCGTTCAGTTTCAGAAAAAGATGGCGATGTCGCCAATGCAATACGTAACAGCTTGGCGGCTGGAGATCGCCAAACGCTGTCTTACTGACCCATCAAGTTCTGTTTCGGATGCGGCAGAACGCGCTGGATACGCATCGGATTCTGCTTTTGCACGCGTTTTCAAGAGGGAAATCGGCCTCTCACCTGCCGGCTTCCGTCGGCAAATCAGGTTATCATCGGCGCAATAAACCGGACGGGATCTGTTGCGAAGTTTTAACTTGCCACAGTGATATCTTTGCACCGGCGGACTAAGCCGACAGCTCCTTAAATTGCCGAAACGGACAGACACCGGGCGTGATTTGTCCTTTGCGGATTATGTGAACCACTTCTATTCCGTCGAGCGTTTTGCTGTGGATGTCGACGGCTGGGTAAAGATAGACCCACGCGCCTTTCCCCTTGATGTAGGTCGTACCATTCACACGATAATAGGTATTGACAATACCTATTATTGTGCGCAGATAGTGAGGCGTATCGTTAAGGTAGATCCGATGACTCGTACCATGCCAATTCGGCCACATATGTTTGACATCACAGCGGATGAAATCGCGACTTTGGTCAACCGGTTCTATGCGCGCATCAGAGTGCATCCTGATCTGGGGCCGGTATTTGACAGGGCAATCGAAGATTGGCCGGAACACGAAGAAAAGATCGCAGCCTTTTGGCGCGGCGCCATTCTACGAGAGACAGGCTATTCGGGTAACCCGATGCAGGTTCACCTGGCGAACTCTGAAATCCTGCCAGAACATTTTCGCCTGTGGCTCGACCTGTTCGAAGACACCGCAAAAAAAGCCCTTAAACCTGCAACCGCCGAAGCGTTCTCACATTTGGCCAGGAGGATCGGTAAGGGCTTGTCATTCGGAATTGAGAACTTTCGTCGAGAGGCTGACGCTCCGCCGGTGTTGTCATGACGGTCCCTGTCTATACCAAAGCTCAGGTCATCTCTGATCCTCCGGCACGCGTTGTCAAACGTTGGCTGCAGGCGGGCTGGGGCGACGTGAAACGCAACCCGGGATATTCCTTGCTTTACGGTGGTTCACTCGTAGTTCTGGGGTGGGTTTGCGTTGCGGCCCTGATGCTCAACGATCTTGGTTGGGTTTTGTTGCCTTTGCTAGCTGGCGGCGTTTTGGTCGGACCACTTGCAACGATTGGTCTTTATTCCGTAGCAAGCGGTAAAACAGGGCTCAGAGCGGCCACGGGTCAGATTACGTTGGTGGGCGTCATACTGATGGTTTTTGCCCTAATCTGGATTCGCGCGGCCACAGTTATGTTCGCCATAGTCTACGGGCTGCGCCCATTCTCAAGCTTCGCAGATACGCTGCTTTTGCTGATTACTACGTCATCAGGATGGGCGCTGTTGATCGCAGGATCATTCGTTGGGGGGCTGTTTGCGGCATTAGGGTTTGCGGTGTCAGCGTTTTCATTGCCAATGCTGATCGACCGCCAGATCGATGGCTTCTCGGCTATGGGGCTCAGCTTTAACGCCACCACTCACAACTTCAAGCTTTGCTTGTGCTGGGGAGCCATCATCACTCTTTTGACTTTGGTTGGAATACTGTCCGGGCTACTGGGTTTGGTCGTGGTGTTCCCATTGCTCGGGTACGCGACCTGGCATGCTTATGTCGAGCTTTTTCATGGAGATGCATAAATGACCGAAGCGCTTCCAAAAGGCGTGGTGCACTATGCGACCTCGCGGTTTACGCATGAGACATTGCCAGAAAAGCTGCGCAAAGATCACAGCACCAAAGCGGATGTCTGGGGTCAATTGGCTGTGCAACATGGGCAGCTTCTACTGTGCCGGGATGACAAGGATGACCTAGTTCTGGGCGCAGGGGATACTGCTGTGTTCGCACCACAGGAAACTCATTCGGTGAATCCGATTGGCGAAGTCGAGTTTGAAGTACGCTTCCACCGGCAGGAGGCGCCCGATGCAGCGTGAGAGTTTTCTTGAGGATGCTGCCGTCCTGTGTGCCCTTGCTTTGATCTTTGTCGGTGGCGTAGCCATACTTGGCTGGGGGGTTCCTACCGCCTACGTGCTGCATGGTTGGTTGATCGCAATAGCCGCTGGTTGGGGGTTGATGTGGATGATCAACCGTTTGAGCGAGGCCCCAAAGGACATCCCTTTAGAATACAATGACAAGGTCATTCGGTTTGGTGTCATCGCCGCGCTGATTTGGGCAATCATAGGGTTCACGGTTGGCGATATCCTCGCCTGGCAGTTGGCGTTTCCAGCACTGAACGGTGATATGTTCTGGTCGAACTTCGGCCGGTTGCGCCCGGTTCATACATCTGCCGTGATTTTTGGTTTTGGCGGCAACGCGTTAATCGCGACATCGTTTTATGTGGTCCAACGTACCTCGCGCGCCAGATTGGCCAGTGAATCGCTGCCCTGGATGGTGTTCTGGGGGTACAATCTGTTCATGGTCCTTGCGGCGACCGGCTACCCCTTGGGGATCACCCAATCCAAGGAATATGCCGAACCGGAATGGTATATGGATCTGGTTTTGCTGATCGTCTGGGTTGGTTATCTTGGTCTGTACCTAAAGACGCTCTCTCGCCGAGCCGAACCGCATATCTATGTGGCTAACTGGTACTACCTGGCCTTCATCGTCGTCATCGCGATGCTGCATACGGTGAACAACCTCTCGGTTCCGGTTTCCATAGCCTATCCCAAAAGCTACTCGCTGTTTTCCGGCACACAGGATGCAATGACGCAATGGTGGTATGGGCACAATGCTGTTGGCTTCCTGCTGACCGCCGGGTTCCTGGGGATGCTGTATTACTTCTTGCCCAAAGCTGTGAACCGGCCAATCTACTCTTACCGAATGTCAATTGTTGGCTTCTGGGGGATCACCTTCCTGTATCTCTGGGCTGGTTCACATCACCTTCACTACACGGCATTACCGGACTGGGTTCAGTACCTTGGCATGACCATGTCGATCATCCTGCTGGTCCCCAGCTGGGCCTCTGTGTTCAACGGAATCCTTACGATCAACGGGGCTTGGGATAAGGTCCGGACGGATCCGGCGGTCCGGTTTATGATGGTCGCGATTCTGTTCTACGGACTGTCGACATTCGAAGGGTCGTTCATGGCGATCCGTCCGGTCAATTCGCTGAGCCACTACACGGATTGGACCGTCGGCCACGTACATGCCGGCGCGTTGGGCTGGGTCGCCTTCATCACCTTTGGTGCCATGTATAAAATGGTGCCCTGGATTTGGAAACGAGATGGCGTGTATTCATTGCGGCTGGAGGCATGGCACTTCTGGCTCGCCCTGAGCGGGACGCTGATTTACGTCGGCGCTATGTGGAACAGTGGCATCACACAATCGCTGATGTGGCAGACCTATGATGCGGATGGGGCGTTTCTTTATTCCTTCCTCGACAGTGTGATCGCAATGCATCCTTACTATGTCGCCCGTGCGATCGGGGGGCTGCTGTATCTGATCGGAGCGTGCATCGGTGCATACAACATCTACATGACGGTCAGTGGGCCGCGGCAAGCCGAGACCAGGCAATCCGGACCTTTGGTCCAGCCGGCGGAGTAGCAGCCCATGAGTACACAACACCAAAAGCTCGAACGCCACTCACTTGGCTTTGCGATGGCCATCCTGCTGGTTGCATCAATCGGTGGCATTGTTGAAATCGCCCCTTTGTTCACCATCGAAAACACGGTGGAAGAAGTCGACGGCATGCGGCCCTACACTCCGCTGGAACTGGCAGGGCGCGATATTTATGTGCGCGAGGGCTGCTATGCCTGCCACAGTCAAATGATCCGCACCCTACGGTCGGACATCGAACGCTATGGGCACTACAGCCTGGCCGCCGAAAGCATGTATGACCACCCGTTCCAATGGGGCTCGAAACGTACAGGGCCGGACTTGGCGCGAGTTGGCGGTAAATACTCTGACGCATGGCATGTGGCGCATCTGGAAGCGCCACGAGAGCTGATGGAAGGCTCGATCATGCCTGGTTATGCGTTTTTGTCTGACGCGCGGCTGGAAACAGGCCACCTGCCTGCCTCTTTAAGAGCCCTTAGCCGCGCCGGGGTGCCTTACACAGATGCTCAGATCGAAAATGCGGAAAAGGATGCTGCATGGCAAGCAGATGCCGAGCAATATTATGAAGGTGAACTGCAAGAAAGTTACGGTGAAAACGTTCAGGTCAGGGATTACGACGGGCACCCGAGTGAGTTGACGGAAATGGATGCCCTTGTGGCCTATCTGCAGGTTCTTGGCACATTGGCCGATCTGGATTCGGTAGATCACGAGGAGATTAATCGATGACACATGATACCGTTCTTGTCTTCTCCAAGACCTGGGGTGCAATCTACCTGCTGGTCGTCTTCCTTGCCGCAGTTGTCTGGACCTACTGGCCCTCACGGCGAAAAGTCTACGATGACGCTGCGCAATCTCCGCTGGACCATCAGGAGGATCAGCCGTGGCGCTAAAGGAAAAGGATCCGATTTCCGGTACTGATCTGACCGGCCACGAGTGGGACGGTATCAAAGAGTTGGACACACCTGTTCCCTGGGCGGCCCGATGGGCTTTGTGGATCAGTATCATCATCGCAGCACTGTTTTGGGTGTTCTACCCATCCTTCCCAGGTGCGCGCGGCTATGCAAAAGGGCTGTTGGGGTATTCATCCCGATCAGAGGTTGTCGCAGAACTTCAGCAAGCGAATGCTGATCGTGAAATGACATTTGCGCCTTTTGCGTCACAGGATCTCGAAGAACTGGCCGCAGACCCAACACTGGAGGCAAGGTATAGCGCGTCGATTTCCAAGCTTTACGCTGACAATTGTGCCGCTTGTCACCGGAATGATCTGAAAGGGCAGCCTGGTTTTCCCAATCTGGTAGACGGACATTGGCTGTGGTCCGGCGCACCGGAAGAGGTTGAGGCGACCATACGCTATGGGATCAATGCGCAGCATGACGATACACGGATTGCACAGATGCTGGCGTTTGGCGCAGACGGCATGATCGAAAAGCAGCAGGTTGAAGAGGTTACAGAATTTGTCTTGGCCCTCTCTGGAAAGCAGCATGATGCGACGGCGGCTGGCGCCGGTAGATTGATCTTCGAAGAAAACTGCGCGGCCTGTCATGGCGGTGACGGGCGCGGGGGCTATGAAATCGGCGCGCCCGATCTGGGTGATGAACGCTGGATCTATGGAGGCGACCGGGATGAGATTTACCATAGCATTTATCACGGTCGGCAAGGTGTAATGCCTGCGTGGGAAGGACGTCTGAGCGACGCCCAGATTCGAATGCTCACGTTGTATCTACTGTGGAATGCAGAAGATGCACCAAGTTGAAGAAAATCCACGATTCCGAAGGGCAATGTATCTGATGATACTGGCCCTTCTGGTCGGCTACATCGGGTTCAAGGCATGGCACCTTTCCGTGGCTTTCGAGGCATGGGAAGGACAGGCGATTGTAAAGGCTGTGCCTGGCGCGGCCAAGTAACAATCAAATTATTATAGGACTACAGTTTGCGTATTAATCGCTTGATGCCAGCGCATGACTGACTTCCAACGCTCGGATCAGGTTTTTCATGCCACGGTTCCCTTCCAATACGTCCTGTAAAGTCTTGGTGTCCAAGGCAGCAAAAAACGCCTCCTGAGCTTCGTTCAGAATTGGCAACAATCCACAAGCGGGCGTCATTACACAACAGCCGCCGTCTTCCTTCATGCATTCCACCAAAGGTGTGCCGCGTTCGGATTTTCGTAGTAGGCCGCCAATCGATATCGCATTGGGAGGTAGGGCCATACGCATACCACCGTTGCGCCCACGCATGGATTCTACATAGCCCTCGTGTGTAAGCCACTGCGAGATCTTGGCCAGGTGATTAAAGGGCAAGTTTTGCATAGCCGCGATCTCACGCGTCGACATCAACCCTTCTTCGTGGGTGGCAAGATGGATCAGGATGCGCAGGGCATAGTCGGAGAACTTGGTAATTTGCATAGTTATTCTTCCCATAAAAAATAGGCTTTGAAAATGCCTATTTTATTGACATCTTTTTCTTACCTTTATAATGGGTATTTATAATACCTAATATAGGAGATGGCTCATGCAGCCCGTTGTGTTATTGATCTCGCTGATCCTGATGGCAGTGCTGTCACTTGTCTTCTGGTTGGCCGTGCGGGCTTCGGATGGGTCGGAACCCGGACCCAAGGCCAACTCGAAACGTTCGGGCTTGATCTGGGCAATGACGATTGTCGGCGTAATTGTTGCGGTTGGCACATTGCGACCGTGGCCGCATGCCGTAGCCAGCACAGACGACGCCTTGACCGTCTCTATCACCAGCGGGCAGTGGTGGTGGGATATCGACACCGTCGAGATCCCCGCTGGAATACCCATAAATTTTAGCGCCACGACCGAAGACGTTACCCACGGATTGGGCATTTACACCTCAGATCTTCGCCTTCTGACGCAGGTCCAGGTGATCCCGGGCTACACAACCGAAGTCACGTATACGTTCGATGATCCGGGCTCCTACCAAATCCTGTGCATGGAGTTCTGCGGAGTGGCGCATCAGGACATGGTCGACGAATTCGAAGTCGTCGCGGTGGAGGACTGAATGAGCACTGCATCTGAACCTTTTGCGGGGAAATCAATCGCCGCTGAACCTCAAACCGGAGCGGTCAAGCTCACGATGATCCTTTCAGGCGTGGTTTTTGCCTTGATGATGGTCTTTGGCCTGATCATGCGCGCCGCGCAGGGTCAATGGTTCGAAGTGGATCCTGCATTGTTCTATCAGCTCCTGACGGCCCATGGTGCCGGAATGGTCGGTACAGCGGCGCTGTCTGGCGCCGCGATCATGTGGTATTTTTGCGGACGTCACATAGTTCTGACGCCAAGAATTTTTTGGGCATTCCTTGCCCTGTTTTTGTTGGGCGTGGCCTTGATCTTGGGCTCGATCTTCATCGGCGGATATGGCGGCGCATGGACATTCCTGTATCCGTTACCGGCAATGTCCGGCGGAGCGTGGGAGGCAGGTGCAGCGGCTGCGTTTATGCTTGGATATGTTTCGATCGGCGTAGGATTTTTGTTGTACTATCTGGAGCTCGGTCGCCAGATTCATGCCCGCTATGGTAGCCTTGTACGGGCCTTGGGCTGGAACCTGATCCTTGGGCGTGAGGACAAGAACCCTCCACCGCCAACCATCGTCGCAGCAGCTGCAGTGACCGTATTCAATTCGATCGGGATCATCCTGGGCGCAGCGGTTTTGGTGGCAAGCCTTGTCCATCTGCTGGTACCGGGATTTGAAGTTAATGCGCTGCTGGCCAAGAACCTGATCTATTTCTTTGGCCACGTTTTCATCAATGCCTCGATCTATATGGCGGTGACTGCGGTTTATGAAATCCTGCCGGAATACACCGGTAAGCCTTGGAAATCGAACCGATTGTTTGCGATAGCCTGGAATGCCGTACTGATCTTCGTGATGGCTGTATACTGGCACCATCTGCTTCAGGATGTGGTCATGCCACCCTGGATGCTGGTGGTCGGGCAATTGGTCTCGTACTTCAGCGGCATTCCCCTCATTGCGGTCACGGCGTTTTCCACATTCCTCTACGTGCGCGGCTCAAAAATGCCCTGGGATCTGACGTCCTCGCTGCTGGTTCTGTCCGTTGCAGGCTGGGCGGTTGGCTCAATCCCCGCGTCGATCGACGGAATGATCAGCGTGAACAAGGTGATGCACAACACTATGTGGGTCCCGGGGCATTTTCACACCTACCTGCTGCTGGGCGAGGTGGCGATGGCTTTTGGTTTCATGGCCTGGCTGGTCCGTGGCAAAACGATCGCCCAGATGAGCGGGTTGGACCGTGTCGCCTTTGTGACCTACCTCGTGGGTGCTGCTGGGTTTGTGACAGTGTTTCTGTTCTCTGGCGCGGCTTCGATTCCCCGCCGTTGGGCAGTGCACTATGAAGAATGGCTGATGCACGACCGTATAGGCACTTTGTTCAGCGTGCTGATCGTGTTGGCAACATTGGCTTTTGTTTTGCGCTTTGTGTTGCGTCTTGGGCGGAGTAACGGCTGATGATGGCGCGCGCTCTTCCATCGGTTCTGGTCGCAATCATGGGCCTGGGAATGCTCAGGCATGCCACAGACGGAGGGCAGGCATTCACTAGCGAAGCCGCGCGGAGACTGGATGTGGAACGCGCTCCACGTCCAGTTCCAGCCCTGCAACTGGAAGATATGTCAGGTCAGTTGCTGCCTCTGTCACCGCAAGGGCAAGAGGTGGTTCTGGTCGAGTTCATCTACACTGTCTGTGGCGACATCTGTCAGATTGCTGCAGCGGATTTTGCCGAGATCCGGGATCAACTGGAGCTGCGTGAAGTGCCCGTCCGGATGATCTCGGTCAGCTTCGATCCTGAGCGGGATACACCAGAGCAAATGGCGACTTACGGAGAGGTTCATGAAGCGGACGGCAAAATGTGGACCGTCGCGCGGCCGAAGTCAGAAGATTTACCGGCATTGTTGAAGCTGTTTGACGTGACCGTCATCCCGGATGAGTGGGGCGGGTTTCAGCACAATGCCGCGATCCATGTGATTGACAGCGACGGCAGATTTTCGGCGGTGTTTGATACCGATGCGATCGACGCTGTTCTAAACCATTTGGAGGAGCGCAACTCATGAAGTTGCTTGGTCTTGCCTTCCTCGCGGCGGCCGAAGCTGTCGCACTTCGTTATGCGGTCATTGAAAGCCCGATCCAGCATGTCTTGGTGCAGATGCCATTGCTGGTTTTGGCCGGGGTTTTGTTAGCCTGGAACAGGCAGGTTCGGCAAGAATGGGCGGTTCCATTGCTGCTTGTCGCCTTAACCGTCTTTCTGTTCTGGATGCTTCCGCGAAATGTCGATTGGGCGCTGACATCGACGGGCGAAATTGCCAAATACCTAAGCTTGCCACTGTTGTTGGGCGTTCCTCTAAGGGTGTCCTGGCCCAGGCTGGGCCCGGTCCTGAGGGGGTTTCTGAAGGCGAATGCGCTGTCGATGCTGGGCGTGCTGGGATTTCTGTACACGCATGCACCTGTCAGGATCTGCAACTCCTACCTGGTCTCGGCTCAGAAGGATCTGGGCATGGCCTTTCTCTACCTCGCTGCTGGCTTGGCCTGTCTCTGGGCTATCCCGATCCTGTTTGGAATTCCAAACGGCCAAAGGTCGAATGCGACCAGCTGCGCAAGCTGTGGAGTGTAATACGAAATGACCTATGCTGACACAGTCATTGGGTTTGCAGAACTGGCGCAAAAGAAAAGCGTCAACCTGCGAGCAGATCCAATCGCCTTTCTGATCCTCGCAGTAAAGGCAGGCGCGTTTGTTGGGGCGGGCATCCTGCTGATCTTTTCCGTGGGGCAGGGCGCGGATCCATCCATCCGTCCCATCGTCATGGGGGCTAGCTTCGGTATCGCCTTGACCCTTGTGGTCTTTGCAGGGGCCGAGCTGTTCACCGGTCACACCATGTACATGACGCACGGATTGCTTGCCAAAAGTATTGCGTGGTCGGATGTGCTGCGCTGTTGGTTTGTCAGTTGGGCAGGAAATCTGATCGGGGCCATATTGTTGACGTTGCTGTTCGTCGTAGGCGGTGGCGGACTTATCCTGGGAGCAGGAGAAGACGCTTTGCTTTACAAGGTAGCCGCCAAGAAGATGCACGGCACTGAGTTGGAGCTGTTCGCCAAAGCGATCCTGTGCAATTGGCTGGTTTGTCTCGCCTTGTGGTGTTCGGCGCGCGCAAAAGACGATGTTACCAAATGCATCGTCATCTTCTGGTGCCTGTATGCATTTATCGCTGCCGGGTTTGAACACAGCGTTGCGAACATGACCGTATTTTCACTGGCGCTGCTCTCTGATCATCCCGACAGCATCACTCTGGCCGGAGCCGCCCACAATTTGACGTATGTCACCTTGGGCAACGCATTCGCCGGTGCCGGGATCATGGGCTACGGCTATTGGCGAGCGGCGTCGAAGCCCACGGTCAAGGGTATCGCGACGCCCGCGTCAACCAGACATCCTGTCTAGTGAGGGCGTGATCATGAGCGTGACACAACCTGTCAATATCCCCGTCTCCAAAGACCGATAAGCAAATGCCGGGCCTGTGTCTGGGGCCGAGCAACTCAAAAAGGTAGGATCACTCACAATCTCCAACTGGATGTATTCGCTGGAAATCGCATACTTTCTTGTTAGGGTGCAGCCGGCGCAGAATTCAATCTGCAGCCGTTTGCACAGCGTTTATTGGAGCTGCCATTTGATCATTCCATTTCATGTGCGGGAGATGCTGCGGCGCATCAAAATGCGATATGATGTTGAACGCACGCCACAGCAGATGGCCCCAAGCGACGAAGTGTTTTCGCCTTTACGCCCCTCTCGCAAGGCTGACCGTAAGACTGTTGCGCGGTTCTGGGATCATCTAAAGCCCAAGGCAAGCGGCGCAGATCAGGCATTGATTGCGGATCCTGCAACAGTCGAGGCATCTGAAACCTACAGCGCCAATATTGAAAACTTCATTGGAACTGTGAAAGTGCCAGTTGGCATCGTCGGGCCTTTGCGCATGAACGGTATGAACGCCAACGGGGATTTTTATGTGCCTCTGGCGACGACTGAGGCCGCGCTTGTTGCCTCTTATGCGCGGGGGGCCTTTGCAGCTGGCCGGTCTGGTGGGGTCAGCACAGCTGTTTTGTATGAAGGTGTTTTGCGTACGCCGGCCTTTGTGTTCGAAAGCCTTTTGCAGGCCGGTCAGTTCGTGGATTGGGTGGTCAGCAATGTCGATGAACTCCAGGCGGCGGCTGATGCCACAACCGGGCATGGTAAACTTGTCTCGCTGGAGCCTTTCATAGACACAAATATCGTCTTTCTGATTTGCCGCTACACCACAGGTGATGCGGCCGGTCAGAACATGGTAACCATTGCAACGGATGCTCTGTGTTGCACCATCACCAAAGACTGTCCAGTTCCAATTGAGAACTGGTATATTGAGGGAAATTTTTCAGGCGACAAAAAAGCCTCGGCGCTTGGATTGGTAACGGGTCGTGGCCGAAAGGTTAGCGCGTCGGTAACCTTGCCTGCGGACGTCGTGGAAAAGACGCTTGGCACCACCGTGGATGCCATGCTGGCTTATGGTCGGGTCGCCAATCTTGGGTCACATCTGTCGGGTCAGCTTGGAGCTCAGGCCCATTATGCCAATGGGCTTGCTGCCTTTTACATAGCAACTGGGCAGGACGCGGCTTGTGTCGCTGAAAGCGCGATGGGGGTGACGCGGATGGAGCCCAGAGGGGATGATCTTTTCTGCTCCGTGACGCTCCCGAACATCCTTGTCGGCTCCGTGGGCGGTGGTACCGGTTTGCCCAGCCAGACTGCGGCACTGAACATTCTGGGATTGAAAGGCGCCGGCCACGGCACGGCGCTGGCCGAAGTGGCTGCCGCCATATGCCTGTGCGGAGAAATATCGATTGTCGCTGCAATCGCTGCGGGGCATTTCACGCGAGCCCATGAAAGTTTGGCCCGCCAAAGATGACTCTGCTGGCTCGACTGTGGATATATCAATCCGAACGCTTCCCACTGAAGAAAACTGTACCGCTTTTGCTGGTGTTTTCAGCAGCAAGTATCTGCGTATCGGCCCGGCTTGCTGATCGACCATTGCCCGAGTGGTCTGCCTTTGTGGTGGGGTTCGTACTGGCGATGGCGCTGTTTTTCCAGATGCGCGTTTGCGACGAATTCAAGGATGCCGAGGACGACCGCCGCTACCGGCCCGAGCGACCGATACCCCGAGGGCTGGTGTCCCCGGCTGAGGTGCTTGTCCTTGGCTTGCTGACTCTACCCATGGCCGCCGCCGCTGCATGGTTTTGGTACCTCCCGGTTCTGTGGTGCCTTTTTTTGGTTTGGGTATGGCTGGCGGCAATGACGGCCGAGTTCGGGGTGCCAACCTGGTTAAAGGCGCGCCCAGTTCTTTATCTCGTCAGTCATATGGCGATCATGCCGCTGATCGACTTGCTGCTGACCAGCATCGAATGGCTTCCGGCCGGAGGGGCCGCATCAAAGCTGTGGTTATTTCTGGCGTTGTCTTTCGTGAATGGCTGCGTTCTTGAGATCGGTCGCAAGCTATGGTCGCCCGAAAACGAAATTGTCGGGGTGGACACCTATTCCGGTCTTTGGGGGTATCGCCGCGCCGCTATCATTTGGCTGTGCTGCGTTGTGCTGTCATTCGTGTTTCTGGTTGGCACGGGGTTTGCGTCTGGAGCTGGTTGGTTAACCGTATTGGTCGGGGCCGCTGCTTTCGTGCCTTGTGGTCTTGCGGCACGCAGCTATGCGAAAGCTCCAACACCCAAGGCACAGGACAGGATGGACGCAATCGCGGGACTATGGGTATTTTTCTGCTATGCCACTGCGGGCTTTCTGCCGTTCCTGATCGGAGGCTTTAGATGACCCTTATCATCAATCAATCCGATGCGACTGACCCAACAGTGGTCGGAGGAAAAGCCGCTGCGCTATCAAACCTCGCTCGTCGCGGATTCAATCCACCTGCGTTTTTTGTTATCACCGATGCCGCATTCCGTGCAGGTAAGACAGGGCCTGTCGCAGCACGTGGGTTGAGTAAGGCGCTTGGCGCTGCACTGGATGCGTTGGGTCCGGGGTATTATGCAGTGCGTAGTTCCGGTCGGGCCGAAGATGGTGTAGAACACAGCCATGCAGGTCAGTTTGATACGGTTTTGAATGTCACCGGTAGCAAGGTCATACAGGCGGCAAAACAGGTTTGGCAATCGGGGTTTGCGGATACAATCGCCACTTATCGCTCGGTCAAATCCGGGGGCGAGGCAGAAGCGCCCGCGATAATCGTACAGCGCATGATTGAGGCGACGACCGCGGGTGTTGCTTTTTCGGCCGATCCAGTGACAGGGCAGCGAAACACCGTTGTCGTGTCTGCCATCAAAGGTTTAGGCGATGCGCTGGTAGCAGGTGAGGTTGATGGTGAGGATTGGATTATTGATCAAGCCAAACAGCCCGAGTGCGCGCAAACCACGCCTCAGGTTTTGACACCGGATCAGGTGCTGCAGGTCGCGATGCTGGCGCGCAAAGCGGAAGAGGCTTTTGGCGTTCCGCAAGACATTGAATGGGCGTTCGATGCGGATGGGCTGCACATTCTTCAGGCTCGGCCGATTACGACCGAGCTGCGACCATTGGCGGTGCCGGATGATGTACTTACCATTTTTGACAATTCGAACATCGTCGAAAGCTATCCGGGCATGGTCAGTCCACTGACCTATTCTTTTGCACTGCACGTCTACTCACGGGTTTATCGCGCTTTTGTGCGGCTTCTGGGCGTTTCGAATAAAACCGTCGCGCAGAACTCAGCCATATTCGACAATTTTCTTGGGCGTATTGATGGGCGTGTCTACTACAATCTGGTCAACTGGTATCGGGCGCTGGCGTTGCTGCCGGGGTTCTCGCTGAATCGCGATTACATGGAAACGATGATGGGTGTGTCCGAACCCATGCCCCGCGAGATTACAGATGGCATTGGACCTGCTCCTGCCAGAGGTGTGCGCAAGATACTGGAATACGCCAAACTAGCGACGGTAGCGGGCAGTCTGATCTGGCAGGCCGTGCGTTTGCCGCGCACGCGGCGTAAATTCTATGTCAGGCTGAACGATGTTCTGGACCGTGGTCTGGACATAGAAGCTGCGAATGCGACCGAACTGGCCGCCGAGTATCGTCAGATCGAAAGCACTCTTCTAGATCGCTGGGATGCGCCGCTTATCAATGATTTCCTTTGCATGATCGCGTTTGGGGCATCGCGCAACTTGCTGCTCAAGTGGTTGGGTGAAGACGGGCTGTTGCTGCATAACGACGTCATGATTGGTCAGGGTGATATCGTCTCAGCCGAACCGGCGCAGCGTATTGCCCGCATGGCCGGCTTGGTCCGCGAGGTCGGGATTGCTGATCAGCTAGGCGCGGAATGCCGGTTGGAAACCCTTGCTCCTTACCCTGAGATCGAAGCCGAGGTTAGATCTTATCTCGATAAATTCGGGGATCGATGCACTGAGGAGTTGAAGCTGGAGAGCATTCCGCTGCGCGATGATCCCACCAGCCTGTTGATGGCCGTCGCAGCCAGTGCCGCCCGTCCCGAGGGTAAGCGACACATCGGCACCGAGCCGGATTGGAAAACCCTGTTTCCCGGCAATCCGCTGAAACGCTACCTATCCAAATGGTTCGTAGGCTGGGCCAAGGGCCGCGTACGTGACCGTGAAAACCTGCGCTTTGAACGCACCCGTATTTTTGGCCATGCCAGACGTGTTTTTCTGGGAATTGGTCGAGAGTTTTCGGCAAGGGGGCTGCTTGCGGAACCCCGCGACGTATTTCATCTGACGACGTATGAAGTCTTGGGAGCCGTCGAAGGGTTCAGCCTATCGCCTGATCTGAAAACCATAGTCGCGCAGCGTCAGCGCGAAGAATCCGCTGCGTCCCAGCGTCCGGATCCGCCAGAACGTATAGAAATTCGAGGTCCCGCCATTGCTCCGATTTGGGCGGAAATAGAAGAGGTAGACAGTGATCCGGAGCGGATAAAATCCGGTACCGGCTGTTCAGCTGGACAAGTTATCGCAAAGGCCCGTGTGATCCGTGACCCGCGGACTGAGGCGCTGCAACCTGGTGACATCCTCGTGGCGCGTCACACCGATCCGGGCTGGATCGCAGTATTTTCGAACGCCTCGGCCATTGTTGTGGAACGGGGGTCACTTTTGTCGCATTCCGCAATAGTGGCGCGAGAGTTGGGAATCCCATGTGTGGTCGGTCTGAAAGGGGCCACTCATTGGATCAAGGATGGTGAAACCCTGTCGGTCGACGGGGCTAGTGGCAAGGTGGAACGGTGCGATGGGGCATAGTGAAATCGAAGGCAAGGCTGATTTTGATCACATCCGCTATGCACAGCTGTGGGAAGATGCAGACGTTTTGACCGACGCGCTGGGCGATTGTGCGGGGGGAACGCTGGTATCCATCTGCTCGGCCGGGGATAATGCGCTGGCTATGTTGATACTCGATCCAGCGAAAGTTGTGGTTGTCGATTTGTCGCCAGCACAAATCGCCTGCCTAAAGCTACGAATTGGCGCTTTCCAGACCCTGACACATCCCGAGTTTCTGGAGCTGACGGGATCGCAGCCCAGCAAGAGGAGAGCAGCCCTGCTGGAGCGAGCTTTGCAGGATACCGACCCTGAAACCCGAACCTTCTGGAGTGGTTTTGTCCCTGACGTGGAACGTTACGGGGCAGGCGGGGTTGGCAAGTTCGAGCGGTATTTTCGCATCTTCCGCACCCGGCTTTTGCCGTTTGTGCATTCACGACGTACGATTGATGACGTTTTTACGCCCCGGTCACCTGAGGCGCGCGAGGTTTTTTTCGATACGCGCTTTGACACCTTCAGATGGCGGCTGTTGTTGAATGTGTTCTTTTCCCGTTTTGTGATGGGGCGCATGGGCCGCGATAAGGCGTTTTTCGATCACGTAGAGGGCAGCCCCGCCCAGCATGTGGCTCGTCGCATTCGCCACGCGGGCGTTGATACCGACCCGTCACAGAATCCCTATTTGCACTGGATTCTGAAAGGCACGCATGGAGACGCGTTGCCGATGGCATGGCGGCCCGAGCATTTTGATACGATCCGCACCCGCCTGGATCGTCTCGATATCCGTCCGGGATCATTAGAGGCTTTTGTCTCGACCGGTGAAAAAGCCGACGGGTTCAACCTGTCTGACATTTTCGAATACATGTCGCCCGATGTATTCGAGCAAGTCTATGGCTCGATCCTGTCAGCTGCCGCGCCCAAGGCACGTCTCGTGTATTGGAACATGATGGCACCGCGCCGCGTGCCTGCGCGATACAGGAGCGTAGTTGAAACACATCGCACGACTGAGGATCGACTGAAGTCACGCGACATGGCGTTTTTCTACTCGGATTTCGTCGTGGAAGAGGTGCTTTCGTGAGCATCCAGGCCCAGATTTTACTGGCCTTGGCGTCTGTTGCGGTCCTGTTGGGATTGATGGCCGTTGTCCGATGGCTGGCGCAAAAGGTCGGCTTGAGCGCAGAAGTGCAACGTAAACTGATGCATGTTGGAACCGGACTCTTTACACTGGTTCTGCCGTGGATTTTTCCGGAACGCTGGCCAATATACATGCTAATCGGGGTAACGCTGATCGTCATGCTGATCTTGCGCCTGCCCCGGTTCTCACAAGGTCTGGGCGCAACCCTACACAGCGTCGAGCGCACGTCATACGGCGATTTCCTGTTGGCGCTATCCGTTGGGCTTTGCTTGTTGCTGGCCGGGGAAAACACCCTGTATTACGTGCTTCCGATCGCCGTTTTAACACTGGCTGATGCCGCAGCCGCGCTTGCCGGGACCACGTACGGGACCAAACGCTATGTGGTCGAAGATGGCGAAAAAAGCCTAGAAGGGTCAGTGGTGTTTTTTGTCGTAACTCTATTGGTTGCGATCATCTGCTTCTTGTTTTCGTCGAAACTCCCACCGTCCAACATCATGATGCTGTGCCTTATGGTTGCGGCCTTTGGTACATTGGTCGAGGCACAAAGCTGGCGGGGGTTTGACAACTTGTTCCTGCCGCTTGGCTTGCTGATTTTTTTGAAAGTTCACTACTACAGCTCCTTGGCAGAGCTGGCGTTGCTGGCCATTTTGTTCTTTGCCGCACTTGCCAGTTTTGGGGTGGTGGGAACCAAGCTGGGCCTGACCAAACATACGACCCGTGTGTATGTTGTTGCGATTTTTCTGCTGCTGGCGACCGCGAAACTGCAGAACACAGTACTGCCGATCATGGTTCTCGCGGCACACGGCTGGGCGCGTACTGCTTCTCCTTGCGACAGTAAGTTCCCCGATTTGGATATCGTAGCCGCCTTGGGGCTAATAGGGTTCGGCTGGCTTGCAGCGGGAAATGCAACGGGATGGGATGCAATATCCTTTTTTGGACTGAGTGCAATGGGGTTGGCCATGGGGCTCACAGCTGTGGCGCTGCGTGCCATTCCTATTGCGATACCGCTTGCTGCCGCTGTTCTGTTTCTAATCCGTACCTGGGCGGTTTCCCTGAATTCTGACCAATCAAACTGGGCCGAGCCTTTGACCGCGCTCTCACTTGTATCACTCGCATTTATGGCGATTGTGCCCTTGGTGCTCCCGAATTTGCTCCAAAAGAACCGCGTTTCGAGGCTCACGCTTTTGGCGCTGTTACCTCCGCTTGCCTATTACATCTGGTCCATAGCAGGGTCTATTGACGGCGGGATTGTTGCTAGAGTTGTATCATGACGAAAGAAAACATTCAGACCAAAGGCGCCAAACTATCTGTTTATCTGCAGGGCCCTGATTGGGATGGTGCCCCAGCTGCAACAATAGGCGACTTCTCGTGCGAGACCCCAGAGGCCGGTCTGGAGGTACTGCAAACGGCTATTGGGCGGGTCCGGTACGCCGGGGTTGATCGGATTATTGGACCTATGTCCGGTGATACATGGCACAGTTATCGGTTTGTATCGGACAGTGATGGATCAGCACCCTTTTTAATGGAGCCGACGCACAAATCACATGAGCCCGATGTGTTTAGGGCGGCAGGATTTGCCGCCATCAGCAAGTATTTCTCGGCGCGAGTATCATTGGCGCAAACGGCCAATTCGTCTCTAGCTGCAGTTGATGGGTTCGACGTAGAACCCTGGGACGGAACCAACCCTGAGGAGTTGTTCCGGCAGGTGTATCAACTATCTGTCGAGGCTTTTTCCCGAAACGCTTTTTATAGACCTATTTCTGAGCGCGATTTTCTTGCAATGTATATGCCTGTTGTTCCGATGTTGAAGCGCGAGCTTATCTTTTTTGCCCGCCGTCCGGACAGCTCATTAGCGGGCTTTCTGTTTGGTATTCCGAACTATGCTGAAGGCCCAAACCCAACAGCCGCGATCCTGAAAACTTATGCAAGCCTTGAGCGTGGTGCGGGTCGCCATTTGGCCAGTCATTTCCACAAGTCTGCTCTGAAGCTAGGCTTTGATTCCGCTATCCACGCGCTGATCCATGATGACAACCAATCAGCGGATCGCAGTGTTGTTGAAGGGGCCACCGTATTTCGACGGTACAACCTGTTAGGACTGCGCCTGGATGACTAACTTGTTGGACCAATTTGCCGTAGCGGTTGATAGACACCCGGACCGGACGGCCATTGTTGAAGGCAGCGGTCGCGAGGTCACCTTTCGTGATGTGCAGATACGCGCGCAGCAAATGGCTAGGAAGTGGAGACGTAAGGGGATTGGGCGTGGCGACCGCGTTCTTCTGGCGATGCCGGTCAACGCTAATCTCTACGCTAGTCTTGCGGCCTTGTGGTCGTTGGGCGCAACGGTGGTTTTGCCTGAACCCACGATGGGACTCGCGGGGCTGCGTCATGCAGCGAGAACGACCCGACCCAAGGCTTTTTGCGCGTCGGGTTATTTTGCGTTGCTCAGGTTTGTTGTGCCGGAACTCTTCAGGCTGCGCCTTTTGCTACCAGGTACCGCCCGGGGTGATCTGAGCGTCGCGCCCGTTCAAGACGGTGACACGGCGCTCATTTCCTTTACATCCGGCACTACAGGTCAGGCCAAGGCCATCCCCCGCAGCCACGCGTTTCTGATGGCACAACATGATGCCATTGCGCCGCTTCTGGACAGTGATGCAGTTGAACGGGATCTGGTAGCGTTTCCGGTGTTTACCCTGATCAACCTGGCGGCTGGGCGCACGACAGTTCTGCCGAATTGGAGAATGAGCAATCTGGATCGACTATCCTCCGAACAGTTTGCGGGCTGGATATCGAAGCAGCAAGTGACCCGTCTTTTGATCCCTCCGTCGTTGTGCGAAAAACTTGCACAGCGTAAAGATACGGGCCGGCTGCACACAGTCTTCACCGGCGGCGGTCCGGTATTCCCTGACATGATTGAAAGGCTTCTCGCCAATTCCGGTCTGGACGTGGTCTGTGTCTATGGGTCAACCGAAGCTGAACCGATTGCGCATCTTGATGCGCGGGAAATCACCGAAGTTGATCAACTTGAAATGGCGGCGGGCAAGGGGCTTCTTGTTGGGCATCCGGTTTCGAAAATCAAACTCCGAATTCAGGACGATGAAGTTCAGGTGGCGGGCGATCATGTAAATGATGGCTATCTTGATCTCGCACACTCCAAGGAAAACAAAATCAAAGACGGTACTACGATTTGGCATCGAACCGGCGACGCGGGTCGGTTAGATGATCAGGGGCGATTGTGGCTGTGGGGCAGACTGGGGAGCGATGTGACAACCCCGGCTGGTCAAACCTTTCCTTTTGCAATCGAAGTAGCTGCCCGGCAATGGCCGAGCGTGGCGAACAGCGCGCTCATGAGCTTCGATGGGCGTCCGATTTTATGCATTGAAGGCGACGCGGATCAGCTTTCAAACTGGAATAGCCTGGCGCAGGAATTCGGTGTTGCCAATGTGACCCATGTGAAAAAAATGCCTATGGACAAACGGCACAGGTCCAAAGTTGATCGGAAAAAACTCACTCAATTATTGGGTTACTAAATCACAGGATTTTCACCTTAAGAGCTCCAACGGAAAACCGTGGTCGAGCACACTTTTTGCCTTCCAACCGAAAGGCAGGAAAGTCCGGGTGCTTATGAAAAACCAGTGCCAGCATAGCTGCTCGCCGCATGAATGACTATTTCTCCCACTGCAAGTTGGCTGTGAGAAAGCGCAAGGGACAGGATGGGCTCATTTGAGACATTTATCGCAGCGTCGATGAGGTGTCGTTGTTCGTTCTGGGTTAGAAATGCTTGATGTTTGGGTCAGAATTGAATGAACCAGACCCAACCGTCACAGTTGGACTAGAAATGTGATGAACGTTCGACGTCAGAAGGCGGCTCAATGTAGGGCATCAGCCGAATTTGATCTTTGGGTGGCTTTGTTGATGGCTTAAACAAACATCACATTAGCACATTGCGATGTCGTCAGGAGGAGGCACCCACGTCATCAGCAAAGCCTATCCCAACCTTGGCTGGTCTCGCTCTAGGCATTTCCGTTCAAATATCGCGTCATATCCGGAGCGGCCATAAGCGTCTGAATGAAAGTCCCGAAGTGTTCAAGCGACCCTGCGCGCGGGTCGCTGTCGCGCCATGCGAGTCTGATAGAACGGCCAAAGATCCCATCAGCAATGGGATGTGTCGTTGCCAAGCCGCCGAAACGATCAGGGCCACTCACAGACAATGCCGGAAACAGCGCACAACCCTCTCCGAGTGCGACCATTTGCCGGAGCATTTCAAGGCTGCTCGCCACCCTCTGTCTAGGTCGGTCAATCCGATCGCAAAATGCTACGGTCTGATCCCTTAGGCAGTGCTCTTGAGAAAGCAGAACGAGCTGAGAGGACAGAACCTTGGACCAGCGAACTTTCTCATTGGGTCTGAAGTCCAGATCCTTGGGGCAGGCAAAAACAAATGGTTCGTGAAACAACGGAAGCGCTCTCAGTACAGGCTGTTTCGGGGCCGTCGCAATCAGTGCAGCGTCCAGCGTCCTCCTGACGAGCATCTCTTCAAGAACGTGAGTGGGTTCTTCGAACAATGACAACTGGAGATTGGGGTACGCATTTTTGAGAGACTTGAGGATAAGCGGCAGCAAGTAAGGCCCAAGTGTTGGAAGTACACCAAATTTTAACTCTCCCTCCAGATTGTCACTTAGGCTAAGCGACAATTCCAGCAGTTCACGGGCTTCTGTCAGAAGGATTTCTGCTTTTTGCAGAACTATCTGGCCATTTTGCGTCAACGAAATATGCCGTCCGTGGCGTTCGAATATCGAAAAGCCAAGGCGCGCCTCCAGCTTGGATACCTGTTGGCTGATTGCAGGTTGTGAAACCCCACAGATATCAGCCGCCCGGCCAAAATGGCCTTCTTCGGCAATGCTTTGAATGTACTCAAGATCTCTGAGTGAAAGGCCGGCGACTGAGGTTCTTCTAACCATGCATCACCTCTGATTATCGATCGGATAATTTATATAAGTTGGAGTAATTTGGCGGTTTTCGGTTTTGTCCTGCCAATACCAACTCAGGAGATTGACATGACCAGTAAATCGAAGCTGACCACCGCATTTGGCGCGCCAGTGCCTGACAACCAACACACACTGACGGCGGGGCCGCGTGGACCTGCGCTGCTTCAAGATGTTTGGTTTCTCGAGAAGATGGCCCACTTTGATCGCGAGGTGATCCCCGAACGTCGGATGCATGCCAAAGGGTCTGGCGCTTACGGTACATTCAAAGTGACCCATGACATCACCCAGTATACGCGTGCCAAAATGTTCTCTGATGTTGGCAAGAAGACGGATCTCTTCCTGCGGTTCTCGACCGTTGCAGGGGAACGCGGCGCAGCGGATGCAGAACGGGATATCCGCGGCTTCGCTATCAAGTTTTATACGGAAGAGGGCAACTGGGATCTTGTGGGCAACAACACCCCTGTGTTCTTCCTTCGCGATCCGCTGAAATTTCCCGATCTCAACCATGCCGTCAAACGCGATCCGCGGACGAACATGCGCAGTGCGGATAGCAATTGGGATTTCTGGACCAGCCTTCCCGAAGCCTTGCTTCAGGTGACGATTGTTATGTCTGACCGGGGGATTCCGGCCACCTACAGACACATGCACGGCTTTGGCAGCCACACGTTCAGCTTTATCAACTCGGACAACGAGCGGTTCTGGGTCAAATTCCATTTCAAAACGCAACAGGGGATAAAAAACCTCACCGACGAGGAAGCAGCACAGATCATCTCCGGTGACCGTGAAAGCCATCAGCGAGATCTTTTTGACGCCATTGAAAACGGTGATTTTCCTAAATGGACGCTTTATGTCCAAGTCATGCCAGAGAAGGATGCGGGTACATATCACCTCAACCCGTTTGATCTGACCAAGGTTTGGCCACATGGGGATTTTCCGCTGATTGAGGTTGGCGAGCTGGAATTGAACCGGAACCCTGAGAACTACTTTGCCGAGGTTGAACAAGCAGCCTTCGCCCCCTCTACAATCGTGCCTGGTATCAGCTTTTCGCCGGACAAGATGTTGCAAGGACGTTTGTTTTCTTATGGTGACACTCAGCGGTATCGGTTGGGTGTCAACCATTCCCAGATCCCTGTGAATGCGCCTCGTTGCCCGTATCATTCCTACCATCGTGATGGCGCGATGAGGGTCGACGGCAATGCCGGATCTCGGATTGGTTATGAGCCCAACATGCATGGCGAATGGTCCGAGCAACCGGATTTCTCTGAACCACCTTTGTCCATCGAAGGTGCTGCGGATCATTGGAACCACCGCGAGGATGATGACTACTTCTCGCAGCCTGGTGATTTGTTCCGCTTGATGACGCCAGAGCAGCAAGAAGTACTGTTCGAAAACACTGCCAGCGCAATCGGGGCTGCACAAAGAGAAATTCAGATCCGCCACATATCGAACTGTCTCAAGGCAGATCCTGCATATGGTGCCGGTGTAGCAAGGGCTCTTGGTTTTACCGATGAAAGTGGGTTCCCCGCGTAAAGACAACTGGCAAGCCCCCGATCTTCGAGGGCTTGCCTGATACTGCGGGGTATTCGACGGCGGGCACCGTTTGGTGTGATCGGGTATTCCGTCGCTGCGTGTGGCTAAACAGCCTTTTGGCGACGACCTTGGGGAAAGACGGTTTCCATACGCGGGCGCATTGGCCGGCTCACACATTGCAGCTACCTGATGCGCCTTCGTTTTGATTGACGGTGGCGGGATTGCTTGTGACCGATGCGGCCCCTCGTGTCAGAAGACTGCCAATCTCAGACCCCAACTGCAGTTCTGAGACCTGTCCAAGGTGATGCACAACGATCCGTCCCGACTGATCCAACAAGACAAGGCTTGGTGTACCGCGCATGCGAAAGCGGGACATCGTGTTTGGCAATTGCCCCACCCCCTGCCTGTCCACGCCGACAGGGAAGGTGATGCGATATTCATGCAGGAAGGCTTTCAGAGACACCGGTGTCATGGCGTCGTGATGCTCGAACACAGTATGCAAGCCAATCACGGCTACCTTTTCTTCAGGAAACGTTTTTTGAATTGATTGCACCAAGGGAATACCATGCAGGACGCATCCCGGGCACAACATTTGAAATGCCTCAATAACAACAACCCGTCCCCTTAGACCGCCTAAGGTTAGGGGTGTGTCTGTGTTAAACCATTCCGAAACGTCTAGTTCTGGTGTTTGCATTTTCATTGCCCTCAATAAAACGCAGCCGTCTTGGGTTCGGCGGCTGCGTAGTCGAATGTCAGTGAAGCTTCCCCGGCAGGCTCAGGTCGCCGGATGCGACGTCGAAAACATCTGTGACGCACAGCAAGGGCGCATGGATGTTAGCGTTCACTCGCAATGCAGAAGTGACACCATCGTAAGCGACACCATCCAGTTCTACGTCGCTGGCAAAGCCTGCGTTCACCACAATTTCGGGCCCATCAAACAGCGGTGTAAACCCTGGGCTGTCCAGAAAGATCGGGAACCCAGGCCATGTTGCAGGTAGCTTCGGCGTGGAACCTTCGGGGATGTCCCGTACGGCAAGCGCGTCGGGCCCGCACGCTTCGGTCGGGGTCAACACAACCCAGTGGCTGTGCCATTCGATACCGTCATTCGCCGGATCTCCGTCGCCGTTCTCGTCAAAAAGCGGTGTGTCATCAAAATCTGGATGACTGGTTGCGGCCATTGCAAGGATGCCTGTGCCGCCTTCGAACCCAACGGCCGAAGGGTCCAAAGAAGTAGGCCAGACATATGACCAGACGTCTGATCCACCGACCTCTCCGGTTGCCACCGGAACCGAGGCGCCAGCCGCTCCATTCGTTGTCATGTGAAAAGTGACCGTGTTTCCATTGCGATGCGCATGCGTTGCCAGAATGTCAAAGTCCGCGACTTTACTGGCGTCCGGCGAAGATATGATGGCGCCATCTTGATGGATGGCATGGTTCCCATCTGCAAGAGCCGTGCCTCCGATGACCAGCGCCAAAGTGGAAGTGAGCATTGAGAGTTTCATGAGTGTCTCCAATCAAATAATATCGAGTCGCTACTATAGTGAGAAATGCATTGCAACTATAATTTCGACTCGCTACTAAAAGTGTTATGAACACAGACCACCGCATACGCACGCTAATCAACCGTTTGGCCCGTATTGATGCTTCCGAAGGATGGGCGGGAGATTTGAACCCGACTCAGAGGATGGCGCTGGAATACCTCGCAGAGGCGAACATGTTTTCGCGCTCGCCGTCGCAAGTTGCGGAGTATATCGGAACAACCCGTGGAACGATGTCACAAACGCTCAAGGCTTTGGCGCGCAAGGGCTATGTAGAAGAGCAACGCAAAGAGCTTGATCAACGGTCGATCTCTTATGACCTGACCAAGGAGGGGGTCAAAATTGTACGTCAACCGAATCCTGTTGCACAGGCAATTGGAGATATACCCGTAGAAAACCAAGCCATGCTTGAGCAGGGGTTGATGCAAAGCCTCAGTCTGGCTTTGGCCGCAAATGGAGGTCGGTCATTCGGCCAATGCAAATCCTGCACATACCATGATGCCACGACGGAAAACGGTTTCTGCAAACTGTTGGGTGTATCATTGGACGTCGGTGAAAAAGACAAGATCTGTATCGAGCATGAGGAAGCCAGATGAACCATTTTGATTTATCGGCGAACATCGACGGCATATTTGTCGGAGCGGTCAAAGATTGTTGGGAAGGCAAACCGCCATCGGCCATTCAAAAAGACAGGGTGGACGGGCGGCAGTTGATTACTTCGCTCGGATTTTCCGAGGATGCACAGGCAGATTTGACCCAGCATGGAGGCGAAGACAAAGCCATCCATCATTATGCTTTTGATCACTATTCGGCTTGGCAAGCAGAGGGCCTAATGGCACCCGGCACACTGCCAGTGGCGTTCGGTGAGAACATTTCAACAACGGGGCTGACCGAGGAAAACCTCTGCATTGGCGACATCCTGTCACTGGGTACGGCGGTTGTTCAAATCAGTCAGGGGCGGCAACCGTGCTGGAAACTCGGGCTACATACGGGGCGCAAGGAAATGCCTTACCAGTTTCAGAAGACGGGCCGAACCGGATGGTACTATCGTGTGCTCGAACCTGGCGAAGTTGGTTCCGGTGATCGGATTACCTTGGTTGAAAGGTTAAATCCCAATTGGTCTGTATTGGCCGTCACTCGTGCAAGGTTGACTCGTCGCATTCTGCCAGAAGATGCAGAGGTGTTGTCTCAGATGAAAGAAATGGCTCAAGGTTGGCGACAAGCTTTCTGCCGAATGGCGGAAGGCAACACCATAGAGGATACATCGGTGAGGCTAGGTGCCTGAGGCATCGTATGAAGCATTTAAGCCGTGGTTAGCGATAACGCACCTTCCTCGAACCGAAAGCAATCGAGAACACGAAAGCAGCCAACCGCCTAATATCAGTCCTTTGGCAAACCGAACTCATTTGAGACATAAGCCTTAGCTTCGATGAAAGTTAGTAGCCTTGGGGCAGAAATACTTGACGTCAGGGTCAGAATTGAATGACGCAAACTGCTCATTGCTTGAGGACACCCTCTGATGGGCATGTTTTCATATCACGTCGCCGCGAAGTCGCCCGCCGCTTGAGCAAGAATCCAGTCAACCCCGCGCAGAAAATCGTCTATTGTCAGGGGATTGTCTTCTCCGCTCGAGGCTGAGAGCACAAACCCATGTGCATAGTCGATCAGCACGTGAACAAGAACATCACCGCCATCGCTGTATTCGAGTTGGTCCGTGCTGACCTTTAATTCCTCGGCCACGTTCATGAGGTCCGCGCTCATGAGCGTTACATCGTCTAGGATTGCACGGAGTAGATTGGCGTTCTTCAAAGCGCAACCATAGTAAGCCGCCATAATGCAGCGGGCGCGTTTGACCGGGTTGCCACCATTCACTCCATCCAAGACGCCTGCAAAGGCAAGTTCCACAAGATCGGACAATAGTTGCTTCTTGCTACCTGCGTGATAGGTCACGGCCATCGGAGTGACGTCAAGCTGATCGGCAAGTATGCGAAACGATAGCGCATCAACACCTTTGCTTTGGGCGATCGGCAATGCGGCCTGCAGGATCACTTGCTTCGAAAGGCGCTGTGCAGCCTTTGACGGTCGCCCTGGTGGAGAAGCTTTCGTCACCTGGTTTTCAGTCTGTAATCGAGATCTACCAGACCGGAGGAAAAGCTGCTAACCGAAACCAATTCCAGATCAACGTCACCTTCTGTTTCACCAAAGATCCGAATGCCTTCACCAATCAGAATGGGAACCAAGGTAATCCGCATGTCCTCAATCAGCCCGGCTTTGAGGAAGGATTGGATGATTGCACCGCCATCCACATAAACTCGATTGTAACCACGCGCGCTAAAGCCCTCCATCAAATCGGTGGGTGTTTTGTCTGAAACTTCAACTCTATCGCGCAACTCATCTGGAATGCCTGAGGGTTTCATTGAGCGACTGAGAACCACCACTGGTTTCTTGTAAGGCCACTCCCCGAATCCCAGAACTGTCCGGTACGATCCGGACCCCATCACGATCACGTCGACGCTACTCTGAAACGCGGCGAACCCGTGATCTTCGTCGGCAGTGGGTTGCTTTTCCAACCAGTCCAGCCTGTGATCTGGCCTTGCGACAAAACCGTCTAGGCTCATTGCCATCATGATATGTCCTGTGGGCATCCTCTGGGTCCCTGTGATTTATTTATATGATGTATAATAACGGCTCTGAGGATACTCAAGGGGAATGAATGTTACGATTGACCCAGAATCCAATCCGAGAAGGACTGTACTGCGCCGGTTGGAGCGGAGCTATGCGGTTGAACCAAAAAATACCCATAGTCGGGCAGATCGGTTTCCGACAACCGAAACAGTCTTTCAGCATTTAGATCGTCCCGAACCAGATCATCCATCAAAGCTATTCCCTGTCCGTCGATGACTGCTTGCGCCCGGACATTTGGGTCAGGAACGATTAGCGCATCTCTCCTTGATTGTCGGGGAAGCTTTGCGACGTTCAGCCAATCAGACCAGGCGTTGCTGTCATCACGATCTCTCAGCAGCGTAAGATGCGATATTGCCTCTTTCATTCCTAACTCTATCACTAGGTCAGCTGCCGCCCGGTCACCCACAGGATAGGGCGGCATGGGCATGAACGGAGTAACGGTGCCGCCGATCCAATTCCCGTTACCCCACCTGATTGCAAGATCCACATCCTGCATCTCAGCTTCTGAAAACTCGATCATCGGTTGAATGCGAATCTGCACGTCCGGGTGGCTTTGCATGAATGACATCAGGCGTGGCGACAGCCAGCGCGCAGCGAAATAGGTCGAGACCCCAACGGTTAGAGAACGCGTTGAAATCCCCTTTAATGCATGAATTTCAGCTTCGATTTCTTCGTATCGGGTCTGGCAGATCGCGAGCAGTTTTAATCCTTCACCAGTGAGTGTGACACCACGCGATGTGCGCGCGAACAGGATCATCCCAAGATCGGCTTCAAGCGTTTTGATCTGATAGCTGATGGCGCCCTTTGTCATGTTGAGCGCCGATGCTGCCGTCGAGAAGCTGGAATAACGAGCAATCTCGGCAAATAGCCTGAGTAAGTCATGGTGATAAAATCGGGTACTCATATTCTTAGTGTACAAATTTTCTAAACGTTAAGAGTAGTTTTTTTCGATTTTCAAACATGTTTTTAAGGTCGACAACCGCACTCTAGCTCGTGGAGCAATGAGATGACGTTGGACTTGTTGAACGCAAAAGCAAAAACACCGACACCGGCGGGGCACCGCGGCCGCGCGCGCAGGCGCCGCCTGGCCCGTAGTATTGCCCCTTCTGAGAGCACACCGTTCACGGGTCGCAGGATACCTGCATACAATCTACTAAGTGAAACGGTATTGGCCCGGATCGAAGATCAAGCCGACTGGATTCTAAGCAATATTGGCGTCGAGTTTCGGGGGGATCGAACGGCACTGGATCACTTCGCCCAAACGGGTGCCCGCATCGATGGCGAACGTGTGCGGTTTGAACCGGGTCACGTCCGTGCGCTTTGCGCTACGGCCCCAAGTGAATTTCAGTTGCATGGCCGAGACCCGGTCAGAACGGTGACACTTGGCGGTGACAACGTTGTGCTGATGCCGGGATACGGCTCTCCCTTTGTCAGCGATCTGGTGAAGGGCCGACGATATTCGACGCTGAAGGATTTCCGCAATTTCGTCAAACTGGCCTACAGTGCGGCCGCCTTGCATCATTCCGGCGGCACGGTTGTCGAGCCGACAGATGTGCCGGTGAATAAACGGCATTTGGACATGATGCTGGCGCATCTGACACTCTCAACCAAGCCCTTTATGGGCTCTGTTACGGCACCCGAGCGCGTGCGTGACAGTATCGAGATGGCACGCCTCGTCTTTGGACGGGACTTCATGGAGCACCACGCGGTGATGCAGGCAAATATCAACGTCAATTCGCCGCTGGTTTATGATGATACCATGTCGTCGGCTCTGCGTATCTATGCGGAGGCAGGCCAATGTGTCTGCGTCTCCCCTGCGATTTTCGCGGGTGCCATGGGGCCGCTTTCGCCGGCGGCGGTGGCGGCGCAAACTCTGGCAGAAGCGATGGTTGGCATTGGGCTTGCGCAACTGGTGCGCCCCGGTTGTCCGGTGGTGTTCGGCTCGTTCCACTCCACAATGAACTTGCGCACGGGCGCTCTGACCTTTGGATCGCCCGAGGCGAACATGACCACGATGGCGCTGACACAATTGGGACGAAGGCTTGGCGTACCTGTGCGCTCTGGCGGTGGGCAGATCACCGCCTCCAACGCGCCAGACGGGCAAGCGATGCAGGATAGCACCGGTGCCATGTGGTCCACGCTTTTGTCCGGAGCCCATCAGGTCTGGCATGCGGCAGGCTGGCTCGAAGGTGGGCTTGTGATGTCCTACGAGAAATTCATCATGGATCTAGACCACTGTGGCGCGATGCTGAAACTGTTGCAGGGCTTCGAAACGGATGAAGAGGCCTTTGGCCGTGATGCCTATTTTGAAACGGGCCCAGGCGAAAATTTCCTGTCGACCAAACACACGCTGCGCCACTATGCGGCAGCAAATTATGAGCCACAAATTTCTGATGCAGGGCCATTCGAGACCTGGTCTGAAAATGGTGCTCTCACGTCAGACCAACGCGCCACCGCGCGGTGGCATCAAATGTTGAACGATTACCAGCGTCCTGAAATGAAACCCGGCATACATGCCGCGCTTGAAGACTTCGTGTCAGAGCGCAAAGCGCGAATGCCGGATGAATGGTACTAGAACGGAACACCCAATACCTAAGAACTCTTCTGGGATTGCCAACTTGCTTGAGCAAGATTGAAGAACGTCGGCGCCTATGTCGTCAGGAGGACATTTCGCGGGCATAGCTGATCCAAAACTGGAAGGCATCTGATCGGGCATGGTGGTATAGAGCTGAAGTAAGTTGATAGCGGGGAGACGGGAGCTGATGGTGATCTGGTCATGGGCAACCAGAAATCTCTGAGTCTGCCAGAGTGACTTGTCGGGACCGATGATCTTTTCGCGTTTTCGGGTTGATTGGTGGGATCCTTCAATCCGGTTACTTAGACCCTTGTGCACTGCGCAGTGCTGGGCTCAGGTTTTGAAGACACTGAACAATTTCAAAATTTGATTTCGAGAACGAACTCACTTCGGTGTTTCCAGTCGCCTTTGTTCTCGCTCTTTTCTTGTCTTCGCATTGAGACCGGCCCGGGCCTATTCAGCAATTTCGTTGATCAATCGTGTCTCGAGAAGTTGACCGTTCTGGTAAAGGACCGGGTAAGCAATCGATGCAATATGACTGTTGAACTCCCGGAAAGCCCGCAAAGTCTCTAGATGAATATCACTGGTTTCGAAGCTTTCCGTTGTTCCATGCTGCAACCGGCGCAGGTGACGCTTGCGGCTTTCACGTTCCACGCGTTTGATTTCGGTTTTTTCAAGGCTGAGAAGCCGGGCGCTTTCCAGATCGTCTGAAACAAGTACATTTGATGCCAGTTTCATGTTTGCAAGAATACCTTCATGCATCTGAACAAGTTCGGACCAGCCATCTTGCGAAAAGCTAGAGCCTTTGGCCCGCATTTCACCGGCCAATACAGTCAGGCGTTTGGCGACAACGTCACCCGCCGTTTCAAGCCTGATCGCAAACTCCATAAGGTCGCGCGCGGTTTTAGCATCGTGTTTTTCATATAGCTCAGGGGGTATCGCGGCGACGAAGGCTCGAATACCCGAGAGGCACCGGTTTACGTCCTCGTCAATGGCCTGAACTGACCGGATCTGCTCTTTGTCTCCGCTGCGGTAAAGTTCAAGAGCAGGACGGAACATGGTTTCGAGAAGATCGCTCATCCGCAGCAGCTCACGCTTGAGGCTCGGCAAGGCCTGATTGGGATTTGCCACGTCTTTCATGTCCAATGCGCTGACCGGTTGTGCGGGTTGCGACTTCTGTACTTTCTGCTGGTCTGGCAAGAGCCTTTCGAGCAAGTTCTGCCAGTGTCCACAAAACGGAAGGGCTAAAACCAAAAGCGACAGGTTGAAAGCAAGATGCACGTTGACTAGCATTTGCCCCCCTTGCGGGTCGCCCAAAAGCCCGGTTCGTAGGGCAAAATTTGCTGCAAACAAACTAGCCAACGCCCAACTGCCTCGCAGCGCCAAATTTGCATAGGGTATTCGTCGGGCAGTCACTGGCATTCCTCGGGTTAGCCATACCGGAATGAAGGCCGAGCCAAAGTTCGCGCCAAAAACCAAAGACATTCCGGCGGCAAATGGGATCGCTCCAATTTGCACAAGTGTCACACACATAAGGATGGCCGCTACCGAGGAATGCATGACGAAGGCTAAGGCACCCCCGACAAGAAATGCAGTGATATAGTCGCGCGACAAGTAATCCGCGACTGCGGGTACAAATGCACTGTCCCGAATTGGATCCATCGCCTCACGAAGGAACCGAAGTGAGATCAGGATAAAGGCAACGCCCATCAGAATGCGCCCTAGCTGTCGGGCTTTTTTGGCTTCGGTCTTGACGAATAGATAGCCTCCAATCGCCAGCAGCATTGGAATAAGCCAGTCCAACCGGAACGTAAGAATCTGGATGATCAGTGCTGAACCTAGATCGCCTCCGAGCACAATCGCCAGACCGGCAGGAAAACTCAACATTCCACTGGCAGCAAACCCAGAGGTCAACAGCGCCACTGCCGCCGAACTTTGCAGTACAACCGCCATCATCAGACCCACAAGTGAGGCCTGCAGGTAACTGTGCTGTCGCGTCAAAACGCGCTGGAACGACGCTCCATAGCTGCGCTCAATTCCAGTGCGTACCATTCGAACTGCAAAAAGCAGCAACATCGTCGCGCCAGCAAGGCTGATTAAGAAGCTGACTATCGCCATGCTCTACCTCACTCCCACGGTTTGCTTGGAATAACAGGGTGCGCTGCAATCCTGCCAACCAACGACCGGAGACCGACCCGGTGATTTTGCGGCCGAGTAATTTCGATAAAACGCTCAGCGCCCGAGTTTGCTGAAATAAATCGGACGCGCCTGTTCCACCGGGAAAACGCATTCACTTTCTTGGCGGTAGGCAATGGCCCTTGGCGCCATAATTGAGAATTGATCTCCACGTCCATTGACCACTGTTTTCCTGGAAGCAGACAGAGCAACGGCGTGTTTTGCTCTAAAGGTATGGCCACAAAGATCAACATTCGTCCTTAATCGCGTTGACAACAATGTCGATTGCACAGTCGAGATCCTTGCGCGTGATCGTTAGCGGCGGTGACAATGTAAGCACACATCCCTGACTGATTTTGTAGCTTAGGCCAGCTTCCAAACAAGCATAATAGATCCGCTCGGCTCGTGCATTTCCAGGTGTCTTGTCGGCACGGTCATCGACAATTTCGACACCAAACATCAGACCACGGCCGCGAATGTCACCGACGATCGGGATATTCTGAAGCTCGCCCATCAGACGATCCATAGCGTGCTCGCCCAACTCAGCCGCCCGGTCAACCAACCCCTCATCTTCGATGATTTGTATTGTGGTAAGCGCGGCGCGTGCAGTCACCGGGTTTTTTTCGTGTGTATAATGTCCAATGGCAAAGTCTCCGCAGACGTCTAGTTTGGATCGCGCGATACAAGCTGCAATCGGCAGGATGCCTCCGCCAAGTGCCTTACCCAAGGTGACGATGTCAGGGATAATCTCGTCATGCTCAAAGGCAAACATCTTGCCGGTCTTTCCAAGCCCCGTGGGAATCTCGTCCATGATCAAGAGAGCCCCGTGACGATTACACGCCTCCCGCACAGCTTTCCAGAAGCCCGGTGGCGGCACATAAGGCACCGCGCGCATAGGCTCAGCGATGACCGCAGCTACGTCTCCCTCACGTTCTAGAACGAACTCGACCATTTTTGCACAAGCCAACCCACAAGTATCTGGGCCGGCGTGATTGTACGGGCATCGGTAACAGGCAAAAGGTGCCACGTGCTCTGCACCCGGGAGAAGCGGGCCGGCTATATGGCTGCGAAATGTCGCCTCGCCGCCGACGCTTGCGGCGCCAAAACCGGCACCGTGGAAGGCATCCCAGAAGCTAATTGTTTTGAACCGACCGGTGGCAGCGCGCGCTATCTTGAGAGCGACCTCGTTTGCATCAGAGCCGCCGGTCGTAAACAGCATTTTCCCAAGGTCGTCTGGCGCGATTTCGGCGAGCTTTTCGGCCAATTCAACCGCGGGATCATTGGTGAAGCGACGGGGTGCGAAAGACAGGTCATCCAGTTGCGCCTTGATCGCGGTGATCAAACGGGGATGTCCGTAACCGATATGATGCACTGAATTGCCATGGAAATCCATGTAACGGCGGCCGTCCAGGTCTTCGACCCAAATCCCCTCAGCCTTGGCAATGGTGCTAACGCATGGCGAGGACAGTGACTGGTGGAGAAACGCGTTAGCGTCGCGTTTCAGCAAGGGTGAAGATTTAGGCCCTATAGATTCCTTCATCCATGCTTTTCGCGCGCTGGAAGTATTGGATTCGCCTTCCGTGTGGACGATTTGTGACATGCTTTTTCCTCAACGCCGCTTGTGAAAAAATGCGGACCTCGCAAAGTCCGCCAGTACCAGGGAGGAACTTGTGGTGCCCCGACCCGGGTCGGGACGGGGCACAAAAACTAGCGTGGCCAGGGCAGCGAGTAAGTTTTTACGTTAGTAAAAAACTTCATTGCCTCGATGACACCTTCTTTGACCCCATTACCGCTGTCCTTGATGCCTCCGAAGGGGGACATTTCGATACGGTATCCGGGTTGTTCCCAAATGTTGCAGGTGCCCACGTTCAGACCGTTGATAAAGGCAATCGCACGGTTCAAGTCGTTCGTACAGACGCCTGAGCTGAGGCCGAATTCGGTACCGTTCGAAATACGCATCACCTCGTCGTCATTGTCCGGAACCCGAACGATGGGCACAATGGGGCCAAAGGTTTCTTCCATCACCAGCTCGCTGTCATGGGGGACCTTATCGACAACGATGGGCGGCAGTAGTGCGCCCTGACGGCCCGGATGATAGAGGATTTCTGCGCCGTCGGCCTCGGCCATGTAAACGCGTTTTTCGAATAGTTCAGCTGCCTTGTCATGGATGACACAGCCCAGTTCGGTCTCGGGGTCTTGTGGGTCGCCGAACTTGATCTGCTTCGCCTTTTCCAGAACCAATGGCACAAACTTGTCGGCCACGCTTTCTTGCACCAGAATACGTTTGATCGCAGTGCAGCGCTGACCCGAATTGCCTGTGGCGCCTGCCACTGCAATGGTCGCGGCCTTCTCAAGGTCCGCGTCAGAAAGATCGTTCAAAACGATCAGAGGGTCATTGCCCCCCAGTTCCAGAGCTTGCCGCTTGTAAACGCCTTTTTCGGCGATCATCTTACCCACCGGCACGCCGCCGGTGAATGTGATGATGTCGATGTTGTCATTGGTGATCATCTCATCGCCAATGTCACCTGGCCAGCCGGTAACCACTTGGAACATCTCGGGTGGTAGACCCGCGTCGTAGAGGATGTCAGCTAATGTCAGCGCCGTCAGTGGCGTCAGTTCCGTCGGCTTACACACCATGCAGTTGTTGGTCGCGATTGATGGCGCGATCTTGTGGCTGACCATGTTAAGTGGATGATTGAATGGTGTGATTGCCGAAATCGCATTCACCGGCTCGCGCATGGTGAATATTTTTCGATCTTTGCCATTATGGGTCAGGTCGCATGAAAAGATCTCGCCATCATCCTTCATCGCCTCAGCGGCGGCGAACTGATAGACATCTTGTGCACGCTTGGTCTCATAAATCGCATGCTGGTGACAGATACCCAGTTCCAACGTCAGCCATTTGGCAAGGTATTCACGACGTTCACCAATCAACTCGCCCGCACGCTGCAGGATCTGGCTGCGCTCATACCGTGTGAGCTTTGGAGTGTAATTTGCCGCGATTTCGAACGCTTTGCGCGCATGTTCCGCCTTGCCGGCGGGTACATGCCCGACAATCTCGTTTGTGTATGGGTACAGAACCGGCACCGTTTCGTCGGTAAAGACGATCTCGCCCCCGATGCGCATTCCTTCATTGCGGATTTCGATTTTCGACATGGTTTGATCTTTCATGGATTACTGCGCCGCCGCTGTGGTTGCATAGAAAAACGCATCAAAATTGCGCAACTCGGGCGCAGTCCCCAAGTCGATAACCCGGTTTACGATGAAAGGAACTTCCTGCTCGGTCAGTCCACCGTGGCTGCGCAGCGGCTCGTTGAGAGCGGCCAGATCGTGGCGGTCTTCAGAGGTACCGATACAGATGTTCTCACCCGAGACCATCACAATATCGCCAATGCGGTCACCGGGCAGTTCAAAGCGCTTGATCGCCTCTTCTTTGGTCAAAACATGAGTGATGCCGGGTGTAGCTTTCAGTTTGCCGATGATGTCGTTGCGATCCGCGTCTTCGGGCAGATAGCAGGTGGCAAACGACCCGAGTGCGCCGTGGTGCACCACATAGGGGTCCGTGATCGGCAAGATGACACGGGCCGCGTCCTTGCCCAGCCATTCATCCACCAGATCCTGCACATATACCACGCTGGGCGAGCCATCGGCGTGGTGCTTGGGCTTCATGCCGTGGTCGGCGGTGACCACGATGGCAGCGCCCATGGCGTCCAGTTCGGTCAGATATTTGTCAAACATCTCATAGAATGCCTTGGCCTCGGCCTGATCGGGTGCGTATTTGTGCTGCACGTAGTCGGTGGTGGTCAGATACATCACATCTGGTTTCCACTCTTTCAGCAATTTGACACCCGCAGCAAAGACAAACTCGGACAACTCTGCCGAATAGACCTCGGGTTGGGCCATGCCCAACCATGCGCTTGCTTTCTCCTGACCATGCTCAGCCTGGGTCGACGTGTCGGACTTTTCCGCAGAGAAGCATTTGGCCCGGTCGTCGTCGAACTTTAGACCCGCCCCCAACAACGCGCGCAGCTTGTCCTTCGCGGTGACTATGGCCACCTTGGCGCCAGCGTCATAGAACTGCTTGAACACGGTCGGTGCACGCAAAAAGCGCACATCGTTCATCATCACTTCTTCACCACTGTCCGGATCAATCAGATAGTTTCCACAGATGCCGTGCACGATAGGCGGACGGCCAGTCGCAATGCTGAGGTTGTTAGGGTTAGTAAACGACGGGATCACCGAATGGGCCAGCCGGTCAGTGCCGGTTTCGCGCATCCGCTTGAGCGTCGGCATCAGACCGTCAGCAATAGCTTTGTCCAGATATTCCGGCTCACAGCCGTCAAGGCAGATGGCAATGGCGGGCACTTTGGGCATCGGGTAGACACGCTCGTTGGCTTCAACAGGGGTGTGGATGGTCATTTGGTTTGTTCCTTGATCCTTAAGCGGCCAGTTTGGCGCGTTCTTCTAAAGCTTGGAGAGGAGGTGTGGCACTCGACACACCCATTTTTTCCAGAGTTTCCTTGGCGGCAATTACAACTTTCCGCATAACCTTGTCGTCCATCTGACCGATGCACCCAACGCGGAAGCTGTCGACGACGGTCAACTTGCCCGGGTAAATGATGAACCCTTTTTCTTTCATCAGTTTGTAGAACTGATCAAAGACAAAGTTTTCATCGGCCGGGCAGAAGAATGTTACGATGATTGGGCTCAGCCAGCGATTGTCGAGCAGAGTTTCGAAACCCAGCTCACGCATGCCGGCGACCACAACATCCCTGTTGCTGGTGTATCGGGCTCCGCGACCGGAAACGCCGCCCTCAGCCGCATGTGCCCTGAGGGCTTCGATGAAAGCGGCAACCACATGGGTGGGCGGCGTAAATCGCCATTGACCGGTTTTGTTCATATGCGCCCACTGCGCGTGAACGTCCAGAGACAGCGAATGACTGTTACCCTTGGCATCCTCAAGCTCGTTCTTGCGCGCGATTATGAACCCAAACCCCGGAACACCCTCAATACACTTGTTGGCGGACGAAACCATTGCCTCATAGCGGACTTCCGTAGGCTTCAACTCGATCGCACCAAAGGCTGACATTGAGTCGACAAGAAGTTTGCGACCAGCGGCGTAAACCGCCTCCGATATTTCCTCTACCGGATTCAGAATGCCCGAGCTTGTTTCGCAGTGGATAGCAACGACATGGGTGATCGCGGAATCATTCGCCAGAATCTCGGCAACTTCTGAACCACGCGGCGGCAGATAGTCGCCCTTGTCCAAGACAACATGATCGCGTTCCAGATACTCGAGCGTTTGCGCCGAGCGTTGACCGTAAGCGCCATTGGCCAGCACCAATGCCTTGCCATCGCGCGGAATGAACGAAGCCAGCATCGCCTCTACTGAAAACGATCCGCTCCCCTGCATCGGTACGCAGTCAAACTCATCGGCGCCCTCGCCAAGCAATGCCAAAAGACTGGAGCGCAACTCCTGGGTCATACCCCGAAAGTCATCATCCCAGCTTCCCCAATCCCTCAACATGGCTTCTTTCACGGCGTATGACGTGGTCAAGGGGCCAGGAGTTAGTAGATAGGGCTCGCCGAGACGCGGTTGTTCAATTTGAGGAAAAGAAGACGTCATAACCAAGCTCCAGATCAACGTTTCAAAGACACAGTTGCAGCAACCGCAGCTATATGTGAAATTGCAAATATCAATCTAATTATAAGCTCAGCCTATGCTCGAACCTTCAGGAGTTTGAAATGCGACATAGCCAGCTCAAAGCCTTTCATTTCGTGGCCAAATATGGTGGGTTTTCGCGTGCTGCAGAGGCGCTTTTTTTGACGCAGCCAGCAATTTCAGAGCAGGTTCGCAAACTTGAGCAGGATCATGATTTGTTGTTGTTCAAGCGTGAGCGAAAAAGAGTGAACCTAACCCCGGAGGGGACGCAGCTTTACCGGTACACCAAGCAGTATTTTGAGATCGAGGATCAGATCGAGGACTATCTGTCTGAAACGAGGGCTGCGATCGACGGCGAGCTGCGGATCCTTGCCGATTCCGCGCACCACTTGACCGACTTTCTGGGGCCATTCCGAGAAAAATATTCAAACATTACGATTACCGTCCGCGCTGGCAACACCGAGGACATTTTGGAGGAACTCAGATCTTACAACGCAGAAATTGGTGTTGTTGGCAGCGTGTCTCCCGGCAAGGACATGAGCGTTCTTAGCCTCGGTTCGACCGAGATCGTGGCATTCACGGCCCGCAGTTTGCTTCTCGCGTCAAAACCTACATTGTCCCTCGCAGAGCTGGCGGAGTTGCCTCTCATCTTTAGGGAACAGGGATCAAAAACACGCCAAAAGCTCGAAGATGAAGCCAGTAAACGGGGGGTGCCGCTGAAACCGGCGATTGTGGCCGAAGGAAGAGAGGCCGTCAGAGAGTTGGTGGCATCAGGTGCAGGTATCGGGTTCGTGTCCCAGGCAGAATACGGTCACGACGACCGACTCAGACAAATCAAGCTGCAAGACGTCGACCTGCAAATGGGAGAAAGTATGATCTATCTGTCCCAACGGCGTGAGGTGAAGACCATTCGCGCCTTCATGAAATTCGCCAATTCTGTTCTAGAAGAAAAACAAAACCCCACCAATCAGTGATCGGTGGGGAGATGCCTAAATGGGCTTTCTTGTTAGCGAGTTCGCCAGGCTTGCGTGCGACCGAGGACGCCTTTGGAAGCAATCAGGTGGATGATCCGCGCTGCGGCGTTTGTGTAGAAGATCATCATCCCCATTGCGGCAGCCGGCGCAATATCGCCCGCATCGTCCATGTTTAGCACTGCAATAGATGCCAACGTGGTTTTGGGCGAGTATAGGAACACAACCGCAGATACCGTCGTCATTGCGTTTACGAACAGATAGATTGATATGTCCAGCACGGCTGGCAGGCAAACAGGGACCGTGACACGGGCAAACAACTTCATCGTCGGTTGCTTGAGCGAGGCTGATACCGACTCGAATTCTCTGTCCATCTGCTTGAGTGCTGTCACTGCCGTCAGGTGCGACACAGTATAGAAGTGTGTCACCGTACAGATCACCAAAATTGCCATTGTTCCGTAGATACCGTTCAGCGGATTAGACGGGCTATTGAAGAAGAAGATGTATGACAGGCCCAGTACCATGCCCGGGATCGCCATTGGCAGCATCGCGAACATCTGAAAGATCGATCGACCTGTTCTGAACCCGTTCGACTTTTCAACCAGATAGGCACCAAAGAAGACGACTGAAGTACCGATCACCGCCGTCAAAAGCGCCAGCTTGATCGAGTTAATGTAGGAGCCCCAACCGCCACCATCCATCTTGTTGAAATCGTAGTTCTTCAGGCTCAGGCTCAGGTCGTAGGGCCAAAACTTGATGAGCGCCGCGAATTGGCACACAGCCAGCAGCCCAACGATGAACAAACCGATCAGACAGCAATAGATTAGAAAGAACCGATCTGCCTTTCGATTTGGGGTTGGCTGGTACGGGACCGACCGGGCCGACAATAAGGCAACCTGCTTTGATTGCACCATGCGGTCGATGGCGAACGCCAGGATTGCCGGGATAACCAGAACGACCGAGACTACGGCACCCATTTCAAAGTTCTGCTGGCCGATCACCTGCTTGTAGATATCAACCGCCAGAACGTTGAACTGACCTCCAATAACTTTTGGCAGACCAAAATCAGTTATGACCAGATTAAATACAACGAAAGCGGCCGAGATCAGACCATATCGCGCGCCGGGAACGGTGACCGTCCAAAAAGTACGCCACGGCGTTGAACGCAGGCTGACCGCAGCTTCGTATAGTCGTGCATCAGAGATCGCCAGTGCCGTTGAAATGATTAGGAAGGCGTGCGGGAAGGTGAAGAACACCGAGCCTATCACGATGCCAATCGGACCATAGATACTGGCGCCGAACAGCAACTCTTTTATCATGCCCTGATTGCCGAACAGATAGACCAGCGCGATCCCGGGCAACAGCGAAGGCACCAGGATCGGAGCCATCGCAATCAGACGAAACACACCCTTGAACCGCATGCAACTCCGGTTCAGCGCATAAGCGAACCAGAACGCCAAAGTTACTGTGACAATGGTGCTAATTACAGAAATCCAAAGGGAGTTCTTGATAGAATTGAACAGTGCCGGGGTTGAGAAGTAGTTGACGAAATTTTCCAAGCCTCGCGATTGAACTGGCCTCAGCTGAACCCGCCGGAACTGATTGGAATCGAGCGTGACCCAATCCGTATTGTCTTGCAGCGTAGAACCGACAAGAAACCGCCCGGTGTCGCTTGTGTTACGGATTTGGTACATGACCGGACTGCGAAAGCTGAAATCGGGAAAAAGCTCGGTTACCGATAGCCGCCCGTCTGAGCCGGTAGACAGATCGGTGCCTGAAAAAGCCCCGATTTGTTCGTTCAGTGTGTCGGCTGACAGGATGGTTCCGTCAAATTGCCCCGCTTCGTCACTGACCTGAAACTCGTATTGTGACAACTCCATCCGATAGGTCGAGAATGACTTGGAAAGCATCGTGTAAAGCGGCAGGACCAACGTCGCGACCAGATAGAGTGCGATCACGAACATGCTGCCGCGCATCAGGATGTCATCCCTGCTGAGCTTGGGTTTGATGTCAGGCCCAGCTGGAAGAGTCCCCGGGTTGGTTGAAATCTCGCTCATGCTGCCGTCTCCGGAACATCAAAGGCCATTAGCCGGTTTTCGGGCAGTTCAATCACCATGGTCCTACCCTCTTCCAGTTCTAGGCGGCGCACGGCATTGATCGAAAAATCTGCGATCAGTTCCGAAGATCCAAATCGCTCGTTGCTTAAGCGGCATCGCCAGAATGAACCGAGGAATTCCATTTCATCGAGAGTGACGTCGATGCAATTCCTGTTGCCGCCGGTATCGAGATAACCAGCCTCATGCGGGATGATATCCTCCGGTCGGATCGCCGCAATCGCTGGCATTCCGTCGTTGAACGTGTGGCTGAGGCACGCAAAGGTCTTTTCGCCGACGCTCAGTCGACCACCCTTGGTGACCTGAGACTGGATCTGGTTCATTTCCCCGATGAAGTCTGCCACGAACAAGTTTGCGGGTTCTCGGTAAATTTCTGTAGGTGACCCCACCTGCTCGATAACCCCATGATTCATGACCACGATCCGGTCCGCCATCGCCAGCGCTTCTTCCTGATCATGCGTAACCATCACAGTAGTCACACCCAGTTTGCGCTGCAGCTCTTTGATTTCGTGACGTAGATGGACGCGCACCTTTGCGTCCAATGCCGAAAGCGGCTCATCCAGCAACAAGAGACCGGGGTTGGTCGCAATGGCGCGGGCCAACGCAATCCGCTGCTGCTGGCCACCGGACAATTGCGCAGGATACTTTTTGCCTTGTTCAGGCAACCCAACCAAATGAAGCAGTTCGCTGACACGAACGGCAATATCCGATTTGCTGCGACCAGTGTTTTCCAAGCCGAAAGCAATGTTCTTTTCGATCGTCAGGTTCGGGAACAAGGCGTAAGACTGAAACACAATCCCGAAATCACGCTCTGACGGCGGCAGATTTGACACATCCTTGCCGTCTTGCATGACAGTGCCCTTGGTTTGCAGATCGAGACCCGCAATCGCCCGGAGCAAGGTTGTTTTGCCGCAACCCGAAGGCCCCAGAAAGCAGACAAATTCGCCTTCGTTGATTTCCAGGGATATGTCCTTGAGTGCAAGAAAGCTGCCGAACGCTTTCCACAAATTCTGGATGCTTAGATACAGTTCACCGGGTGGGGTTTTCTGAAGCACGGGAGCGGTCCTCATATCTGCACCTCGGGAACGGCCGATCTGGGCCGGTTGAAGCCGGGCGCGCTGGTCGCGTTGTTTGGAAAAATAGAGTGGTGTGCAGAAGAGGTGCTTACACCTCTTCTGCAGGTTGGTTTACTTCGCTTCAGACTTCCCGTCATAGCGAGACTGCCATTCTTTCAGTATCGCCGCGCGGTTGTTGGCGGCAAATTCAAAGTCGTTGTCGATCATCGCATCCAGAAGACCTTCAGGGAAGTGCTCGACCGGTTTTGCGACGCCAGGATAGGCGACAACGGCGTACCCTGTGTTGTACATCTCGTTGGCTTCCTTGGTGACGGTGAAATCAACCAGTTTCTGCGCGGCTTCGAGATTTGCAGTACCGGCAACAATAGCGGTCGCTTCCATGTCCCAGCCGACACCTTCTGACGGGACGATGATCTCAAGCGGCGCACCATCAGCTTTCGACTTAGCACCACGGAAAGCAAAAGAGATGCCAATCGGGATCTCACCTGCAGCAGCCAGTTTGCACGGCTTTGAACCAGAGTGGGTATATCGCGCGATGTTCTCGTGCAATCCGTCCATGTACTCCCAGCCGCCTTCTTCGCCGAACATCTGCAGCCAACTTGAAACATCAAGGAAACCAGTGCCCGACGAGTTCGGATTTGGCATGATCACCTGATCCTTATACATGGGGTCTGTAAGATCCTTCCACGATGTCGGCGGCGTCAATCCCGCTTTCTCGGCCTCGACGGTATTGTAGCAAACTGCGGCAACCCAAGCGTCCATGCCAACCCACGCCGGAGGATTGTCGCCATCGACAAATTTCGCGTCTAGGTCGCCAACACCCGCAGGCGCGTAAGGCTCCAGCATACCTTCGGACTTGAGCAACAAAAGCGAAGTGGCTGCGAGACCCCACACGACGTCTGCCTGAGGGTTGTCCCTCTCGGCCAACAGTTTGGCGGTGATGATCCCGGTCGAATCCCGCACCCAGTTGATTTTGATGTCCGGATTGCTCGCATTGAACGTCTCAGCGTAGCGCGCCAGGTCTTCAGCTTCGACGGCTGTGTAAACTGTCAATTCGGTTTCAGATAACGCAACTGTAGCAGTCAAGGAGCTTACGGCCAGGGCTGCAAGAAATTTGGTCTTATGTTTCATCGTGATCCTCTGTCGGTTGATTATTCTCGGGAACGCCATTCTTGAGCAGCGCTTATTTGCAGTTCCATGCCCCGGCAGTGTGACAGATAAATAGATCAAGAAAAATCGATTATACCTTCCACATCATAAGCAAAACCTATGTAAGGCAATCCGCCTTAGCGCTCGGAATTGAGTGTCATACCCCATTGATATGAGATAGGAACTCTCCCTGCACCAGTCACCCAAGAGTTTCGTTCAAATCAGTGCGCTTCGGCATTGGCCCATCGAACGGGCGGTGGGCTACGAAATCCGAGGCTACATACTGCTACCTGTCGACTGACCAGCCGCCAATCGAACATGACTGTCATAGTGCTCGCAAATACCTTCGCAAATGTCTGACGTCAGCACTTGCGGGACAGTACAGGTCGATTTGATAAGAGAGATTTTCTGGCACATCGTACCCGCCAAGGAGTGGAGGTGAGATAGAAACCCAGAACACGTAAGAGCCACGGCGAAAAGATCGTCAAGGATATCCGTCGTGCTACCCGCAAGCACTATTCAGCGGAAGAGAAGATCTGGATCGTTCTGGACAAGCGCAAGGGCGAAGGCAGCATTGTGGAGCTGTGCTGCCGGGCAGGCACCGCTCAGAGTCTGTACTATAGCTGGTCCAAAGAACTCCCTGAAGCTGGCAAGAAGCGCCTCGCGGGCTATAAGATACGTGCGGCGACCTTATCCGAAGTTAAAGACCTGCGCCTTGGACTCGTTATCCCGCAACTTCCTTCTCCTTAGTCCAACTTGTACGTCATCTTGTTAGGGCCAGAACCACAATTCCAACTGCTACGATTATCGCCGCCAGGAGCCTGTTGGATTTTGGGCCCTCACCAAACCACATCACACCTATTATTGAAGCGAAGATGACCGAACTTTCTCGGAGCGCTGATACAACACCCAACGGCGCGAAACTCTTAACATAGAGCACCAGACCATAGGCTAAGCCGGAAATGATTCCTCCTGCTAAACCTGACCAGACATATCTCTTTGGAAGTGCGATGAGGCGGTCCCACCGAGTCGAGAAGATGAACCCCGCCACGAAGATCTCGGCCACGAACAATACCGTGATATATCCAAGCGTATTCCCTGAGAGTCTCACGCCAATACCGTCAACCAGAGAGTAGGAAGCAATCATCAAACCAGTTCCGAATGCCGCCGCGATGCCTACCCAGTTCGTTCCCTTTCCAAGTCCGCCAAAAGACAGGCAACCGATGCCGGCCGAAATGCAGACAATACCGATCCACGCGCCCGGAGGAAGGAATTCACCGGCAAGAAAGACCGCTCCCAACGCCACTAATATGGGCGTTATCCCGCGCGATATGGGGTACACCACCGATAAATCGCCGTAACGGTAGGCGGTGTTGAGAAACCAGTAGTATCCCCAATGAATCAAGGTGGAACCAATAATGTATGGAATTGCAGCCATTACTGGAAAGCCCGTAAAAGGAAGCACGGCAAGCGCAGGTATGGCATGCCCGATCGAGATTAATCCCAACATAATGGCCTTGTCAGGCGCGCCCTTTACGACCGCATTCCACAGCGCATGAAGGAAAGCCGCAAACAGTACGATGAGGATCGCATGTACTGTCATAGCTCGTCGCAATCAGCGAAAACGCCTTGTAGACACATATGATTTTGCACCTTTATGCGCTCTGCTTCATGCGCTGATCGACTGGCGTTCTACCAAATCTTCGCTTGTATCGCTGCGAAAGCGTCGTACAGGAAACAAATCCACAGGCCAATGCAATTTCTGTCATATACAGGTCAGTGAATTCGGCGATGGCATGTGCCTTCTCCAACCGCTCTGCCATATAGTTTGGCTTTGAGTTCGTCATGGTTCGTAACGCGGTTAGGCATTGATTGGCGGTCAAAACCGTCAGGCTTCCGTGTCTTGAGAGAATTCAATCAGAATTGAAGAATACGTATTATATGCGAAATGAACGCCGCAGGGCCCTATACCCGCCTCAAGGCCAAATCCGTTAACAACATTCAACACGCCAGCAGGCAGGATATCCGCGATCAGTTCACAGAACACCATGATTGTCGCTGGCGTTGCTTGGCCGGATTCAGAACCACGCAATAGCCAGCATCTCCAGATTGTCTTCCAGTTATTGCTCTATCCGCGTGAGAACATTCGCGCGCTCGGTCACGCTGGTCGAACCTCAGGCATCGGCAGCCGAATGCGCTGGGTCCAGCGCGGCCTCAGCGTCTGAAGCATCAGACCGTGTGATCTGGCCAATGGGCTGGACGGGAATCGGGCTTAGATTGTCAAAATACCGGCCTGCTTTTGGCTTGCAAAAGCCGCCTCCGATCAATTTGTCATAACGGGATGCAGGGGGCGAGATACTCGTTACCGCCTGCAGATTGGTCATCTCATTTATTGATTTTCTCCATAAGTTCACGGTCGGGGCTTTTGATATCCCGCGCATCGGCTGATGCAGCAGTGTGGAACCCGGCCTACCGTTCTTGTTGTACGGCGACTTGGCTAACATGATGAATTTTCGGAATGTATCCGAGCACAATAGTAATACTTTGGTCGCTGCTTGGGGTCTTCCTGTCCGCAATCGCCGAGAGCGCCAAAAAATGCGCCTCAAATGTAAGCGCTTGCACGAATCAAATGTAAGCGCTTACAGTGTCGCTCAGAACTGCAACCTTTTCGGATCCTATTTTATGTTCCTTACCGCCTCGCTGATCGTCTTTGTCATCTACTTCGCCAACGTCGCTCTGGGGGCCTTTGCAGCAAGCGCATTCCTTGGGGACGTGGGCGAAATGCTGGTTCTGTTTGCCGCGTCGATATTGTTTGTCGTCGCCATTCTTCAAAAAGAGGCTGACCGAAACAAAAAGAACGGCAGCTAAGGATTTCTGGGAGGAAACATAATGGACAAAGATCGCAAGGACCTTGCGTCGGCAGCACGCCGAAATTTTCTGAAATTGACGGCAACAGGCGGCTTCACAGCGGCCATGGTAGCTGGTGCTGCGGGGACGTTGTGGTCAACTGAAGCTGCAGCGCAAAGTGCCAGCGAAGAGCGCGACCGCGAGGCTGCAGCGGACCATATCATGGTTCTGGCAACTGCCTATCCGGTCGGTGCGTCGCGTGGTTATCCAATCATGCAGCTGGACCTGAAGGAAAACATCCAGAACGCGACCAACGGCAAGGTCTATGTCAAACTCGCGCCTGGCGGGCAGCTGGGTGCAGGCGGCGCGCTGGTGCAGGCGGTGCAGGGTGGCACAATTCAGGCAGCACAGCATTCGCTTTCGAATTTCGCGCCGTTTGCGTCGACCGTTGACCTGATCAACATGCCGTATCTGTGCGGGTCAAACCAGCGTTTCACAAACCTCGTCAACTCGCAGTTCTGGAAGGACACGGTCGAGCCGAAGGTTGAGGAGAACGGCTTCAAGGCGCTGTTTTATATCAACATCGACCCCCGTGTCGTTGCCATCCGCAAGGGTGGCCCCGGACCGGTCTTGACACCTGGCGACCTGTCCGGCGTCAAGTTCCGCGTTCCCGGCTCGAAGATGCTGCAGCAATACTACCGCATGGTTGGTGCAAATCCGACGCCTGTGGCCTGGGGAGAAACCCCGTCTGCGATCAAACAGGGCGTCGCTGACGCGCTTGACCCGTCCGTGGGTGCGCTCGAAGTCTTTGGTTTCAAAGATATCCTGAGCCATGTGACTTTCACCCAGGCCGTGCCAGACAGCCAAGTTTATTCGTGCAACCTGGAATGGTTTAACTCAATGCCCGCCGACGTGCAGGAAGGGATCATGTGGGGGTCCGAGATGACCTCGCACCAGAACCTTGCCAAAGTGCCATCGGCCCGTGCCTACGCTATGGCCGAACTGATCAAAGCAGGTGTCGAATTCCACTCGCTCAGCGAAGAGCAACTGGCCGAATGGAAAGCCGCTGGTGGCTACCAACGGTCCGAATGGGACGAGTTCAAGATCGATCTGGCCGGGTCCATGGACAACTTCGCCAAGATGGAAGAAGCCGCAGGTACCCAAGGCAAGTACTACGTGCATGACGCTTAACTGTCGGGTCGGGCGTGCCTCCACGCGCGCCCGATCACCAATCTTTCCCGCCTCAGTAAAATCCAAACGCGTCAGCGCGGTGCGTTTTGCTAGGCAAATCAGCAGGTTCTCACATGAGCTTTTTGCGCCGAATTGATAGAGACGCCGAGCGCTGGTTGCTTCTGGTCTTCTACGTGATGCTTGTCATCACCATGGCGATCGAGGTGCTGCGCCGGGAAATATTCTCTTTTTCCTCGATCTGGGGCGAAGAAATTGTGCGGTACTCCTTCATCTATCTCGCATGGATTGGTGCTGCGGCTGCAGTGAAAGAGCGCGCGCATATCCGCATTGACGTGCTGATGCACTACCTTGGGCCGCGTCCGAAGGCTTTGCTGTATATCTTTGGCGACCTGGTGATGTTCGGTGTTGCTGTGATTGCCCTCTATTGGTCCTACGAAGCCGTGCATGTGTCTGCCAAATTCGGGTCGGTCACGGACGGGCTGCGCATTTCCAAAGTATGGTTCCTGATGGCGGTTCCATTGGGGTTCGGCTTGATCATATTGCGGCTGATTCAATCCCTACTGCGCGACATCCATTCTCTCAGAACGGGCAAACCCGTTTTTGAGGGCGACACACTCTTTGATTGAGGGATGATTTGAATGCTTTGGCAAACCTTTGATCAAACCGTCGAGCTGGGTTGGGATTTCTATCTGCCCGTTATCATATTCGTCTCGCTGATTGCTCTGGCGGTTCCGGTTTGGGCCGCCATCGGGACCTCGGCGATCCTGATGTTGGTCATGTCCGGCGACCTTCCCCTGAGCCTTGTTGGTGAAAAGCTGTTCACCGGCATTGATGCCTTTGCGCTGACCGCGGTGCCGCTGTTTATCCTGACAGGGGACGTGCTGGTCCGAACCGGGCTCAGTCGAAAATTCCTTGATGTTGCCGAGGCATTGACGTGTTTCACCAAAGGTGGTTTCGGGTCTGCGACGGTTCTTGTCTGTGGCATGTTCGCGGCCATTTCGGGATCGGACGCAGCTGGTGCGGCCGCGGTCGGACGTATGACTATCGCACGCTTGGTCGAAAGCGGCTATCCGCGTCCCTATGCCTGCGCTCTGGTGGCGGCGGGCGCCTGTACCGGCATTTTGATCCCACCGTCGATCGCCTATATCATCATCGGCCTTGTTCTGGGGATATCCGCATCGACCCTGTTCCTTGCGGCCTTGATCCCGGGGATCGCGATCCTGTTGTCGATCCTGATCACGAACCTGATCGTGAACCGCATCTACGCCTATGAAGGTGGCGGACAGATGACGATGGCCGAATGGTTGGGTAATTTGGGCCGTGCTCTAAAATCCGGTTGGTATGCGTTTATCGTGCCGGGCATCATCTTTTACGGCATATTCTCGGGCCGCCTGACACCAACAGAAGCGGGTGCAACGGCCGTCGTCGTGACAATCATCATGGGCTTTATTCTGCGGACGCTGTCCCTTGCGGATTTTCCCGCCATGCTGGTCAGTTCGGCAAAGGTGAACGGCGTCATCCTTCCCATAATCGCTTTCTCGGCTCCGCTGGCCGAAGCGCTGGCCATCATGGGCGTTCCGCAAGGTTTTGTGACATCGGTGACCGGGCTGACGGATGAACCATGGTTACTGATCCTGCTGATGATCGGAATCCTGATCGCCGCCGGTTGCGTTATGGAAACCACGCCGAATATCGTGATCCTTGCGCCTATCCTGAAACCACTCGCGGACAACATCGGCATGAACGAGATACAGTTCTGCATCATGATGATCACAGCTCTTGGCGTAGGCTTCATCACGCCGCCATTGGGGCTCAACCTGTTCGTGGTGTCTGGCATAACCGGGGAATCCATCCTCAAGATTGCCGCCCGTGCCGTTCCCTTTGTTCTTTGCATGTTCTTGGTTGTGTTGCTGATTGCTTATATGCCAGCGATTTCGACTACGTTCTTGCCCGAAATCTACAAGTAGGACCTCGCTAAGATGAAACGTGAATACCTGAAAAAAGCGACCCTAACCGCTAAATCGGATGCTTCCGAAGTCCACGAGACGGTCAGGACAATTCTGGCCGATATCGAAACGGGCGGAGATGCAAAGGCTCTGGAATACGCAGCCAAGTTCGACCGTTACGATGGCAATGTCCTATTGACCGCCGAGGAAATCGAGGCTGCAGCCGCGCTCGTGCCGGAAAAGCTGAAAGCGGACATCCGGTTTGCACATGACAACGTCAAACGGTTTGCCGAGGCGCAAAAGGCCACGGTATCCGATGTCGAGGTTGAGATCGTACCGGGCATGGTTGCGGGGCAAAAGGCGATCCCGGTTGATGCGGCGGGCTGTTATGTGCCCGGTGGTCGCTATAGCCACATTGCGTCAGCCATCATGACGGTGACAACGGCCAAAGTTGCAGGCTGTGGTCACATCACCGCTTGCTCGCCCCCCCGTCCGGGTGTGGGTGTTGCCCCGGCCATCATCTATGCGGCGCACCTGTGTGGTGCGGACAAGATCATGGCGCTGGGTGGCGTTCAGGGCGTGGCCGCAATGACGTTCGGACTGTTTGGCCTGCCCAAGGCCAACATCCTTGTGGGGCCGGGCAATCAGTTTGTCGCAGAAGCCAAGCGTATTCTCTTTGGCCGCGTAGGGATCGACATGATCGCGGGTCCAACGGACAGTTTGATCCTGGCGGATGCGACCGCTGATCCACATATCGTGGCAACGGATTTGGTCAGCCAGGCCGAGCATGGCTATAATTCGCCTGTTTGGCTGGTCACAGATGACCGGGTGTTGGCCGAAAAGGTGATGGAGCTTGTGCCTGCCCTGATCGATGATCTGCCCGAAGTGAACCGCGACAACGCCTTTGCCGCCTGGCGCGACTATGCCGAAGTAATCGTATGTCCAGACCGCGAGGAAATGGCCGCGTGCTCCGATGATTACGCGCCCGAACATCTGACGGTACAGGCCGAAGATCTGGATTGGTGGCTTGATCGGCTCACCTGTTACGGCTCGCTGTTCCTTGGGGAAGAGACAACCGTTTCCTATGGCGACAAGGCAACGGGCACCAACCATGTGCTGCCAACGTCAGGGGCCGCGAATTATACCGGCGGTTTGTCGGTCCATAAATACATGAAGATCGTCACTTGGCAGCGCGCCACACGCGAAGGTGCCAAGCAGGTGGCCGAAGCCACAGCGCGCATTTCCCGCCTTGAGGGGATGGAAGGGCACGCCCGTGCTGCGGATGTTCGTCTGGCCAAGTATTTCCCGGATGAAGCGTTCGACCTGACTGCAAATGGCTGATCCACGATCTCTGTTCGACCTGACTGGCCGCGTGGCCTGTGTAACCGGCGCCAGCTCCGGCCTCGGGCGGCGTGCGGTCATCGCACTGGCAAGTGCCGGGGCCCGCGTGGTGGGCGTAGCCCGGCGCGAGGACGCCCTGCAGCGCTTGCAAAACGAGGTCGGCGAAGATGTGGACTACGTTGCAGCGGATGTCGCCGACCGTGATGCACTCCCACACTTGGTAGAAGCGGTCAGCGCACCGTTCGGAGCGCCAGACATCATTGTGCACGCCGCTGGCATCAACACCCGTCAGACGGCGGATGACGTGACACCAGAAGGTTGGGATCAGACCGTGGCGCTAAACATCTCGGCTCCGTTTTTTCTGAGCCAGGCGTTGGTGCCCGCGATGAAGGCCAAGAGGTGGGGGCGGATCGTGAATTTTGCATCGCTCCAAACCACGCGCGCTTTTCCCGGTGGCATCGCCTATGGGACGACCAAGGCGGGCATTGCCCAACTGACCCGCGCTATGGCCGAGGCGTGGTCGACTTATGGCATCACAGCCAATGCGATTGGGCCTGGGTTTTTTCCGACAGAGCTGACCGAGACCGTCTTTGCCGATCCGAACCGAGCCACGCGCAATGCCGCCCAGACCTGCATCGGACGCAATGGCCGTTTGGATGACATGGACGGCCCCATGCTGTTTCTCTGCTCGGACGCGTCCGGTTACGTGACCGGACAAACCTTGATGGTCGACGGAGGGTTCACAGCAAAATGAAAGCGTTGGTCTACGAAGGTGTCGAAACGCTTGGTGTGCGCGAAGTCCCCAACCCGACAGTCGGTCAGGGCCAGTCGCTGGTTCGTATCGAAGCCTCGGGCATCTGCGGATCGGACATGCATGCCTATCTTGGCCACGACGACAGGCGCCCTGCGCCCCTGATCCTTGGCCATGAGGCCGCAGGTGTGATTGAAGGCGGCGCCCGTGACGGCGAACGGGTCACGATCAACCCGCTGGTCAGTTGTGGCACCTGTCCCGCGTGTCAGACGGGCCGCGATAATCTGTGCCCGGACCGTATGATCATTTCCATGCCGCCGCGCGAAGGAGCCTTTGCTCAATATGTGGCAATGCAAGGCAGCAATCTTATCGTGGTGCCGGATCATGTTCCGTTGCAAAAGGCTGCACTGGCCGAACCTCTGGCCGTCAGTTGGCATTCCATACGGTTGGGGCTGATGGCGCTTGATCCGGGTGCCAGCCGCACGGCGCTTGTGCTGGGCGGCGGGGCCATTGGCCTTGCTGCGGCCCTTGCCCTCAAGGCACAAGGGGTCGATGACGTAACCGTTGCTGAACCAAGCGACAAGCGACGCACATTCCTGGAAGATGAATGCCTAGTGAAATCTGTACCCGCAGGGGCAGGGCAGTACGGCATCGTGGTCGACGCCGTCGGATACGCGGCAACACGCGCGGCAGCTTCTGCCATGGCTGAACCGGGGGGTGTCATTGTCCACATCGGCCTGGGCGAAGACACGGGTGGCCTCGATATCCGGCGGATGACCTTGCAAGAGGTGACGTTCATCGGAACCTATACCTACACACCGGAGGACTTCCGGGAAACCTGCACCGCGCTTTTCGATGGTGCGCTTGGCCCGCTAGACTGGGCAGAACATCGCAGCCTGAATGATGGACCGCAGGCATTTGCCGATCTACGATCGGGAGTGGTTGCAGCCCCCAAAATCATCCTCGACCCGTGGGCCTGACACTTATGATCACCAACCAAATGGAGACACTTCATGTACCATAAAATCCTCGTCCCCATGGCGCTGGACCATGGCGTGTCGACTCATACACTTGAGATAGCCAACGCGCTGCGTGCAAAAGATGCCCAGATCTTCGCCCTTCACGTTCATGAGGCGCCCCAAGGCTCTGTCAGTGCGTATCTGGACGAAGAAATGGTTGCCGCCGGGTTTGAAAAGGCGCGTGCTGATCTTGAGGGCAAATTGTCTGGACATCCCGGTGTCACGCCTGTGATTGTAAAAGGACATTCGGCCCGCACTATCATTGACTATTCCGAGGCTCATGGCATCGATTGCATCGTGCTTGGATCCCACAAACCTGGTCTGAGAGATTATTTCCTGGGCTCCACAGCTGCTCGCGTCGTGCGGCACGCAGGCTGTGCCGTCCATGTGCATCGCGCGTCCTCTTGATGACGCTCTCCTCTCCTTTCAAGAAAGGCCTTTCTGTAACATGAACATAGACAAGAAGATCACCGACGATCTTGTCGCGAATGACATCTCGTTCGTGACGACGGTGCCCTGCAAACAGCTTGCGGGCGTTATCGAGGAAATTGACCAACACCCCGATATCTTCCATATTCCGTCGAACAAGGAAGACGAGGGCATGGGCCTGTGTGCCGGTGCGTGGATGGGTGGAAAACGCCCTGCGATCATCATGCAGAACACAGCCATTGGGGTGACGATCAACACTCTTGCGACGTTGATCCAGTATTACCGGATGCCTCTGCCGATGTTGATCAGCTACCGCGGAGAGCTCCGCGAACCTGTGGCGTGCCAGGTGGAAATGGCGGTGCATACCAAGGCGCTGCTGGCGCAGATGAATATCCCCACCTACCACTTCCATCACCAGAAGGATGTGGAAGAGCTGGATATGATCCTGAAGTATACCTTTATGTGCAACAAACCCGTGGCAATCCTGACCGATGCCAATTTCTGGGGAGGCTATGGCGACCAATGATCCGTTCTGAAATCCTCAAGGAAATTGCACCTCAACTCCGAGATCAGCTGGTGGTGTGTAACATCGGCATTCCCAGCCAAGAGCTGCATGCCATCGACGATCAACCAACGAATTTCTACATGCTGGGCACTATGGGCCTTGCCTCGTCCATCGGGCTGGGTCTGGCGCTGGTGCAGCCTAAAACCGTGATCTCAATCGATGGGGACGGGTCGGTGTTGACCAATCTGGGCACCTTGCCAACCATCGGGAACAATATGCCTCCGAATTTCATCCTGATGGTTATCGACAACGGATCATATGGATCAACCGGTGATCAGCCGACTTATACTGGGCGCAAGACCGACTTGGCGGGCATGGCGCGTGCGGCCGGATGTGACAATGTCGTTGAAGTGCAGGATGTTGATACCGGGAAAGCATTGCAAGAGGCGATGGACGCGCAGGTCGGCACGGTCATGATCGTGAAGTGCGACAGTGGAAATGCCAAGATGCCGGTCATCACGATGGACCCGGTGATCATCAAGGATCGCTTTATGAAAGCGGTGGCTGGTTGATGAACCGCGCCGCGCGAATTCATTCCAGTGAGGATGCGCGGCGTTTGGCCAAGGCACGTCTGCCTTGGATGGTGTTTGACTATATCGATGGGGCCGCAGGGTCAGAAACGGGGGCTGCGCGTAACCGCGCTGCTCTGGATGACATTTGCCTTGAACCCCGGATATTGAAAGACGTCAGCAATCGGTCTTTGGACATGCCGCTGTTTGGCAAGATTGCCAAGCGGCCCTTTGGCATTGCGCCGATGGGGATGTGCAACCTGTCCAGACCTGGTGCCGATCTGATGCTAGCGCGGTTGGCCGCACGCGAATCCGTGCCTTTGGGGGTCTCGACCGTGGCCTCAACCCCGCTGGAAAAAATGATCGAGGTTGCCGAAGGGCACGCGTGGTTCCAGCTTTATTTCAGCGGAGACGGGACGGGGTCGTTCAAACTGGCAAAGCGTGCGCAAGATGCCGGTTACGACACCCTGATCGTCACGGTTGACGTGCCCGAGGTTGGTCGCCGACCGCGTGAGTTGCGCCATGGTTTTACCATGCCATTCCGTATCGGACCCCGCCAATTTCTGGACTTTGCCCTGCACCCGCAATGGTCGCTTATGTCACTTGCCGCAGGTCGTCCGCAGATGGCAAATTTCGAGATGCCGGGCTTTGAGTTCGACCGCACCGAAAGCCGCGCGAGGGCGACTTGGACAACATTGAAGGCTCTGCGCGATTTGTGGCAAGGCAACCTGGTAGTAAAAGGCGTGACCAACGCCGAGGATGCGCTGCAGCTGAAATCCGAAGGCGTTGACGCCATTCAAGTATCAAATCATGGCGCGCGGCAACTTGAAAGCGCACCCGCTGCCGTTCACGCGCTGGGCCGGATACGAGACAGCGTTGGTGCGGATTTTCCGCTATTTTACGACAGTGGCTTACGATCTGGCGAAGACGTTCTGAAAGCCCTCGATCAGAGTGCAAATTACGTGTTCTTTGGCCGCGTATTGCAATTTGCCATCGCCGCGGCCGGCGAAGAAGGTTTGCATAGACTGTGGAATATCCTCAGCGAAGAGTTGTCCAGTGCACTTGCTCAGGTTGGTCGGACGAAACTGACCTGAAGCAACTGAACAAATGTGAATGCCGTCGGTAATGCCTCTAACGCACACGATCCGGATGCCGCTACGAATTATTTTGCCCCGGACGCTGTGTTCGACTACGCCAGCGGCCCGAGGTGTTTGCCCGCCGGTTCGAGAGCACTAAGACCCTGAATTGGGAAGCGTTGGGAAACCTAAGCAATCCTTCATTTCAGACGCGCATGCGTGCGCTTTGCAGGAATCGAAAGCCGATCACGTTTCTTTCGCCGACCGCGATTTTAGCCAGTTTACGACTTGCATCACCGCGTGTTGGTTTGCGGCCGAACGCTCTATGAGGAGGTAAAAATCGCTACCACCGATGTCTCTTGCCGCACCAACCTCTACCAGGCGTCCTGTCTCAAGATCTCGGGAAACCATGAAACGGCTGACAAGGGCCACACCCTGCCGCGCGATCGCAGCGTCAACTGCAAGCGCTGTCTGGCTTAATCGAAGGCCGCGTTGCGATTTGTCACGAACCCCTAGGTCTGCAAGGTATCGCGGCCAAAGGTCATGCGTGTCATGAATTTTGGGCAGGCGTGCAAGGTCATCTGGTGTTAACGAATTGAATCCGTCGCTGATAAATTCGGGTGCGGCGACGGCAATCACCTCTTGTCTGAAAATAAGCGCCGCCCGAAGCGCGGCGCCAAACGGCGGCGATCCCTGCCGGACGGCAAGGTCGATCCCGTCGCTGTGAAAGCTGGAGACTTTTTCAGTGGCCATGATCCGCAAGTCGATTTCCGGATGGCTCTCAGCAAAGTCCGGCAAATTCGGGATCAACCATCTGGCAGCAAAAGTCGGGGTGACGCTTATTATAACCTTGTCCGGTTCCGGCTTTAGCTCGGCGGTTGCTGATCTAAGGCTCGCAAAGGCAACCGATATACGTGCGTGATAGCTACGGCCAACCGAGGTGAACTCCAATCCTTTGGGCACCCTTTCGAACAATGTGACTTCTAGGTGAGCTTCCAGCAGTCGCACCTGCTGCGCCACCGCCCCTTGTGTTACGCCCAACTCATCGGCAGCGGCGCGGAAACTGAGGCGGCGCCCAGCGACTTCGAAAGCCCGTAAACCGTTGAGGGGAGGAAGATCAGCCATGAGACAATAGTATTTCTACTGTAATGAAACATCAAATCTCAATCGAACGACCCATCGAAACGGGATATTTTCGCAGAATACATAAGGGGAATCGTCAGATGGCAGTAGAAAAAGTAGCTTTGATTACCGCGGGCGGGAGTGGCATGGGGGCTGACGCGGCGCGCCGGCTTGCCAAAGATGGCTTCAAAGTCGGCATCCTCTCTTCTTCGGGTAAAGGCGAAGCACTCGGCGCCGAGCTGGGTGGTTTTGGCGTCACTGGTTCTAACCTCAGTGGTGACGATCTGACTGCTTTGGTCAAGGGCGCGACGGAGCGTTGGGGCCGCGTCGATGTCTTGGTCAATTCCGCCGGTCATGGCCCGAAAGGGCCCGTATTAGAGATCGGTGACGATGACTGGCATCAAGGGATGGAGGTCTATCTGATGAATGTGATCCGCCCAACTCGGCTGGTGACACCCTTGATGCAGCAACAGGGCAGGGGGGTGATTATCAACATCTCTACTTTCGCGGCGTTCGAGCCCGATCCGCTGTTTCCAACATCAGGCGTCTTCCGGGCAGGATTGGCCGCCTTTACCAAACTTTATTCCGATAAATATGCCGCAGAGAATATTCGCATGAATAACATCCTGCCGGGTTTCATCGACAGCCTGCCCGAAACAGAAGACCGCAAAGCCCGGATTCCGATGGGGCGTTACGGTCATGCTGCGGAGGTCTCTTCGCTTGTCTCATGGCTGGCGTCTGAAGGCGGTGGCTATATGACGGGTCAAAACTTGCGCGTTGACGGAGGATTGACCCGCGCTGTCTGAGGCAACGTATCTGTTTGCACAACATCAAGCCTCAATGCATTTGTGCATTGCCTGAGGCAGTACAAAAGGAAGCGGGCCGGTCGGCACAATGCCGATCGGTAGGTTGATGCCGTAAACTTGCTGCATCAGGTCGTCGGTGAGGATATTTGAAGGTGTGCCAGAGCCCCAGACAGTGCCCTGTGACATCACGTAAACACAGTCTGCAAATAGCGCGGTGAGGTTCAGATCGTGCATCACCACCACCACACCTCCACCTTGGGCGGCAAAATCGCTTGCGATACCAAGGACCGTAAATTGATGCGCGATATCCAGGCTGGCAACCGGTTCGTCCAGTAAAAGCCAGCTGGGATGATCGGCCCGTTGTGCCTGCCAGACCTGCGTCAAAACACGGGCTAACTGTACGCGCTGCTGCTCACCCCCGGACAGGGTCTGGTAAGACCTCTGCTCGAACCCTGCTAGGTCGACATGTGCCAGGGCGGTAGTGACCGAACCGTCATCTTGTGCGGCCAACCCGTTTGCCAGCCCCAGTCTGACAATCTCGTGCACTTTGAAAGGAAAGGCCACGCTGGTCGATTGTGGCAGCACGCCCCGTTTCGCGGCCAGTTGCCAGGGCTTTAACTCTGAGATGTCGTGGCCGTTCAGGGTGACGGTTCCGGTCGAGGCAATCTCTCCGGCCAATGCCTTTAGTAAGGTCGATTTGCCCGATCCGTTGGGCCCGATGATTGCGGTGACATGACCGGGATCGGCCTTGAAATTCACGTCGTGCAAGATGTCCTTTCGGCCCAGGCTGACGCAGATGTTCTTACCTTGCATGATTTACATTCCCATAATGCCGTGGCGGCGCAGGAGGATCCAAAGAAAGACCGGTGCGCCGAGAATTGCCGTGACGATCCCGATTGGCAGTTCCGCCGGGGCCACCACGACCCGGCTGATCATGTCGGCGCATAGCAGCAGACTGGCACCCAGCAGGGCGGAGTTCATCAAAAGCCTGTGGTGGTCCGGCCCCGTGGCCAGCCGTAGCAAATGGGGGACCACAATTCCGATGAACCCGATGCCGCCGGACACGGCAACAGCGGCCCCGGTGGCCCCGGCAACGGCCAGAATGGCAATGTTCTTGCTGCGCTGAACCGGGATGCCCATGTGATGGGCCACCGCCTCTCCCATCGCCAGACCGTTAAGCGCGCGAGCCAGAAATTGTGTGCTTGCAAGGGCAACCAAAATGATAGGCGCAGCCGAGGCGATTTTGGTCCAGGTTGCCCCAGCTAACGATCCCATTCCCCAGAACGTCAGGTCGCGTAATTGCTGATCATCGGCCATGTAGACCAGAACACCCGATGCAGCGCCGGATAAGGCACCTAATGCAATGCCGGCCAGTAGCATAGTTGCGACCGATGTCCGCCCTCCGCTGGTCGAGACACGGTATAGGATCAGAACAGACGCCCAGCCACCAAGAAAAGCAGCAATGGCCACTAACCCGTTTCCGGTCCAGACCAAAACCGACACTGGCACGTGGCTGCCAAGCATGATGGCTGAAATTGCGCCCAGACCTGCGCCCGCGCTGACGCCGACAATTCCGGGGTCCGCCAACGGGTTTCGGAAAAGCCCTTGCATGACCACCCCTGAAACAGCCAGTGCGGCACCGACCAGAATCCCCATGGCAAGCCGGGGCAAGCGTATGTCCCAAAGGACAATCCGATTCAGGTCAGACAGGGACCGCCCATTGATTAGGTCGATCACCGCCATGTTTAACGACGCATCCGAAGCACCGACTGAAATGCTTGCGGCGCTGGTTAGGCCAAGCAATACCAGTAAGGCCAAAGTAACCCGCCGTGCAGTTGCTCGCCGATTGTACCCAGGTGCCTCGGCGCTCATATGATCCAACGTCAGCGTCATGAGCCACCTTCATCCTGCAAAGCTGCTGACAGATCAGAAATGGCACTGGCGGTTCTAGGGCCAAACCCAAGAAGATATGCACCCTGCATGCGGATCAGCATCTTGTTCTGGCCCGCCGGGGTCAGCTTGACTGCGGGCAGTGAAAAGAGCGCGGCATCCTCGGTATTATTATCACCCCGCCGATCCATCATAAGGATGACATCAGGCGCAGCCGACACCAGCGCTTCGGGCGTCATTGGCTTGTAACCTGACACTTTGGCGGCGGCATTTACACCGCCAGCCAATCGAATGATGCTGTCTGCTTGGGTATCCACACCTCCCACTGTGATCCGGTTATCCTGCACCGACAGAACAAACAGAACCCGTTTCGGGTTGGATCCTGCGGCACTACTAGCCGCCAATTCCGCCTGATTGATCTGGCGTATGGTTTGCGCTGCCAATCCCTCGGCAGCAACGTCAGCTCCCAGCACGGCCCCAACGGTTTGGATTTTTTCGACCACGCCTTCCAGAGAGAACTCATCCTTGATCGTGACGTATTGCACGCCCGCTTCCTGCAGAACCGCAATCGCCTCTGCTGGTCCTGAACCTTCAAGCGCCAGGACCAAGTCTGGTTCTACCGACAAAACGCCTTCGGGCGACAGCGCGCGTCGGTATCCGATATCGGGCAGGTTCATCGCTTCTGTCGGGTAGGTTGATGTTCGGTCGCGACCAACAAGCCTGTCTTGCTGACCCAGAGCGTAGACGATTTCAGTGATGGAACTGCCGATCGCGATGATCCGCTTTGGTTCGTCGTCCGCAGCCTGCGCGACCTGTGTACTTAGCAGCATAGCCAAGGCAGGCCAGATCACTCGCATCCTGTTCATGTCAGCGCGGCCTCGGGTTGGGGTTCAAGTGCGGCAACTAACTCATTCCAGATTGGGCGATGGTCGGTATCGCCGGTGCGCTGACCAAATATCTGGAAGATCAGCCCACCTTCTGCATCGAACGCCTCGACCGAGACGGCGGGGCCGCGCTGAGTCGGTTTGGTGACAGCCCAGACCTCTGCAATATGGTCCGTCCTCAGATGCAGATTGAAACGCGGGTCAAGCACATTGAACCAGGGTCCCATCTGCTTGATCGTTCCGATAAGGCCACCGTGAATTTCGATACATCCACGATTGCCAACAAAGATCATCACCTCAATTTCCTTGTCGCACACCTGTTCGAACATTGGTGATATTACCGACGGCGTCAGTTCCCTGACAAGCGGTTGGCCGGCGATGCGATAGGCCCCCAATCGGTTCATCTTGAGCTTTGAGGTCAAGCGCATGAACTGGTGGGTGTCCGTCATCTTGGCCCATTCCGCACGTAGGATTTCCGTCTTTTCGGGGTTGGCCTTGGGCGCTTCGGTCGGTCGGCGCGGTTCTAAATCAAGAGTTTGCGATTGGTCCTCAGACGCAAGGGCGCTGACAAGCTTATCCCAATGGTCCAGATCCGATCCTTCGCGCAGGAATATCTTGTGCACCGCATCGCCTGCGGCATCAAAGACCTGAAGCGAGCGTTTCACACCGCTGTCGGTTTTGCGTTCGATCGCAAAGGCATGGACCCAGTGGCTGGGAAACATGCGCAAATCAATCTCATCCGTCAGAACCATCGAGGCATGCGCGCCCGAATGGTAATTGTCGTATTGTCCGACCTTTTCGATCACGCAGGAGATATTGCGCGTCAACGCCATGACCTCTCCCAACCCGTTGAGCATTGGGAAAATGTCATCAAGGCTAGCCGACAGCCGCGTTACGTCCAGCCCAGCGAAGGCTGCAACCAGCTGCCCTTCGGTCAATCCAAGCGATTCTGCCAGATCGCGGTCACGCTTACCGCTGTTTTGCGCATAGGCTGCGCGAATTTGATCGGGGGTGTTAGGCACCTGTTCCGTCATGGGGTTTCCCATCTTACGAGTTGATTTTCGGAGGTGCTGGCCCGGCTGCCGATTTCCTCGGCTGCCCGCTGGCAAGAGCCGTCAGAACGACTGCGATTTATTGTTGACTGTTTTAGTAACCTTTATTAACGAGCACAAGTCGCCAAAATCGGCGAGTCTAAAAAACAATAAAACAGACTGACCAAAGCCAGCATGGCGCAAGCATTTCAGGTCCTCCTACTGTTTCGAAGGGACAGAGATGCGTGTGCAAATACGGAAGATAGCTTTGCTGGGAACGGCTTCGTGCCTCAGCATGATTGCGGCTGGCGCTATGGCGCAAGAACAAGACGATGGTTTCCTGGGCACCCTGATACTTGGGGAAAGCAAACGAGAGATTCAGACAGACACTGCCGTGCCGGTCACAAATATTGATCAGGAAGAGATCAACGACCGGCAGGCCAATACGGTTGCAGAGCTGATCGACTCGGTTCCGGGGGTAAGCCTGGTGAACGGCTCGACCCCTCAGGGATCGGGCATCAATATTCGCGGCTATGGTGCAAACGGCACGTTCGGAACCGACCAGAAGGTACTGATCCTGGTCGATGGTGCCACAACGGGCGCGGAAGAGCTGTATCGGATCGGCAACCAGCTTTTTACTGACCCCCAGCTTTACAAAAGCGTCTCGGTCATTCGGGGCACTGTCGGTTCATTCGAATATGGGTCCGGGGTTGTTGGTGGTGTCGTTCAGCTGGAAACCAAGGGCGCGTCAGATTTCACCGGTGGAGAGCCGGGTTTCCGTTTCCGTCAAACCTTTGAAGGGTATTCCAACGGTAACGGATTTGCCTCGTCCTCTATCCTGGCTTGGCAGCCGAATACCCAAACGGAATTTCTGTTCAACTACGCCTATCGGGATCAGGACGATCAGGAGGATGGAAACGGCAATACGATCGGCAACAGCGCGTTCACGCTGCCGTCGCTTCTGGCTAAGGGCAAATACAGCTTCGGCAACGATCTCGAACATTCGTTCACCGCATCCTACAACCAGTCCACATCTGAAGAGCGCGACGTCCCTTATGACTCGTTTGGCACCACGTCGGATGCCTTTGGTAATGTAGACCGTGATATCGAAACAAAGATCGGTATCCTGCGGTATCAATATCAACCCGTTGGAAATGATCTGGTCGATCTGGATGTGAACCTCAGCTATTCTGAGCAGGCGATCGAAAGCAGCTATGTTTCCGGGTCTTCCAGCCTTGAGGGCACGCCATTCTTCCCTGGAATTCAGGCTCTGGCTGATGCCACGCATAACTATGAAACGACAAAGCTGACGATCAAGAACACGTCGTATTTCCAGACCGGCATCGCCTCGCATGATCTGCGGGCAGGGATTGAATTCATCAACCGCGAACGGTTGGACGCGGCATCGGCGCCGGGTGGAACCGACCGTCGATTTGCCCTGTTTGCTGTGGACGATGTGCAGATCGGTGACAATCTGACGATTACCCCCGCGGTGCGATATGAGACGCAGGACATCGACGGTGATGATGACGCCGCGGCCCCGTTCAACGAAAGCTATGACAACAACGCGCTTATGGGCGGGTTGTCGGCGCGGTACGCGTTCAACAGCGGTTTCGCGATCTTTGGTGGTGCGGCCTACACGGAAAGCCTGCCGATCATCGATGATCTGGGCACGCCGCTTTACATGACGCAACCCGAGAGATCCCGCACGTGGGAAGCTGGTTTTTCCTATGATCGCGGTGACGTGTTTGCCGAGGGCGACGTGATCCGCGCCAAGGTCAATTTCTATCAAACGACCCTGTGGGATATCACCTCCTACGTCTCTGGCACCCCGTCTCAACCTCTGTCCGAAGTGGAAACAAAAGGCGCCGAGATCGAAGCCTCTTATGCCAATGCGGGTGGGTTCTACGTCGATTTCAACTCGAACATCGTGACGGGTACGGAAACCAGCGCCACCGGCGATGACTCGCGTTGGCGGAATGAGCCGTCGGATTCCGCGCGCCTGACATTGGGCAAGCGGTTCGGTCAGACGTTGGACGTCAGCTGGGAAATCTTCGGTGCCCGGGCCGGAACGGACTCGAGCGGGGACGCGACCGCGGGATACGGAGTAAACTCTCTGCGTGCGACCTACATGCCGCAAGAGGGTGTGTTTGAAGGCTTTGAGCTGCGCGCCGGTATCGAGAACATCCTTGATAAGGACTACCGCCCGAACCTGTCGACCCGCAATTCGACGGGCCGGACCTTCAAGCTCGGCCTGGCCAAAACCTTCTGATCCCAAGGAAAGGACCCGTTATGCGAAGTGCGGCAGCAAACAAAGCCAGCGCTGTCCTGTCGACCCTGCTCTCAGTCTTGGGGGCAGGGATCGCCAGCGCAGAAGACGTGCCCAAGACTGGCGGCGTATCAATCGAACTCAGCTCTGCCGAAGCAAGGGGGCAAAACTGTCTGCTCAGCTTTGTCGCCGAAAATATGCATGAGGTCGACATCAACGGTGCGGTCTATGAAACCGTCCTGTTTGGCAAAAACGGTGCGGTCGCGTTAATTACCCTGCTGGATTTCGAAGAACTGCCCGCAGGCCGCCCACGGGTCAGGCAGTTTCAATTCACCGACATGGCCTGTGACCAGATCAGCCGGATTCTGTTCAACGGCGTGCAGGAATGCATGACCCAGAGCGGTAACAAAGATGCCTGCATGAATGGCCTCAGTCTAAAAAGCCGCCTTGAAACTGAGATGATTGGATAAAGCTATGTCCGAAATGCTGCAAAAACTGATGGAAATCCTGCAATTAGGGGGCCCGGTGGTGGCGATCCTGATTGCAGCCTCAATCGCGACCCTCGCCTTGGTCTTTTACAAAATCTGGCAATACAAAGCGGCGGGAGTCGGCCGTCACGTCGAATTGTCAAGGGCGATCGACGCATGGGACCGAGAAGACCCCACGGCCGCCAGAATATACCTGAACAAAAGCCGTAGTTACCTGGCGCCGGTGATCGCAATGGCATTGTCCGGGAATGATCGCACCTTGTCCGAACGGGTCGATGCCGAGGCTGAGACGCGATTTGCAAAACTGGAACAGGGTCTCAACGTGCTGGACATCGTCTCGCAACTTGCGCCCCTGCTTGGATTGTTCGGCACAGTGCTGGGCATGATCGAAGCCTTCCAGACCCTGCAGGGGGCAGGCAACGCTGTTGACCCATCGTTGCTGGCTGGGGGCATCTGGGTGGCGCTGATGACAACAGCAGCAGGGCTGGCTGTAGCCATGCCGACGTCACTGATCCTGACCTGGTTTGAGGCCCGCGTGAACCGGGAACGCGTCTTTGCCAACCGTGCGCTCAGAACAATATTTGCCCCCGGCCATGCCGAGGAGACCGAGCAAACGGCAGGGGCGTCAATTACGGCGCTGGTACATGGCGCTTAATGTGCAAAGAAAGCGGCGCAAACGCCTGTCAATGACGTCGCTTATAGATGTCATCTTTTTGCTGCTGTTGTTTTTCATGCTGACATCCACATTCTCGAAATTCGCCGAGATTCAGTTTTCGACGGCCTCAGTCGGCGGCGCGGAGCCAGACCAAGCCATCCGGTTTATTAAACTGGATGCAGACCGAATTCTGGTCGATGGTGCGCCTGTACCATTGGCGCAGGTGGCTCCAATGCTGCTCGACGCCAAATCCCAAATCGCGCTCATCAGCCTGGGTCCGAGGGCAACCTCTCAGCAGCTGATTGATCTGCTCATCGGGCTGGCACCTGTCGAAAACCTGCGCACTCAGGTTTTGGGCTGATGCAGTTGAAATCGAAGCCCAGACAAAGCCGAGATCCAACCATCGCGCTGATCAATGTCGTGTTCCTGATGCTCATATTCTTCATGATCGCAGGCACCCTTACGCCGCCGCTCAACGGATCGGTTCAGCTTGTCGAAACGATGGATCTGGAGGGACGCGAGCCGCCTGATGCTTTGGTTATTCGCGCCGATGGCACACTTGAATATCGCGGGGCAGAGCTGACCAATGCTGCGGCCTATGTCGAGAGGGCGGCTGTTGATCTGCCCCTTGATGCGGTTCGGATCGTGCCGGATCGATCCTTGCCTGCAGTCACGCTCAAACAGATCAGCGATGACTTGAGCGGGTTGGGCGCAAGACAGGTCTATGTCGTGACGGAAAGGGGATTACGATGATAACCAAATCCCGCGTGGTAGTTGTGATTTCTGTCGCATTGGCCGTAGCGACACATGGCCTTGCGCTTTTGGATTATTCGACCGCCGAACAGGTGCAGGTCGAAGGTGGCGGAGAGGAGAGGGCCGCCGCGCTGGGATCTGTATTCAAGGACTTCGTCGCCGGAACAAATGCACCAGCACCGGCCAGCACGCGCAAGAAACCGGCAGCACCTCATCGGTTGCATCCCAAGGCCCGCCCTGTCAAGCAGCAGCGCACAACGTCGCCGCAAACTCTCAGCCCGGTTGTGAGCAGCGCTACGGCCGCGACCGCTGTTGCGCCAAGCCCTCTCAGGCCTCAGGACGCTGAAACACCGAACAGACAGGGTGATGCTGCTTCGGTGTCGCCGACCGAGGATGCCAAGCCGCCGGAACCGAAGAAACAGGCAAGCAATCAAACTGCCACCGCGCATGGCAACGCGAAACAATCGGGGAAAAAAGGTGACGCCACCGGGAAAACCACGAAAGGCGCGGCAAATGTTGCTACATCCACGTCAGCGCTGACCGCATCCGGCAATGCTGACGCCAGCAACTATGCCGGACAGATTAAACGCAAGATTATCCGCGCCCGGAGAAAGAGCGCCAATATTCGAGGTGCCGCGTTGGTGGCCTTTCGAATAGCTGAGAACGGGACATTGCAGGCGGTTGGAATAGTACGCAGTTCAGGATCAAAGCGGTTGGATCAGGTCGCCCTTGCCCAGGTAAAAGCGGCTGCACCCTTCCCGCCACCTCCGGCAGGGGTGAGACGAGATTATACTTTCGAAATCATCGGGCAGCGATAGGTGTCATATCCGATCGAGCCAAAGGGCCCCTTCGTAAAGATGGGGACACGGCTGCGCTTTGCGCCATCAACTATGAACACCGGTGATCATGGCGACAATTTCGTTCTTGTCGGTCTCGGCAGTTGTCCTGACGCCTATCTGTTCACCCCGGCGTAAAACGCAGATGCGGTCGGCAAGACGAAAAACCTGATCCAGGGAATGGCTGATTATCAAAATTGCCAGATTGCGATCCTTAAGTGACGCGACAAGGTCCTCAACCTTCGCAGTCTCTGCAACGCCAAGTGCTGCAGTGGGTTCATCCAGAAGGATCAATTTGCTGGCCCAATGGGTTGCTCGCGCGATAGCAATGCCCTGTCTTTGGCCTCCGCTCAAATCACGTATGGCTGCGCGCTCAGAGGGGATGCGCACGTCAAGCTGATCAACAAGGCTTTGGGTTTCGGCACGCATGCGTGCTTTATCCAGCAGTCCAAAGGGTTTGCGCGTCAGTTCGCGGCCCAGAAACATGTTCATATAAACCGGCTGTTCGTCAGCCAATGCGAGGTCCTGATAGACCACCTCAATACCATGTGATCGAGCCGCGCTAGCATCCGAAAAACCGACTTCTTCGCCGTCGAGCGCGATCTCGCCGCTGGTTGGTCGATGCACGCCAGAGATGATCTTGACGAGCGTGGATTTACCCGCGCCATTATCACCGACCAGAGCCACGATTTCACCGGGGTAGAGGTCCAGTGAAAAATTCTGGATTGCGACCACTCCGCCAAAAGATTTGTGGATTTGCTTGAGGGAAAGAACCGGAGTCATTGCGCAAATGCTCCCGGCCAGCTGACGTGGTCGCCAAAGCCGTTTTCGATTGAGGTAAGCTCTGGCATTCCGCTGTCTACGCCTTTTATCCCGGCAACCAAAGCGCGGGTTACAAAGGCCTGCCCACGGAAACCGAAGACAACCGTGTCGCCTGGTGCGGGGTTTTGATCGCTGTCGCTGTCGATCATGGCGTAGTAATCTATTGCGGAATAATCAGGAATTTCGACATTTCGCAGGGCTGACCGGCTGATTGTCGGGCTGCTGCTTACCAGCGCCCGAACCTGGTATTTCGGGAAAACCGGATCGATATAGAGCCCGCCGCCAAAGCAATAGGCTTTCCCGCCGTGATGGTGCGAGACCTCGGAAAGGTAAAGTACGGCGGGATCCTCAGGAAGGTCTTCTACCGCATGGAGAGGCGTCGTGCCATGTAGGCCATTGCCCGGTTCAACCTGCGTGGCCCCGGCTTCGGCTAATGCCGGAAGAACAGCTGAAGATGTCGTTCCGGGGGCATTGATTTCGACCTCCGTACGCCCAGCACGCGCCAGAGCTTCTGCAGCCATGTTGAGCGTGTGGAGGTTTGGGGTCGGCACAACCTTGCGGTCATCCTGGTCGAAAAGCAGGGCGGGAAAGGTCGTAATGCCTGCAAAGCGCCCGCCCTGCAGCGCATCCAAACGGTCAGCCACCGCCAGGATATCATTCGCGTCAAATCCCCCCTCGTGGCCACGATAAAACGTATCCCCTTCAGTCTGGATGCGCGCCATCAGTGCCTGTTCTCTCTCGGCCCGAGCAGAGGCGTCTGCCGCCTCTTTTGCCTTGTTGTCCGAGAATACCGTCCAATAGTCCGGGCGTAGTTTGGCTGCGGCGAAGAGAGCTTCTTGGCGGGGCACCTGTACAAGGTGACCCAAATGACCTGTCCTTAAGCCAGCGCGGTCACATGCCAAGGCGCAGGCCATATCCACGGCGACGGACCGGCTGATGCCACCGCGCATGACCGCCTGACAAAAGCCGGAATGGCGGCCCACCTGTTTGGTCATGGCAAAAGTTGCAAGGCCATGCCCACGGGCCACATCAGAGAAAAGGCGCGCGTTGCGTTCGACGGCATCCAAGTCAAGCACATAGGCGTTTGCGGGGATCTTCCCTTGTTGATGCAAGGCCATGGCGGCCTCGATGAACTTGGGGTTGCGGCGTATGAGAAGATCAAGAAACATTGGGTTGCTCCGGTGTCTATCGGCGGATTTCGCGGAGTGAAATTGCTACGGCGATCAGTATGATCAGCCCGCGTACGATCATCTGGTCCGAGACCTGCAGCCCCATCAGGATCAGCCCGTTATTCAGCATTCCCATCATGAGCGAGCCCAAAAGCGCACCTATTATGGATCCCTTGCCGCCATTAAGCGCAGTGCCACCTACGATGACAGCGGCAATGACTGTCATCAGATCGCTTTCGCCCATTGTATATTTGGCGGCTTGAATACGCCCGGCATAGAGCAAACCAGCCAGCCCAGCGGTTGCGCCGCACAAGGTCAGAACCATCAGCCGGATACGGGGAACCCTGATGCCAGAGACTTGGGCTGCGCGGGCATTGTCCCCAACGGCCAGAACGTGTGCGCCAAAACGTGTGTGCCGGTAGATGACATGGCCAATCAGCACTGCAATCACGGTCCAGATAACAAGTGAAGGTACACCAAACAGCTTGCCCGAGCCGAAGACCCCGGTGAAAGTCCCGTTAACGACAGGAATGGATCGCAGATCGGTCATCGAACGCGCAATTCCGGCAAATAACCCCATGGTGGCCAAGGTCACCAGAAATGATGGCAACCGCAGATAGGCCACCAAAGCACCATTGAACGCGCCGATCAGAATGCCTGCGCCAAGCCCCGCTGCGACACCCAGGATCATTGGGCCGTTCTGCATCGCAACAGCTGCCGAGAGGGCTGCAACTGCAACGACAGAGCCAAAACTCAGGTCGATCTCTCCGGCTGACAGGGCAAAGACCAATCCGATGGCCATGATCGTGGCTGGGGCTGTCTGAAGGACGATATTTGTCAGATTCCGACTGGTCAGAAACCCGTCATCGTAGAGAGTGATCCCAAAAAACAGAAAGATCGCAAGAAAGCCGAAATAAATGACGCAGCGCTGTAGATCCAAGTCGCGCATACGTTGAAAAGCCTGTTCCATGGATGCCTCTGGGAATATCCGGTTGCGGCAGGTCGCCAGAGGCGACCTGCCCATCAGGTCTCTACTTCGATGTCAGACTGGCTGGTGCATCAATATTCAGCGAGTTTTGCCATCCATCGGCAACGTTGTCCGCTGTCACTTTCAATGCAGGGGCTACAACAAAGGATGGTACGTCCTCGCCCAGCAGGTCGAGCACGGCACTGGCGGCCATTGCACGCCCCAGTTCATAGGCTTCATCGGCAACAATCGCCGCGACATTCCCACCCTGAACCATATCAAGGGCAATCGGCTCTGACAGATCCAATGTCACGATCTTGGTCGAGGTGTTTCCGTTCGTCCGCAGCGCTGCAAGAATACCCTCTGCCGGACCAGCCCAGGTTACGTAGATTCCACCCAGGTCTGGGTTTTTCAGCAGCATAGCATTGGCAATCTCTTCGGCGCGCGCAGGATCAGAAATGCCTTGTTCTGCAACGATTGTGATGTTCGGATAGTCGTTCTCAATCGTGGTCTTGAAAGCGTTGTCGCGCTGATTGGTCACATAATAATCTGCGTCGTGATAAATCCATCCAACTGTTCCTTCATTGCCCATGGCAGCCGCAAGCGCATCCGCCGCTTGTTTGCCCATCTGAAACAGATCATCCGTCACGATTGCCGCATAGTCGTCCGGGTGCTTGTAGCCGGCCGGCAGGTTCGAGAGGAAACTTAGGGCAACTCCGGCCTCTTTTGCCTCTGCAAATGCTGCGGCAGAGGTCACCGGGTCCAGAGGAAGCGACAGAATGATATTGGGCGATTTGGCCATGACCGTCTCGATATCGCTACGTTGTTTTGCAGCATCAAATCCTGCGCTTGTCACGGCAACGACCTCGATCCCCAGACGCGCAAATTCATCGCTGGCACCTGCTGTTACCGCATTCACAAAGTCGGATTGGTCATGCCACAGCAAAGCAGCTGAATATCCAGCCTCTTTCACCTTTTCGACATCATCATCAGCGACAACAACCATTGATGAAGGGGTGGCACTTTCCCCCGCTGGACCGATGGTTTCGGCGTATAAGCTGCCCGCCAGCGCGAACATCGCGGTAGCGGCAAATGTGCTTCTAACAAGTGACATGTTTGTCCTCCTCAGGTTGGATGCATTACGAGCGTGTCCGACGCACCGAACTGCGCTATGAAAAGCGCAAAGGCCCGGACGGCGGCGAGGTATTCTTCGACCTCAATTCGTTCTTCAAAAGTATGCGCCACGGCGATATCACCCGGTGCGCAGTAAACGGTTGGACAGCCGATCTGTTCTGTTAAAAATGGCATCTCAGACCAGTAGGGCGCGCCGCCGATTTCTACTTTTCGGGACTGAGTTTGCTGTACACAGCTCTGCAACAGGCGAACCGCCTCAGTATCGGGGTCGTTTTCAACTGGTGAGCCGCCCTTGGGATGATCACGACCGGCTGGGTAGTCGATGCACACCTCTATACCTGTAGGTAGGCGATCCAGGCCAAGCGCTGTTTCCAATGCTGCCACTGCATCATCAAGCATTTCGCCAGGTCTAAGTTTCCGGATCAGTGAGAGCCTGCATTCTCCGGGCACTGCGATAAACCCGCCGCCATTGATATGCGTCACCAGAACAGAAGAGGCACCGACAAGGTCATGACGCGGGCCCGCGTTCAGTTCTTTTTCATGATCCCAGATTTTCGACAGAAGCGTATGCGTTGCTTTCAATGCATCGACCCCCAATTCGGGTCGGCCGAAATACGCTGTTTTTCCAGTTATCGTGATCTCGGCGATAAAGAACCCGATCTGGGCGGAATAAATGTCCAAACTCGTTGGCTCGACATAGATCGCGAAATCAGGACGGGGGATTTCGTCGGACTTGATACGTCCAACCAGATCTTTCGCCCCGGCGCTAACGCCGCTGTCAGGTTCACCGCTTTCTTCATCACCGATGAAGGCAAAGGTCAGACTGGCTGAAGGCATAACGCCAAGTTTTTGCAGCAGGCGATACCCGGCAATCGCAGCGCAAATCCCACCCTTGAGGTCGCTTGCCCCACGTGACCAGATGTGCCCGTCCTTTTCGGTCGCGCCGAATGGATTTTTGCGTGCATCGTCTTCCCAATATTCCTCCCAGCCCCGGACATGCACAGTATCCGTATGGCCCAAAATCATGAGGTTGGGACCCTCCACAGAAGCAATTCCCCAGACATTTTCGCGTTCACCCGCGAAACAGCCCCGTCCGGTATTCAGGCCCAGGGCCATAAGTTGCTGGTCCAGAAAACGCGCAAAACGTGTTTCATTGCCCGTCACGCTTTCGATGGACAGGGCATTGCGCAACAGAGTTAGGTCTGCATCAGCATCCTGTTCTTGACGCAAGCGTTCTGAAAGAGCCTTAGCGGTCATGACATACTTGCCTTGAAGGTATCGAGCGCTGGAGGTGGTACGTTGATCTCGGCACCTTTCTGACCCTCGGCGAAAAGAGAGATATGTAAATGCGACAGGGCTATAGACACACCTCCGGCAAGGGCAGCATGCGGACCCAGCTTTGAGGGCTGGATCTCTATTTCACGGGGGTAGCACTGGGCGGCAAAGCGTCTGATCCGGTGCATCAACTCGTCGCGCGCGCCGATAGAGCCCCCCATCACGATAAGGGACGGATCAAGAACCGCTACAATCGACGCCGAAGCCCGCGCGATCTGATAAGCGACATTGTCCAGCGTTTGCTCGGCTGCTTTGTCGCCGTTATTGGCAGCCTCAAAGATCGCAGGAACTGAGCAAGTTTTGCCCGTAAGCATCCTGTATTCGCCGATGATTGCATCGGTGGCGGTTACGCGTTCCAGCGCGCCTATTTTATGGCTTTCCTTTGCAATGGGATCGGCACCAAAGGGAAGAAAACCTATTTCGCCAGCTGCACCAGATGCGCCACGCAGCAAAATACCTCCGACGACGATTCCTGCACCAATTCCGGTTCCGACGGAAACGAAGACCAGGTCATCCTGGTCGCTTCGATGATCCATCCAATGCTCGCCCAGAGCGGCAAGGTTCACGTCATTTTCGACAAGGATTTCTATCCCAAGCCGTTCGTTCAAAGTGCCAGCAAGATCAATCTGATCCAGCCCGGTTATGTTAGGCGCCATCAGGACCGCGCCGGTCCTGCTGTCCGGCACGCCTGGGACACCGACGACAGCTATTTTCAATTCGCCTGACGGGCATTGGGGGTCGTCTGCGGTTGCGCGAACCATACGGGCAACCTGATCGATCACTTGTCTGCCGCCGCTTTGTTCTGTCGGCTCTACGCGCTCGGCCAGAACGCGACCGGTCAGATCGCATAGTGCGACCCTGATCTTTGTTCCACCCAGATCGACGCTGGCGACCGTTGCCGCATCCGGAGCGATTTCATATACCACGGCTCGGCGTCCGACATGCCCCTCGGTCTGACCGACTGTCCGCACCCAGCCATCGCTTTCTAGGTTCCCGACAATTTCCGAGATTGTCTGTTTCGAAAGACCGGTCAGCTTCGACACGCTGGCGCGCGAAATGGGCCCATAGGTCGCAATCGCCTGAACGACCGCACTTTGAGACATTCGTCGAGAGATTTTTGTCTGCGTTGCCACGTCAATTCCATTTATTCGTTCTGTTACCGAACTAAATATGGAGTGCGATTTGAGTCAACCCCGTTTTTTTCTGCGCTAAAGCATGAAATACGAAAAATGAGCCTGCTGCGTCCGGGTCGAATTTTGGCTAAAGGCCTGGAAGCCGTTCTGAAAATTGGTGCTGGGTCAGAAGGTTTGAGTAAGGGTGCCCGAACCAGAAAGAATCTGATTGCGGGCTAATAAAACCGGCTTATCCCAAGATGGTCTCGATCTTTTCAAGGGTCGCAATATTTACAGCCACGCCTTGTGTGGCCGATGCGACGCGTTTTGCGCGTCGGCCATCGCCAGGCAAATGTGCATCGTCTTGCGATCGAATGGCGCCGACGAGTTCCTCGATGCCCTGAGCAAAGCCACCCGACGACGATGTCGCCACAGGGTCGATCGCAATGAAAAACTGTCCGGTCTTGGGCGGGCCGCCAGCGGTTCCTGAAAAGGGCGAGGCGTTGATGCCCAGAGTGGCCCCTGTAAGAGCGGCCGCCATAACTTCGGTCAGAAGGGCCACACCGACGCCCTTGTACCCACCAGAAGGTGCCATGGAGCCCTTGAGGCCCACATTGGGATCAGTGGTCGGGTTGCCCTCGGCGTCCAATGCCCACCCAACGGGGATCGGCCTTCCTTCTCTGGCATGTTTCATGACCTCGCTCTTGGCGATTGTGCTGGCGCTTTGATCGATCAGCAGGGCGGGTTGCCCATCTGTACCGGGTACGGCAACGGAAAAGGGGTTGGTCCCTACAACCGGCTTTGCGCCACCCGATGGCGCGATCGAGGCTGGCGCGTTGGTAAAACCAAGCCCGACAAGCCCGGCCTGTGCCAGACGATAGGTGTGATAGCCCAGCACGCCGCAGTTATAGCTGTTGCAGATGCTCAGCACGGCAACGCCCTGTTCGCGCGCAGCGGTGATCAGCGTCTCATACCCGAGATCGATGGCTGAATGGGCAAATCCGGTTGCGGCATCTACGGTAACTACACCTGGCTTGGGCCGTGTCATGACCGGTTTGGCAAGACCGTCGACCTTGCCACATTGGACATGCTCACAATAGATCGGGATATAGGCCAGTCCATGGCTTGCCACGCCGTCCGCCTCGGTTGCCGCGGTCGCAACCGCCAGCGGGCGGGCGTTTTCCGGTGAAGTCCCCGCAGCAACAAGCGCGCGAAACGACAGGTCTTCGATTTCGTTCAGAGTAAGGGTCCGGGTCTCGGTCAAATCAGTACCTCATCAGTCATTATCAGAAAGCCCGGCCCCTGCACCCAGCAGGCGGGATTCCTCGGTTGCGGGGGCATAGGTGCGGTGGGCAAAGCGATTCAGCGTTGCCCAAGCCTGATCAGTCGGGGCGGCGCGGGTCTGATGTGGGCGGGGGCCTGTGCGCTGTTCCCCCAGCGAAACCACCACCCTGCGCGCCTGGGCGGGTAAGGTATCTGGGGTCGACACGGAATACCCATCACATGCCGCCAGATGCCCATCACAATCAAGCACCACACAGCCCTTGAGTTCACGTGCCGCATAGGCAGCAAAGGGCAGTAACAGTGCAGGGATTGCAATGTTGGCCATCTCAACCGGTCCGGCGCGCAGCTGTTCGGCACAATCCGACAGCAAGGTGCCAGTGGCCAGAGGGCACAAAGCGCCCTTGCCCTGCCATGGGCCCTGCATCGCATCTGGTCTGTGATCTGCCGGCGCCGCAGCCAAACCCAAGTCCAGCAGGTGGGCCAGCTCTGTAGTCCCGTCCAGCCCATGCCCGCACAACCAGCGTGTGGCCTTGGCGGCCTCTTCTGCCAGACCCCAGGCATACCCTGCCCCTCGGGCGGCGCGTTTAGAGGTGGCTTCGATCTCGTTCAGTGAATAGGTCATTGCGGCAACTCCGGATAAACCCAAAGATCGGCATTTTCCGGCGTTAACTCATCAGGATATGGTGCGCCGGAATACATGCAGATCCGCACCCAGCGGTCCGACCGGGGGTCAAAATGGGTTGCCCCAAAAAACGACAGCTTGGCCCGCAGCATGTCGATAGGCAGGACAGTGGCGCTGATCGTATTGTCGTGGATTTCACCATAGGGGGCTACTCGGCTCATTTGAGCGCGGCGCAGGGTGTGGCGATGTTCAGGATGGCGCAGCAGAAACTCTGCAACGGAGGAGCGAGTATCCCATTCGGCAAGTGCCTTAAACGCCATCGCGGCGTCACGGGCCGGGGCAAGGGGCTGTTCGTAACCGGCTATCGGTTCCTCAAAGCGCTCACCCAGTCGCGGCTCCAGCTTCTCCTCGGAGACATACCAGGCCCGCGCACAGTTTTCCGCTGCGTTCCAATCCAGATCCAAGGCCCAGCCAAAACTGTTACTGATCAGATCGCGCGCAGCGCCTACCGACATTGATCCATCAATCACATGGGCACTTGAATTGCTGTCGGCCATACAACAGCTCAGCCCATCGACCAATTCGCCATAGGGCTCAAGGATAAGCGAGGCGAGCAGTTCCTGGCCCTCCTCGCTCAGCGCGGATTGCGACCACAGGATCAACCGATCCCAGGGTTGGTTCTGCGTCAGATCATCCCTGTCCAGATACCCAGAGATTGCCTGCAGATCGTTGTTGAGCGCCGCCAGCTTATCGCGCTGGACCGGATGCTCAGACTGCCACCAGGACATCGAGAGTTTGCTACGATCATAGATGCCACGGAATTGACGGGCCTCATCTTCCGAGGCGGTCAAGAGCGACCGTACCCGGGCGATGGCCTCCTCTCGCGCCATGATCCAGTTATTGAACAAGATCGGATGGTTGACGATGAAGGGGGCCATGCCCAGACCTGTGGAATTGCCAATGCCGAGCCAACTGGCGATCTGCGGATCTAACTGCGCGGTTTGATCGCCGCCCTTCACTTGGGCCATATGCTGCACCAGGTCGCGCACAAAGGTCCGGGTCAGGTAGACCGACAACATCTCGGTCTGGAACGGGCCGTTGACCTCGGGGCGACTGGCTGTTTTCTCGCGATCTGCAGCCCCAAACTTGCCGGAACCATACACGGCGGTTGTCCGCATCAGGTAGCCAACCTGATAAATCTGTTCCAGATCGGGTTGTTGACCAGCGGCCAGACGGTCGACCACATGTGCCCACAGGCGGACTGACCGGTTGGCGCGCGACAATGACAGTTCTGACTCGCTGACGCGCCCGGCCTCTTGCACTGGTACGTTTTGCGACAGGCGGTGAATATCATCCGCCGTCGGAATGCCGTCAAATAGCGCGAAGGTGGCATCCCAGGCCTCGGCGATGACCCGGTCCGAGCGTTTTTCGGGCGGCAGATCATGGGCAAACGCCACAAGAGAATATGCGTGATCAGGGCCTTGCGCGGTATAGACCGCATGGCCAACGCCGTGTTCGTCAATCTCGAACGCAGGGCGGGAAAAACTCCAGTTTTCCTGCGCCATACGGCGGGTCAGTTGCCGCATAAAGCTGAGACGGCATTGATGCAGCGAGCCCAGCCGCGACAGCCGCATGACCATCGCGGGATCACGTCTGACATTTTCAGTCTGCACGCGTGTATTCATAGTGTTACCCTTGTGGGACGAAGTTCTCGGCAAAAAACTTATACCAGTTTCTGCCCATGATCCCGGCCACTTCGTCATCGTTCAGGCCGGTCGCGCGTAACCCTTGTTCGATGTTCCCAAAATCTCGGTTGTCCTGAAACCAGCCCGGCATGGGCGGAAAGCCTGGTGCCGAAGCGGATCCCTCGCCATAGTCGATTTCCTTGGTCCAGCGGCCAACCCGCATCCATTCCACAATGCTGTCGGGTTGATCCTGACACAGGTCTGTGCCGATCCCCAGATGCTGCGCGCCGTATTTGTCGGCGGCGCGTGCGATCATCTCGCAAAAACTGTCCAGCGTGCAGTCGGATTTATCTTTCAGATGGTGAGGATAAACCGAAAAGCCAAGCACCCCGCCGTTTTCCGTCACCGCACGAATGACATCGTCGCGCTTGTTACGCAGCGCGGGCGACCAATCATACGGGTTCGCGTGTGTGATGGCTATGGGACGCTCGGACAATTCAGCGGCCTCGATGGTGGAACGGTCCGCCGAATGGCTCATGTCCACTACAAGACCTACGCGGTTCATCTCTTTGATCACCTGCTTGCCCATACGGGTGATGCCTGTGTCTTCGGCCTCATAACAGCCGGTCGCCAGCAAGGACTGGTTGTTATAGGTCAGCTGCATGAAACGGGCGCCAAGATCGTGCAGGATTTCGACTAGCCCGATATCGTCTTCGATGGGCGAGGGGTTCTGAAAGCCAAAGAACACAGCCGTCCGGCCCGTTTTACGAGCCGTATCGATATCGCTGGCCCAGCGCCCTTTCATGATCAGGTCCGGGTATTGTTCGAACCAGCGGTTCCATTTCTCGAAATTCAGTACCGTTTCGCGAAAGTTCTCGTGGTACGAGATGGTGACGTGGATCGCGTCCACGCCCCCGTCACGCAGTTGGCGGAAAATCTTTTCCGACCAGTTGGCATATTGTAGCCCGTCGATCCGCATCACACGGGGCCCGCGCTGATATAGGCGGTTTTGACCGTGGTATAGAACTCGGCCGCAGCCTTACCCTGTTCGCGCGGCCCGTAAGAGCTGTCGCCGCGGCCGCCAAAAGGCACGTGGTAATCGGTGCCTGCAGTGGGCAGGTTCACAGTCACAACACCAGTGCGCGCATTGCGACGGAAATGCGTGGCGCGGGCCAGCGATTTGGTCACGATGCCCGAGGTCAGGCCAAAGTTGGTGTCGTTGACGACGCTCAGCGCTTCGTCATAGCTGCCAACCTTGATGACACTGGTCAGGGGCGCGAACATTTCTTCGCGGTTGATGCGCATGTCGTTGTTGGTGTTCAGAAACACGCCCGGCGACATGTAGAACCCGTCATGAGGCATCTCCAGCCGGGTTCCGCCACAGGCCAGCTCGGCCCCTTCGGATTTGCCCAGATCAACATAGGCCAGGTTTTCGCTCAGCTGCTGTTGGCTGACGACGGGACCCATCTGCACGCCTTCCTCCAGCGCGTGGCCGACCTTCATCGCTTGCGCACCGGCCACCAGCTTTTCGACAAACGCGTCATGGATACCCGCATGCACAACAAGGCGCGAAGACGCCGTACATTTCTGTCCGGTGCCGCCAAACGCTCCTCCCAATGCCAGAGTAACGGCCAGATCCAGATCGGCATCGTCCATCACAGCCAGCGCGTTTTTTGATCCCATTTCCATCTGAACTTTGGTCAGGTTCTGGATGGCGGCTGCTGCGATACCCTTGCCGACCGGGACTGACCCGGTAAAGGAAATTGCATTGACCTTGGGGCTTTCGACCAGGCGTTGCCCGATGCTGCGCCCCGAACCCATGACCAGACTGAACAGACCTTTGGGGATGTCCTGACGTTCGATGATTTCGGTCAGTGCGACAGCGGATGCCGGGGTGATGTTGGCGGGTTTCCACACAACCGCGTTGCCAAAACACAGCGCCGGAGCAATCTTCCACGAGGCAGTCGCGGTAGGGAAGTTCCATGGGCTGATGATGGCGACAACGCCGACAGCTTCGCGGCGAACGTCTACTTCGATATCGGGGCGCACAGAATCCGCGTTCTCACCGATTTGACGCAGGCATTCAGCTGCGTAGTAGGTAAAGAACTGCCCGGCGCGGAACACTTCGCCTTTGCCTTCGGCCAGCGGCTTGCCTTCTTCGCGCGCCAAGAGCGTACCCAGTTCTTCGGCCCGGGCCATCATTTCATTGCCGATAGCGTTCAGAACGGCTTGCTTCCGTTCGATGCCATAGGCGGCCCATTCAGCCTGTGCAACACGGGCTTGATCCAGCGTCGCCTCAAGCTGGTCAGCGCTGGCCTGTGCAAACATGCCGACCAGATCGCTCAGGTCCGAAGGATTGCGGTTTTCGATTTCAGACTCACCTGCCAGCCATTCGCCAGCAATCAGATTCAGTTGTGTCACGTTACGCCCCAGTGCGATTTCATTTGACCTAGGATGGATTTTTTGGCGAACATCAGTCAAACTCAATTAAATGAAACAAATTGCAGAAAAACTGAAGTATGGCGATCAAGATTGAAACACTGCGCAGTTTTTGCACGGTTGTGCAGACTGGTAATCTGACCGAGGCCGCCGACCGTCTTGGACGAACGCAATCGGCGGTGTCGATGACGCTGAAGCAGCTTGAGGAGCACCTGGGTAAGAAGCTGTTCGAGGGAGAGCGCAAAAATCGACTGTCGGAAGTGGGTCGGCAGGTTCATGATTTGGCTTTGAAGCAGGTCAGACAGTTCGATCAAACAGTTCAGGATATCGAGGCAATAGCCAGCGCAGAGTACGGCCTGTTGCGGATCGTGTCTGTGCCGTCGGTGGCGGCTCTTGCCTTTCCCAAGGTGCTGAGTCACATGAATAGCCATTTCCCCGATATCAGGATCGAGCTCCGCGATACCGATACACAGCAGGTACTGGACGCGGTTGTGCAAGGAAAAGCGGATATCGGCATTGCATCCGGATATCTTGCGCTAAACGGGGTCACAGCCACGCCCTTGTTCGAAGACAGGTTTGGGGTGGTTTGCACGGCTGCTCACCCGCTGGCACAGCAATCGGAGATGCCAACCATCGAACAGGTGGCTTCGGTTCCCTTCATACGCAATGCTCTGTGCGATCTGGTTCAGTCCCCGCGGTTTCACGCGGCGATTTCGAAGGCCGGTGTGACCATTCAGAACACCCATTCACTGATCGCATTGGTGCGCACCGAGGAATGGGTGACGGTTTTGCCGCAAACCGTTGCACGGTCTCTTCCTGAGGCTATCGTCTTCCGTCCGATAGCTGATCTCGAAGATCAAAGGCAGGTGTATCTTTATGTCTCGCAACGCTCGCGCTTTCAAACGCTGACGGACGCGTTTGGGGACTTCATCCTGAAGCAGGATCTTGTACTGGGATCTGAGGACTGACTGGATAAAATCTGTGCCCCTGTCTGAGATGGCGCCGCTTAGGGGATATTGATGGCAGACAAGCCCACTCAAGAATCGGCTGCACCTATTTCAGGCGTCATATCGATCAAGATCAGAATAAACCGAAACTAATATTCGAGAAAGACGCATATATCGATTTGTGGCATGTTGTTCTTGATGGGTCATGTGTCGGCATGTTTGAATTTTCCTGTCAAACCGGCGCGCCCGGTAACTGGCTAAGAAAGGGGGATGGAACGTCATCCCGATGTCGTTTGACAGGCGTACCGCTGCCCAGAGGGTAAGAAGAACAGCGCCTCGAACGCCCAACACGGAGAAATAATATGAACAAACTCACTATGTTACTGGGAGGCGCGTCGATGATGGTCGCTGTGCCTGCTTTTGCTGCTGACATTGTGATCGGTGTGCCGAACTGGCCATCGGTAAATGCAACAGCGCACATTCTAAAGGTTGCGATCGAACAAAATCTGGGGCTAGAGGTCGAGCTTCAGAATGGCACCAACCCGATCGTGTTCGAGGCGATGGATTCCGGCGCCATGCACGTACACCCCGAAGTGTGGATGCCGAACCAGCAGAACCTGCATGACACCTATGTAACCGAAAAGGGTACAGTTACCTTCAATTCCAATGGCGTTGAGGCGTTTCAAGGAATGTGTGTCGACAAAGCGACCGCTGATGCCAATGATATCCGGTCCATTGACGACCTGACCAATCCCGACATCGCGGCACTGTTCGACAGCAATGGCGACGGGCAGGGCGAAGTATGGATCGGTGCCCCCGGCTGGGCGTCGACCAATGTCGAGAAAATCCGGGCCAAATCATATGGCTATGACCAGGTCATGGAATTGACCGAGATAGACGAAACCGTCGCCTATGCGAACCTTGATAACGCGATCAAAGCGGGTGAGCCTTGGGTGGGTTTCTGCTATACGCCGCATTACGTGTTTGAACTGCATGATCTTCAGATCCTGGAAGAGCCAGCCTATGACGCGGCAAAATGGAATGTCCTGCAGCCCACGGATGATCCGGATTGGCTGGAGAAATCCGAAGCAGGTGTCGCCTGGGATTTGGCCTATCTGCACCTTCACTATGCCAAATCTCTTGAGGATGAGTACCCCGAGGTTGCTCGGCTGTTGTCCAACATGAAACTGGATACTGCCGCTGTCTCGGCCATGACTTATGCGCTTGTCATAGATGGCAAAGAGCCGCTCGCATATGCCGAAGAATGGGTCGGTGCGAACGAAGATGCGGTTCTGAACTGGATGTCAGAGTGATCGGTAACGCTCGGAACTGAATTACAGATAGGCCGCCGGGAATGCCTGGCGGCCTGTTTTGCATTGAAGGGGCAAGTATGACCGAAACAGTCGTTAAGCTGACAGATGTCTGGAAGATTTTCGGTGCGCGGGCAGAGGAGGCCATGACCGCAGTACGGGATGAAGGGATTGGAAAGCCTGAAGTTCTTGAAAGGTATAATTGTGTGGTCGGCGTACAGGGTGCGTCTTTCGAAGTCCCGCGCGGCGAAATCTTCTGCATTATGGGTCTTTCGGGATCCGGGAAATCCACGCTGGTGCGCCACGTGAACCGCTTGATCGAGCCGACCTCAGGCAAGATCGAGATTCTGGGCCAGGACGTATCCAAAATATCCGAGGCTGAGCTGCGCCGTATCCGCGCGCAGCAGATCGGGATGGTTTTCCAGCATATGGCGCTGATGCCGCACCGATCTGTCAGAGACAATGTGGCCTATCCTTTGGAAATTCGAAAAGTGTCCAAATCCAAGCGCTGGGCCGTCTCGGATCATGCGCTGGGTCTGGTGGACCTGACCGGGTACGAAGACCGCCTGCCCAAGGAATTGTCGGGCGGGATGCAGCAGCGTGTCGGGATCGCTCGCGCGCTGGCCTCGGACCCGGAAATCCTGTTGATGGACGAGCCCTTTTCGGCGCTTGATCCGCTTATCCGGCTGCAACTGCAGGACCAGTTTAAAGCGCTGGTTGCCCAGTTGCAGAAAACGACGTTGTTCATCACCCATGATCTGGACGAAGCGATCCGCATTGGCCACCGCATCGCGATCATGAAAGATGGCGTCATCGTTCAGATCGGTACGCCCGAAGATATCGTGATGAACCCGGCTGATGACTATGTGCGCGAGTTTGTTCAGGGCATTTCCAAGTTGAAACTGGTCAAGGCACACTCGATCATGGAGCCACTGGACAGCTATTCCGGCCCGACCGACGGCGCGCCGCGCGCGGATGAGGGGGCCGATCTGGATCAGCTGATCGACCTTGCCGTCAACACGGACCAGCCGGTGATCATCACCGATGCAGGGCAAGACGTCGGCGTCGTCACCAAACCGCGCCTGCTGCGCGGAATTCAGGGGGGCAAGAATGACTGATGTAACCACCGAAGTGAAAGTAACCGCCGCCTCGGATATCGAGGTTGACCATGAGGCACTGGATCGGTCCATTCACGAGTTTGCTGGTCCGAACGGGGACTATTACGTCAAGGCGTTTCACAAGATCCATGATGCAACCAGTGCGGTTCCGAATACGTTCAATCTCTGGGCCGCGGTTCTGGGGCCTTTGTGGTCAGCATCACGAGCCATCTGGGGGATGTTCTGGACCTTCCTGATCCTGGAAATCATCGCTTGGGTTCAGATCGGGCGTGGCGCCTGGGGCAATCCGGGCGCTGACATGGTGGAACGTGCCGAACGTCAGCAGGCACGCGCCGACGAGCTGCTGGCGCGAGCGGCCGATGCGATAGAGAAGGCCGATATTGACCGTTTCACCAAGCTGGCAGCGAATATACAGAAAGCCGCCGATACCAGCTTTGGAAAAGCCGCGGCCGCGCAGTCTGAAGCGCTCAGCATCATGATCACCGGATTGCTGATGCTGCTGGTCTTCAAACTGGCACAGGGCTTCTATGCCGACCGCGTCTATGAAAAACAGTATTCAAAATGGCGGACCGATCCGGACAGTACCGAAAGTGGTCAGTCCAGGCGAAATATGGTGCTGGGGGCTGTGCTTGTTGCGGCGATTGGGCCGTTGATTGTCTACAAATTCACGGTCAATGCGTCGATGGCTATGTTGGATGCATTCCCCGAAAAAGAAGTGTCCGCACTGATATTGGGTGAGGGCGGCGGGACCCTGTTTTCAAACCTTGCAAGTTGGATGGAGGCGCAGATAGATGCGGCCGCTCTTGCTGGCGGGGACGTATTCGATGGGATCGTCGCTGGGGTTCGGTCGGTTCTGGATGCCCTGACCATTGCGCTGATCGGGTCGCCTTGGCCGGTTGTGATGTTGGTGATATGTGTGACGGCTTGGCGGGCTGCAGGCCCCCGAGTGGCGATCTTCACGGCGTCTTCATTGGCCTATATCGCCTTGCTGGGATATTGGGATGTGGCGATGGAAACCGTGGCGCTGGTCGGTGCGGCGGTGCTGTTATGCGTTGTTTTTGGCATTCCACTGGGCATTTGGTTTGGCAAGTCCAGGCGTGCCTACCGCGCGGCAGAGCCCGTGCTGGACTTGATGCAGACTTTGCCGGCCTTCGTCTATCTGATCCCGATTATCGCCTTCTTTGGCACCGGCAACCCGCCCGGCATTCTGGCCACGATCATCTTTGGCATGCCGCCGGTCATCCGACTGACCGCGCTGGGCATGCGCGGGGTGCCCGACAGTATCAAAGAGGCTGCTGTGGCCTTTGGGGCTTCGAAATGGCAGTTGCTGAAGGATGTCGAGATACCTCTGGCCTTGCCGTCGATCATGACCGGGGTGAACCAGACCATCCTAATGTGCCTATCGATGGTGGTGATCATTTCGCTGATCGGTGGCGGAGGGCTGGGCAAGGAAATCCTTGAGGCGTTGCAATACGCAGCCAAGGGGCCCGGCCTGTTGGGCGGCTTTGCCATTTTGTTCCTTGCTATGGTCATGGACCGTATTGTTCAGGGTGCATTCCGGCGAGAAGACGAAAGAATCTGAACTTCTATGCCCTCGGCCCAGGCCGGGGGCATTTTTTTACCGGAGGATGAAATGGTCGACCGCTATGAGCAGTCCATGATGGACAATTTGTACTGGTGGGGCATACCGACGATGTTTCGCTGCCCCAATATCGGACCCGAGGGGCAGGATATTGCACTTGTCGGTGTGCCGCATTCGACCGGAAACGGGACAACCGAAAGGGATCAGCATCTGGGCCCGCGCGCCTTGCGGAATGTCTCGGCGGTACAGCGCAGGGTCCATTCGGTTTTTGAGATCGACCCCTGGAGCAGCGCGAAGATTGCCGATGTCGGCGATGTACCCTTCCCGCGCGCCAACGACAACGAAGACTGCATCGAGCGCATTACCGCCTTTTACAAAGGCATAGATGCGGCAGGTGCGCGCCCGGTATCCGTTGGCGGTGACCACTCCATTACCGGCGGGATCGTACAGGCGCTGGGATGTGGGAAGCTGGCCGGAGGAGAGCCGATCAGTTTTCTGCACCTGGATGCCCATACGGATGTGTTTACAAAGGTCGATCACTTTTTGGGGGCAAAGAAGTCGGCCGCTCATTGGGGAGCTTATCTGGCCGATCAGGGGCAGGTTGATCCTACCTGTTCGATGCAGATCGGCCTGCGAGGCCATCCGCGCAGCCTGGACTGGTTGCAGCCGTCCTACGACTACGGGTACAACATCGTCACCATGCGCGAATTTCGTCAGCGCGGGCTTGCAGATGTAGTGGCGCAGACCAAAGAGGTTCTAGGCGACCGACCGGTCTATATTACCTTCGATCTGGATTGCCTTGATCCGACAATCGCTCCGGCGGTTTCTAATCTGGAACCGGGCGAAAAGGGGTTCGATATTGATGAGGCCGTGGGTATCCTGCGTGCCGCGCGCGGTTTGAACATTGTCGGAGGTGACGTTGTTTGCATGATGCCCACCAAGGACAGCCCCAACAATATCACCGCCCTGACCGCGGCGGCGGTGATGTTCGAGATGATCTCGATGATTGCCGAAAACACCGGTTAGCGGCGGGCGTCTACGGCCTGTGCCAGAACACACAGTAGCTCGAACATCAGTGAGATGCCCAGCCAGGCCGTGCCCCCAGCGGCATCGAAGGGGGGCGCGACCTCAACCAGATCAGCACCAACCAAATTGACACCGCTTAACTGGCGGATCACCTGCTGCGCCTGAAAGCTGTTTGGCCCGCCAATTTCCGGCGTGCCAGTGCCGGGGGCATAGGTGGGGTCCACAAAGTCGATGTCATAGGTGCAATAGGTCTGACTTGTTCCGACGATCTCTCGCACCTCGGCCATGACATCGTCAATGCCGCGGTCGAACAGTTCTTCGATGCGGATGATGCGGATGCCCTGTGCTTCGGCCCAATCGATATCGTCTGTGTTATAGGCCGTCCCGCGTATGCCGACTTGGACAAAGCGCTTGGGGTCCACAAGGCCCTCTTCAACGGCACGACGAAACGGTGTGCCATGGGTGTATTTGTAGCCACCGAAATAGCTGTCGAACAGGTCGGTGTGGCTGTCGAATTGAATAAGGCCTAATGGCTCCGACTTGGCCAGAGCGCGCAAGACGGGCAGGGTGGTCAGGTGGTCGCCGCCCGCGGTTAGCGGCGTTATGCCCCGTTCGGTCAGATCGTTATAGAAAGACGTGACTCGGTTCATGGTGTCTTCGATGTCCACCGGGTTCGGCGCGACATCACCCAGATCGGCGCAATTCACCATGGAAAACGGAGCAATACCGGTGACCGGGTTCATTGCACGGATCATGGTCGAAAAGTCGCGCAACTGCCGAGGCCCATGCCGCGCGCCGGGGCGGTTGGTGGTGCCACCATCCCACGGGATTCCGACGATGCCAATATCCACCTCGTCAATCCGGTCGTCCTTGGGCGTCAGCCCGGGAAGGCGCATGAACGTCGGGACACCGGCAAAACGCGCAAGCTCCATTGCCGAGACCGGCTGAAAGAAGGGGTTTGTCATGAGGGCCTCATCTGAGTGTATGTGGTGCAAGCCTACTGGCTAGGATCGTTCAGCGTAAGTCTAATAGAGAATGCGAAACCGTCTGCGGATTTCAGCGTCCTGTTCTTCGGTCAGGTATTGCGGATGATGTCGTGCCAGGATGTCCTTTGCGTGCCGGCGGGCAACCGTCCACGCATCTGCGGCCCCTTCGGTCTGCCATGTCCGGGGTTCGTTCCGGTCAGCCAGCGCTGGATAGAAGTAGTCCCGTTCCATCGCAGCATAGGTGTGGGCGCTTCCCAGAAAATGACCGTCGCCCAGTACCGCATGACAAATGGCGTCGAATCCCAGGTTTTCGTCGGTCACTTCGATGCCGCGCAAAGCGCGATAGGTGTGAGAGTGCATTTCGTCGTCAAGGACGAACCCTTCGAAACTGACGCCCAGCAACGAAGCGGTCATGCCCGAGCTTTCGTAGATCAGATTGCCCCCGGCCAGCGCTGCAGCCAGCGAGGTCATTCCTTTCTCGGCCCCGTACTGTGCGTCGACAGCTTTGGCATCAGTCATCGAGGCGGCCACTCCCGAAGGCAGCCCCAGCGCGTTAGTGATCTGTGCCGACGCCGCGTTCAGGATGGCGGTCTCACCGCTGCCGCCTGCGAAAGAGCCGGTGCGCAAATCAACGATGAAAGGCCAGTTGGAAAACACCATCGGGAAGCCGGGTTTGATCGCATTGACCATAACAAGGCTGGCCAGCGTCTCGGCCAAAGACTGCGCCAGAAACCCGGCGAGTGTCGCGGGTGCTGTGGCGCCCGCCTGTGCGGCGGTAATGCAGGACATCGGGATATTATGTGCGATACATTCATAGACAACATCCACCGCATCCTCGCCATAGCGCAGCGGTGAAATCACCGGGCTGATATGGGCCTTCAGAAACGGCCGCTTGGCGAACTCACCCGGCCCGCCTGCAACGATGTCGAGCATTTCGACGATCGGGGCCACATGTTCGGCAAGGGTAAACGACGTGGCAATCGGTTTGGTGGTATTGCGAACCAGAGCGTAAACCGTGTTCAAGTCCAGATCGAAAACATCTGGCAGATCAGTCGCGACACAGCAGCGCGTGAACCAGCTGACATTGGCCAGCGTATCTTGAAGCCGCGTGAAATCATGCAGATCGGCCAGCGTGGAGGGGCGATAGTGACCGCTCTCCAGATCCAGCGTCTGCACCGCCGCGCCGCCGGTGCCAAAGAACACGCGGTCTCCGCCCACTTCGATCGAGCGCGCTTCGTCCCGGCCATGAAACGAGAAAGTCTTGGCAGCGGACCCAATAGCGTCTTCAACCATGTTTCGAGGAAATAGCAGCCGCCCTTGCTGTCCGGTTTGTGCACCGGCTGACCGCAGGTCGTTGGCCAGCCTGTCCGGGACCTCGCCCATGCCCAGAGTTTCCAGAAGCCTTAAGGCGGTATTGTATATTTGTTTGACTTCGGACTGTGTCAAAGGTTGAAAGCGACCACCGGCTTGCCCGGGGGGGCACGGATCTATGGCGGGCTCTGCTGCGCGTTGCGCAAGACGCGCATTTCGACCGCTTCTTTTACTGCCCTTTGACAACGCCCAATCCTTTTCATGTCAGAATTCCCGGAACCGTAAAGGGCGATGCGGGGTCTCTGCAAAAGGGAAATGCGCCTTTCAGAATCCTCAATCGTAGTTTCGATTTTTCAGCACAAGCCATTCGTAAGCTGTTGCGAAGACCCGTTTTCAGCAAAACCTATTGGGGTTCAGAGGAGCAAAGCCAATGAAGTCGCGGACAAAAGTAGTGGTAATTGGTGGCGGGATCGCTGGGTGTTCAACGCTGTATCACCTGACGCAAGAGGGATGGGCAGATGTTGTCCTGGTCGAGCGGGACGAGCTGACCTCGGGCACCACATGGCATTCCGCGGCGCAGGTGACGAATTTCGGAACAAACCAAACCATGGTTGGGCTGAAATCCCATTCGATCAAGCTGTACCAAGACCTGGCTGCCAACCCGGACTATCCCATCAACTATCACCACGGCGATGGCGGGATCAGGCTGGCGAATACCGAAGCGCAGATGCAGGGATACCGCCATTTCGCGTCGATGGCCCGGGGGATGGATGTCCATTTCGAGGTTATTTATGCCGAAGAATGCGCTCGGCGGCACCCTCTGATCTCGACCGAAAACCTAATTGGCGGGCTGTGGGATCCTTTGGACGGGGATATTGATCCGGCTCAGCTGTGTCAGGCGTTGGCCCGGGCTGCACGTTTGGCCGGGGCCGAGGTGTACCGGAATACCCCGGTTGTCGGGTTGACCCAACACAAGGATGACACCTGGACGGTGCAGACCGAACACGGTGATATCGACTGTGACATCGTGGTGAATGCCTGCGGATATCGTGTGAACGAAGTGGGCGCCTTGATGGGGGTGCACCACCCCGTGGCCTCGATGGAGCATCAGTATTTTCTGACAGAAGATATTCCTGAAATCCGCGATGCCGGCCACCGAATGCCTTTGCTGCGATGTCCGATCAGCGATTTCTACTGTCGACAAGAAAAGAACGGCCTCTTGCTGGGGTTCTATGAACAGGGCTGCAAGACCTGGGGCATGGACGGGATCGATCCAAATTTTATCAATGCACTGTGCCCGGACGATCTGGACCGTGTCTCGGATGTGCTGGAGGGCGCTTTTGCCCGGATGCCTGCTCTGTTGGAGGCCGGGATTCACACCGTCGTCAATGGGCCGATCACCTACACGATTGATGGTGCGCCGCTTGTCGGGCCGATCCCGGGCAAGCGCAACGCCTTCTGTATCATCGGCCTGCGGGCGGGGTTAGGTGAGGGCGGTGGCCACGGCTGGTTGCTGGCCCAGCAGATTGTGCATGGAGAGGCCTGTTATGACACCTGGTGCCTGGATCCGCGCCGGTTCACAGACCACGCGAATGTGGAGCTGACGGCACTGAAGGCAGTTGAGGATTATCAAAACGAATTTCGCTTTCATCTCCCGCATGAACACCGCCCCGCGGGGAGGCCTGCTAAGACCACTGCTTTGACCCCGGTTCTGGCGGCCGAGGGCGCCGAATTCACTGTCGTCAATGGATGGGAAAGGGTGGATTACATCAAGCCTGACCCCAGCTTTGAACCGACCCTCAGTTTCGATTTTGACGAAACCTATGATTTGGTCGGGGCCGAGGTGGCAAATGTTCAGTCCAATGTCGGGTTGTCCGAGGTGAATGGTTTCAACCGTATCGAGATTACTGGCGCGGATCGGCATGCCTTTCTGGATCGTCTGTTTTGCGGTGCTGTCACGCGCCGCGACGGCAGGGTTGGGCTGGGCTATCTTTTGAACCATCACGGGATGGTCAAAGCCGAAGCGACTGTGGCGAACCTGCCCGCCAGCGATCGCGGCCCTGCCCGGGTCTGGTATGGCTCGGCGGCGGCAAGTGAATTCCACGATATGGATTGGCTAAAGCATAACCGCTACCCTGATGAAGACGTGCATTTACGCAGTCTGACCAACGACTACACCATTCTGATCCTTGCCGGCCCGAAATCACGTGATGTGCTGGCGTCCAGCGCGCGCGGTGATTGGTCCCCGGCAGCTTTTCCATGGCTGAGCGTCAGGGAGTGCTTTGTTGGCTTCGCTCCAGCAACGGTGATGGCGGTAAGTTTTTCTGGCGAACTGGCATATGAAATCCACGTTCCCAACCCTTCGCTTTATAGCGCATATCTGGCGCTGCGGCGGGCTGGAGAGCGCTTCGGCCTCAAGTTGTTTGGCGCTCGGGCGATTGACTCCATGCGGATGGAAAAGACGTTCCTGCACTGGAAGGCTGATTTGATCACCGAGTTTAATCCTTTTGAAACAGGACTGAATCGGTTTGTGAGGTTGGAAAAGGGCGACTTCATCGGGCGCGATGCCTTGCTGAACCGTGATGCTGATGGGCCGCGGAGAAAACTCGTGCCGCTCCGGTTGGAAACAGGACAGGGACCTGCCCATGCCGGGGCTTCGCTGATGCTGGGTGACACGGTTGTCGGAACAATCACCTCGGGCGAGTGGGGGCACCGCACCGGCCTCAATCTTGCCCATGGATTTGTCGATCCGCAACTTGCAGAATTCGGGTGCAAGATAGAGTTGGATCACTGTGGAATACGGGTCAACGCAACGGTGATCGCACCTTCGCCCTATGACCCGGACCATAGCAGGCTCCGGGCTTGAGGCAGAACGGGTTGCAAGTTCCTCATTGCAATGAGGGGCGTTCTTTGTTTCGCTAGTTTTGATGTAATCGAAACAACGGACTGTAAATGTGCCAAAGTCGCTAAGCCTCCGCTGGCTGGAAGTTTTTCAGTTGGTCGCAAAGTCAGGATCGATCCAACAGGTCGCATCGGAAACCGGTTTGTCTATCAGCACGGTTTCCAATCACCTACGAAGCCTTGAGACCGCGTTGGGCATTGATTTGGTGGATCACGGGCGTCGTCCAATGGGTCTGACACCTGCCGGTGAAGTCTATGCGCGCCATGTCCGCGATGGGCTGATTGTTTTGAAAAAGGCCGAGGCGGAGATCCGGTCGGGTAACTGGCGCCATGCGACGGATTTGAGGCTGGCACTGATTGATGATTTCGACAATCAAATCTCGCCAGACCTGTTTCGGTTTCTTGCGCATGCTTTGCCGCGCTGCAGTTTTCGGCATTTCACACGCCCCAGCCATGAGATCATTGCCAAGTTGCAGGAACATAAGCTGGATGCAGGGGTGGCGACCCGACCGTTCGAACGGACCGAGGGCCTGATCGAATACCCGTTGATGCGCGACCCTTTTATCGTTGTTTTGCCCGGAGCGTTCAGTGGCATGCCCGAGGAGATGTTTTCATCAAACGCAGAATTGCCGTTGCTGCGCTATTCGCGTGATTACGTGATCGGCAAGCAAATTGAGATACAGCTCAGGCGAGGTAAATTTGATCTGCCCAACAGGTTCGAACTGGAATGCAATCAGTCGATCATAGGATTGGTCGCTGAAGGCACCGGTTGGACCATCACCACGGCCGCAAGTTTTCATAGGGCCCACAGATTTCACGACCAAGTTCGGGTGGTGCCATTTCCCGGCCGAAACTTTGTAAGAACAGTGTCTTTATTCACGACCGACGTATACCCCGAGACCACTTCGAAGCTAATCCAGAGAGCGATGGGAAAGCTTATTCGTCAACATTTTACCGACCCGATGTGCGCAAGTCACGCCTGGTTGAAAGGTGAGTTTCGCACCATGGAGAATGAGGCCGCCTGAAGTCAGCCGGGGCGCCCCAGCGATTGGCGTTCGACCAAATTGGTTCGCAACTGTACATTGCAACTTTCGGTGGGCTTTTCGATCAATCCAACCAGTTCCAGCGCAGCCCGTCGACCCATTTCCCGATGTGGGACATGCACGGTCGTCAAGCCTGGATCGGTGATCTGCGCCAGTTCGATATCGTCGAACCCTGTGACGGAGACGTCCTGAGGAACTCTAAGCCCCATCTCCTTGGCCCGGCGCGACGCACCGATAGCCAGAACATCGTTCCCGCACAGCACCGCTGTTGGTCGATCTTGCCGAGACATCAGACGGGAAAACGCCTCTGCCCCGTTTTCGATTTCATATGGCGTTTCTACGATCGTCAGCCGGTCATTTGGGATGTTGTTGCGGCGCATTGCTTCTTGCACCCCTTCGATCCTCAGTCGGGCACGGTCGTTTCCGGTGCTGACACCAGAAATCATACCCAGGGTTCGGTGACCCAGCTTGATCACTTGATTTGCCAGTTCGGCCATGGCCGCACGGTTGTCAAATCCGACCGAAGGGACTGGTGCGTCTGCCTGAAACGACCAGGCTATCAGAACTGGAATCCTGCGCTTTGCGAGATAGTCATAGATCCGCGAGTCTCGATCATGCCCGATCAGCAGCAACCCATCCGCCCCCCGTGCGACCAGGTTGCGTATCTGCTCTTCTTCGATCTCAGGCTGATAGGCCGAACTAGAGACAAGCAGGGTATAGCCATGCTGGCGCAGCTCTTCCTGAAAGGCCTGAAGTCCACGCGCAAAGATCGCGTTTTCCATGGTGGGAATGATGGCGCCGATGGTGTGCGACCGTCTGGCAGCCATAACACGTGCGGCAAAATTCGGCGTGTATCCCAAAGCGTCAACGGCAGACTGAACCCGATCACGCGTAGCCTGCACCACCAGGTTCGGAGAATTGAGGCAACGTGAAACCGTGGCGGTCGATACGCCCGCGAGTTTCGCAACATCCTCCAGGGTCGGTGCAGTTTTTGCCTTTGGCATTGTCAAACCTGAAATTTGATTTTGCAAATATGTGTAAGCTCTGCGCCGTCTAGGCGAAAGCGAAATGTAACCGCTTACAGAAATTGATTGCTTTGTCGCAGGCAAACCGGTGCGGGCTAGGCTCAGGAAAATACCAACCCGTCGCGATTTTGTGGTTGGATATTCAGAATGTAGAAACTTCAAGTATAAAATATTTTTACTTGAAGGGATGCGCCACCTGGTCTAGCGTTTCAGGTAAAGCTGCGAATGGGGGGAAGGTAACGATGCGTGTTGCATGTCTCGGCGGCGGGCCGGCTGGCCTCTATTTCGGGATTTCAATGAAGCTCCGCGATCCGGATGCCGAAGTGGTTGTTATCGAGCGAAACCGCCCGGATGACACCTTTGGCTGGGGCGTCGTGTTGTCAGATGAGACGCTGGATAATCTTGCAGCCAATGACGCAGCCAGCGCGGCGGTGATACGTAAACACTTTGCCTATTGGGATGACGTAGCACTTGTGCATAAAGGTCAGCGCACCGTGTCCAGCGGCCACGGATTTTGCGGGATCGGACGCAAGCAACTGCTGCTCATTTTGCAAGACCGAGCGCGCGAGCTTGGTGTCGAGATGCGCTTTGAGACCGAGGCGGCATCAGCCTCGGACTATATGATGAACTTCGACGTCGTTGTGGCTTCGGACGGGCTGAACTCCAAATCACGGGCCGAGTTCGCAGATGTTTTTCGACCCGATATAGACCAACGACGGTGTCAGTTCGTCTGGCTGGGTACGCATCAGAAGTTTGACGACGCCTTCACCTTTATTTTTGAGGAAACGCCAAAGGGCTGGGTCTGGGCACATGCCTATCAGTTCGACCGGGATACGGCGACTTTCATCGTGGAATGCTCGCAACAGACCTTCGATGCTTTTGGGTTTGGTGAGATGACCAAGCAAGAGTCCATCGCTTTGTGCGAAGACATTTTCAAAGATCATTTGGGCGGCCATCCCTTGATGAGCAATGCCAGTCATATCCGCGGCTCGGCCTGGCTGCGGTTTCCTAGGGTCTTGTGCGAAAAATGGAGTTACAAAAACCTGGTATTGCTGGGAGATGCCGCAGCGACTGCACATTTTTCCATTGGCTCGGGAACAAAGCTGGCACTGGAAAGCGCTATAGCGCTGGCTGACTTCCTCCATAAAGAAGATACGCTTGAAGCGGCTTTCGCGCGGTATGAGGACGAGCGTCGTCTTGAAGTGTTGCGCCTGCAATCGGCAGCGCGGAACTCGGTCGAATGGTTCGAGAATGTCGAACGTTACCTCGATCAGGATTCGGTTCAGTTGAATTACGCGATGCTGACACGGTCTCAGCGGATCAGCCACGAGAACCTGCGCCAACGCGATGCCAACTGGCTGGGGCATGCCGAGGCATGGTTCATGCAACAGTCTGGGGGCGCGGTTGATGGTCCGGCCCGGCCCCCGATGTTTGCGCCATTTCGCCTGCGGGGGATGCAGTTGAAGAACCGGATCGTGGTGTCACCCATGGCACAGTACAAGGCGGTTGATGGGTGCCCGGTTGACTGGCACCTGATCCATTACGGTGAAAGGGCCAAAGGTGGCGCCGGGCTGGTATACACCGAAATGACCTGTGTCAGCGCCGAAGGCCGGATCACTCCAGGATGCCCGGGGCTTTATGAGCCCGAACACGAGGCCGCATGGGCTCGACTCACCGAATTTGTCCATGCGGAAACCGACGCCAAAATATGCTGTCAAATCGGCCATTCGGGCCGCAAAGGTTCAACCTGCATCGGGTGGGAAGGAATGGACCAGCCGCTGAAGGAAGGAAACTGGCCTTTGATATCAGCTTCGGCGATCCCTTGGTCCGACGGTAACGCTGTGCCCAGCGCGATGGATCGTGCAGATATGGATAGGGTCACGTCCCAATTTGTGACCGCAACCCGGATGGCAGATCGTGCTGGGTTTGACATGATCGAACTGCATGCGGCGCATGGCTACCTCATCTCGTCCTTTATCTCTCCTTTGTCGAACACGCGCGACGACATGTATGGGGGTAGTCTTGAAAACCGTATGCGTTATCCGCTTGAAGTTTTTTCAGCTATGCGGTCGATCTGGCCCAAAGATAAGCCGATGGCGGTGCGCATTTCTGCCAATGACTGGGTCGGACCTACTGGTGTGACGCCGCAACAAGCTGTGGATATAGCGGCGATGTTCGATGCGGCGGGTGCAGATATAGTCGATGTTTCCGCCGGGCAGACTTCGACCGATGCCAACCCGGTTTACGGCCGTATGTTCCAGACCCCTTTCGCGGACCGCATTAGAAACGAATGCGGCATCAGTACTATGGCGGTGGGGAACATCTATGAAGCCGATCACGTAAATTCGATTCTCATGGCCGGTCGTGCGGATCTGGTGTGCCTTGCCCGGCCTCATCTGGACGATCCGTACTGGACCTTGCACGCGGCTACGGCGTTGGGGGACCGGCAGGAAACTTGGCCCCGCCCCTATGAAGCCGGGCGGGATCAGGCTTGGCGCCTGGCAGATCGCATGGCGGAAACGGCGGGTGAAGTATGAAACATGTCGTCATAACCGGCGGCGGCACCGGCGTTGGTGCGGCTATAGCCCAAGATTTCGCGAATGGCGGAGCAGTCGTTACCATTTTGGGCCGTACAGAGGCCAAGCTGCAGCAGCAAGCTTTGCCGTATGTCCTTTGTGATGTGACCGATGACAAGCAGGTCCTAGCTGCTATTGAAACAGCACGGGCAGAACGCGGCCCAATTTCAATAGCGATTGCGAATGCCGGCGCGGCCCATTCGCTTCCGTTTCATCGGATGACAGCCGATGATCTGCGGACCCTGACGGATGTGAATCTGGTGGGTGTTTTCAATCTATGGCAGGCGGTTTTGCCTGACATGCAAGCCGCTGGAACGGGCCGTCTGATTGCCATCGCGTCCACCGCCGGATTGAAGGGCTATCCTTATGTTTCCGGCTATTGTGCGACAAAACATGCGGTGGTTGGGCTGACGCGGTCTCTGGCGGTCGAACTTGCGGCGACGGGCATCACTGTCAATGCGGTTTGCCCGGGGTTTGTGGAAACGCCGATGTTGGATCGCTCGATTGCGAACATCGTCGAGAAGACAGGAATGAGCTCAGAAAATGCGGTGAAAAGCCTGAAAAAGATAAACCCACAGGGTCGTTTCATCCAGGTCGAAGACGTAGCAGGTGCCGTGCGGTGGTTGTGCTCGGATGCGGCAAATTCAGTCAATGGCCACGCGCTTAGCCTGTCCGGAGGCGAGATATGAACCCAAACCCGCTTCAAGCACCATTGGAAGATCCATCCAAAGAGAGGTTGCGGTTATGGCTGCGGCTGCTCAAGACCACGCGTGGCATCGAGGCGGCGCTAAGAGAGAACCTCAGGGTAGAGTTCGACACGACACTGCCACGTTTCGACGTGATGGCAGCCCTGTCGCGGTTCGAAGATGGGCTGAAGATGAGCGAAATCTCGGGCGCGCTGCGCGTTTCGAACGGGAATGTGACCGGAATCGTGGATCGGCTGGCTGATGACGGCCTGCTAGTGCGCGTACCTGTGCCTGGGGATCGTCGTGCCCATCGCGTACGCATGACACAAAAAGGATGCGAGGAATTCGCACGTCAGGCCGCGGCGCATGAGGCGTGGATATCCGATATGCTTGGCCAGTTTTCCGCCGAGGACGCCCGCACTCTGACAACCGAACTCACTATTTCGGAGGAAATCGATGGCCAGTGACGTCAAACATTTTCGCTGCGAAATCCGGAACCGGGTTGCAACGATTGCACTGAACCGACCAGAGCGTAAGAACCCTTTGACCTTCGACAGCTATGCCGAACTGCGCGATTGGTTCAGGGATCTGGTCTATTCAGAAGAGGTAGATGCAGTGGTGTTCGCCTCAAATGGTGGCAATTTCAGCTCGGGCGGCGATGTGCACGATATCATCGGTCCGCTAACGCGCATGAAGATGAAAGACCTGTTGCTCTTCACGCGAATGACCGGAGATCTCGTCAAGGCGATTGTGAATTGTGGCAAGCCGGTGATTGCTGCGGTGGACGGTATTTGCGTGGGGGCCGGGGCCATCATCGCTATGGCTGCGGATTTGCGTATCGCCACCCCGCAGGCCAAATGTGCATTCCTGTTCACGCGGGTGGGGCTGGCAGGGTGCGATATGGGGGCCTGCGCCATCCTGCCCCGTATCATCGGGCAGGGGCGTACGGCCGAACTGCTCTATACCGGACGCAGCATGACCGCTGATGAGGGGCTTTCCTGGGGGTTCTACAATGCGGTGGTTGATCCATCCGAGCTTGACGCTACCGCGCAGTCTCTGGCTGACCGTATCGTGGCAGGCCCCAATTTTGCGCATATGATGACCAAGACCATGCTGGCGCAGGAGTGGTCTATGTCGATCGAACAGGCAATCGAAGCAGAGGCGCAGGCCCAGGCGATCTGTATGCAAACCGGAGATTTTGAACGCGCCTACAAGGCCTTTGTTGCAAAAGACAAACCAGTATTCGAGGGCGATTGATGGCAGATCAGAGCTTTCTTTCGTGGCCATTCTTTGACCCTCATCACCGGGGCTGGGCGGATCGGGTGCAAGACGTCGCTCGGGGACTGACTATTGACCATGGCGACCCGGACCAGGCTTGTCGCGATCTGGTCCGCCAGCTGGGCGACGCCGGGCTGCTGCAGCCTACTTCGGACGAAAGCGGCCATTTGGATGTCAGGACGCTGTGCCTCAGCCGTGAAACACTTGCCCGCCATGATGGGTTGGCCGATTTCGCCTTTGCAATGCAGGGGCTTGGAACCGGTGCGATCTCGTTGTTCGGCTCAAAAGGCCAAAAGGCGCATTGGCTGCCGCAAACGCGCTCTGGTCAGGCTATCGCGGCCTTTGCATTGACTGAACCTCAATCGGGGTCGGATGTGGCAAATTCGACAATGACGGCTATCCGTGATGGCAACGACTTTGTCCTGAACGGTGAAAAGACATGGATATCGAACGGGGGTATCGCAGATGTCTACACCCTGTTCGCCCGTACTGGCGAGGCACCCGGGGCCAAAGGGTTGTCAGGTTTTATCATCACTCCTGATCTGAAGGGTTTCGAAGTTGTCGGGCGCCTGGACACAATCGCGCCACACCCATTGGCGACATTGCGTTTCAATGATGTGCGTGTGCCGGCTAGCGCGATGATCGGTCAAGCTGGCGCAGGATTTCGTATTGCAATGTCTGTGCTGGACCTGTTCCGCCCGACGGTGGCCGCCGCTGCGCTGGGATTTGCACGACGCGCGCTGGATGAGGCGCTGACACGGGTATCGGAACGGCAGGTGCAAGGCGCCCCGTTGTTTGAATTGCAGATGGTGCAGGGGCACATCGCCGAGATGGCATTAGATGTCGATGCTTCGGCGCTTTTGATCTATCGGGCAGCGTGGGCCAAGGACAGCGGAGCGGCGCGCATTACACGTGAGGCGGCGATGGCCAAGCTGTTTGCTACCGATCAGGCGCAGTTGATTATCGACAAGGCGGTTCAGTTGTTTGGTGGCGACGGGGTGCGTTCTGGGATGGCGGTAGAATCTCTGTACCGAGAAATCCGTGCCTTGCGCATCTACGAGGGCGCCTCGGACGTTCAAAAAGTAATTATTGCACGTCAGACGATGGCCGCGCACATGGAGGGAAGGTGATGCTTGGACCGTCTGCACATACCGACACGTTCAGCCGCGATAACCTGCCCCCCCAGGATCAGTGGCCCGACTTCCTGTTGGCGGGTTTTGCATATTCCGATCATGTGAATGCAGCATATGAGCTGACCGATGCCATGGTTGCCAAGGGCTTTGGTGATCATACCGCTTTGATCGGCAATGGTCGGCAACGAACATATAAAGAGCTCAGCGACTGGACCAACAGGCTGGCACATGTATTGGTCGATGACTTGGGGGTCGAGCCGGGAAACCGGGTGCTGATCCGATCGGCTAACAATCCGGCAATGGTTGCGTGCTGGCTTGCCGCAACCAAGGTGGGAGCGGTTGTCGTCAATACTATGCCGATGTTGCGCGCTGCAGAACTGATGAAAACTGTCGATAAGGCGGAAATCCAGTTTGCATTATGTGATACCCGGCTGATCGACGAAATGCAGTCCTGCGCCAGTGATAGCCGGTTCCTGCAGCGGGTTGTCGGGTTCGACGGAACTTCAAACCACGATGCCGAGCTTGATCGTCTAGCACTTGAAAAACCGGTACAGTTCGATTGCGTTAAAACCGGGCGCGACGACGTGGCCTTGTTGGGTTTCACCTCCGGCTCGACAGGTGAGCCCAAGGCCACCATGCATTTTCACAGAGATATTCTGATCATTGCCGACAGCTATGCGCGTGAGGTGTTGCAGGTCGTTCCGGAGGACGTTTTTGTTGGTTCTCCACCTTTGGCCTTCACATTCGGGTTGGGTGGTCTGGCGGTGTTTCCGTTGCGGTTCGGCGCGACTGCAACCCTGTTAGAACAAGCCTCGCCTGCGGGCATGATCGAGATAATCGAAAAATACAAAGCGACTGTCTGTTTCACTGCGCCAACCGCCTATCGGGTCATGCTGCAGGCGATGGATGACGGTGTAGATCTGTCTAGTCTGCGTGCGGCTGTGTCGGCGGGCGAGACCTTACCGCAGCCAATCTATGACGAGTGGATTTCCAAGACAGGCAAACCAATGCTCGACGGGATCGGCGCGACCGAGATGTTGCACATCTTTATTTCAAACCGGTTTGACGATCACCGCCCAGCCAGTACCGGCAGGCCGGTTACCGGATATGAGGCCAAAGTACTAAACCCAGACGGAACTGAAGCTGCAGTTGGGGATATCGGACGCCTGGCTGTTCGTGGTCCGACAGGGTGCCGGTATCTGAATGATAAGCGGCAGGCGGGTTATGTGACAGATGGGTGGAATATCACTGGTGACAGCTTTTATCGGGACGCAGAGGGGTATTTTCATTTTTCTGCGCGCAATGACGACATGATTATCTCGGCCGGATACAACATAGCCGGACCCGAAGTCGAAGCCGCACTTCTGGCGCATGAAGCCGTTGCGGAATGCGCGGTGATCGGCGTCCCAGATGCTGAGAGGGGTCATATTGTCCAAGCACATGTTGTTCTGGCTTCAGGTACGGCTGATGACGCTATGCGCGAAGCCCTTCAGGCTCATGTGAAATCTATGATTGCCCCGTATAAATACCCGCGCTCGATCCGGTTCTGCGATGGTTTGCCCAAAACCGCGACCGGAAAAATCCAGCGTTTCCGCCTGAAATCATGATCAATGTATGTAGAATATAGCGGGCAGAAAGAATGTAAGAAAAAGACCGAATTGCCAAAGGCATAGACCGAACGTTGAGAATAATGACATAAATCGCGTTCATAGGGCCAACGAAGGGAGAAGACGATGAAGAGACTATTGGCGGCTGCAGCGATCACCGCGCTGTGCGCGACGGGTGTTACAGCGGAAGTTAAGGTGGGGATGATCACAACGCTTTCAGGCGGCGGGGCCGGTTTGGGCATCGACGTACGGGATGGGTTCATGCTTGCGATTGCTCAATCGGGGCGGGATGATATCGAGGTGGTGATCGAAGACGACCAGCGCAAACCGGATATCGCGGTACAGCTGTCAGACAAGATGATCCAATCCGAACGTGTAGATGTGATGACCGGTATCATCTGGTCAAACCTGGCGATGGCGGTTGTGCCAGCCGCCGTGAACCAGGACGTTTTCTATCTGTCACCCAATGCGGGCCCGTCACCTCTAGCGGGGAAGGGCTGTCACCAGAACTATTTCAACGTTGCCTGGCAGAACGACAACCTGCACGAGGCCGCGGGCGCATACGCCAATGGTGCGGGTTACAAGAGCAGCTTCATACTTGCTCCGAATTACCCGGCGGGTGTCGACGCGCTGACAGGCTATAAACGCTTTTTCGAAGGTGATCTGGCCGGTGAGATCTATACCGAGCTTGGCCAGACTGATTATGCAGCTGAAATCGCGCAAATCCGCGCAAGCGATGCGGATAGCGTCTTTTTCTTCCTGCCCGGCGGGATGGGGATTTCGTTTCTGAAGCAATATGCCGACAGCGGGATCGATCTTCCAGTTGTTGGCCCAGCCTTCAGCTTTGATCAGGGCATTCTGCAGGCGGTAGGCGATGCGGCGCTGGGCGTGGTGAACACTTCGCAGTGGAATAAGGATATCGACAACCCGACCAACGCTGCCTTTGTTGAAAGCTTTCAGGCAGAATACGGACGTCTGCCCTCGCTTTACGCCAGTCAGGGATTCGATACCGCTAACCTGTTGCTTGCCGCGCTTGACAAGGCTGACCCGTCAGATGCGGATGCCTTCCGCGAAGCGCTGAGGGCGGCGGATTTCAACAGCACACGAGGGGATTTCAGCTTTGGCCCGAACCATCATCCGGTTCAGACCATCTATGCGCGCGAAGTGATCAAAGAAGGTGATGTATTTACCAATAAGATCCTTGGCGTAGCTCTTGAAAACCACTCTGATGCCTACGCGGCCGAGTGCAAAATGTAACTGAATTTCTGCCTGCCCCTAAAAGTGGGCGGGCAGATCACCGGAGTTTCCATGTCCTCGATCCTGATTATCGAGCAGATCCTGAACGGGCTGCAGTTCGGCGTCATGTTGTTTTTGATGGCTGCTGGCCTGACGCTGATCTTCGGGGTGATGGGCCTGATCAACCTGGCCCATGGCTCTTTGTACATGGTGGGTGCATTTGCCGCTGCAGCAGTTGCAGGGGCGACCGGGTCATTTCTGCTTGCTCTGATTGCTGCTCTGGCTGCGGCCGCACTGGCAGGGGTGATCGTAGAAATGCTCGTTATCCGGCGGCTTTATCAGGCACCACATTTGGATCAGGTTCTGGCCACCTTTGCACTGATCCTGATCTTTTCCGAAGGGACAAGGTGGGTCTTTGGGTCTTTCCCATTGTTCCTGGATATTCCAGCGGCACTTTCGGGTCCGATCACGCTGCTGGGCGGGATCGAATATCCCCTCTATCGCCTAACCCTGATCGGGATTGGTCTTGCTGTTGCAGTAGGTTTGTGGGCCCTGATCGAACGCACGCGTTTGGGTGTGCAGATACGGGCCGGTAAGAACGACCGGGAAATGATTGCCGCACTGGGCGTCGACATCTCGAAACTTTATACGTTGGTATTTGCACTAGGGGCGGGGCTGGCGGGGCTTGCCGGTGCTTTGGTTGGGGCAATTCAGTCGGTACAGGTGGGCATGGGTGAACCTGTTCTGATCCTGGCCTTCGTGGTTATCGTAATCGGTGGCATAGGCTCGGTTCGAGGGGCGTTCATCGGGGCGCTGTTGGTTGGGCTAACCGACACGCTGGGCGGGGTTTTCCTGCCCGAGCTGTTCAAACTGTTCATGGAGCCGGGAGCCGCTCAGAAAAGCGGCTCGGCTCTGGCATCAATGGGAATCTATGTCCTGATGGGATTGGTCCTGATCTGGCGCCCAACAGGTCTGTTCGGAGCCCGCGCATGAGAATGAATGAAAGATACATCAATGGCCTGATGATCGCCGGCCTGCTGGCGCTGCCCCTTTGGGCGCTGGCCGCGGACCAGCCCTTCACAATCACGCTTGTGACGCGGGCGGTGATCTTGGCGCTTGCAGCGGTTGGTCTGAATGTCATCCTGGGAATTGGGGGGTTGGTCAGCTTTGGCCATGCTGTTTTCTTCGGGATCGGCGGCTATGCGATGGGCATTCTGACCTATCACGCGCAGACCTACACGGCACTGGATCTGGGCTTGATTTCTATCGAAGGCAGTAAATCCATGCCCGTGATCTGGATAGTTGCGATGCTTACTTCGGGCATTGCTGCCTTTTTCGTCGGTCTTCTGTCCCTAAGAACGTCAGGCGTTTATTTCATCATGATTACGCTGGCCTTCGGACAGATGTTTTACTACTTCGCGATTTCTTGGGCGCAATACGGGGGCGAAGACGGATTATCCATCTATGTTCGCAACGGTTTTCCCGGCCTCAACACATTGGATCCGATCCAGTTTTACGGCATCTGTTTCGCGCTGCTATGTCTCGTCCTGTTCCTGTTTGCGCGGATGCAAGCCGCGCCATTCGGGCTGGCTCTTAATGCGACGCGGCAATCTACGGCGCGGGTCGAGACCGTGGGATTGAACCCCATGCGGCTGAAACTTCTGGCCTTTGTTCTGTCCGGCGCTGTCACTGGTCTGGCCGGGGCGCTGTTTGCCGATCTCAACCGGTTCGTTTCGCCGTCTATGTTCAGTTGGCAGCTTTCGGGCGAATTGATTGTGCTGATAATCATCGGAGGTGTCGGACGCCTGATGGGTCCGGTAATTGGGGCTTGCGTGTTTGTCGCGCTCGAGCATTTTCTGGGCGAACTAACCGATTTCTGGCATGTATATTTGGGTGTTGTTCTGCTGTGCATCGTTCTGTTTGGTCGCGGTGGCCTGATTGGGCTGCTAACCGGGAAAGAGGGGGCACATGTCTGATCCGGTCCTTGCCACCGAGAGTCTGAACAAAAGCTTTGGCGCGTTAAAGGCTACGGATAACGTCTCGATTGATCTCAGGCCAGGAGAGATCCACGCCATCATTGGTCCGAATGGAGCGGGAAAATCCACGTTGATCCAGCAGATCTGCGGAGGTTTGCAACCGGATTCGGGGCGTGTTTTGCTGTGCGGACAGGATGTGTCGGACCTTGGCACGCAAAAGCGGGCAAGGGCAGGGATGGGGCGGACGTTCCAGATATCGGAACTGTGCATGGAAGATACGGTTCTGGAAAACGTCGTGTTGAGCGCCATGGGTGCGGAAAACCTCGTATGGCGGTTCTGGAAACCTGCCTTGAAACGGCCAGAGCTGCTCGAAAGGGCCGAGGCTGCGCTGGAAAGGGTGGGCCTGGGCGATGAACGCGAAACGCGTTGCGCAAATCTCAGCCATGGTCAACGCCGCCAGCTTGAAGTCGCCGTGGCTTTGACTTTGTCACCTAGGGTCTTTGTCATGGATGAACCGATGGCCGGGCTTGGCGCTGGAGGGTCCAAACGGTTGACCGGGTTTCTTGACGGTCTGCGGGAAGAGGCGCCCATACTGCTTGTCGAACATGATATGGACGCCGTTTTTGCGCTGGCTGACCGGATCAGCGTATTGGTCTATGGCAAGGTGATCGCAACCGGGACGGCAGATGAAATCCGCGCAAGCCGTGAGGTGCGCGATGCCTATCTGGGGGATGAGGCATGACTTTGTTGCGGGTAGAAAACCTGACCGCGACATACGGTGTCAGTCAGGCGTTATTTGGGGTCGATCTTTCTCTGGCGCAGGGCGAGGTTACAGCCCTTATGGGGCGCAATGGGATGGGCAAGACCACGACTGTCAAAGCCATTTGCCGGATGATCCGGTCCGAGGGCACTCTGTCGCTGAACAATCAGAATCTGCACGCTTTGCCCAGCTATAAGGTCGCGCGTCTTGGTGTCGGGCTGGTACCCGAGGGGCGCCGGTGCTTTGCCGACCTGACGGTGCGCGAGAATCTGATCGCCGCTGCCAGACCCGGTGACTGGACATTGCAGAAGGTGGCTGAACTGTTCCCACGGTTAGAGGAACGTCAGGGCCAAGGGGCTGCCTCACTATCCGGCGGAGAACAACAGATGCTGGCTATCGGGCGCGCCCTGATGACAAATCCCCAGCTCTTGATCCTCGATGAAGCAACCGAAGGGCTGGCTCCGATCGTGCGGCAGGAAATCTGGTCGGTCTTGCATCGCCTGAAACAGGAAACCAATGTTTCGATCCTGTTGATCGACAAGTCTCTGAAAGAGTTGGCGCTGGTGTCTGACCGCGCGGTCATTCTTGAGCGCGGTAAAACAGTCTGGTCTGGCGCGATGGTGGATCTCGGTCATGACATCACAGAAAAATATGTGGGGGTCTGATGACTTTTGAATTCCACCAAAAGGTTCTGTTCAAACATTGCGACCCGGCGGGGATTGTCTTTTTCCCGCGCTATTTCGAGATGATCAATGATTGCGTTGAGACCTATTTCGATCAGGTGCTATGCAAACCGTTTGAAGAGATTCATCCTGTTGGCGCAGTGCCTACCGCACAGATACAAACCCGATTTTCAGCGCCCAGCCGTCACGGTGACCATTTGATATTCCGGATGAAGATCACAAAGATCGGACGCAGTTCAGCCGAATACTCGGTCGTGGCCAGTTGTGCGCAAGAGGAGCGACTGACAAGCGTAGCAACGCTTGTTCATGTAGATTCAAAGGGCGGTCCAACGGCCTGGCCCGCAGACATCCGTAAAAAACTCGAGGCATTCAGGGACGACGCGCTATGAGCCACAAGACAATTCACCCCGATGGCTGGTTGCCTGCCAAAGGATATGCCAATGGCGTTTTGACCAAAGATGGAACGTTACATATCGGCGGGCAAATAGGATGGGACGCGAACAAGAAATTTGTCAGCGGCGGGTTCATCGGACAGATGAAACAGGCGCTGCAGAATATCGTTGATATTGTCGAGGCCGCTGGTGGCTCGGCCCGCGATGTGACCCGCCTGACCTGGTTCGTAACTGACAAACGCGAATATCTGTCTCTGCAAGCCGAAGTTGGGGCCGCCTATCGTGAGGTTTTCGGCAGGCATTTTCCTGCGATGTCAATGATCATCGTGGCGGGTTTGGTCGAAGACGAGGCCTTGTTGGAAATTGAAGCGACAGCACATTTATCCTGAAGGCAAGCGACATTGAAACCGGCCCAGCGGAATGAATATGAGCGATTTTCACCATAGGAGGTGAGAATTCTGCCAAACCTCTTTTCTGAAATCACAGGGCCGCCGAAGCGGGTTGCAGCGGCCTGAACCGCGCTGGGTTTTTTACTCGTACCAGAGTTAAAAGGCCAACGTGCAGGGCGTAACCAAGTCATTTGGGCGACCGATTGAATGGTGAAGGGAGACAAAGACAAACTTCCGCCGCTATTTCGTCAGATCAATCACAAATTCATATTTCAAACAGATCCTCAACAAAACATGAGGGTCGACGCAGTGAATAGAGTCACAAGGCATCTAAGTCTCGAAAGACGGCGGTTGTCGCTGATTGCGGCTCTGGCTTTTGCCTCAGGTTTCACTCTTTACTCACATATAGAGGCAACGCGTTTCGGATTGCCCGTCCCGGTTGTTATCGGCCTGATCTATATGGCTGTCATTGTATGCGCGACGGCTCTATCCACCTATTTCCTGCCTGGCTTGCGCCGCGTCACGGATACGGTGGCGATGACGCGTCTGGCATTTGCTCTTTGGGTGGCCGGAACCCAAAGCCATGAGATCGCAGCCTCGCCCACAATCAGCGCCGCCGTTGTGGTAGGGGGCGCGATCTTCGTGTTGCAAACGGGTTCATTGGTTCAAAAGCTGGCCGGTAATCGACCGGATTTCGGCTTTGTCCCTTACATCGTTGGAAACACGCGCCTGTTTCTGGACTGGTTGGATAACGCAGGCGAATATCAGGGTGCCCGGGTCCAGCCTGTATTTGCCGGAAAGACGCCTCGAACGGTGGTCTGATGGCAAAACTCAGGTTTATTTGGTCAGCGTTGCACAGGCCGTCTGGGCCCATCTAAGGGCCAGAGGCGAAAGATGCGGCCCGACCTGTCTGAGAACCTTGGCATGATAGTCATTGATCCAGTCAATTTCTGACTGGTTCAGCATATCTGGCATCAACATATCCGTCTGGATCGGGATCCAGGTCATGTTCGAGAACTCCAGAAATCCGTCATCTGCCTCGACAATTTCGAACAGGTTTTCGATGCGAATGCCGAACTTGCCGGCCTCGTAATATCCCGGCTCGATCGACATAACCATGCCAGGCATCAGGTCGACCGGGTTATAAGGTTTGCCAATGCGCTGCGGATGTTCATGGACGGACAACCGGTGGCCAATTCCATGACCCGTGCCGTGGTCATAATCCAATCCCAGATCCCACAGCGGGCGGCGACAGATTGCATCAATGTGATGGCCCTGTGTGCCTGCAGGAAAGCGCAGCGTGGCCAGAGCGTGAAAGGCCTTGAACACTGCGGTATAGGCCCGGTCATATCCATCAGGCCGCTGGGGCCCGAACGAAAAGCTGCGCGTGGCATCCGTTGTGCCGGTGTCGTACTGCCCCCCGGAATCCAGCAGGTATGTGCCCCGCGGTTGGATCGGAACGGTATTGTCGGCCTCGGTCGCGTAATGGCACATCGCGGCATTGCCATCGGCGGCCGAGATTGTGTTGAAGCTTTCGTGGATGAACCCATTCTGAGCGCGGCGGAAGGCCAATACCCGCTGTTCTGCTTCACGCTCGGTCACCGGATCAGCCTGTTTCTGTACCTGAGCCGCTAGCCAGGCGCAGAATTCGGTCCAGGCGATCCCGTCCCGGATATGGCAAGCGCGCAACCCTTCCAGTTCCGTTGTATTCTTGCGGGCTTTGGTTTTGCTTAACAATCCGTTGACCGGCACGCCCTTCGCTCCGATACGCTCCAGCACTTGTTTGACCGCCGTCGGCGAAAAATCGGGGTCGAAAATCACAGCCTGGCCGGGCGCTGTGAGATCACTGAGTGTAGACAGAAAACCATCCGGCGCCTGAACCGAAACATTTTCCGGCATGTGGTCAGTGACATCGGCATCCAGTTTTTGATCAGACACGAACCAGTGCACTTGGCCCGAGCTTTGCAACAGAAGGAAAGAGTTGGGAACAGGGTTGAAAGCCACGTCTGAGCCACGCACATTAAGCAGCCAGGCGATGTTGTCGGGCTGAGTTTCCACCAGCAAGCCGGCCTCTCGGCGTGTTAGCTCAGTGGCCAGATCCGAGATCTTTTCACCCGCCGCCCGGCCCGAAAACTGAAGTGGAAATGGCTCGATCTGTCCTTGGGGGGCAGCGGGTTGGTCGGTCCAGATTGCATCGACCGGATTTGAAGCTGTCGCTACCATCGCGGCACCGCTGCCTTCCAGCCCGCGCTCAAATCGGTCAAACCAGACCGGCGGTAGGTGCATAGAGTCAAAGCCGATTTTCCATCCTTTCTGTGCAACGGCGGCCAGCCAGTATTCGGGCGGCTCGTTAAACAGATGATGGTGCGAGAAAACAGCCTCGGCACACTGGTTTGCAGCCTGCACCACATAGCGGCCATCGACAAATAAAGCGACAGTTTCGGGTGTGACGATGGCCATGCCTGCCGAGCCGCTGAAGCCAGTTACAAAGGCGAGGCGTTCATCATGAGGGGCAACATATTCGCCCTGATGTGCGTCGTAGCGGGGCACGATAAAGGCATCCAGACCTTGTGCTTTAAGCTCTGCGCGCAAGGCCGAAACAATCGCGGATCGGTCGGTTCCGGGGGCATCAAGCATCGGCATTTATCTCTTCAACATGGTGACAGGCGACCTCGCCACGATTTTCAAAAGGCAGCAGGGCAGGCACTTTGGCTTTGCATATGTTGCTGGCGTGAGGGCACCGGACATGGAATGGGCACCCTGAGGGCATGTTCAGCGGTGAAGGCAGCTCTCCCTCAAGCCGCTTGACGGTGCCCCGGTTGTCGGGGTTCAGCGAAGGCGCGGCTGAAAGCAGAGCTTGGCTGTAAGGGTGGGAGGGGGCGGAAAACAAGGTTTCGCTGTCGCCGATTTCAACGATCCGCCCAAGGTAGATTACCGCGACCCGGTTTGAAACATGACGGACAAGCCGCAGGTCATGGGCCACAAACAGGATTGTCAGATCAAGTTCCCGCTGCAGGTCCAGCAACAGGTTTACCACCTGCGCCTGAACCGAAACATCTAGTGCCGAGACCAGTTCGTCCGCAATCAGAACTTCGGGTTCGACCGCCAATGCGCGCGCAATGGCGATCCGCTGACGCTGACCTCCGGAGAATTCGTGCGGCAGCTTGTCTTGCGCGTCCTTCGGAAGGCGGACCAGATCAAGCAACTCGGCCACACGGTCGGGAATTTCTGCTTCTGGGCGCATGTTGTGAACGCTCAGGGCTTCGGCCAGAATTTGCCCTGTCGTCATCCGGGGATTGAGCGATGAATAGGGGTCCTGGAACATCATCTGAACCCGGCGGTTATAGGTGCGGTCAGCTTTGATTTCGCCGTCGAATATGTCCTGACCTTCAAAGTGGATTGAACCGTCGCTGGGCTTATGAAGGCGCACGATACACCGGGCTAGTGTGGACTTTCCACACCCGGACTCTCCGACGACGCCCAAAGTTTCGCCGCGGGTCAAATCTAGGCTGACACCATTCAGCGCCCGTACTTCGCGACCAGGACGCCGCGAAATGACATCGCCGATGCTACGGCCCATTGGGAACCGCAGATGCAGGTCACGGATTTGCATCAGGGCGGTCATGCGGCGTTCCCTTGGGTTTTGGTTATCGGGTTGAAACAGGCGACCTGTCTATGATCGGTGATCAGGGTCATCGCTGGGCGCTCTTGCGTGCAGGCGTCTATGCAGGCGGCACAGCGCAGTGCAAACGCGCATCCAGCAGGCAGGGCATCCAGTGCTGGCGGCACTCCGGGAATAGAATATAGCGGCGTGCGAGGAGCGATGTTTTCGGGCACAGACCGCATCAGACCCACAGTGTAGGGGTGATGCGGTGCCCGCAGCACATCGCGGACCGGCCCTTGTTCGACGATCCGCCCCGCATACATAACGGCCACGTTGTCGCAAGTCTGGGCAACCACGCCAAGATCATGGGTGACCAGCACAACCCCCATATCCATATCCTGCGCCAGTCGCAGGATCAGATCGAGGATCTGCGCCTGTATGGTCACGTCCAGTGCTGTGGTGGGTTCATCCGCCAGCAACAGTTTGGGTTCTGCGGCAAGCGCTATTGCGATCATGACCCGCTGGCGCATTCCGCCGGAAAATTGGTGAGGATAATCCTTCAAGCGTTGCGCTGCCGAGGGGATGCCGACAAGGTCCAGCATTTCGATTGCCCGATCCAAGCGCGCGGCGCGGGGCAGGTCGGTATGGGCGCGCAGGGTCTCTTCCAGTTGCAGTCCGACTGTCAGCAGTGGATTCAGCGAGGTCATCGGTTCCTGAAAAATCATCGCGATTTCGCGACCCTGAAACCGACGAAGAGCCCTGTCTGACATGGATATCAGATCACTTCCATTCCAGCGCACCTGGCCGGTCACGTCGCCATAGCGGCGCGCCAGCCCCATGATCGAGCGCAACGTGACGCTCTTGCCCGACCCGCTTTCGCCGACCAGCCCCAAAACTTCACCCCGGTTCACGCCGAAACTGACATCGCGCAGCGCAGGCAGCGCGCGACCGTTCTTGTGAAAGGTTGTGCTTAGCCCGGTAACTTCTAGAAGTTTCGTTTGATCCTGCATCGCTATCCCCGCGGTCTCAGCAGATCGGCAAGCCCATCGCCCAAAAGCGAAAAGCCAAGGCCGGTCAGAACGATGGCGATGCCAGGCATCAGGCTCAGCCACCAGGCGGTCGAGATAAAGTTGCGCCCTTCGGCGATCAGCACGCCCCATTCGGCCTGCGGTGGTTGCGCCCCCAAACCAAGATAGCCCAGGGATGACCCCAGCAGGATCACCAGCGCCATGTCGGTCATCCAATAGACGATAACCGGCGTTATCGCGTTTGGCAGCAGGTGGCGAAAGATGATGCGCCGGTCAGAATAGCCCATGACCACCCCGGCCGAGGCATAGTCATTCCCCATTTGAGCGATCACCTCGGCCCGCATCAGGCGCGCATAATAGACCCAGTAAACAACTGAAATCGCGATATACATGTTGATCAGGCCCGGCCCTAGAACCGCAACCACGGCAATGACAAGAACCAGGAAAGGAAAGGTTATTACAGCGTCAACGATGCGGCCAAAGATCATGTCCGCGATGCCGCGATAATACCCGACCAGCGCGCCAACCGTTATACCGGTGACCAACGCGAATACAGTCCCGAAAATTGCCATCTGCATGTTGACCTGATAGGCCCAGATGACGCGGGATAGGCTGTCGCGCCCTAACAGATCTGTGCCGAACGGATGTGCCCATGATGGTGGTTGGCGCAGGGCCTGATAGTCGATTGCGCTTGGGTCATAGGGCGCGAATACGCCGGGAAACAGGGCAAGCAGCACCGAAAACCCGATGATGATGCACCCGGCCACAAACCCAGGCTTGCGCAAGGCCCGCTGCATGAAGGTGGGGCGCTGCGAGGTGCTGTTGAAGGTCGCGTCACTCATTGCAGGCGCATCCTTGGGTCAAGGCGACTCTGAAACAGGTCGGTCATCAGGAAAACCACGGAAACCAGAACAGCAAATGTCAGGGTCAGCCCCTGAATCAGGGGGTAGTCGCGGGCAAAGATAGCCTCGAGCATCAGGCGCCCCATTCCGGGCACGGCGAATACGGTTTCGGTGACCAATGTCCCGCTCATCAGATTGCCGATGGACAGGCCCAGCAGGGTTACCGTGGAAATCAGCGCATTGCGCAGGACGTGGCGACCCAGAACCAAACGAGGCGGCAGGCCTTTGGCACGCGCGAACTGAACATATTCGGCGTCCAGAACCTCGATAATCGCGCTGCGCAGGTTCCGCATGATGATGGCCGAGGTGTAAAGCGCTACGGTCACTGAAGGCAGGAACAGGTGATAGAGCCGCTCGGTAAAGGTGTCGCCATATCCTCCGACCGGAAACAGGCGCAGCTGTGCTGCCAGAAAGGTCAACAGAACGAGGCCAATATAGAACACCGGCATCGACAGCCCGATCTGAAAAACGGTGCGGATCACCGCATCAGGCCAGCGCCCCCGGTTGAGCGCAGCAACAAAGGCCAGCGGACCGGCAATCAGCAGCGACAAAACCACCGAATACACGGTCAGGAAGACAGTGATAGGAAGACGGTCAGAAATCACATTGATCACATCCGAGCGCATCAGGATAGACCGACCCAGATCGCCCTGCACGGTATTGGTAAGGAACAGCCAGAATTGCACCAGCATAGGTTCGGTCAACCCAAGCCGTTCACGGATGGCCTGGATGTCGGCGTCCGAGGCACGATCACCGGCCATCGCAATGGCAGGGTCCCCCGGTAGCAATCGAACAAGAAGAAAAATAATAATCATGACCAGGAAAAAGGTCGGGATCATCATCAGGAGTCGTTTGAAGATATAGGACAGGCTGGACAAAGCGAGCTCCGCAAATTTGTCCCGCCGCCTGAAAGCGGCGGGACCAGGGGTCTTACCTTAGCGGCTGACGGTTGCTTGATCGAAGATATTGTTGCCCAGAGGGGTCTGGACATAGCCTTCGACAGCCGAGCCAACTGCAACGGCAAAGGGGGTCTCATACATGAACAGCAGGGGGGCTGCTTCGGCATAGAGCTCTTGCATTCGGGCGAATTTCGCTTTGCGCGCCTCGGCGTCCATTTCACCGGCGGCTTCGTCGAACAGGGTGTTAAACTCGGCGTTTTCCCAGCCGGTTCCTACTGCCTTGGCCGTGGGTGTGTGGCCCAGCCAGCCCACCACCTGACTGGGATCATTTACATCGTTGACCCAGCCATAGGTGTGAATGTCAAACTCACCTGATCGGTTCTTTGCGCCGCGTGTTGCGCCGTCCACTTGCTCGACCACAAGATCGACGCCCAGAGGAGCCCACATCTGCTGAAGCGCCGCAAAGATGGTCGCATCGTCCGCAGAACCTGCCAGCGTGGTAAAGGTGATTTCGGTTCCATCGGCAAACCCGGCCTCGGCCAACAATGCCTTGGCCTTGTCCACGTCATAGCCATAGAGCGGGGTCATGTCGGCGGCATATTGGGTAGCCTTGGCCATCAACGGCGAGCTCATCGGTTGACCCGCGCCATGCAGTACCAGCCCGATCAACGCTTCTTTGTTGGTGCCATAGTTCAGCGCCTGCCGGACGCGGGCGTCGGCCAGTGGGTTGGCAGAACCATCGGCTCGGTTATCGCGCGTATTGATTGGCGAATAGATGATCCGCGTGGACGGATAGAGGTTCATGTTGATGTTAGAATCCTGCTCCAGCTCGGCCACACGGCTGAACGGGATGAATTCTGCGGCATCAACTTCTCCGGCCTGCAAACTCAGGATGCGGGTAGCGTCATCCGGGATGATCTCAAAATGTACGGCATCCAGATAGGGCAGAGCTTTGCCGTCTGCGCCCATGCGCCAATAGTTTTCATTGGCGCAGAAATCCATCGATGCACCTTGTTCAAAGCCACACAGATAGAAGGGGCCAGAGCCTACTCCGGCGGCTGTGGCGGCAAATATCGCAGCGGATTTTTCCTGATCTGTTGCACCTTCTGCGGCCTCAAAGGCCGCTTTGGACACGATTGCCGTGTTGAATGTGGCCAGCATGGACAGGATGGTTGGATCCGGGCTGCCAAGGGCAACCGTGATCGCGTTTCCATCTGCGGTAACCGCGTCGATCGAACCCAGCAAGCCAGCCCAGGGGCTCAGGTCGGGATTGCGCGCTCGGTCGAGGGAAAAGACTACATCGTCACCTGACATGGGCGTACCGTTTGCGAATTTGATCCCCTCGCGCAGGGTCAGCGAAACCGTTTTACCATCGTCAGAGACTGTATAGGTCTCAGCAAGGCCGGGTTCGACGGAATTGCCGTCGGCACTGCTCCGCAGCAGGGTGTCGAACAGGCTGCCGACCATCCAGATATCAGGGTTGCGATCCGCATAGATCGGATCAATCAGGCGCGACCCGTCATAGCGTGCAAAGTTGAGTGTGCCGCCTCTTTCCTGTGCCAAAGCAGGCATGGCCAGGGTGGCGGCAACGGTTAGTCCCAAAACCGTCTTCAATTTCATAATCAGTCCTCCCGCAGAATGAATTCATGCTCGGGGCGACCATATCCGATTCTTAACAATACTAAAGCTTTTTTTAGTGGTGGGTGAAAAATGGCCAAATGTATTTAGGCTGACCTCTGTTCGGTTGGTCAATTTAACTTGCCACAAAGCCGGAATCATTGATCGGAGAGGTTGTTACCCAAAGCTCTACGGCTTCTACGTCCCCCAATACGACTGAGAAATGACGGGTAGATGTGTCGTGGTGAACGACGTCACCTGGCGACATAATGAAAACCTTGTCACCAAGGTGATATTCAAGCCGTCCCGAGATCAGATAGCAAAACGCCTCGCCCTCATGCCGCATCTTTTCGGAAACGTGCCCCGGGGGGCGATGAACGATCTGTGGGTTGAACAATGCACCGGTAAAACCAGGGCCCAGCTTCTCATAAAACCTGCCCCGCATACCCAGGGAATATGTCTGGCGGTTGTCCTTTGCCACATATTCGCTGAACACCTCGGGTACGCTGAGCAGCTTTTCGATGCTGGTTTGAAGTGCCGCGGCAATCGCCATCAGCGAGGTCAGCGAGGGTGAGCTCAGGCCGCGCTCGACCTGAGACAGAAAGCCCGTTGTCAGATCAGAGGTCTGTGCGACCTTGTCCAAAGTCAGGCCCATCGCCTTGCGCCGCCTGCGAATTGCCTGCCCAAGCTCGGTCGGCGTGCCCTTCGGCTTTGATTTGTCGCGCGCGTTTGCTGCGTTCATTCCCTGTCTCCCGGAATCGTGGGTTGCCGCGCATTCAACCGGATCGCAGAGGAAATATCAAAATTTTTTTTAGCAGAGGTAAATTTATTTGGGAAGATCTGGATATAAGCCTTCAAACCCCTCAATTTTTCCAACGGCTTAGTATCTAGCGAAACAGAATCAGAGTTTGATAGCGTGACGCCGATCCGCCGAGATCATGTCGCGGATGTTCTGTACGATTTGTTCCGCATGGGCGCTCGCCAATCGGTCGGCCTCGGTGATGTCCTGGGCCGCTATAGCTGCGATTATGTCGTCGTGTTCCAGGGAATACCGATCCGGTAACCGATCCCCAAAGGACGAATAATAGGGCCGCATGATCCGTTGCCCTTCGTTCAGCAGTCTGCGCGTCAGGCTTTCGTAATATGGGTTGCGCCCTGCTTTGGCGATTGCATTATGAAGCTCTGCATTTTTTGCGATCATGGTCAGAACGTCATTTTTGACAGCTGCATCCGAAAATTCCTGCTGCCGCATGCGAATGTCGCACAGATCCTGGTCCGTTCGGTATTCGGCGGCCAGCCGGGTTGTAACGCGATACATCAGGGTCATCGCATCAAAGAATGTGTGAAGATTCAAAAAGTCTATGGGCGCCACGATGCTCGCGCGGTTCGGCAGTGTCGCCACCAACCCTTCCGATGTCAGCCTGACAAGGGCTTCGCGGATCGGGGTGCGCGACATCGAGAACCGCTCGCTCAGCTTGGCCTCGTCTATGGCGCTGCCGGGCGCAAGGGCGAGGTCGATGATTTCGTCCCGCAGGGTTTCATAGACGAACTGAACGCCTGATCCACGTTTGCGGCCGGCTTCGACCGGCTTTCGTTTTTCCATGTCAGAGCATTCCTTAGCCGCTGGATCGCGGTCCATCTGCGTTCGCATATCAATTTTGCCACACGTACCGGTGCTAAGTCGAGTGTTAATCCCAGCCAAAAACCAGTTGTTTTTCACGTATTTTAGGGCCTTATTCCTTCTTGTCGAAAATTTGTCGACAAATAAAATATTTAAAGTAGACTGACGGCAAGATTACACGAATCCCTAACCCGGTGGGGCAATCCACCGGCCCGGCAAAAAAATACGGAGACCCAAATCGTGAACCCGAATGTCTTTTCCGGATGCATCCCGGCCCTGATGACGCCCTGTCGCGCGGATCGCAGTCCTGACTTTGAGGCGCTTGTGCGTAAAGGTCTTGAGCTGATCGAGACGGGCATGTCCGCGGTTGTCTATTGTGGCTCGATGGGTGATTGGCCCCTTTTGACAGATGCGCAGCGTATGCAGGGCGTCGAGGCGTTGGTCGGGGCTGGTATCCCGGTGATCGTGGGAACAGGCGCGATCAATTCGGCCTTGGCAATCCAGCATGCCGCACACGCGCAGAAAGTGGGCGCCAGCGGATTGATGGTCATTCCACGTGTACTGTCACGCGGCGCGTCCATGACTGCGCAGCGGCACCACTTCAAAGGCATTCTGGCCGCGGCACCGGATCTTCCCGCAGTGATCTACAACAGCCCTTATTACGGATTTACCACCCGTGCGGATCTGTTCTTTGATCTGCGCAAGGACCACCCGAACCTGATCGGTTACAAGGAATTCGGCGGCGCCGAAGATCTGCGCTATGCGTCCGAAAACATCACCAGCGGTGATGACAGTGTTTCCCTGATGGTCGGCGTGGATACCGCGGTGTTCCACGGGATCGTGAATTGTGGCGCAACCGGCGCCATCACTGGGATCGGGAATGTGCTGCCCCATGAGATTCTGCATCTGGTGGATTTGTGTCAGGCGGCGGCCAAGGGCAATGCCAACGCGCGTGCCCGGGCGTTGGAGCTTGAGGCGGCTTTGGGCGTTTTGTCGTCCTTCGACGAAGGCACCGATCTTGTGCTCTACTACAAACACTTAATGGTTATGACGGGTCATCCCGAATACACGCATCATTTCAACGAAACAGATGCCCTTACTGACAGCCAGCGCGGCTATGTTGAACAACAGTTCAGACTGTTCCGTACCTGGTACGAGAACTGGAGCAGTCAGGCCGGTTCTTCGGCGCAAAATGCAGCGTGAGGATTGGGTATGTCGTTGAATAATGGATATGTTTTTCGCGGTCAGCACTTGATTGGCGGTCAGTGGGTTGGAGCTGATGAAAGCTTTGCCTCCAGCCCCGTCTCGGGTGAGGGGAGCAACTTTGCTGCGGGAACGCCTGAGTTGGTTGATCAGGCCTGTACCCTGGCCGAGGCCGCCTTTGGAGATTACGCCAATCGCAGCCGAGGGGATCGAGCCAGATTCCTGAATGCTATCGCGGATGAGGTCGAGGCCCGTGCCGAGGCCATCACCAGCATTGGCAGTGCAGAAACCGGTCTGCCCGAGATGCGTCTTCAAGGCGAGCGGGGACGCACGGTTGGTCAGTTGCGCATGTTTGCCGAATTCGTCCAGGATGGTGCGTATCTAGAGCGCCGCCATGATCTGGCGATGCCGGATCGCCAACCCGCCCCACGTCCTGACATCAAGATGATGCAGCGCCCGGTTGGCCCGGTGGCTGTTTTTGGCGCCTCGAACTTCCCCTTGGCATTTTCGGTTGCCGGAGGTGACACCGCATCGGCACTGGCCGCAGGTTGCCCGGTCGTGGTCAAAGGCCACCCCGCCCATCCGGGCACCGGCGAAATCGTCGCTGATGCCATCCACGCGGCGGCCAGGGCGACCGGTATGCCCGACGGCGTATTCTCATTGGTGCAAGGTGGGGACCGCAGCATCGGAGAAGCATTGGTAAAGCATCCGGCAATCCGTGCCGTGGGCTTTACCGGTGGGCTGGCCGGAGGCAGGGCGCTGTTTGACCTCTGCGCAAGCCGCCCAGACCCGATCCCGTTCTTTGGTGAATTGGGCTCGGTCAATCCGATGTTTGTTCTTCCAAACGCTATGGTCGCCAGAGGTGAAGAGATCGGCAAAGCCTGGGCGGGGTCGATGACCATGGGGGCAGGGCAGTTTTGCACCAATCCGGGCGTTGCCGTGATGATCACAGGCGATGATGCTGACCAATTTATCGATGCTGCAGCGAGTGCCCTGAGTACAGTGCCGTCACAGACCATGCTGACCGATGGGATTGCCGAGGCATTTCGATCCGGCCAATCGCATTTGGCCGAACATCCCGCTGTGCGCACGATCCATCAAGGTTCCACGGCAGGCCGTTCAGCTGAACCGGCGCTCTTCGAAACCGATGCCGAAGCGTTTCTGGCTGATCCCAGCCTCAGCGAAGAAGTGTTTGGGCCCGCATCGCTGATTGTGCGCGTCGGCTCGGAAAAAGAGATGGTTGCCTTGTCAGCCCAGCTGGACGGGCAACTTACGGCCACGATCCAGATGGATGACAGCGACACCGCGCTGGCGCAGCAACTCTTCCCGATCCTGGAGCGCAAGGCCGGGCGGTTGCTGTTCAACGGCTTCCCAACCGGGGTCGAGGTGGTGGGGTCCATGGTCCACGGGGGGCCTTATCCTGCCAGCACGAATTTCGGCGCAACAAGCGTCGGCACAATGGCCATCCGCCGTTGGCTGCGACCCGTAGCATATCAGAACATGCCCGCCGCACTCAGCCCCGAAGATCTGGAAGGCTCGACGCAATAAGCGGTGAACCACAGGGCTGAGGCTGGAAATTTCCTCGGTCATATCAAAGGCTTTGGCCCCGGTGAACGGGGCCGGGCAGGGACACCAAGATCGGCTGTTCCGTATCATCCGCAACACTCTGCCATAGAAGCAGATCACCGGAAATTCCGCGTCATTCGACGTGCAAAATCGGGCTTTGGCCCATAACAGGAGGACAAGATGAAACTCTTCTCGAACTTTGCCGCCCTGGCGGTAACAGCCACGCTTGCAATGCCCGCAAGCGCCGCAGAAATTGAATGGAAGATGACCGCAGCGATTGGTGAAGGTTCATTCTTTTACCAGAACTTCATGGAACGATTTGCGGCTAATGTGGACACACTGACCGCGGGACGCATGCATGTCCAACCTTTTGGCGCGGGCGTTCTGGCCCCGGCCTTCAAGGCGTATGAAGTAGTTCAGGACGGCATCGTCGAAGCCGGACATTCCACGCCGTCTTATCTGGTAAACCAGGACCCGACCAATGCCGTTTTCGCCAGCTTCCCCGGTGGCATGTCCGGCGAGGCGACCCTGCACTGGATCTATGAAGGCGGCGGTGAGCAGATGCTGCAGGATTTCCGCCGCGAAGAAATGGGTCTGCACACGCTGGTCGTTGGGGTCGGTACGTCCGAAGTTATGGCGCATTCGAACGTCAAGATCGAAACAACCAACGATCTGAAGGGCGTCAAATACCGGACCTCGGGCGCATGGGCCGCTGTTCTACAGGACAGCTTTGGCGGCGTTCCGACGGTTGTCCCGGGAAATGAAATCTACACTTTGCTGCAGCGTAAGGGTGTGGACGCGGTCGAATGGTCGACACCAGGAGGCAATATCTCTGAAGGTTTCCACGAGGTTGCGCCCTATATGATCATGCCCGGCGTGCATCAGCCGTCCTTTCTGTGGGAAGTCTTCGTCAAACAGGAAACTTGGGATGCTCTGCCCGAGGATATCAAGCTTCAGGTTACCGCAGCGGCCAAGCTGACAACATACGAAAGCTTCACACATTTCGGTCACGCGGACATTCAAGCCATGGCTGCCTTCCGCGATACCAAAGTTGAAATCATCAACATGGTACCAGCGGAATCCGAAAAGATCCGCGCCGCCGGGCGCGATTGGGCCCGTAGCCAGGCTGCCAAAAAAGCCGAAGACGGAAGCGCCCGGATGCAAGAGGTTCTGGACAGCTACCTCACCTATCAAGCGAACTGGGCCGAGAATTCGGGTTATTTGGTTCGCGACAGCGCCGAATAGGCTCTGCCCTGACATTGGTTGGATGACCGGATATTCGTGCCGGTCATCCGTTTCCGGGGACATACATGACCACTATTCTCAGAGTCATCGACGCGATTGCCGGGGCGCTGGCCCTGCTGGGTCGATGCGTAATTTTTGCCCTGATCGTGGCAATGCTGTACGAGGTTGTTGCTCGCTATGCGTTTGGTGCGCCGACGCTTTGGGCGTTTGATATCTCGTACATGCTGAACGGTTCGGTTTTTCTGCTTGGGGCGGCTTATGCCCTGCGCTGTGACGTGCATGTCAGGATCGACTTTCTGTCTCAGCGTATGCCGATGCGGGCGCAGCAGCTGTTGAACGGTGCTGTCTTTCTGTTGGTCATGACACCGATCACGACCATCTTTGCCTGGGTTGCAAGCAAAAAAGCCTGGAAAGCACTGATCACCGGAGAGGTCGAAAGCGTCAGCCCCTGGGCGCCGGTTGTTTGGCCGTTTTACACGGTCATCGCCGTTGGTCTGGCGGCCTTGGCGCTGCAATTCCTGGCTGAGGCGATCAAGTTGCTTTCGGGGCGCAAGAACCCTGGTGAGGCACCGGGCGAACTGGACGGCATGGAAGAAAACCAATGACACCATTACTGATGTTTGCAGCCCTTTTTGTGTTGGTCTTTGCCGGAGTGCCGGTGGCCTTTTCGCTCATCATCATCTCCGTCGCCTTTGGCTACATGGTGTTCGGTGAGCTGATCTTTTTGCAGCTTTATGGTCCGCTGCTTCATACGGCTTCGAATTTCGTACTGGCAGCAATCCCTCTGTTCATTTTCATGGGGGCGATACTTGAGCGTTCGGGGATCGCGAAACGCCTGTTCTTTGCACTGCAGTTGTGGCTGGGCGGCTTGCCCGGTGGATTAGCGCTGTCGACGATTGCAATGTGCGCGGTTTTCGCCGCCGCATCCGGCGTTGTAGGTGCGGTCGAGATAGTTGTGGGGTTGATGGCCATCCCAGCCATGACCAAAGCGGGTTATCGTAATGACCTCATCGCGGGAACAATCTGTGCAGGGGGCTCACTGGGGACAATAATTCCACCCTCGGTCATTGTGGTCGTCTATGCGTCGATTGCGCAGCTGTCGATTGGCAAGCTGTTTGCCGCATCTATCCTGCCCGGCTTGCTGATGGTGGTGTTCTTCGTGCTTTATATTTTAGTGCGCAGCATGGTCCGACCTGCTGACGCTCCTCCGTTGCCACAGGCAGAGCGCGCGATGTCAACCGGCCGTAAGATGAAGGTGACGTTGACGGCATTGTTGCCCCCGCTGGCATTGATTGTCCTGGTGCTGGGCTCGCTTCTGGCCGGTGTTGCCTCGGCTACCGAAGCTGCCGCAGTCGGGGCCGCCGGTACGATCCTGTTGGCTTTGATGTTTCGGGAACTAAACCTGAAACTGATGTCCGAGGCACTGAATGTGACCCTGCGCATCACCGCTATGATCATGTTGATCGTGGCCGGAGGAACGATGTTCACCAGCATCTTTGCGGTCACCGGAGGCGGACAGCTGGTGCGCGATACCGTTGCCGGGATCGGGTATGGCAATGCCGGTATCATCGCATTCTTTTTGTTGGTGGTTTTTTTCGCGGGCTTTGTACTGGACTGGGTGTCGATCGTTCTGATTTTCATTCCGATCTTTGCCCCGATCGTGAAATCCGCCGGAATTGATCCGATCTGGTTTGCCATGATGGTTCTAGTGGTGATTCAGACTTCGTATCTGACACCGCCAATGGCACCGTCGATTTTCTATCTTCGCTCAATCGCTCCGCGTGACATGAGCTATGGGCAGATGTATCGCGGCGTGTTGCCCTTTGTAGGGGCGCAAATGCTGGTTCTTGTGGTCATCATCCTGATCCCCGAAGTGGCGACATGGTTGCCAGAGATATTGGTCGGGCTTTGACATAGATCTTGGTCTTGCCCCTTCAGATGCCTGGCCCTGGTTCAAGGGGCTGGGTCATCGCCCAAGCTGTTTCGAAAGATCTTTCGGTTCCGGTAACTTGTCCGCATTCTGCGCCGCCCATTGATGCATCTCATACAGCAGTGGAAGCAGGCTTTGACCCAGAGGTGTGAGGCTGTATTCGACATGCGGCGGTATGGTCTTGAAGTCTTTGCGAGAGACAAAGCCCGTCGTCTGCAACTCGGTCAGCTGGCGCGTTAACGTTCGATGCGTGATGCGTCCGAGGTTTCGCTGAAGCTGGTTGAACCGGCAGTCTCCCTGCGAAAGCCAGTAGATGATCAACAGCTTCCATCGACCTGAGATCGCCGAGATCAATGCTTCGATCTGACAATGATCCTCTAACTCATCATGTTTCAAGGCAGTATCCTAGATGACCGTACTTGTTCGTGTGAACGTGCAATTTTAGATAGTGGTCAGAACGTTATGCCGCAACGGGGGGACCCAATGGCGAAGAAGAAAATTGTGATCATTGGCGGGGGCTATGTCGGGTTTGAAGTTGCCCGGGAACTGGACGCTTGCGCGGACGTCACCCTGATTGAGCAACGCGAAGCGTTCGTGCATCCGCCTGCAGCGATCCGCGCGCTGGTTGAACCCGCCTTGCTGGACCAGATCATCCTGCCATACGACAATCTGCTGCTATCGGGTAAGGTCGTGCGCGGGCGCGCCGTTTCGGTTTCTGAAACCGAGGTCACTTTAGAATCTGGAGCTGTCTTTCCGGCGGACTATATCCTGATCGCCACCGGATCATCCTATGCAGCGCCGTTCAAGCCGTCGGGTGGCAGCATTGCGGATTTTCAGCAAGCGAGCAAAGACGTCAGCGCGCAACTGGCCAAGGCGAATTCAGTTGTGATCGTAGGGGCAGGCGCTGTCGGGACAGAGCTTGCGGGCGAAACCGCCTCGGCACATCCGGGTAAATCCATCACCCTGGTTTCGTCGGATGATACCTTGTTTCCCAAATACCCGGCCAAGCTAGGCGCGCAGCTCAAAGGTAAATTGGAACGGCTGGGCGTCACTGTCATTCTCGGCCAGAGGGCGCAGGATTTACGCCATTTGGATCGGCCCTACGAAGGATCCGTGAGCTTGACCGACGGTAGAGTGATTGCGGCCGATCTGGTATTTCCGGTGGTTGGATCGAAACCCCAATCGTCTTTGGTTCAAAGCCTTCCGGGCGTGTCGGCTGATGCATTGGGTAGGGTCAAAACCGACAAATGGTTGCGACCGTCAAGCTATCCGAATGTCTTCGTCGGCGGTGACATTGCCGACATTGGCGACGGAATGACAATCGTAGCAACGGCACGGCAGAATCCGTGGCTGATCAAAACGCTTAAGAAAGTAATCGAGGGCGCACCCGTCGAAAGTCAGAAACCCTACGCGCCCTGGAAAAAAGCACCAATTCTGGTGCCCCTTGGGCCGGTCATCGGAAGCAGCTGGCTTTTTGTGACAGTGGGTGACTGGATCACACGCAAGATAAAGGGGAAAGATATTTTCATTCCCAAATATCGAAAGGCTTTTGGGATTTCGAGCTCGGGAAAATAGTTCCTTCTGAGCATTGCGATTTGCCAACGTTCAGGCATCCCACTCGGATGATATCTGTGACATTCGTGTTGGCCTGCCTCTAGTCGTGTGCGAGGTTGCGACTGGCTTGTACCTGCTGAATATCTTTCGGCCATGTGGAACGGATATAAGCCAGAACATCCCATATGCCGTCATCAGTCAAAGTGCCTTCGAAACCCGGCATGCCACTGTTGAAATTCTTGACGCCGCGTGCGGCCAGTGTCTTTGCACCGCCGAATTTGGTGTAGTCAAACAAAAGCAGGCTATCATGGTGCCATGTGTGCCCGGTCACGTCATGTGGTGGCGCAGGCATCACACTGTCTTCACCCGGTGTTTGCCAGTTGGGTTGGCCTTCCAGGTTAACGCCGTGGCACGCGGCGCATTGATCTACGTAGAGCCTCTGTCCATTCGCCACGTCTCTGTCTGTCAACGTATGATCCGCGGCAACGCTGGAATAAATGCTGCATAGGACCAAAATAAATAAGTGCCTGGTCATCTCCACCCACCTCAATTCGGAAGCGTCAGAACGGTTGTTAGTGTCGCCGTAGTTGTCAGCACCGCCAGAACGATCAGCGCCTCAACTTCGATGGAACGGGCGAGGTGCTGCGCCGCCTTGGTATCTCCGTCTAGCATTGCCGGAACAAATCGAAGCTTGTTCGCGGCGGCTAGGATCAATAGCAGCCCTACAAATAGTACTTTGAGCAACAGGGCCTGCCCATAACCAGTGGAGATGAGCGCTCGGAGATCACCAACAAGCAACCAAGCCATCCAGAAACCTGCGACGATCAATGCGGGTACCATTAGTGCCGCAGCTTGGCCAAACCTATGCCCAAGTGCAGCAGCGTCTGCAATTTGCTCAGGTTGAAGAGCCATACTCCGCAGCGGGCTGAAGATGCCTACCCAGAAAGCTACACAGAGCAGGTGTGCTAGTAACAAGAGTTGGGTACCAAAATTCTCTAGATCCGATAGGTGCCCGATCTGTGCAAAGGACCACAGAGCCATCGTGCCACCCACAAGTGCGATCCCTAAACCAAAGCGCGGAACAGACAATCCGACAAGGATCATTGCTGCGCCTATCACTCGATAAACAAATACATCGCCTACGGATGTCTGCCAGAGTAATCCAAGCATCTCGGGGTCGACCAGCCCATCCGCTCCGCCCGTCAAGAGGGCTCCACGAAGCATGAACCCCAGTGCCGTCGCAATGAGAGCAAGCCATGCCAAGGCCATGGATTGGCGTTTCATCGCCAGGCTTATCGGTGTGACCAAGCTGGAATAGAGACACTTAACGACCACAAGGCCAGTGGCCCCCGCAAAGCCGATATAGAGTGCTAGCTTTGCGAGGATTGCAGCAATTCCCCAGATGTCTGGCATGCTCATTCCACAGTAAAGGTAAACGCGCCCTGCATCGCATGACCGTCCTCACCTAAACCGCGCCACTCGATGACATAGGTGCCCGCGCCATTGCCTGGCAATGGAATTTTGAACTTCTGAGCAAATCTTGCCTGGTCGCCCAAATCCAGTCGTACTGCCCCGTGTTCTTCGTGTGCCATCTCTATCCGGGTCAGCCGGATGTCTTTCGAGAAATTGAGGCCAACTTCAGCAGGCACAGTCGTTACTGTGGTTCCGTCTGCAGGTGTTGTTTCTGTGACCTTGGAATGCGCCAGCGCAAAACCGGGGAGCGCAGCCAAGAGTATAAGCATTACAATCTTCTTCATGGGCCTATCCTCAATTTATTCCGTTGGCGCGCTGGATTTCACGAATGTAGGCGATCACCATAGCGACGTCACCTCGCGTCAAGCCGTCGACGGGCGGCATGTCTCCAAACTGCCAATGGTGACTTCTTACACCCTGTGAAACCGCCCTCTGAAACGCTTCATCAGCGTGGTGACTAGGTTCGTATATCTTGTGGATCAGCGGCGGTCCTGCGCCGTCAATTCCGACCGCGTTGACACCGTGGCAAGTGGCACAGGAGGCATCAAAGACCCGCTGGCCGATTGCTGCATTGCCCTCAATAGGTGGCAACTGAATTGCGACTAGGTCGACTCTTGAAACTGTCGCCTGAGGGCTGGATTCTTCGATTGGGTCTGAACGAAAAACTATGAAAGCGGCAACAGCCGAGACGACGCAAGCGCCGATTAACAAGTGACTTTTCTTCATGGGTTGAACCTGACTTTGTAGAAGCTGGAAGTGCTGCGGCACATCGCAAACAGCCGCAAGGGCCGGTCACTTAGGCGCGCGCGGATTTTGGCAGCTTCAAAGGTCAGGGGGTCTGTAGGGGCTATCTGGTTCAGTCAACTTGGATTGGGATCCAATCTGGAACTCTCGGTCAAGCTGATATTGATTCCACACGACTTGGCTGTTCTGCGAGATCAGTACGACGGCTTGGCAAAGCGAAGGGTTACACTCTCCGGCTCCGGCACTATCCGTGTCGTGCTGGCTGCTTTGGGCCGAGATGTCAGGGATGCTTTTCACCGCGGCGGAGTGTCCTGCCGATTGCATATGGTCCCCGCAATGAAGCCCGACGCAGGCATGAGACTCGCTAACAAATCCGGCCAGAATGACCAGAAGACTCGTCAATAGCGCAAATGTGTATCGTCGGATGACCATGATTCCGGACGCTAATGCAGCGGAACACACAAGACAACGCCTACAGCTTCATTATGCCCCACGCCGTTCTAAAGGAAATTACAACGCTGATATTCGTGATGGGGCATTCCCCGCTCTTGTCCGTCGCGCGATTCTCATCAAATGCAGAGAGTCCGGGTCTATTTTGATTTCTATCAGTTGGGCCAAGCAACTGATTAGCGGCCAAACGGCAACACAGGTCGCAGCAGTGCCAACGCCGACGATCGGATAGTAGAGGAACTTACTCTGGGATTCAGTGGTCGCATCAATCTTCTGGAAGGTTAGTCACATCGTATTTGCTTTGTGCATTGGCCGTTGTTCGATTTGCTGCATTTCAATCCGTCGAATAGTCGAGGTCTTCTCGCCACTCTCGCAGCAAATACTCCAAGTTGGAATATGGTTTCCCAAGACCTGCTCATCGACGCGTGAGTTTGTGTATTGATCCAGATGTTGTAACTGCCCTTGCTGGCGAGAGCATCGGTCTGGCCAGCTACCAGCGATATTCTGGCGAAACTCATGTCTGACACGCTGCGGTGTCTGGCTGGGGTGGGCAGCGCTGGTTGCGAACGTAGCATCGCGCGCGGGTGGGGAATGTCTCTTTTGGGCCGACATTATCTTTATTGGGAAAAGTTGGTCCTCAGTATATGCGCCGTTTCGTGACATCGTTCATGGGCTTGCAAAGCTGATTGCCAGCGCTTCTACCGCGTCCCCGTAGGTTGGGTATAGACCGGCGCGTTGTTCAAAGGCGTAGGCCTGAAAATAGTCCCAAAATAAGGTCACTTCCGTTCCAAAATAGTCTTTGAGCAAAGGAGTATTGCAAAGGTCGGCGCGTAAACAAAATTCAACCTCGCTGAAAAATACAACTACTGTGTCGATCTGCGCTTCGATTTCTTTGAGTGTATCTGCATCGCCTGTTTTGAGATTTTCTAATAGGTTAGCCCCGATCTGCTTACGGGCCAGTTGCCGGGCTCGCTCGGGCAAGTCCGCGGGTACTTCGCCCGCAGCTTTGATTGCGGGGATCAGAACGTTGCCTAGTTGGGTGTATGTTTCGCGTGCACCGGTTTTCTGCCAGTCCGACATCAACTCGATGGAGCGCTCCTTTTTTGTGTCGAGGTAACCCTGATAGAAGTTCAACGCCGAGACCCCGGCGGAGGCGGCAATAGCGATCAGTGATAAAAGGCGAAAGGTGCTTTCAATTCGTTCCCATGCGGTTTTAGGCGCGGGGGCCGTGTCGGCGGTGGCAATGCGGCGGCCAAGCGGGCCGTCGTCTCCTGGTTCGACATCCTCGTCCGCCTGTACAGGTTCAAGAACACCGGAAAGTTCGGCTGCGCCCGGGTCCAGATCATTGGAACGCGTACGCCTAATCGACCGTTTGTCAGTTGGAGCAGTCAACGCGGACCTCAAATGTCAGTGTTTTGTCCTTTTCGAATTGCGCGGTTTCGACCTCGCGCGCAAGACAATCAAGCGCCGGTTCGGGTATTAGAAACGCCTGGTCCAGCTGCACCGGCCCCCCTCCATCGGTTTGCACGTCCGGAAGCGCAGTCGCACTGCGATCTAAACCACATGCGGACAAATCAACAAGGTGCACCTCTGAGTTGTTCTGTGATGCCGCCAAGCGTTCGTCGTTCAGCCGCTTGAGATAGCATTTCGCGAGCAGTTCGTTCAAAGTGACCTTTTCGGCGCAAAACCCGCAATCCGCAAAAACCGGCGGTGCGACGAGGGCACACGCGATGCAAATGGAGGCCGCTGATGTCAGGTTCTTCATTGTGTGTGTCCACCCAGGAGTCTTGACAGACAAGGATAAGCGCGACTCAGTTGTTTTGTGAACCCGTTTTGAGGCGTGCGTATAAGATGAGTTCGGGTCGGTACTCAAAGTGCATTCCATCGAAGTGGTGCCATTTGCCTCCCCAGATAAACCCAAAGCGTTCCATTTGCTGAACGAGCGCAACTGGGTATTGATTTTCGTAGGCCCCGGCGTTGCCTTCAGGAGCGCCTGACCAGCGCCAATAGCCGCCAAGCTGCGTGTTGAAGTCGACCGCGATACCAAAACTGTGCGCGCTTAGCCGTGGCGTGCCAGCGATACGGCGCCAGTTAAAGCTTCCGCCGACTTGGGTGAAATATGGGTCAAAATCCTCACCACTGGCAGCCATCGCATCGAACGCAGCTTGTAATTGATGTGCAGCGCAGTGGTGGCTGTTCAAGGCAAAACGGGCGCGGCGCTTCGGCCCCTGGTATTCTGCGCGCCAGAGCCGGGCTGCAACCTGAGTTTCTGTTTGCCCATAAAGTGCGCGGAAGAAGGCGTCGTTGCGGGCGCGGCCTGGATCGAACCAGGGTGTGTCACGCGCCGCGAGGTCAAAGGCCAGCGGATAAATCTGTGCGAACTGGTCGGTGATGGAGGCGTTCGCCAGCCGTTCCTTCGGCGGACCGTTATGAGCCGCGCCAAGTGGCAGCGTCTGGCCGCCCGTTGTTAGCGTTTTCGCTGCTTCGTCGACGGTCAGGCCGGGATATGCGGTCTCAAGTGCTGTGGCGATTGCGGACCGACCCTGCGGTAATGGCATCGCCAGAAAATCGCGGGGGACGCAGCCATCTGCACGCGCAAAACTCGGCAAGAGTCCAAGCGCAAGAGAGACAGCGACTAGCCGCGATATTAGCATCCATTGGCCCTTTCGAGCGCTTGCAGACGCTGCACCTCGCCTTGTTCGGCTGCTGTCAGGCGCGGGTTTCGAGTGGTGCATTGGCTTGTGTCAAAGGCAGCCCGCGCACGCGTGGACTGAAAGCAGAAGCCGTTGTTATGAAAGATGAGGTTGCGCGAGTACCAAAGCTGTTCGCAGGTGCTGGGCGGCGAAGGCACTGGTGCCACGGCCCTTTCGGCGGGTTGGGTAGCGGCACTGAGCGTGTCGATCCGATCCTGAGCAGCGGCGGCATAGATGGGGCAGCCCGCGTGCATGGTCATGAACGCTTCCAGCGCGGAGGTGCTAGACGTGGTTTGTAGCACCTCCCAGTCAGCGCGTGCCGCGTCGCATGGGCTGATCTGAGGGGCAGAGGGTTGGGGCGTTGGAACAGTTACTGGGAGCGGGGCGGGGCCGCCGCGCTCAAAGGTAAATGTGCCCTGTAGCTGGTCGTAGTAAGCTGGGAACTGGTTGTGGTTCACACTGGCAGCCAGTTTACGCACGTCGGTCCGCACAAGGCGCACTAGCTCGTTCAGAGGTAGGCCGGGTGTGGTCATCCGCTCCAGCAGGGAGCGAGTGAAGACCGAGTTGGGGTTTGGGTCATTGTCCGACAGTCGGTCCAGCGCAGTCTGGCCTGTACCGGCAGAAAAGAGGACGAAGGCCCCTTCGGCCGGTTCCATTCGCGATAGCCCGCTCGAGCGGCCCACGGACCGGGTACCTTGGGTGGGGAATGGGTTGTCGCGGCAGGCATCGAGTATCATCAGTGCCACGCGCGCACCGCGGGACTGGATTACATCAAGGATCTGGTCAGCAGCGATGCTTTCGCCGGTCACAAAATCTTCTTCGCCCGGACGCACTTGGGGTACGTCGGTGGGCAGCAGGTAATTGCGACCTTCTACTTCGATGCCGTGTCCTGCAAAGTAGAACACTACCTCGTCGCCAGGACTGATCTGGCGAGAGAAATCTACAAGGCCGCGCCGCAGGTCCAGCCGCTCGGGGTCGATCAGTTCGGTGACCACAAATCCGAGTTCGCTCAGCGTGGCAGAGACGGCTCGAGCGTCATTGCCTGCCTTTTGCAGGTCGTTAATATTTTCATAGCTGTCGATCCCAATAACCATCGCCAGCCGTTCCTCGGCAGTGGCGAGCGAACCGCATAGCAGTGTGGCGGCGATCCACATAAATAAACGCAAAACGGTCTCCTTAACGTTTGTCGTACCGCTCTGAATTTAAGGCTAACGTGTGTGTGAGGTCGTGTCCAACTTCACCTAGAAAGCCGGGCGGAGCGTTGTCCACATTTTTGACAATGTCGACATCCAGAGAAATGGATGATGCAAATCTTTGCTTTCGCTGCTGCGCTGAAGTTGGATGTCCGCTCCGACGCGCAGAACCTCACTGGAACCAGCCAAGTTCCAGCCGTGCGGTGCCATTAATTTGGGGCAACGTAGTGGTCTGAGGGTGCTGGTGTTTCTGCTTCTTTGACCCGCGTTCAGGCGCGCTTATTGAGAACTTTGAACCAAAGATATATTTTGACCGGATTGCGAACGAAAAGGAAAGTTCATGATCAGAACTACTGCACTGGCGCTCTTAGCGCTCCTCTCGGCAACCTCGGCATTCGCAACTGTCGGGCTGTATTGCGAGGCCCCTGATGGATCAGGCGCTGTATTTGATGTCGGATTGGGAACTGTCCCTGGTCTCGCAGTCGTAAGCGCGACCATTCACGCAGACGGCAAACACTGGAGCCTTACTGAAGTCGATGGTGCGATACCAATCATCGTGGCACAGGGGGCCGATGTCGATATGCGTACTGTAATCGACTTTGCCGATCCCGAATACAGTCGGATCGTTGCCTCGGTTCGATTGATAACCGCTGTCGAAAGAGACAAATCCGTCACTGTAGGCACGCTCACGATTCCGGAAATCGGTGCCTTCCCGCTGGTTTGCGAAGGGCCGTAGCCGTCCGATTTTGTGCAGTGTACCAGGGCTAGCTCGGCGGAAGCGGTCATCCCAAATTCTGCTTTGCTCAAATGTCTGAAATTTGGCCGAGAGCGAGAGTAGTTTTAGATTGGAGGTGCTGCACGTTCTGTGACCAATTGTCTGGCTACGACTCTTTCGCGATGAATCATGTACAGCCCTGCACTGATGATGATTGCAATACCAAGTAGGCTAAGCGTGTTCGGAAAGTCATTGAAGACAAGATAGCCGAACAGGGTCGCAACTGGCAGCTCAAAGTACTGCAAAGGTGCCAATGTGGCTGAAGGCGCGAACGAAAGCGCATAGGTCATCATCATGTGGCTCACCGTTGCAAAAAAACCAGCTCCCAAAAGCCACAACAAAGCGATGTCTGTCGGCCAAACAGGATCGAACAGCTCCGAACCAGAGCCTTGCGCAAATATTAAGATTGGAATGGAAAACAGGCTGGCAATCAGGCCAGTGTGGAATTGCAGAGCCACGGGATGCATCCGACGCGACAATCCTCGCGTCACAAGAATGTAGAAAGCGAAAGCAACTGCCGTACCAAGCGGAATTATTGCAACCGCGCCGAAGGCCGCGAAACTGGGCTGGATGACGAACATTACCCCAACAAACCCGACAAGAGCTGCCCCGACACGACGCGGACCTACGTCTTCACCAAGGTAAAACTTACCAACCAACAAGACAATGAACGGGGCCACAAACACGATTGCCAACGCATCGGCGAGTGGCATCACACGGATGGCAGCAATGAAGCAAAAAGTTGCGAACAGCAAAAGTAATGAGCGGAATGCGAGTACGATCAATTTGCCTCGCGCTACATGCAACGACAGCCCCATTATCCAGACGAACGGGGCCATCAACACGCACTGCACTACAAAGCGAGCAGCCGTAATCTGCCCAACTGGTACGCTAGCCGACGCGAGTTTTGCAGCTACGTCCAGCAAAGGAGCGGTGAGGCAAAATCCAAGCATCAGTGCAACTCCTGCAAGGATGCGATCCGTAGATTGAGGTATGGAATCAGCCGAGGACATCTCATCTTGTAGAAACGTCGCTAAACGCGTGTCTGTTCTCTATGCGACGCGGAGCAAAAATCCCTCAACTTGCGAGTTGGGGGTGGGTTAGAATTTGCGCTAGAAACGAACAGCAGGTTCGATGAGATGCGCAGCAGCAGATGGCCGGTTCAAAATTGGTCTACAAGCTCTTGATCTCGATTGCTGCTGCGATGGCAAAGGCGTCTTCAAGCTCGACGCTCAGATGCCGAACCGTGCTTACCATCTTTGCATGACCCAAGAGCAACTGAATCGCCCGAAGACTTCCTGTCTTTTCTTGTAGAACTGCGTGACTTTGGTCCGGCGCATTGATGGAGTTCCTTAGGCGCTGGCCTCGAAGCCAATGGGCTTCATCCAGTCCCGGACAATCCGCGCATACTGACGTGTTGAGATCTTCAGGAAAACTAAGTGATAGATCCACGGTCACAGCAATTACTTTCTTTTCAAGGGAGACACATAGAAAAAGCTGTAATTCCGACCCCTGTGAAGCTCTTGGTGATTGATCTGCTTGTTCGCGAATTCGAATTGGTTACTATTGTCGCATGACAAATTGGAAACCATCCCGAGATACGCTGAGTTCACCGCTGCATACGAGCCTTGCCACGATGATTGCAGGCGCGATCGAAGACGGCAGTTTGTCACCTGGACAGAAATTACCCACACACCGGAAACTGGCCGATGACCTGAGGTTGAGCGTTAATACCGTCAGCAAAGCTTACGACATTCTGCGTCGCCAAAACCTGATCGATGGTCAGATTGGGCGTGGCAGCTATGTTGTCGATACTGACAAAACCGACGGACAGCCATTCAAGTTGGAGTCAGAACCTCGAAACTTGTTCGACATGTCGATTTCGCGCCCCTTGTTTAATGGCCTGCATGTTGAGGCGATGCAATCAACGCTGAGGACTTTGCATGCTGGGCTCGACCCGGCCATATATCTTTCTACACGTCCGAATGTAGGCCACGCGACTCACCGAAAAACGGGAGTCAAATGGCTTTCACATTGCGGCCTCGAGACAAATGCAGATTCAGTCCTCATGACGAATGGGGTAACGCATGGAATGTCGGCAGCAATGTCTGCGATATTGCGTCCTGGCGACGTCATTCTGTCAGATATGGTCACGCATCACCTCTTGGTTTCGAGTGTCGCATATTTCGGATACCGACATGTTGGCCTTGAAACTGATGAGCACGGAATCCTGCCCGATGCATTGGAAAGGGCGTGCGTTGATAAGTCACCTAAGGCATTGTATTTATTACCATCTCTTGCCAACCCTAATGTACATATGATGCCAGAGGAACGTCGGCGCCAAATTGCTGCAATCGCCCGCAAACATAGGCTGCATATTATTGAAAACGATGCGTTTGGTCCGGTCGCAGCGGATCGCCAGCCGCCTGTTTCGATGTTCGCACCAGAACTGTCGGTCTACCTGACAACGTTCACCAAATGCACGGTCAGCGGGTTGCGTGCGGGTTATGCCGTTGCTCCGGACCATTTGCTTCCTGCATTGACAGCGAGACTGATCGTATTTGGTTGGATGGCAACGCCGCTGATCTGCGAACTTGCCTCACGCTGGGTGGAAGATGGCACAGCACAAGCGCTGGCGGATTGGCAGCGCGCGGAAATTGTCAAGCGGTATCACATAGCAACGCAAGAGCTTGCTGGTTTTAAATGGACGGGCCATCCGGCCAGTTTGCATCTTTGGTTGCAGCTCCCTCCAGATTGGGATTCCAACAGTTTTGTCGCCCATGCCCGCGAACTAAATGTTGCGGTGTCCCCCGAAAGCCCATTCCTTTCTCCCAAGGCTACCCCAACAAATGCAGTGCGCATTTCGGTGGGAAGCATTCGCGAAATCGAACGTTTTCGCCAAGCTCTGAAGCTTCTGGCCGGTTTACTTTTGCGCCCACGCGAGCCTTTGCCGCAATTCGCTTACTAGAATGTAGCGCAACAATATAATAATTGACTCGCAGTACAATCTTCGGGATGTGGTGGAACATCACTAACAAAGAAGGTGATATCTGGGAGGATATGATGACCAAGACTGCACGTTTTACCCTGCGCGTCTGCGCACCCCTTGCTGCTGCATTGCTAACCTCAACTGCCGCTTATGCGGACAATTGGCGCTATGCTATGGAAGAGGGGCTGACAGATCCGCAAGGCCTGTACGCCACCAAGTTCAAAGAGGAAATCGAAGCCAACTCGGATCACACAGTCCAGATTTATCCTGTGGGTACGCTTGGTGAATCGGCCGACGCCATGGAGCAGGCCCAGGCTGGATTGCTGCAGTTCATTGATCAATCTCCAGGTTTCACCGGTGCGTTGATCCCAGAGGCCGAAGCCTTTCTGGTGCCATATATCCAGCCGACGGACCCTCAAGTCGTGCGCAAGTTTTTCAAAGAAGGCGTCGCTGTAAACGAGATGTTCCACGATATCTATCGCGAACAGGGATTGGAATTGTTGTCGGTGTTCCCGGAAGGTGAAATGGTGGTCACCACAATGGAGGAATTTCGGACACCTGCCGATTTGGAAGGTATGAAAATTCGGACCATGACCTCACCATTGCTTTTGGAGACTTACACGGCCTTTGGCGCTTCCCCGATTGCCATGCCTTGGGGCGAGTTGATCGGCGGACTGAAAACTAAAATGGTTGACGGGCAAGAAAACCCGGCAATTTGGATCGAGGCCTATGATCTGGATAACCTGACTAATGTGATGACCTATACCGGACATGGTCAGTACACGACTGCTGTGATGGCAAATGCAGAGTTTTACGACGCGCTAAGCGATGCGGACAAAGAACTTGTTCAGAATGCGTCGCAAGTCGCACTCGATTATATTCTTGATGTTGCCGTCGAACTGGATGCAACCGGTCTGGCAAAAATTCAGGAGAGCAATCCGGGCTACACAATAAACCGGCTAACCGAGGAAGAGCGTGCACCCTTTAAAGAACGTGCAAAAGCGGTCGAAGCAGCCTTTGTCGAAAGAGCGGGCGAACGTGGCGCTGCCATCCTCGAGCAAATGAAGAAGGATCTAGCGGCTGCGCAGCAGTAGCGCTTTGCCACAGGCATCCATCACGTTTGCGATGTGTTCATCTGAAAAATCGGTGCAGGCCCAGAACCATAGTTCGGGCCTGCAATTTGGAAATAGTAAACCGGCGATCAGCCTATGTTGCGAATGTTCGGGGGGAATATGAGCGAAACGACGCAGAAAAAGTCGGGCCTTGCCGGAATTGTTGATGGCATTGACAAGGGGATCGCTGCGCTTGAGCGGGTGATCATGGCCACAGGCGTCATTCTGATGGCAGTCAACACCATCGCAAATGTCATCAGCCGGTTTGTTTTCAACCACTCCATTATATTCGCCGAAGAGTTGAACAGTATATTCATATTGTTGGTGACATTTGCTGGTATCGGCTACGCCGCGCGCCATGGTCGGCATATCCGCATGTCCGCCATCTCAGACGCGTTACCCGAACGGGTCAGAAAAATCTTGATGGTTGTAGTCACGGGAGTCACCGCTGTGCTGTTGCTGCTCTTGGCGTGGTACGCTGTGCAATACATCATCAGCATGTACGCCAAGGGGCGGGTCTATCCCGCCCTCGGATTCCCTGTTTATCTCAGCTACATCTGGGTGCCGATTGGGCTGTTTGTGACCGGGGTTCAATACGCGCTCACTTTCATCAAAAACCTTCAGGAACCTGAAATCTACCTGTCAACTGATCTGCGAGAAGCAGATGCGCGGGAACTGGAAGTGGAGCTTTAACCATGGCACTCTTAATGTTTTCCGCAATGGTTGTCCTGCTGCTTATGGGGTTTCCGATGATGGTTCCCCTCATTGCCGGCGCGTTCATCGGCGTGATCGAGCTGTTTGGCACAATCGACAAAACCGAGTTTATGATTCAGCAAATGTTGGGTGGTATCCGGCCCTCTTCATTGATCGCCGTGCCTATGTTCATTCTGGCAGCGGATATCATGACACGTGGCCAGTCCGCAGGGCGGCTGATTGATATGGTCATGGCCTTTGTTCGCCATGTTCGAGGGGGGTTGGCCGTCAGTACAGCTGCGGCTTGCGCATTGTTCGGTGCCGTGTCCGGGTCCACCCAAGCCACGGTCGTTGCGGTGGGAACGCCACTCAGGCCCCGAATGCTGAAAGGTGGCTACAAGGATTCTTTCATTTTGGCCCTGATCGTCAACTCAAGTGACATCGCGTTCCTGATCCCGCCCAGTATTGGGATGATCATCTACGGTGTAGTTGCCAAGGCCTCCATCCCTGAACTGTTCATCGCGGGCATAGGGCCCGGATTGTTAATCCTGTTCATGTTCTCGGTCTACAGTATGATCTACGCCAAAATAAATGACGTCCCCACTGAACCGGCCGCCACATGGTGCGAACGCGCGGCAGCGGTGAAACGGGCCTTGTGGCCGCTGGGTTTCCCGGTTCTGATCATCGGCGGCATCTTCTTCGGCGTTTTCAGCCCGACCGAAGCCGCAGCAATCAGCGTGGCCTATGCGGTGTTGCTGGAAGTCTTCATTTTCAAAACAATGAAAATCACCGGCCTATACCAGGTCGCCCTGTCAACGGGCATGGTAACGGCGGTAGTTTTTATTTTGGTGGGTGCAGGTGCTGCCTTTGCCTGGGTTCTGTCATTCGCGCAGATACCGCAACAGATATTGGGCGCTCTTGGCATTGATGAAATGGGGCAGATCGGCGTCCTATTCACAATTGCGATTGCGTTCTTCATCGGCTGTATGTTCGTGGATCCCATCGTGGTCATCTTGATCTTTGTTCCGATCTTTGCGCCCGTGGTCGAGAAAACCGGGCTGGACCCAATTCTGGTCGGCACTTTGATCACATTGCAGGCCGCCATCGGCTCGGCCACCCCGCCGTTCGGATGCGATATCTTCACAGCGGTTGCGGTGTTCAAACGTCCCTATCTGGAAGTAATCAGAGGAACGCCGCCTTTCGTGATCATGCTTTTGAGTGTCTCGGTCTTGATGATCTTCTTCCCGCAGGTGGCACTGTTTTTGCGCGACATCGCCTTTAACAAATAAAAGGAGCGACAAATGTTCAAATCAATACTCGCTGCTTTCGACGGGTCTGAAGGATCAGAGGCCGCCCTTCGCAAAGCCGCTGAATTGGCTAAGTTGTGTGATGCGGAAATGTTGGTACTGACGCTCTACCGTCATCATTCGATACTGGAAGGATCGATGTATGTCATCGATGCAGAAAAGCCCGATGATATTGACGGGATCATGCGCGATCACGCAAAGGAAACTGCTGAACGCGGCGCGTCCATTGCGCACGAGGCAGGGTGCGAGAGCATCCGGGCCTTTGTCAAAGGCGGGCCAACGGCGCGGACTATCGTCAGCTTTTCCAAAGAACATGAGAATGACCTGATCGTCATGGGCAGCCGGGGATTGGGATCGATTGAGGGCTATTTGCTGGGCAGCGTCTCTCACAAAGTGACCAGCCTTGCGCAATGCCCGGTTCTGGTGGTGTGAGGATGGCAATGGCTTTGGATATACAATCTTCGACCTCGTCTGTGGCTCTCGCGCTGGATGCTCGCCCTGTCACACATCGTATCGGGTTGGTCACGCTGGCCACGGATCATACGACGGAAACTGACTTCGCACGCATTCTGCAAGGGCATGATGTGGGCGTATATGTAAACCGGATCGGGTTTGAAAACCCAACCACACATGAAAGCCTTTTGAAGACAGGGCCGCTGCTGACCGATGCCGCAGCAGAGATCCTGCCTGGCGAGGCGCTAGATGTATTGGTCTATGGATGCACGGCAGCTTCGGTAGTGTTGGGGAACGACAAAGTGGCCGAGCACATGAACAGCGCAAAGCCGGGCACGCCATGCGTCACACCCAGCTCGGCAGCCTTTGATGCATTTGAGGCTTTGGGGGTAAAAAAAGTAAGCGTTCTTACGCCCTATACGCAGGATGTGACGGATTCTCTGGTCACCTATTTCTCGCAACACGGCCTCGACGTGGTGAACGCTGTTTGCTTTGGATTGTCCGATGATCGCGACATGGCGCGCGTCTCAATGGACAGCATTATCGAAGGTGGTGTTGCTGCGTGCGATCCCGATGCTGATGCGCTTTTTATTTCCTGTACGGCGGTGCGTGCCGCCCCATGTGTCGCACAATTGGAGGCCCGACTTGGCAAACCGGTTGTTACCTCCAATCAGGCGATGGTTTGGCGCTGCATGAGGCATCTTGGGATTACTTCGGATTATCCCGCGGGCGGTATGTTGTTCAGTAAATAGGAAAAAAGTCAGGACAAGAAATGAGCTCTGAAATCACACTTCAGGATAGTTTTGCTGCGCGCGCGCGGATCGCACAGTCGATCCGGGTCACGCCGACGGTGTCGTCAGACGCGCTCAGCAAAGCCACCGGCGGTGATATTCGCCTCAAGCTGGAGCAAGGCCAGATTACCGGCAGTTTCAAGCTGCGCGGGGCATCCAATGCTGTGTTGTCACTTAGCGATGCGCAGCGCGCCAAAGGTGTGGTGGGTGTATCGACGGGCAATCACGGGCGCGGTTTGGCCTATGCGGCAAAGCAGGCCGGGGTGCGGTGTATCATCTGCATGTCGGAACTGGTGCCGCAAAACAAGGTGGACGGCATCAAGGCGCAAGGCGCAGAGGTGCGCATTGTCGGGCGTTCTCAGGATGACGCACAGGTAGAAGTTGACAGGCTGGTCGCCGATGGGATGGTCATGCTTCCCCCGTTTGATCATCGCGATATCATTGCCGGGCAAAGCACCGTTGCACTGGAAATGCTGGAACAATCCCCGGATCTTGAAACGGTTCTGGTGCCGCTGTCGGGCGGCGGGCTGATTTCCGGCGTCGGGATGGTGATGAAGGCGGTTAATCCGCAGGTCCGCGTTATCGGAATTTCGATGGAGCGCGGGGCGGCTATGTATGAAAGCCAGAAGGCAGGGAAACCGGTTCTGGTCGAAGAACTGTCGACACTGGCCGACTCGCTGGGCGGTGGGGTTGGATTGGACAACCAGCACACTTTTGCCATGACTCGTGCCTTTGTTGATGATCTGATTCTTGTGACCGAGACCGAGATTGCTGCTGCCATCCGTCACGCCTATTGGCAGGAACGTCAGATCATTGAAGGGTCCGGCAGTGTCGGCATTGCCGCGCTTCTGGCGGGAAAAATCAAAGACCCAGGTCGGTGCGTCGCGCTGATATCGGGGCAAAACATCGACATGCAGCTGCATCACCGGATCATTTCCGGCGAAGATGTAGATGTGACGGCGGAGGGCTAGAATGGCGCAGATTAAAATTCTGACAGAAGCCGAATTGCGCGATCTGGTGCCGCTCGATATCGATGCAGTGGACTGCATCGAACAGGGTTTTTCGACACTGGCCGGGGGCAAAGTGGTCATGCCGCCAATCATGACACTGATGGTTCCAGATCATAATGGCGAGGTATGTGTAAAGTCTGCTTATGTCCCCGGCATAGACAGCTTTGCCATGAAGATGAGTCCCGGCTTTTTCGATAATCCCAAGCTGGGCCTGCCCAGCACATCAGGCTTGATGGTGCTATTCTCAAGCACCACTGGCGTTCTGGAAGCTTTGCTTCTGGATAATGGTTATCTCACGGATGTGCGCACCGCCGCTGCGGGAGCGGTATCTGCGCGCCACCTTGCGCGCGAGGACGCGACACGCGCGTGTATCATCGGTGCTGGTGTGCAGGCGAAGCTACAACTCAAGGCGCTGACCCTTGTGCGCGGCATCGAAAGCGCTGTGATCTGGGCGCGGGATGCGGCCAAGGCCGAAACCTTGGCTTCCAGCCTTCGCGAAGAACTTGGGGTCGACGTCACGGCCAGCACTGATAGGGCGGGTGCCGTGTCCTCGGCAGATATCATCGTCACGACAACCCCTTCGGCGACCCCGCTGATCAAAGCGGACTGGCTGCAACCGGGGCAGCTTGTCATTGCGATGGGTTCGGATCAGGAACACAAGGTCGAGCTTGACCCGGGTTGTCTTGCCAAGGCAACGCTCTATGTGCCCGACAGCCAAGCCCAATGCGCCCTCAAAGGCGAGCTGCGCAGCGCCATTGCGGTAGGCATTTTCCCGGCTGATGGCAGGTTTGCTGAACTGGGTGATATCACCTCCGACAAGGCGCCGGGGCGACAATCCGACAGTGACATCATTATTGCTGACCTGACAGGTACGGGTGTCCAAGACACCGCCATTGCCACGCTTGCTCGCCAGCGCGCGGAAAACTCAGGCAAAGGCACCACGTTTTCAAGCTAACAACGGATTAATTCTATGCCAGAACCAAAACTCCACTTCTCACGCGATGAGTTCAGCCAGCGCATTGCAAAAACCCGCGCCGCCATGGCCGAACGTGGGCTTGACCTTCTGATCGTGACGGACCCTTCGAACATGAACTGGTTGACCGGCTATGACGGTTGGTCTTTTTACGTGCATCAATGCGTAGTGCTGAGTCTCACTGGCGAGCCGGTCTGGTACGGCCGTGGACAAGATGCCAATGGCGCGCTTCGCACCTGCTTTATGGATCCCGCCAATATCATCGGTTACCCGGACCATTATGTACAATCCACCGAACGTCACCCGATGGACTACCTGTCGGCACAGCTGGCCGATCGTAAGCTGGATAAGGGCCATATCGGCGTTGAGATGGACAACTACTGGTTCACAGCTGCGGCCTTTGCCGCGCTACAGCACCACATGCCAAATGCCAAATTTTCCGATGCGACTGCGTTGGTCAACTGGCAGCGCGCGGTAAAATCTGAAACCGAGCTGGAATACATGCGCCAAGCAGGCCGCATTGTGGGCCGTATGCATGAACGTATCTTTGAAAAGGTCGAGCCGGGCATCCGCAAATGCGATCTGGTGGCGGAAATCTATGATGCGGCCTTACGCTATGACGCACAGATCGGTGCGGGCGGAGACTATCCCGCGCTGGTGCCACTTTTGCCCTCAGGCGCGGATGCCTCAGCCCCGCATTTGACATGGGACGATCAGCCAATGAAATCCGGCGAAGGCACGTTTTTCGAGATCGCAGGTGTCGTCAAACGCTACCACTGCCCGCTGTCGCGCACGGTCTTCCTTGGAAAGCCCACGCAAACATTCCTCGACGCTGAAAAGGCTGTGCTTGAGGGCATGGAGGCCGGGCTGGAGGCTGCAAAAGAGGGCAACCTCTGCGAGGATGTCGCAATTGCCTTCTTCAGCGTGCTAAAGAAACACGGGATCACCAAAGATAACCGCACCGGTTACCCGATCGGTGTCAGCTACCCGCCTGACTGGGGCGAGCGGACCTTCTCGCTTCGCCCTGGCGACAAGACGGTTCTGCAGGAGAACATGACCCTGCACTTCATGACCGGCCTCTGGATGGAGGATTGGGGTTTTGAGATTACTGAAAGCATCCGCATCACCAGATCCGGCCATGAGTGCCTGGCCAACGTGCCCCGCAAAATGGTTGTGAAGGACTGAGTAATGACACCCAACCCAATTTCCCCGACGATCCCGCTGGATAGCGATGGTATCCACCACGGTTTCCTACGGCTGCCTTACAGCCGGGATGACAGTGCTTGGGGGTCAATTATGATCCCGCTAACGGTTATCAAAAACGGAGATGGGCCTACGGCTTTGCTGACCGGCGCCAACCATGGCGATGAATATGAAGGGCCCGTGGCGTTGCAAGAACTGACGGTTACGCTAAAGCCCGAGGACATCGCCGGACGCGTGATCATCGTGCCTGCCTTCAATTATCCCGCTTTTCGCGCCGGGTTACGCACCTCGCCCATCGACAAAGGCAATATGAACCGTGCCTTTCCGGGCCGGCCAGATGGCACCCCAACCGAAAAGATTGCCGACTATTTCCAGCGCGTACTTTTGCCAATGGCCGATATTGCGGTGGATTTTCACTCGGGCGGAAAAACGCTGGATTTCGTGCCCTTCGCGGCGGCCCATATCCTTGAAGATAAAGCCAATGAAGCGGCCTGTTTCGCCGCGATGGCCGCCTTTAACGCCCCCTATTCGGTGCAGCTACTGGAGATCGACAATGTCGGAATGTACGACACCGCGGTCGAAGATATGGGTAAGGTTCTGGTTTCAACAGAATTGGGCGGTGGTGGCTCTGCCACAGCCAAGTCGATTGCCGTTGCAAAAAAGGGCCTGCGCAATGTGCTGATCCACGCAGGAATTCTGAAGGGCGAGATGCAGATTGATCCAACCGTGCGCCTGGATATGCCCGATGGTAACTGCTTCGTGTTCTCGGAAAACGATGGCCTCTACGAGCCGATGGTTGATCTTGGCGAACAGGTCAGCCAAGGCGATGTTGTGGCCCGCATTTGGCCGGTTGACCGCACCGGGATTGCCCCGATTGAATACCGAGCCAAAGTTACGGGCCTTTTGATCAGTCGCCACTTTCCCGGTCTCATCAAAGCGGGCGATTGCGCGGCGGTGATCGGGTTGAAAGTTGGATAACTTTATTCCCCGGAGGTGAGACCATGCGGCTCGACGCCCGCGATCTGGATATTCTACGGGTGCTTTCAACCGACGGGCGCATCACAAAAACGGCTTTGGCCGACCGCGTTGGCCTGTCGCCCACCCCCTGCTGGGAGCGGCTGAAAAAGTTGGAAAAAGCCGGGTTGATCAAGCGATATAGAGCCGAGATCAACCTGCGCAAACTTGGGCCACATGTAACTGTTTTTGTTGCGGCCGAACTGTCCGATCATACCGCTGCCAGCTTTCAGGCTTTTGAGGCCGCAATGCAACGCTATGAAGAAGTGTTGGCCTGCTGGGCGCTTGGCGGAGGATTTGATTACATCCTGCAAATCGTGACGCGCGATATCGATGCCTATCAACGCCTGATTGATGAAATGCTCAATGCTGACATAGGTCTGGAAAAATATTTTACCTATATTGTCACCAAACCAGTGAAGGGGCAGGGCGTTCCGCCGATTTCCCTCATTGCTGGATGGCAGGAGTAACCCTCTGCCTGAGAGATGGTTGACAGTAGAATACTCTGCTTTGGCCCTGAAATTTGGTCTCATCCTTTGCCTGTAATGCCCGACATTGTCGGGCATCGAGGGAGAGGTATCCATGAAAGACACTGCACTTTCTGCGCGCGATGATATTGCTGACAAATCTTTGGCGCGCAGTTTTTCCTATGTGAATGGTAAATGGTGTGCAGCTTCGTCGGGTTACACCATCCGCGTCACCGATCCGGCAACTGGCGATGTTATCGGTGAGGCCGCCAGCCTTTCGGCAGAGGAATCCTCTGCCGCCGTGGATGCGGCACAAGCTGCCTTTCCGACCTGGTCGGGCCTCTTGCCACAAGACCGATCCGCCATTCTGCGCCGTTGGTTCGACCTGATGCTGCACCACAAAGAAGATCTGGCACGGATCATGGTACTGGAACAGGGCAAGCCCCTGTCCGAGGCGCGCGGTGAAATTGATTATGCTGCGTCTTTTGTAGAATTCTACGCCGAAGAGGCCAAGCGACCCAATATTGAAGGCGTCACCAGCCATCTGCCCGATGCCGAGGTCGAGGTTTGGCTAGAGCCGGTCGGGGTGGTGGCAATGATCACACCGTGGAATTTCCCTGCTGCCATGCTGACCCGCAAAGCAGCAGCAGCCATGGCAGTGGGATGTACGGTTGTGGCTCACCCCTCAGGTGAAACCCCGTTTTCGGCCCTCGCGTTGGCTGAACTGGCGGAAAAGGCGGGTATTCCGGCGGGCGTGTTCAACGTGGTCACCGGCCAGGCCTCGACCGTGGTCGAACCTTGGACGAAAGACACCCGTGTTCGGGCACTCTCGTTCACAGGCTCCACCGAAATCGGACGGTTACTTTACCGTCAGTCCGCCGACACAGTGAAAAAACTTGTAATGGAACTAGGCGGGCATGCACCGGTGATTGTGTTCAAAGGGGCCGATCTTGAAATTGCGGTTTCTGAAACGATCAAGGCCAAATTCGCCACATCCGGGCAGGACTGTCTTGGCGCCAATCGGATATTTGTGGAGCGCTCAATTTACGACGCATTCTGCTCGCAGTTCGCCGAAGCGACCCGCAGGCTGTCCCTTGGCATCGGTATGGACGACCCCGATATCGGCCCTCTGATGAATGAAAAGGCGGTTCAAAAGCAGGAAGAACATGTCGCCGATGCGCTGGCCAAGGGGGCCAAACTGGCGTGCGGAGGTGCAAGGGATCCTCTCGGCCCGCTGTTTTATCAGCCCACGGTTCTGACCGACGTGCCCGCCGATGCCGTGCTTATGTCAGAGGAAACATTTGGCCCTGTGGCGGCCATTGCGCCCTTTGATACCGAAGAAGAGGTGATCGCCCGGGCCAATGACACCGAATACGGTCTGGTTGCGTATCTGCACAGCCATGACCCACGCCGTATTTACCGCGTATCTCGTGCATTGCAATTTGGCATGGTGGCGGTGAATCGCACCAAGGTCACCGGCGCGCCGATCCCCTTTGGCGGCACCAAACAATCCGGTCTGGGCCGTGAAGGGGCAAGACGGGGAATGGAAGAGTTTACCGAAATCAAATATGTCTGCCGCGACTGGGCATGAGGAGTGAAAAGATGCTGAAGAACGATCAACTTGACCAATGGGACCGCGAGAACTTTTTCCATCCCTCCACTCATCTGGCCCAGCACGCGCGGGGCGAAACAGCGACCCGAGTGATCAAAACCGCAAGCGGGGTCCATATCGAAGACCGTGATGGTACCAAATTGCTGGACGCCTTTGCAGGACTTTATTGCGTGAATGTGGGCTATGGCCGTCAGGAAATTGCCGAAGCGATTGCGGATCAAGCCCGCGAGTTGGCCTATTATCATTCCTACGTAGGCCATGGCACAGAAGCCTCCATCACTCTGTCCAAGATGATCCTTGATCGCGCGCCTTCGAACATGTCCAAGGTCTATTTCGGCCTGGGCGGTTCAGATGCAAATGAGACCAACGTCAAATTAATATGGTATTACAACAATATCCTGGGTCGCCCCGAAAAGAAAAAGATCATCTCGCGCTGGCGCGGGTATCATGGCTCGGGCCTTGTCACCGGGTCGCTGACTGGGCTGGAACTATTCCACAAAAAGTTCGATCTGCCGCTCACGCAGGTGGTTCATACCGAAGCGCCCTATTATTTCCGCCGCGATAATCTGGACCAAAGCGAAGCCGAATTCGTCGCGCATTGCGTTACTGAACTGGAGGCGCTGATTGAACGTGAAGGCGCTGATACAATCGCCGCGTTTATTGGCGAGCCGGTGTTGGGAACCGGCGGTATCGTGCCCCCGCCCGAAGGCTACTGGGCCGCCATCCAGACCGTATTGCGCAAGCATGACATCCTGTTGGTTGCCGATGAAGTTGTGACCGGGTTTGGCCGCCTGGGCAGCATGTTCGGCTCTGAGCATTACGGCTTGGAATCCGATATCATCACCATCGCCAAAGGCCTCACCTCGGCCTACGCACCGCTGTCAGGTTCGATTGTTTCGGAAAAAGTTTGGAAGGTGCTGGAACAGGGCACGGATGAAAACGGCGCCATCGGCCACGGCTGGACCTATTCGGCACACCCGATCGGGGCCGCGGCCGGTGTGGCAAACCTCAAACTGATTGATGATCTGAACCTGATCGAAAACGCAGGCAAAGTCGGCGCTTATCTGAAGCAGTCGATGAAGGATGCACTGTCAGCACACGCCAATGTTGGCGATGTGCGCGGCGAAGGAATGTTGTGCGCGGTCGAGTTCGTGAAGGATAAAGATAGCCGCACCTTCTTTGACACCGCGGACAAGATCGGCCCGCAAGTCTCAGCCGCTCTTTTGGCACAGGATAAGGTCATCGCACGCGCTATGCCGCAAGGCGACATCTTGGGCTTCGCGCCACCGTTTTGCCTGAGTCGTGAAGAAGCTGATACCGTCGTCGCGGCAACTCTGCGCGCGGTTACAGCAGTATTGGGCTAGGGGATGTCTGTCTCGTCCATCCTTGGCTGAGTTGACAGCGGTAAACATTACCGCATCAAACTCTGGGGTGGGCGCAGCACTCGATTGAGACCGCTTTGATTTGGCAATATTGCCTGGATCAGGCCGCAATTCCAAGATTCCTTACTATACGGCCCAATCCGATCAAAGCGGCCAGGATTGAAACTTGAAACAAGCACACGTCACTATTGTCGCAATGTGCTACAGACCAGATATTGTCAATCATGGGTGGAGCGGCGGAAAAGTCCGCAACGTGTGGGTTGCCATTCCTGTAGCCAGACAGACGATGAAGCAGGAAGAGCTCAAGCGGAAGTTGGAAAATTTCGAAGTTCCGCAAAGGAATTTTGAAGAGATGTTCGAACCGGTCGCCGAAATTCTGTCAAAATCTTGGAAAGTATGGAAAAAAAGCGACTATAGGGGCAAGAGAGCTCTGCTTAGAATGCTATTTGTTCAGAAGGGAAGTTACTCTTCCAAATCGGATCTTCGAACCGGTGAATTATCTTTTCCATTCAGATTCTTAAGTGACGCAAATTATCTGAATTAGGTTTTGGTGGAGCCTAGGGGAGTCGAACCCCTGACCTCTTGCATGCCATGCAAGCGCTCTCCCAACTGAGCTAAGGCCCCATACAGGTACTGCAGAAGCAGTGGGCGGACGTTTATGAGACAGTGGCGCTAAGCGCAAGTCCAAAAACAGGCGTCGCCGTTAAAATTTTGAAACCAGATTGCAAATGGCGCGAGGCGGCGCGAGGCCGCCTCTGACCGTGATCAGCTATCGTCCTCTGCTGGAATGTCAGTGATGTCGTCCAGCGGAACTTCATCACTGCTGTCATCATCGTCATCCAGCAGATCATCATCCAGATCGACTTCGACTTCGTCGTCGTCATCCAGAACCAGTTCTTCCTCAGGCGCGTTTTCACGCGCCTTGGCCGATGCAGCATCTTCTGCATCTGCTGCGATCATCCGGCTTTTACCGGTTTCGAGTTCCACGATCTCGCCGGTATAAGGGCTAACGATCGGGTCTTTGTTCAGGTCATAAAACCGTTTACCGGTGGTCGGGCAAACGCGCTTTACACCCCATTCTTCCTTGGGCATGTCCAATCCCCTTGATATCAGGTGAGTCGTATCGACGATTCAGGTCAGGTGCCACAAGCAGCGGGCACTGTCAAAGCCTTTGAGCAGGAGAAACAGACCTATGGGAGATCACGCACTGCCAGGATCGCCTCCGGTGCCGCTGACATTGCGCAAATCGGCGTGGGCACGGCGGATCAGTCTGCGTATATCCCAGTTGGACGGGCGTGTTACACTGACCTATCCAAATGGCGTTGCTGAATCCGATGCGTTGAACTTTGCCCGCCAAAAAGAAAGCTGGATTCGGCAGCACCTGAGTGATCGGCCAGACCCCTCGGTGGTTCAATTTGGGCAGCATATTCCTGTTGAGGGCACCCAACGGCGCATTGTCCGGGCAACGGGCCGACGCGTTCTGTTGCAGGCGGATCAGATTTCAGTACCTGAAGGCGCTGAAGCGCGACGTTTGGCGCGCTTTTTGAAAGAACTGGCACGCGACCGGCTGACCGGCGCATGTGATGACTACGCAGCGATGTTGGGTAGGGCTTATGCCAGCATCTCTATTCGGGATACCCGATCGCGCTGGGGATCATGCAGTTCTGAGGGTGGGTTGATGTTTTCCTGGCGGCTGATTCTCGCTCCACCAGACGTCCTGCATTATGTTGCTGCACATGAGGTGGCGCATCTGGCCGAGATGAACCATTCCCCAGCCTTTTGGGCCCAGGTCGAGCGGTTATTCGGAGATTACAAAGAACAGCGGCGCTGGCTGCGCGACAACGGGGCGCAGCTGCACCAGTACAGATTTGACACGCCTGCGAGTTGACCTGTGCGGTGTTTGTGATCACATAGAGACATGTTGAACGCACGCCCCTCGGAAACGCAGACCGCAACGCATGACCGGGTGTACCGGGCCCTGCGATCCCGCATCATGCATGGTGATATCGCCCCCGGTCAGGCACTGACCTTACGGGGAATTGGCAAAGAGTTTGGTGTCTCAATGACACCGGCCCGAGAGGCGGTGCGTCGGCTTGCGGCTGAAGGGGCGTTGTTTCTGTCTTCCTCGGGCCGCGTCTCGACGCCCGAGCTGACCAATGACCGGATCGAGGAGCTTGCTGCGCTGCGGGCCTTGCTTGAGGTCGAGCTGGCCAGCCGGGCATTGCCGCGTGCGCATATTGCCCTGATTGACCGATTGCAGAGCATCAACATGACGGTGGCCGAGATGGTCACCAAACGTGATGCCGTTGGATATATTCGCACCAATCTGGAGTTTCACCGAACTCTGTATCTGCGGGCGCAGGCCCCTGCGATGCTGGCGATTGCCGAAACCGTATGGTTGCAGCTTGGGCCGACGATGCGCGCGCTTTATGGGCGGCTGCGGCGAACGGAACCACCGCATCACCACAAGCTGATAATTGCGGCGCTAAAGGCCGGGGATGAGCCGGGTTTGCGCCTTGCGGTTCGCTCGGATGTTACACAGGGCCTGCGGATGCTGGTCAGCTAAGCGGCTTGTTGCCGAAGCTGCCGAAATCGCCCGGTTCGGTATCGCTGTTCTGGCCCCGGCGATTTCTCTGCGCTAGGCTGTGAGAAATCACAATAAGAGCAGTTTTCAACCATGATTGATCGACGGTTATTTTCCCTTGGGCTGGGCTCCGGCTTGTTGGTTGCCTGTACGGATGGCGTGCCTTCTTCGGCGCCGGCCGCGCGCATGCAACCGGTTCGGAACGCGGGCTGGGACGCCTGGGTCGCGGGCTTCAAAAGCCGCGCGGCCGCACAAGGGATTTCGCAAAGCACAATTAACCGCGCCTTCCAGGGCGCCGGATATCTGCCCGGAGTGATCGAGCGGGACCGAAATCAGGTCGAGTTCAAGAGGTCGCTTGAAGACTACCTGGCGATTGCAACCTCGGATGAACGGATCGCGACCGGCAAGCAAATGCTGGTGCGTCATGCGGGAACGCTGTCTCAGATCGAGGCGCAGTACGGCGTCGACAAAGAAGTTGTCGTGGCGATTTGGGGGCTGGAAAGCCGCTATGGTGCGCGGCGCGGTGATGTGCCTGTTGTATCGGCCCTGTCGACGTTGGCCTATGACGGTCGGCGCGGGCAGTTCTTTGAAAGCCAGCTGATAGCGGCGATGAAGATCCTGCAGAACGGTGACACGACATCTGCCAACATGACAGGTAGCTGGGCTGGTGCCATGGGGCACACGCAGTTCATCCCGACCTCTTATCTGGCCTATGCTGTGGATTTCACCGGCGATGGACGGCGCGATATCTGGTCCGACGATCCAACGGATTCGCTGGCATCAACGGCGGCTTATCTGGCGCGTTCCGGTTGGGTGCGTGGACAGCCCTGGGGCGGTGAGGCCGGGACGGTCTCGGGCACGCCGGTTGCCGTGCTGCAACCTCAGGTACCAGGGCCCCGCATTGCCGTGTTCCGCAATTTTCAGGTGATCAAACGGTATAATAACTCGGACAGCTACGCGATCGGGGTAGGGCATCTATCAGACCGGATTGCCGGAGGCGCGCCGTTCCAGGCCTCTTTCGGACCGGATGCGACTGGTCTGACGCTTGAAGATCGCAAAGAGCTACAGCGCCGCCTGACATCCGCCGGGTACGACACCGAAGGCGCAGATGGTGTAGTCGGTAAAAACACGACATCCGCGATTTCTGCGTACCAGCGGGCCAATGGGCTGCCCGCGACCGGAGAGCCCTCAGTTGCGCTGCTGAGGCAGTTGGGGGGCTGAGGAGGGTTACGCTGCCAGCCCTTTTGAGCCGATGTCGAGGAATTTTTGACGACGATCTCTGATCAGGGCGGCAGAATCCTTGCCGTCCAGATCCTTGAGCATCGCCGTAATTGCATCCCGCACGGAGTCCACGGTCGCGGCGCGATCACGATGTGCGCCGCCTTTGGGTTCCGAAATGATCCGGTCGCAAACGCCCAGCTTGTGCAGGTCTTGCGCGGTCAGCCGCAACGCTTCGGCTGCTTCGCGCATTTTCTCTGAATCTTTCCAAAGGATCGAGGCGCAGCCTTCGGGTGAAATGACCGAATAGACCGAATGTTCCAGCATCGCGACACGGTTTGCCGTTGCAAAAGCCACCGCACCGCCTGATCCACCTTCGCCGATGATGACCGAGACCAACGGGACGCCGATCTTCAGGCACATTTCGGTCGAGCGGGCAATCGCCTCGGACTGGCCGCGCTCTTCGGCGCCTTTGCCGGGATAGGCGCCAGCCGTGTCGATCAAGGTGATAACCGGCAGTCCAAAGCGTCCTGCCATCTCCATCAGTCGGACAGCCTTGCGATACCCTTCGGGGCGAGCCATTCCGAAATTGCGTTCGATGCGCGATTTGGTGTCGCTGCCCTTTTCGTGGCCGATCACCATAACAGGTTGATCGTTGAACCGCGCCAGACCGCCGATCACGGCCAGGTCGTCAGCAAAATTCCGATCGCCTGCCAGAGGTGTGAATTCGGTGAACAGATCTTCCACGTAGTCTTTGCAATGGGGACGTCCAGGGTGACGAGCGACCTGACATTTTCTCCATGGCGTCAGATCGGCATAGAGTTCGTCCAACAGCTTTTCAGCCTTGGCGTCCAAAGCGGCGGCCTCTGCGGCCACATCCATCTCTTCATTGGCGCGCGCCAGTGCACGCAGTTCCTCGGCCTTTCCTTCGATCTCGGCCAAGGGTTTTTCGAATTCCAAATACTGGGTCATGACGCCTCTTAACGCGGAAGTTCTCTGCTATATGGCCTGACGTCGCGTCGGATGCAACTCAGCAAGATCTGAAGGGTTGGCAAGGGTGCCGGCATTCGTCAAGCAGTTGCAGGTCTGTATACGCTCTTACCCCGACCACAGAACAGGGTAGAGCGACGCGACTAGCAGCCCCGCCATCACCCAGTTGAACAGCATCAACCGGCGCGGATTCGTGAGTACTCGCGCCATTTGCTGCCCAAGCACCGTCCACGTGCTGACCGAGGGCAAATTGATTGCGCCGAAAACAATCGCGACAATGACGATGGCGTTCAAGGTGCGGTCGGGCGTGTAGGCGGTTGTTGCGGTCAGGGCCATGGCCCAGGCCTTTGGGTTGACCCATTGGAAGGCGGCGGCCTGTAGAAACGTCATCGGCGTACCAGCAGAGGCGCCCGCTTCGGCTGGGGCCGAATGCGCAATTTTCCATGCCAGATACAGCAGGTATGCGACTGAAGCCGCTTTCAACACGGTATAGCTGATCGGATAGGCATCAAACACCTGTACCAGCCCCGTTCCGACCAGAAGGACCATGACTGTAAAGCCCAACCCGATTCCGAACATATGTGGGATTGTGCGTCGAAACCCGAAATTCGCGCCCGAGGCCATCAGCATCAGGTTATTGGGTCCCGGCGTGATCGACGAGACGAAGGCAAAGGTGACGAGGGCAAATAGCAATTCAGGGTTCATAGCGCAGATAATTGATAGATTCCGCCCAAATGAAATTGCGTTTGCGCTGGCTATTGCGGTAATTCTGCAATTAATGATCAAGTTGGATGGAATAAATCGCCATATATTGCGTGAGCTGACGCGTGATGGGCGGATAAGCAACCTTGAATTGGCCGATCGGGTCGGGCTGTCAGCCTCGGCCTGTTTGCGCCGTGTTCAGGAATTAGAGCGCGCGGGCGTGATCTCGGGCTATCGTGCTGTATTGAACCCACCTGCGCTGGGCATCGGCTTTGTCGCCTATATTGGCGTGGGGCTGGGCGAACATACAAAGGCCGCTCAGGAAGGGTTCGAGCGTGCATTGCAGCGCGCGCCTGAAGTGGTGGAGTGCCATAACATCACCGGCACGATCGAATACCTGTTGCGCGTGGAATGTGCAGATCTGTCGTCTTACAAAACTTTTCACACCGAAGTTCTGGGGACTTTGCCCCATGTCACGTCGATCACGTCCTATGTTGTCATGGGCTCGCCCAAGGATATGCGGGCCTGACATTGGAAAGATGATTCTGTACCGACTTGCCGGAGTTGGATTCACGTTTTACTGTCTTGCCAAAGAATTGACCAAAAATGGGGACAACCCCAACCGGTCGTATTCAGGGAGAAGACGATGAAACTTGTTCGGACCGGAGCACTGGTCGCAACTTTGGTGATGATTGCGGGTGCATCTTTTGCAGCTCCGTTAAAACTGCAACCTGCCAACCCACAGCCCAGCCCCAAGGCGGGATTGAATGTGAATTACTTTGGCACTGGCAATCAACACAAGAAGATCCGAGATCTGAGCCATGCAAAAAGCATGCTGTCTAAAGCGCAGCCCGGACAACCGTTGCGGGGCTTGGATTACAGGGACACCAGTAAGGGTCAGGACGTCATGACGTTTGACGGCGCTTACAATGTCGCCGCCGAGATTACGGGGTATATGCGGTTCGACTCTGCTGGAATCTACGAGTTGGAAACGTGGTCAAATGACGGGATAGAGGCATTCGTCGGAGGCCAGAACATTGGACAAGTCTCGGGCATTCAGGGCTGCGAGGCCAATCAGCGGACCGAAGTCGATGTGCCCAAAGCCGGGTGGTACGCGCTCAAGATCATCTATTTCCAGAAGCTCGGAACATCCTGTCTGATGATGAAATCTGGGAAAAAGGGCGAAAGGTTCACCTGGACACCCAATGATGTCTTCGGACGGTAAGAAAAAGGCGCCCGGTGAGGCGCCTTTCTACTTTTAGCTATTGGCAGCGATCAATTCGGCCTGGGCCACGATCACCTCGGCCTGTTTGATCGAGGCGATATCGACCAGACGCCCTTTGTAGACCGTCGCACCTTCGCCATTGGCCTTGGCTTGCTCCATGGCGGCCAAGATTTCGCGGGCCTCTGACACCGCCTCGTCCGAGGGGGTGAAGACCTGGTTGGCCAGCGCGATCTGTTTGGGGTGGATTGCCCATTTGCCGACCATGCCCAAAGTGGCAGAACGTTTGGCCTGCGCGATATAGCCTTCGTCATCGCTGAAATCGCCGAACGGTCCATCCACCGGCAGCACGCCATGGGTGCGGCAGGCGGCAACGATGGCGGCCTGCGCCCAGTGCCACGGGTCGGACCAGTGTTTTTCACCTTCGCGCAGCATGTAATAATTTTCCTGCGTGCCGCCGATGCCAGTTGTCTGCATGCCCATCGAGGCCGCAAAGTCGGCGGCCCCAAGGCTCATGGCTTGCATCCGGGGGGACGAGGCAGCGATTTCTTCGACATGGGCGAGGCCAGCTGCGGATTCGATGATGACCTCAAAGCTGATCGGTTTGGTACGGCCTTTTGCGCGTTCGATGGCGGTGACCAGCGCGTCCACCGCATAGACATCCGCCGCACAACCGACCTTGGGGATCATGATCTGGTCCAGTCGATCTCCGGCCTGCTCCATCACATCCACGACATCGCGGTACCAGTAAGGCGTATCCAGCCCGTTGATTCGTACGGACATGTATTTAGTGCTCCAATCGAGGGTGTTCAGCGCCTCGATGACATTGGCACGCGCTGTGTCCTTGTCAGATGGTGCAACCGAATCCTCAAGGTCAAGATTGATCACATCCGCCGCAGAGGCCGCCATCTTGGGGAACAGCTTGGTGTTCGACCCGGGGCCGAACAACTGACAACGGTTAGGGCGCGCGGGGGCGGCGGGTTGAATGCGAAAGCTCATCTGGACCTCGTGCAGGAAAGGAAATTGCGATTTTGTTGCCTTATGGGGTATTAAATTGCGCAGGTCTCCGCAAGCACGTTTGTGCATCTGCGGCAATGCAGTCGCAGCATTCGCCGCAATGCGCCGTGTCTCTGGTGATTAAAGTTTAATCGCTTTAAAAACTTGAAAGAATTTTGCGCAAGCTACGATATTTGCGCGAAATTTTCCTGCGGGATCCAGCGATGCTGGGCGAAATCGAGAAACACTCGCCTTGCCCGTCCCATAGCCTGCGCCAGAATCAAAGGAGTGCACCGCAATGATCGAGACACCGTATCTGTTGTTTTTGGGCGATGCGCCCGACCAGCTGGCGGCCAAGGTTGCCGTTGGAATCAAGGACTGGCGTCCGGAAAACGCCGTGGGTCAATACCGGATGGAGGGTTGTAAAGCCGATCTGGGCCTGACCGACATGTCCCTGGCTAAGGCCAAAGAGGCCGGGGCCAAGACTTTGGTCATTGGCGTGGCCAATCGTGGCGGTGTGATCAGTCAGGAATGGAAAAAGGTGCTGGTCATGGCGTTGGAGGAAGGTTTCGACCTGGCCTCGGGCCTGCACAACCTTTTGTGTGATGAACCCGATCTAGTCGCAGTCGCCGAAGCAACAGGCCGCAAGCTGCATGATGTGCGGGTTCCGTCGGTCGACTATCCAATCGCCAACGGAATCAAACGTAAAGGTAAGCGCTGTCTTGCCGTGGGCACCGATTGTTCGGTTGGCAAGATGTACACCGCGATGGCCATGGATGCCGAGATGCGCAAGCGTGGCATGAAGTCGACCTTCCGAGCTACTGGCCAGACTGGCATTCTGATCACCGGTGACGGTGTACCGCTGGACGCGGTGATCGCAGATTTCATGGCGGGATCGGTCGAATGGCTGACACCCGACAATGATGACGACCACTGGGATTTGATCGAAGGGCAAGGGTCACTGTTTCATGTGTCATATTCCGGTGTGACAATGGCGTTGATCCATGGCGGTCAACCGGACGCGTTGATCCTGTCCCATGAACCCACCCGCGAGCATATGCGCGGTCTGCCGACCTATAGTTTGCCATCTTTGCAGGCTCTGCGGGACACGTCGCTGGCGCTGGCCAAGGTTGCCAATCCTGAGTGTCAGGTCATCGGTGTTTCGGTCAACACGCAGCATATGAGCGAAGCAGACGCATCCGCCTATCTGGCACAGGTCGAAGCTGACATGGGGCTGCCCGCGACGGACCCGTTCCGTTTTGGTGCAGGCAAGCTGGTCGACGCGCTGGCAGCAGTATAAAGCGGTCTGGTCCCGCCGGCCCGGATCTAAATTGGAAAATCCGGGCGGCTCTGCCAGGAAAAGGTATGTTATGCAAATTGACGTCTCTCGCGATGTGTTCAGGCTGGCTCAGGTCTTTACGATTTCACGTGGGTCACGGACCGAGGCCAAGGTTCTGACTGTACGCATTTCTGACGGCCAGTATCAGGGCTGGGGCGAATGTGTGCCCTATGCGCGTTATGGTGAAACACTGGATTCGGTCGAGGCTGAAATTGCCGGATTGCCCGACAGTTTCGACCGAGTGCAACTGATGGACTTATTGCCTGCGGGCGCTGCACGGAATGCCGTAGATTGTGCGCTGTGGGATCTTGAGGCCAAGCGTTCCGGTAAACGCGTCTGGAATCTGGCTGGGCTGCCTCAGCCTGGCCCCGAAATCACGGCCTATACATTGTCGTTGGACACCGCCGAGGTGATGCAGGCGCAGGCGGCTGCGAATGCACATCGCCCGCTTTTAAAGATCAAACTGGGCACGCCGGATGACATGCCCCGACTTGAAGCCGTTCGCGCAGGCGCACCGGATGCGACGATCATCGTGGACGCAAATGAAGGTTGGTCCGCCACCGTTTACACCGATCTTGCGCCACATCTTGTGCGCCTGGGTGTGGCCTTGGTCGAGCAACCTCTGCCCGCCGGTGACGATGACGCGCTGATCGGGATGGAGCGCCCGGTTCCCGTATGCGCCGACGAATCCTGCCATGATCGTGCCAGCCTGCCCAAACTGAAGGGCAAATATGATGTGATCAACATCAAGCTCGACAAGACCGGAGGTCTGACCGAAGCGCTAGAGCTGCGCAAAGCGGCGATTGCTGAAGGCTATGACATCATGGTCGGCTGTATGGTCGGCAGCTCTTTGGCGATGGCCCCTGCGACATTGCTGGCGCAGGGTGCGATGGTAACGGACCTTGACGGACCACTTCTGTTGGCCGAAGACCGCGACAACCCGCTGACTTTTGATGATGCCGGAGTGTACCCGCCATTGGCGGCGCTCTGGGGCTAAGGAGATTGACATGACCCGCACCGTTTATGTGAATGGCGACTACCTGCCCGAAACCGAAGCCACAGTGTCGATCTTTGATCGTGGCTTCCTGATGGCCGATGCCGTGTATGAGGTGACCAGCGTTCTGGACGGCAAGCTGATCGACTTCGAAGGCCACGCGGTCCGCCTCAAGCGCTCGCTGGACGAATTGCAGATGGCTGAACCCTGCTCGAAGGACGAGCTGCTGGAGATCCACCGCAAGCTGGTTGAGTTGAACGGCATTGAAGAGGGGCTGGTCTATCTTCAGGTCACGCGCGGCAGCGACGGCGACCGGGATTTTGCATTTCCTGCGGCTGATACCAAACCCACACTGGTTTTGTTCACCCAAAACAAGCCGGGTCTGGCAGACAGCCCTGCTGCCCGGAAAGGTGCCAAGGTCATCTCGATCGAGGATATCCGTTGGGGCCGGCGCGACATCAAGACGACACAGCTGCTCTATCCCTCGCTGGGCAAGATGATGGCCAAGGCCGCGGGCTGTGATGATGCCTGGATGGTCGAAGGCGGTTATGTGACCGAGGGCACCAGCAACAACGCGTATTTTGTCAAAGGCAACAAGATTGTCACCCGGCCGTTGTCGAGCGACATCCTGCACGGCATCACCCGCAAGGCCGTTCTGCGAATGGCAGCTGAAGCGCAGATGGTTGTCGAAGAACGCCTGTTCACTATCGACGAGGCCAAGGAGGCTGATGAGGCGTTCACCACCTCTGCCAGTGCTTTTGTCATGCCTGTGGTTGAAATTGACGGCACAGCGCTGGGCGACGGCACGCCGGGACCCTTAGCCAAACGTCTGCGCGAGATTTATCTGGACGAAAGCCGCAAGGCAGCACTCTAAAGAAATCCCATGCTGGGCGTTTGTGTGGCATGGGGTGGTCGCAACGAATTTGACAACATTTGGTGCCGCGTGCAGGTCTTGGTCGGGATGAACGGCGCAAAGAGGGTGCGGCACCAAAATCTCTGAGCGCGATCTGAACACGATAGTTGGTGATCCTGCATCCTGACAGGCCGCTTTGAGAATAGGCATACTCAGCCTGACAAAGGGTATTGGTATGGCCGAAACCAGGCGGCATATTACGCGCTGAGTTGCGGTTTTCAGGAGCCAACTTCACACATGATGATGGCGAAGCCCCTACGTGTTGCTGGTGTAGCTAGGGGACAGAGGGCCGGAGATGCCCCGTCACACGACTAATGGGCCTCAATGGCCGCTATTGGCGCCGATGAAAATGTTGGTCTATCATGTCCTCCTGTGGTCCATTTCAAATGAGTTAACTTATGGCCGATCCATACTCTGACCTCGGCGCGCAAGACACCGCCCTTCAAGAGCGGATCGCAACAGCAATGGAAGTGCGCTGTTTAGAGCCTGCGCAGATTGCAATTCGCAAAGCCTACATGGAAAACCTGAGGCTCCCCAAAGGTGCACGGGCGCTGGAGCTTGGTTCAGGAACAGGACACGTTACCCGAGATTTGTTGGAGCTTGCAGGAGCCGCAACGGCTCATGGAATTGAACCCTCGCCCGTCATGGTCGCACGGGCCCAGAAGAGCTTTGGGGATGATGATCGACTTAGCTTTGATATCGGGGATGCCAAAAACACAGGTTTTGAAAGCGAGACCTTTGACCTTGTGTTAATGCACACGTTGTTGTGCCACGTCCCTGGACCTGAAGACGTTGTTCAAGAGGCCTTCCGCCTTTTGAAGCCCGGAGGTGTGCTGGCAATTTGTGATGGCGACTACAGTACCGCAACTGCGCAGATCGCGGACTTTGATCCGCTCGATCAACTCATCAAATTCATGATCAATCAAAATGTCACTAATCTTTGGATAATGCGTCAGATTTCAGGCATCCTGGTCGATGCCGGATTTCAACTTGGGGCTCGGAAAGGTCATGGATATGTGGCAGAAGGGGAAGCGACCTATTTTCTCACCGTAATTGAACGCGGAGCAGACCGCATGGTGGAAGAGGGTCTGTTATTTTCCGAAACTGCAGAGGCTTTGAAATCAGAAGCGAAACGCAGAGTATCTGCCAAGATGTTTTTTGGTTTTATGTCCTATGTGAGCCAAATCGCGAATAAACCCAAGATCGTTTGACCGTTCTCAGTAATCGAGCAGACAGACATTGCACAGCATCCGGCCTTCTTGGTTCAAAGCGGACCCTACCAGTTACCAGTAACAAAAAAGGCCGCCCCAAACGGAACGGCCCTTTATTCACTGTCTCTTTACAGAGGATCAGGCGGTCAGAGCAGCCTGAGCCTGGGCGACGATCGCGCCGAACGCTTCCGGTTCGTGCACGGCCAGATCGGCCAGAACTTTACGGTCCACTTCAATACCGGCCAGGTTCAGGCCGTTGATGAAGCGGGAATATGTCAGGGCTTCGTCATGCGAACGTACAGCAGCGTTGATCCGCTGGATCCACAGCGCGCGGAAGTTACGCTTGCGGTTCTTACGGTCACGGGTTGCATATTGGTTGGCCTTGTCTACGGCCTGACGGGCAACCTTGAAGGTGCTTTTGCGGCGGCCATAGTAACCTTTGGCGGCCTTGATAACCTTCTTGTGACGGGCGTGAGTTACGGTTCCACCTTTAACGCGGGACATGTCTTAATCTCCTCTTATCGATCGTAGGGCATATAGCCCTTGACGATTTTGGCGTCGGGGGCGGACAGGGTGGTGTTGCCACGAGCATCGCGGATGAATTTCTTGGTCCGCTTGATCATGCCGTGACGTTTGCCGGCCTGGCCAGCAAGGACCTTACCGGTCGCAGTCACCTTAAAGCGCTTTTTGGCGCTCGACTTTGTCTTCATCTTAGGCATTTCCGTCTCCTTTCGGGGTTCGGTTCGAAACGCGACTCGGCATGCCATCTCGGCCGGTCACGCGATCAGAAGCGCCGTTTACGCAAGTTCGACCATACTGGCAAGGGGGTTTTGGCTGAATCTGCAATTTTAGCAGCCCAGTCAGGCACCGGGGCGACGCAGGCCGCCCCGGTGGTCTATTTAGTGACCGTATTTGCGGATCTCACCGCTTTTCAGTCTTTCACTATACGATGCCAGTTCCTGACGAACGATCTTCATCAGGAAGTAGAGCGCAAAGACGTTCACAACCGCCATCGCAAAGATCGCCGCATCCGAGAAGTCGATAACCGGGCCGAGGTTGGCCGCAGCACCGATCACCACGAAGACGCAGAAGATGATCTTGAACACCAGCTCTTTGGTGTGCCCCTCACCGAACAGATAGGTCCAGGCCTTGAGGCCATAGTAGGACCAGCTGATCATAGTCGAGAAAGCAAACAGGATCACCGCAATCGCCAGAACATAGGGGAACCAGCTGAACGCGCTGCCAAAGGCGGCAGAGGTCAGGCTGACGCCTGAGTTGCCGTCAACGGTCGCAATAGCGCTTCCTGCTTCGTTCAACATATAGTTGCCGGTCTCGGGGTCGATGATCAACTGCTGAGTAATGATGATCACCAGCGCAGTCATGGTACAGATCACGACCGTATCGATGAACGGCTCAAGCAGCGAAACAAAGCCTTCTGTGATCGGCTCCTTTGTGCGCACCGCCGAGTGGGCAATCGCAGCAGACCCAACGCCGGCCTCGTTCGAGAACGCGGCCCGTTTGAAGCCCTGGATCAGAGCACCGACCATGCCGCCGGCCACACCAAGACCGGTAAACGCACCGGCAAAGATCTGACCAAAGGCCCAACCGATCATATCCGCATTCATGACGATGATGACCAGAGCCGCCGCGACATACATCACGCCCATAAAGGGCACAACTTTTTCAGTCACTCGCGCGATGGATTTAAGTCCACCGACGATCACCATGAACACGACAACCGCAAAGACCACACCGGTGATCCAACCCGGGTAATTCCCGACGATGCCTGCAATCTGCTGATGCGCCTGATTGGCCTGGAACATGTTGCCCCCGCCCAGCGCTCCAAGAATACAGAAGATCGAGAACACAACCGCCAGGATCTTACCTCCGGGTAGGCCAAGCTCGTCAAAACCCTTGGACATATAGTACATCGGGCCGCCCGAGACGCTGCCGTCTTCGTATTCGTTGCGATACTTGACGCCAAGTGTACATTCGGTGAATTTTGACGCCATGCCCAGAAGACCAGCCAGGATCATCCAGAAGGTCGCCCCGGGGCCACCAATGCCAACAGCAACGGCAACGCCTGCGATATTGCCAAGCCCGACCGTGCCCGACAGGGCAGTGGCCAATGCCTGAAAGTGGCTAACCTCACCCGCATCGTTGGGATCGGAATAGTCGCCTTTGACCAGACTTATCGCGTGGCCGAAAAAGCGCATCTGCACAAAAGCAAAGTACAGAGTAAAGACCGACGCCGCGATAACCAACCACATCACGATCCAGGGAAATCCTGTCCCGGGAATTGGTGCGAATATGAAGCTAACGAATGGCCCAGTGATATCAGCAAAAGCCTGATTGATCTTTTCGTCCAACCCGGGCGCCTCTTGCGCGGCGACGGGGCTGGCCATCAGGGTGGCGACTGCCAATCCCAGTTGAGATAGTGTTTTCATTCCTGTGCCTCCCTCAATTCACGACCGTGACCGGTACATCGGCATGCATTACAAGGTTTTGCGTAGAGCTGCCGAAGATACGCTTTTTGAGGCCATCCGCGGACGAGCGTCCAACGACAATCTGTACGGCCTTGCTGTCTACCGTGATGGCATTCAGCGTTTCAGCTACATCTCCGTGGCGCACCACTCCGGTCGCGGCGAAGCCCGCGGCCTTCAGGGCGTCGACGGCGGGTGCCACCACCCGTGTCGTTGCTAGTTCAATCTCCTCCTCACGCCGCATGTGCCGCTTTGCGTTTTCTTCAGGTGTCTGAAAAGTGTAGGGCGACCATTCAATGACATATGCAACCAGAAGCTCGCATGAACCAATTCTTTCAGCCAAATCTTTGGCGAAAGCGATGGCACGTTCTCCGGATTCTGTCCCGTCCAGTCCTATGACAATTTTTGTTGTCATCTCGTTCCTCCATTTATTGTTCATTTGACCGGGGCCCGTGCCCCCGGCAGGGCAGCCGGAACTTGGAGCATTTATTGTAGACTGCCCTCAAGTCAGTATCAGGAAAAATCACTAGGAAATGGTATTATTTTTGGTCTATTCTCAGTAAATTATCCCATTATACGCCAAAATTACAGGGAATTTTCCTAATGGACAGAGAATTGGACAAGATCGATCAACGCATCCTGCGGGAATTGGAAGCCAATGGCCGCCTGCCGATCGTCGAGCTTGCCATGCGGGTAAACCTGACCAACACCCCGTGCTCAGAGCGTGTAAAACGACTGGAAAGAACCGGCTATATCACCGGATACAGCGCCGTTCTGGACAAGGAGCGGTTGGGTCTCGGGCATATGACGGTTGTGCAGGTTTCCCTGGCTGCAACGTCTGAGAACTCATTGGATAAATTCAACGATGCCGTGCGCGATGTCACCGAAATCGAAAGCTGCCTGATGGTGGCAGGGTCGTTTGACTATCTGTTAACCGTTCGCACACGCGACATCGCCCATTTCCGCCAGACCCTGGGGGAAAAGATAAATAAGCTTCCGGGCATTCACCAGACCAGTTCCTTTACCGTGATGGAAATCGTCAAGGAACCGGTCGGGCAGAATGTCATACCAGCCTGATCAGCCAGGGTCCGTGTTATAGATCAGCCTTTCGTCGCAAGGCGCGATCCGCAGGATATTGGTCGTGCCGGGCACGTTGAACGGAACACCAGCGGTGACAACGATCTGATCCGTGTCAGTTGCAAATCCACCAGAACGAGCAGCACGGGCGGCGCTGACGACCGCCCCTTTGAAACGCTCAAGCTCGGGCGTCATTACGCAATGGCAGCCCCAGCTCAGGCATAACCGACGGGCCGTTCCCTTTGCCGGGGTCATTGCAATGATCGGAACTCCGGGGCGTTCGCGCGCGGTCAACAGCGCAGTTGTGCCGCTTTGAGTGAAACAACAGATGGCCTTGATATCCGTTTTCTCGGCAATTTCGCGAGCGGCGGCGACGATGCCGTCGGCCACGGTAGTCCCCTTCGCCGTGCGCGATGCTGCGATAATCTGATCATAAGTGGGGTCGGCTTCGACCTCGATGGCGACCTTGTTCATAGTCTGCACGGCCTCGATCGGATATGAGCCAGCGGCAGATTCCGCACTCAGCATGATGGCATCCGTGCCTTCGTAGATTGCGGTTGCCACATCTGAAACCTCGGCCCGCGTGGGCATCGGGCTTTCGATCATGCTTTCCAGCATCTGTGTGGCCACAATCACCGGCTTGGCGGCGCTACGGCACCGGCGGACCAGACGTTTCTGGATCGGGGGCACTGCAGAAACCGGCAGTTCCACACCCAGATCGCCGCGCGCAACCATAATGCCGTCCGAGGCATCGAGGATGTCGTCAAACGCTTCAACAGCGGCGGGTTTTTCAATCTTGGACAGGATTGAGGCGCGCCCGTCGGCCAGCGCTCGAGCCTCGAACACATCTTTGGCACGCTGAACGAAACTCAGCGCCAGCCAGTCTACGCCCAACTGGCAGACAAATTCCAGATCGCCACGATCCTTGGCCGACAGAGCTGCCAAAGGCAGCACCACGTCCGGCACGTTCACGCCTTTCCGGTTCGAAATTGTCCCACCGACCTCGACGGTACAATTCGCATGATCCTGGCCGCAATCCTGTACGATCAGGCGAATTTTGCCATCATTGACCAAGAGGCGCGCACCGGGTTCCAGCGCAGCAAAAATCTCGGGATGGGGCAGGCATACGCGGCCTGCGTCGCCCGGGGCCGGATCCAGATCCAACCGAAACACGGCACCCTCGATCAGCTCTTCCGCATCATTGGCAAATACGCCGACACGCAGCTTTGGCCCCTGCAGATCTGCAAGAATGGCGATAGGGCTGTCCAGATCCTTTTCGACCTGACGGATGATCCGGTGCCGCTCGCGGATTTCGTCATGGCTGCCATGGCTCATGTTCAGGCGAAATACGTCGGCTCCGGCTTCGTGCAATGCGCGAATGGTGTCATAGTCATTGGACGCCGGCCCCAGCGTCGCCACGATTTTCACATTTCTCAGGCGTCGCATTGACCTTGTTCTCCTCAAATCATGTCCTGAATTTGCGCGAATGTTACCGCAAACATCGACTCTGCCCGCTTATTGCGCAATTCCCTTTCCGAAGCAACTGTCCTAAACCTGCCGGAAACAACATGACAGGCTTATGACGTATTCTCCGTTTTTTATCCATGGCGCGGATCGCCCTTCCCGCTGGCTGATCACATGTGACCACGCGACCAATACTGTTCCACCGGGAATCAATGGTGGGGATCTTGGCTTGCCGCGTGAGGATATGGAGCGCCACATCGCCTATGACGTGGGCGCCTATGAAGTATCGAAACATCTGGGTGAAATTCTGAACGCGCCTGTGATCGCGGCGAATTTCTCGCGCCTTGTGATCGATCCGAACCGAGGCGAGGACGACCCGACTCTTGTGATGAAACTGTATGATGGGTCAATCATTCCCGGCAACCGTAACGCCGATGCGGATGAGCGCGAGCGGCGTTTGAACATGTGTTACCGCCCTTACCATAGGGCATTGGCTGAGCTGGCCGCACTGCCCCATGCGGTGATCGTGTCGATGCATTCTTTCACCCGGCAGTTGCGTGGACGCGAACCGCGTCCCTGGCATGTCGGTGTGCTGCACACTCCGGATGAGCGTTTTTCGCGCCCACTGATCCACCGGTTGCAGGCTGAAAAGGACCTATGTGTTGGCGTCAATGAACCCTATACTGGCGTTCTGCCGGGCGATGCGATCGACAAGCATTGCTCTACCTTTGGCCGCCCTAATGCGTTAATCGAACTGCGCAATGACCTGATCGCCGACCACGCGGGGCAGCGCGCATGGGCCGAACGTCTGGGAATTGTCCTGGAAGACGCCCTTTCGCAAAGCGAATTGTGACTTTTGGTGGCTGAGAGCCTGCGCACCATTGAGCGACCGCGCCCGAAACCCCATATATCAGGCGAAAGGAGGCGATCATGACGCAAGAGCTTTTGACATCTGTTTTCGGCTGGATGGCGGTGATCAACCTTGCTGTGTTACTGTTTTCGACCCTGATGGTCGTGCTGACGCAGGATTGGGCGGCTGGCATCCATAGTCGGATGTTCCGGATGGACCGCGCGGATGTGAAACGTGCGTATTTCAGGTATCTGGCCAATTACAAAATTCTGGCGCTTATCTTTTCCATCGTGCCCTGGCTGGCGTTGAAACTGGCCTAGCGCACTGAGGTGTTGCTGATGATTGAAACGGCCCGCTTGGGTTGTTAGGTCATCTTGAACATATTGGGCAAGCATCCGGAGCGAGAACATGGACCAGAAAACCGAAACCGAACTTCAGGCCGCCGCATTCCGCAGGTTGCAGCAGCACCTGATGGAAGACCGGACCGATGTTCAGAACATCGACATGATGAACCTGGCCGGATTTTGCCGCAACTGCCTGTCGCGCTGGTATCAGGAAGCGGCCAATGAACAGGGCATTGAGATGGACAAGGACGAAGCCCGTCAGATCTTTTACGGGATGACCATGAGCGAATGGAAAGCCAAGTATCAGACCGAAGCCAGCCCTGAAAAACAGGCGGCTTTTGAAGTCTCATTCGAAGAAAATGTCGGCAAAAAGAGCTGAACGTGAAAATAGAAAGGCCCACCATTCCGGCGGGCCTTTTCTCAGTGAGGCGACTGTCAACAAAGGTTTCACTGCCTCCGCTACATTCGCTTCTTACGGTTGTTCCGATCCGAAAGCGACTGGCGCGGCGAATTGCGCAAATGCCCAGCTTTACCTCAGCGCTCCTAAGATCTTGCCTTTAAGGCCTGCGCCCGACATTTACGCTTTCTCCGAATTAAGGGATGGTTCTTCTGCTGACTTTCAGTGCAAGAAAGGATGTCTTTGCTCTTACTGACGGGTATGAAACGTGTTGAAACTGATCAAGAATGCGCGGCTCTATACGCCTGAGCCTGTTGGTTTAGGCCATATTCTCACAGCAGGTGAACGCATTATTTACCTCGGTAGCACTCAACCCGAACTGCCGGATCCGCTTCAGGCTGAAGTCGTTGACGTCGAAGGTGCAGCGGTTGTTCCGGGATTGATTGACGGACACGCGCACATCACGGGCGGCGGCGGTGAAACCGGACCAGCCAGTCGGGTGCCGCCGATGGTCCTGTCCTCGTTCACCCGTGCCGGGGTCACGTCGGTTGTGGGGGTATTGGGGACGGACGATCTGACCCGCAACACGCAGACGTTGGTGCAGCAGGCCTATGGGCTGCGGGAGGAGGGGCTTTCGGCTTGGTGTCACACTGGTGGCTATCACGTCCCACTGACCACCCTGACCGGTTCCGCCCGGGGTGATATCGTGTTTCTTGACCCGGTTATCGGCGTTGGGGAACTGGCGATCAGTGATCACCGGTCAAGCCAACCGACAATGGACGAGTTTCTGCGGATCGCAAGTGAGGCGCATGTCGCGGGCCTGATGACCGGCAAGGCAGGGGTCGTGCATTGCCATATGGGCGACGGCGACAGGGGTCTGTCGATGTTGGAGCAGGCTATTGCGACCTGCGAAATTCCCGCACGCGTCTTCAACCCGACCCATGTCAATCGCAACAAACCCCTGTTTGAACAGGCCGTCGCGTTGGCGCGGCACGGATGTTACATCGACGCCACCGCGTTCCCCTGCGAACACATCGAGCCGGGCATTTCAGCCGCCGAGGCCTATATCCAATTCCGCGATCAAGGTGGCCGCGCGGACCGGTTCACCATCAGCTCTGACGGGGGTGGCTGCCTGCCGGCCTTTGACCGTGAGGGCAATCTGACACGGTTTGGTGTGGGGTTGTCCGACACTCTGCCTGAAACACTGCGCGACCTGACCGATAAAGGAATGCCTCTGTCTGATGCGCTTGCTCCGATGACCTCTAATGTCGCCGATCTGCTCAGGCTACATCGAAAGGGCCGTTTGAAAGTGGGTATGGACGCCGATCTGGTGGTTCTTGACGAAAACACCGCTGTGCGGCATGTGATGGCCCGGGGGGAATGGCATGTCCGCGATGGCCAGATAGCCCGGCGCGGCATGTATGAACAGATTTGAACGTCCGCGCGGTCCCCGGTGGCTGCCCGCTATAGCTCCGGAAGGTAGTTAAGATATGTGCCCTGCACCCATTGATGCAGAGACCCCGCGCGGGTTCATCATCCCGATCGGCGGTGGCGAAGACCGCGTCAAGGAAATGCAGATTCACCGCAAATTCGTGGAGCTGTCCGGCGGCGGCGATGCCGATATTGTCGTGATCCCGACAGCCTCGATGCTGGAAGAAACAGGGCCGGATTATAACCGCATATTCTCTGAGCTTGGAGCGGGTCAGGTTGAGTTCCTGCCCATCTCGCGTCGCGCCGATTGCGACAATCCCGACTATGCCGAGATGTTGGACCGCGCCACCGGGATATTCATGACCGGCGGGAACCAGCTGCGCTTGTCGGCGATTCTGGGTGGCACGCTTGTTGCTCAAAAAATCCGGCGCCGGAATGCGGCGGGGATACCGATTGCGGGAACCTCAGCCGGGGCGTCGGTCATGTCCGAGCATATGGTTGCAGGCGGCAGCAGCAATTCGGCCCCGGCTGAAGGCAATATCACTCTGGCCCCGGGCATGGGTTTGACCAATGCGGTCATCATTGACCAGCATTTCACGCAGCGTAACCGCCTGGGGCGCCTGTTAACCGCCTCATCTTTCAACCCTTTCCTGATCGGGCTGGGCGTTGACGAAGACACGGCGGCCTTCATTGGGCCCGATAACGTCCTTGAGGTAGTGGGCAGCGGAACGGTCACTGTGGTGGATGCCAGCCATCTGACGCATTCATCGATGTGGGATGCCCGTCGCGGAGAGGCGTTGAGCCTTCTGGGACTTCGGCTTGACGTTCTGGGCGAAGGGTGCCGTTATGATCTGACGGCTCGCCAGGCGTTTCCGCCGGATGAGCATATGGCGTTCTGTACATTGCCGGACCTGTCCGGGGACGAGGGCGCCGGCGGGGGAAAATAAAAACTAACCAACAGGGTGCCTCATGAAAATAATTTCGACCAACGTCTTTGTCGGCCCGAATGTTTGGGCAAGTTTTCCGGTTATTCGCCACGTTATCGATCTGGGTATTCTGGAAGAATGGCCTTCGGCAAAGATTGGTTCGGAATTTATCGACGCTCTGGTCGCGGCACTTCCCGGTTTGACAGAACATGGCTGTTCCTATCGCGAACCCGGCGGGTTCATCCGCCGCCTGCGCGAAGATGAAGGCACCTGGCTGGGTCATGTGCTGGAACATTGCGCTATCGAGGTTCAGAACGTAGCTGGTACGGATGTGACTTTTGGCCGAACGCGCGGCACTGGCGAACCCGGCCAATACAACATGGTTTATGAATACCGCCAGCGCGATGTCGGACTGGATGCGGGCAAGCTGGCGATGCGTCTGCTAATGCATCTGTTGCCACACTCCCTCAAGGACCAGGTGGATTACGACTTTGATCCAGATTTCAACTGGGATGATGAGTTACGCAGCTTTGTGCTGCGGGCGCAGCGCAAAGAATTTGGCCCCTCGACCGGCTCGTTGGTCAAGGCGGCACAAGAGCGGGACATTCCGTGGATCAGGCTGAACTCTGGCTCGCTGGTGCAGTTCGGACACGGGAAGTATCAGAAACGCATCCAGGCTACCATCACTTCTGAGACCAAACATATCTCGGTCGAGATTTCCTGCGACAAGGAAGATACCCACAATCTGCTGAACGATCTGGGTCTGCCGGTACCACAGCAGCGCATGGTCTATTCGGCACGCGAGGCGGCAAAAGCAGCGGGACGTATCGGGTTTCCTGTTGTCGTCAAGCCGCTCGACGCCAATCATGGGCGCGGTGTTTCGATCAATCTGAATTCAGAGTCCGAGGTCGAGGCCGGTTTTGCCGAAGCCAAGGAACATTCTCGGAGCAGGGCCATTCTGGTGGAAAGCTTCATCACCGGTTTTGACCACCGAATGCTGGTTGTGAACAACAAACTGGTTGCGGTGGCCAAGCGTGTCCCCGGACATGTCGTTGGCGACGGCACACACACGATTGCCGAACTGGTTGACATCGTGAACCAGGATCCGCGCCGTGGCATCGGACACGAGAAAGTGCTGACCATGCTGGAAATCGACAATCAGGCCAAACGCCTGATGGAGAATGCGGGCGTGACCGAAGAAACGGTGCTGTCGGAAGGCGAGATCTTCTATCTCCGTTCAACGGCAAATCTGTCGACGGGGGGGACAGCGATTGATCTGACGGATGTGGTGCATCCTGACAATCGTGACATGGCCGAACGCGCCATCATGGCGGTTGGATTGGATGTGGGAGGTGTGGATTTTCTGATCGACGACATCACCAAATCCTACAAGGATATCGGCGGTGCTATCGTCGAGGTGAACGCCGCCCCGGGCTTTCGGATGCACGTGGCGCCGTCCGAAGGTCAGCCCCGCGACGTGGCGGGCAGAGTGATCGACATGTTGTTCCCCGCCAATGAGGAAACTCGCATCCCGATTGCGGCGATCACAGGAACCAACGGCAAGACGACGACCTCGCGGATGCTGGGGCATATTATGAAAACCAGCAGCAAGACCGTTGGCATGACCTCGACCGATGGCGTCTATGTGGACGGTAAACTAAGCGTTAAGGGCGATATGACGGGACCGAAATCCGCACAGATCGTCCTGCGTGATCCGGCGGTCGATTTTGCGGTGATGGAAACCGCACGCGGCGGGCTTGTGCGGTCCGGTCTGGGCTATCAGCGGTCGAACGTGGCGGCGTGTCTGAATGTCTCGGCCGATCATCTGGGTCTCGGCGGCATAAACACGGTCGAGGAGCTGGCCGTTGTCAAGCGCGTGGTGGTTGAAAGCGCTGTGGATACTGCAGTGCTGAATGCCGATGACATCAACTGTCTGAAAATGGCCGACTACGCTCAAGCGGATCAGATTTTCTATGTCACGACCAATCCAGCGCACAGTCTGGTCAAGGAACATATCAAGGCCGGCGGCAAGGCTATCGTGCTTGAAAAAGGCATGAATGGTGACATGCTGACCATCTATGACAACGGGCTTCATATCCCGGTTCTGTGGTCGCATCTGATCCCGGCGACGTTGGAAGGCAAGGCAATTTTCAACGTCCAGAATGCGATGTTCGCCGCCGCGATGGCCTATAGTTTCGGCGTGGACCTAGATAATATCCGCCATGGGCTGCGCACCTTCGACACCAGCTATTTTCAGGCACCTGGACGGATGAATGTCTATGACGAACATCCCTTCAAGGTGATCCTCGATTATGGCCATAACCCCGCCGCGCTGAAAGCGATGGCGGCGCTGGCCGATCAGTTAGAGATCAAGGGCCGCAGGCTGTGCGTTGTAGCGATGCCTGGCGACCGGCGCGACGAAGATATTGTCGATGGGGCCGCCGCCCTAGCCGGACATTTTGATCATTTCATCTGCAAGGCAGATGACCGCCGTCGCGGACGCGGGCATGACGAGGTGCCGCAGATGATGCGTCAAGCCCTGATCGACAACGGCGTGGATGCCGCAGCCATCACGGTCATCCCCGACGAAGTCGAAGCGGTCAGTGCCGCGTTGGAACAGGCCGGACAGGGCGATCTGTTGGTGATCTTTGGTGATGACACAACGCGCTGCTGGAAACAGATCATCTATTTCAATTCTGATGGCGAAGAACCCGAGGTCGCACCTGTGGCAGCCCCCGCCGAAACCTCGTTCGAAGATATGTTCGAAGGCGACCAGAACCTGATCCGGGATGAGCGTGGCGTGCGTCTGGCCCGTGAAATCAGCGAAGACGCGGATTGAGCGGAGGCACCGGAATGGACCGGATCGAAGAGCTTGAGACCGCGCTGACAATAGAAAGCGCGACCGTTGACCATATTCAGGTGGATGACGCCCGGCGTCTGACCGGGCCGGGCCTGCTATGGAACCGACCCGGCGCGGTGATGGATGTTTTCTTCACCGATATCGACGCGACGCAGATCACCGACTTGTGGGAGAAGCATGCGCGCCGGGTTCTGGACGCACTGGGCTGGCAGGGACAGGGTCTGATCCACCGTACCTTTACGGGCGGTGTCAATCTGGCGATCTCGGCACCGATGGATCAGCTCTATTCCGGGATATTCGCAGCGCAAACCGCCTGGCATTTCTGTGCTGCAGAACTGCTGGCATCCGAGCCCGGAGATTTCGATCAGATGGTTGCGGATGTCAAAGGCGTCATGGAAATGGAAGCCAATCCCGCACTGATCGCCTTGATCGCCGCGGCTGAGGCGCATGGCGTGGATATCCTTTGCGATGATGACGAGGTGTCGATCGGGCATGGCACAGGCAGTCAGACTTGGCCTGTTGATGGGCTGCCCACCCCGGGTGAGGTGGACTGGTCTGCGCTGCATGATATCCCGGTCGCGTTCATCACCGGAACCAACGGCAAGACCACTACGACCCGGCTGCTTGAGGCTATCGCACGCGCTTCGGGCAAGGTCGCTGGGCTAACCTCGACCGAGTTTGTCCGCGTGGGCGATGATATACTGGACCGTGGCGATTACTCGGGCCCCGGCGGCGGGCGGATGTTGCTGCGCGATAAAAGGCTGGAGGTTGCCTGTCTTGAAGTCGCCCGTGGGGGCATCCTGCGCCGGGGTCTGCCGACCCGCGCTGCCACGGCGGCGGCTGTCACCAATGTAGCCAACGACCATCTGGGCCAATACGGGGTCAACACGGTGCCGGAACTGGCCCAGGCCAAATTCGCCGTACATCGGACATTGGCTGAGGGGGGCGTGCTGGCCCTGAATGCCGATGACGACTTTGTCCGTGCCGAGGCGAAGAATACCTCGGCGAATATCTGGTGGTTTTCGCTGGACGCGCAGAACGACCTGATCCGCCAGGCGCGCGATGCAGACAGGTGCTGCGCCTATGTACGGCAGGGTGATATCGTGTTTTTCGACGGTGCGGCGGAACAGGTGGTGATCGCAGTTTCCGATGTTCCCCTGACCATGGGCGGCGCTGCGAAATACAATATCCTGAACGCGCTAGCGGCTTTGTGCCTGGCTTTGGCGTTGGACTTGCCCGCTCAGGCGGCTCGGGATGGGTTGGCCGGGTTCAAACCAGACGCTAAGGATAATCCAGGCCGTTGCAACGAGTTCCGATACAACGGGGCACGGGTCTTTGTGGATTTTGCACATAACCCGCATTCGATTTCCGCCGTTTGCGATGCGCTGTCGAGCTTGCCAGCAAAACGGCGTTTCATCATGCTCAGCCATGCGGGGGATAGATCGGATCAGGATATCCGGGACGTAACCGCGACAGCGCTGAATTTCCAACCCGACGTGGTCGTCGCAACCGAGTTGGAAGGGTATCTAAGAGGCCGCGAGTCGGGGGAAGTTTCTGATCTGATCGAAAGGACAGCGTTGGAACATGGGTATGGTGCAGAACAAATACTCAGAGCCGCTTCGCCCACACAAGCCGCATCAATGATACTCGAAAAGCTACAACCGGATGATATCGCTTTGCTGCTGGTTCTGTCCGATCGTGACGCTGTTCTCGCTATGCTCGACGGGTAAGAACAGAGGCGCGTGTCGGGATCACAGAGAGGGCGTGTTAGGAAATCAGTTTTTGGGCGGTCGGCAGTCCACATTCGACGCCCTCACCCAATATCAATACGGCCCTATCGTATATCCGCCTCATCCTCGAATTTTTTGCTTTGCGCATTGCATCATACTGTCCCGCAATTCGAGGCCGAGTAAGCTGGTGCGACGCCGTTCAAAGGGCATTGAGCCCCTGATCATTGGCCGTTGGGGCAGGTATGATACCTGCCCTCAACTTGCTCGTGGCTGCCGGAACGGGCTCTAGCTGCCGGCTGAGACGTGCGACGAACCCTGCGGGATCACCTCGTATCCAGGCTCTTCTGGTTCGTCATCCGCCATTTCCGCAGGGAAGCCGGGGGCAAGGATGGAAAGACCGGTGGCGTCCTCTAACCGACGGATAATGTTGGGCGATAGCTCGCGATCGCCATAGCGTGCAATGCCGTCGTCAAAAATCTGGCAAATCAAGGGAGAGACTTCCAGCGGCACATTGTTTCGTTCGGCAATACTCTGGAACAGGCCCACATCTTTTTTCACCAGATCCATGGTGAATGAGATATCGCGCGAACCGTTCAGGATTACCTGGCTTTCGGTAACATGGGAAAAGCTGTTACCAGACGAAATTTTGATCGCCTCGTAGGCTGTGTTTAGGTCCATACCTGCAGCCTTCGCCGTCACCAACGCTTCGGCATTGGCGACCAGATGGACGGTGGCCAGATAATTGGTAAGTACCTTGAGCATCGAGGCGCTGCCAAGCTCACCAGTATGCAGGATACGCCGTCCCATGGTCTTCAGCAACGGCAGAACTCGCTCGAACGTTGAGCGGTCACAGCCCGCAAAGATCGAGATATTACCAGTGTCGGCGCGGTGGCAACCGCCAGATACCGGGCAATCGACTGCGGCACCACCGGCGGCGATGACGATACCGCCAAGGCGTTCGGCTTCGGCTTGGTCAGTGGTAGACATCTCCAGCCAGATCTTGCCTTCTTTCACCTCTGGCAGCATCTCCTGCATGACAGCGTCCGAGGCGGCAGGCGAGGGTAGGCAGGTGATGACGACATCGCAATCACGCATCAATGCTGCGGCATTTTCTGCCAACTTGGCACCCTTGGCCGCCGCCGCTTCCATCAAGTCGCGGTTTAGATCAAGAACCGTCAGGTCGATTCCGTTCCGCAAAAGGCTGCCTGAAAGCTTTCCGCCGACATTACCAAGTCCAATGAACCCTACTTTCATCTTCTATTCCTTCCGAGTGTACGAAAAATCCAAACAAACAGATCCGCTAGGTGAGCAGTCAATAAGCGATGTCCGAGCACAAGGTGCCACCGATCCCTTTGTCAGATGAACGACGTTGGAATCTGCAATAACGCCAAGACCGGCCGCGTTTGCCACGAAGTCGAAGCCAAGCGCCGGATTGGCCACGAATGCGGCAATTCTGACTTTCGTCGATGAGACGTCTGGTTTGATCAAGTCCAGATTTCCTGTTCGGATTTGAGACAATTCAAAAACTTGTATCGCGACCTGAGCCGCAAGTGAAAATGATAAAACAGGCTATCTACCACAAAAATTATTTGTCGCTAGATTAGATCAAACCCAATACCCATAGCTGGTTACGCAGCTTCGAGGCAGCGGCCCGACATTTGAACGCTTCGCATATCGATGTCGACCTGTTCAAAGCTTGGCTGCGTGGACAGTTTGCCCCGGATTAGGGATATGCGAGAGATGGTCAGGACAAAACTTGCGGCAGCCTAGCTGTACATGGTCGGCTACGTAGGTCAGCTTCGGCGGAGCCAGTGCGATATTGTCGAAACAAGGCATATCTCAACGTCATTTGCCCGCCCGTTTCGGAGCTTCAAAGAAAACCAGAGGTGCAAAGATGAGATGGTGCTGCTGGAGAGAATTGAACTCTCGACCTCTCCCTTACCAAGGGAGTGCTCTACCTCTGAGCTACAGCAGCGCTGTGGGCGGGTGATTAGACTCAAACGAAACGCGGCGCAAGGGTGTCTGGACGGTTTTTTTCGCCTCCTGTAGAGAAAGGTTATGGCAGATAAAAATACACCTAAAAAACACGGCAGATCCGGCGATGTGCGCGAAGAGCGGCTGAAAGCGGCGCTCAAGGCGAATATGGCGCGGCGTAAGGCGCAGGCTAAGGCGCGGGCAACCCAGAACGGCAAAGCCGACAAAGACGAGGGATAAGAGCAGATGGATTCGATTCTGGTGACAGGCAACGGGCCGCTTAAAGGTCAGATACCGATTGCAGGGGCAAAAAACGCGTGTCTGACGCTGATGCCGGCGACCTTGCTCAGCGAAGAACCGCTGACGCTGACCAATGCGCCTCGGCTGAGCGACATCAAGACGATGACGGCTTTGCTGCAGTCCTTGGGGGCCGAGGTGTCGTCATTGCAGGATGGTCAGGTGATCGCTATGTCCAGCCACGACCTGACCAGTCAGACGGCGGACTATGACATCGTGCGAAAGATGCGCGCGTCAAACCTTGTGCTGGGTCCTTTGCTGGCGCGGTTTGGGCAGGCGGTCGTTTCGCTGCCCGGGGGCTGTGCAATCGGCGCGCGTCCGATGGATTTGCACGTCGAAGGGCTCGAGGCGCTGGGCGCTGAGATTGAGCTTAAGGACGGGTATCTGCATGCCAAAGCTGTGGGCGGGTTGAAAGGTGCCGTGCATGAGATGCGATTTGCATCCGTGGGCGCGACCGAGAACATTGTCATGGCGGCCACGCTGGCCAAAGGCACAACGGTTCTGAAGAACGCGGCGCGCGAACCTGAAATTGTCGATTTGGTCGAGTGTCTGAGGAAGATGGGTGCTCAGATTTCCGGTGAAGGCACGCCGACCATCGAAATTCAAGGCGTAGACCGGTTGCATGGTGCCACTCATCAGGTGGTCACTGACCGGATCGAGCTGGGCACCTATATGCTGGCCCCGGCGATCTGCGGAGGCGAGGTCGAACTGTTGGGCGGGCGGATGTCTCTGGTGGAATCATTTGCCGGGAAACTGGATGCGGCGGGCGTGAATGTCTCGGAAACAGCAAACAGTCTTTTGGTCGCCCGCAAGAACGGGCGCGTCAAAGCCGTGGATGTCGTGACCGAGCCGTTCCCGGGTTTTCCGACCGACCTGCAGGCCCAGATGATGGCGCTGATGTGCACGGCCGAAGGTACCTCGGTGCTCGAAGAACGCATTTTCGAGAACCGTTTCATGCACGCCCCCGAATTGGTGCGGATGGGCGCGAATATCGAAGTGCACGGTGGCACGGCAACCGTGACTGGTGTCGAACGTCTGAAGGGCGCACCGGTTATGGCGACAGATCTGCGCGCTTCGGTTTCGCTGATACTGGCGGGGCTGGCTGCTGAAGGTGAAACAACTGTCAGCAGGGTCTATCATCTGGATCGTGGGTATGAGCATGTTGTGCGCAAGCTGGAAGGCGTGGGCGCCAAAATTGAACGGATCAAAGACCAATGACAGACGCAAGTTTCCACGATGGGCGTGAGGCTCCACTGAATCTGGGTGCAGAGGATGGGGATGACCTTCAGGTGATCTCGACTTTGACACAGGATGCGGTGTTCCCTGTATCCGAAATGACCTGGCACCCGTCGCAGCGCCGCTTTGGCCTGTTGCTGAACCGTTTCCGCTGGGAGGACAAGGATGCGGCCACGCGCCGGGGCCGTCCATTCGAAAGGGTGCAGTCTGTGCTGGTGTTCGCTTCCGTTCTAACCGTGGCCAGCCAGGGTATCGACCGTAGCGAGAAGGATTTGGTGATGTCCTTGCTTTCGGTCGATTTTGAACCCGGCGAAGACGGCGCGGGTCAGATTTTGCTTACATTGGCCGGAGATGGCGCGATCCGTCTATCGGTCGAGGCAATAGACGTCACGCTCAAGGATGTAACCCGCCCCTATCAGGCGCCTTCGGGGCAAGCGCCGCATCATGCAGAATAAGCGCGGTATCGCGCAGGCCTTCTCAGAACCACCCGCTGGTCTGATGTTGCGCCGCGCGACCGTGTTTGATGTCTTTGATCTAAGCCGGGTTCTGATCCGTTCGATCACGCAGCTGTGCGAGGCGGATCATGGCGATGATCCGCAGGCCGTTGCGGAATGGACCGCCAATAAAGACCCGGAGACCATTCGGGGTTGGGTCAAGGCCGGAGCGCAGATTTGGCTGGCCGAGCGCGCAGGTCAGGTTGCGGCTGTCGGCGGATTGCGTGAGGGCGGCGAGATCACGCTGCTCTATATCGACCCGGCTCATACCGGTCTTGGGGTGGGAAGCGCGTTGTTGGCCCGGCTGGAACAGGAACTGGCCGCTGCCGGTTGCACCGAGGCACAGCTTGAGGGGACACGGACGGCCCAGCCGTTTTATATCCGGCATGGCTGGAAACCGACTGGCGGCTGCGCGGCGCGCAAAAGCATATCCTGTTTTGAGATGCGCAAATCGCTGCACCCGGTGGACTGAGGGTTGAGGACAGCCCATCCCGGCGATATGACCCGGTGAAACGCTACGGAGTGCCAGATCATGCCCGTTTTCCTAAACACCAAGACGCCCGAGTTTGAAGCCGCTTTTCAAACCCTGCTGTCGGCCAAGCGCGAAGACAGCCCGGATGTTGATGCCATCGTAGCGCAGATCATTGACGATGTCCGTGCCCGCGGCGATGCGGCTGTGATCGAACTGACGGCCAAATTTGACCGGTTGGCGCTGACACCGGAAACGCTGACCTTTTCGGAAGAGGAAATCGACGCCGCCATTGCGCAGGTCTCGGACGCGGATCGTCAGGCGCTCGAACTGGCAGCCGAACGCATCCGGGCCTATCACGAGAAACAGATGCCCGCCGATCACCAATGGACGGATGAGGCCGGGGCGACCCTTGGCTGGCGCTGGTCCGCAGTGTCTGCGGCGGGGCTGTATGTGCCGGGAGGGCTGGCCTCGTATCCGTCGTCGGTGCTGATGAACGCGATCCCGGCCAATGTCGCAGGGGTCGAGCGTCTGGCTATCGCCGTGCCCACCCCAGACGGTCAGGCGAACCCTCTGGTCCTTTTGGCCGCGCGCCTGTCAGGCGTGACTACGGTCTATCGCATCGGCGGGGCGCAGGCGATTGCGGCACTGGCCTATGGAACAGATACAATCGCAGCGGTGGACAAGATCACAGGCCCCGGAAACGCCTTTGTCGCCGCGGCCAAGCGCCGTGTCTTTGGCAAGGTCGGCATCGACATGATTGCGGGCCCGTCTGAGATTTTGGTTATTGCTGACAAAGACAACGACCCCGACTGGATTGCACTGGATCTACTCAGCCAGGCAGAACATGACGAAAGTGCTCAATCCATTCTAATCACGGATAACGCCGATTTTGGACGGGCTGTGGCGCAAGCCGTAGACAAACGTCTTGAAACTCTCCAGCGCCGGGCGATTGCAGGTGCCAGCTGGCGCGATTTTGGTGCGGTGATCACTGTGGGCAGTCTGGATGAGGCAGCCTCTCTGTCGAACCGAATTGCCCCGGAACACCTTGAGCTATGCGTCGCAGATCCCGTCGCTCTGAGCGAAAAGACAATTCACGCAGGTGCAATCTTTCTTGGTCAATACACGCCCGAGGCAATCGGGGATTATGTTGGTGGGCCCAATCACGTCCTACCCACCGCCCGGTCGGCGCGTTTTTCTTCCGGTCTGAGTGTGATGGATTTCCTTAAACGCACGACTCTCAGCCAGATGACACCCGAAGCCCTGCGGGCAATCGGGCCAGCGGCAGAGCAACTTGCGCAGTCGGAAAGCCTTGAGGCGCACGGGCTGTCCGTGACCGCACGGTTGAAACGATTGAACGGTTGATCACCTATGGTCAGAGGGTCACACCTGCAATTACCTCATCCGATTTTCCCCGATAGGGCTTGAAATCAAGGGGCAAATTGCGGCGCTCTTTATGTGCGACCGGATCTAAAGGAGGTTGATTTGGAACGTGTGGCGACCCTCTGGATCGGTAAGCGCTTTAGCTTTTTGGAACATCTGTGCCTGAAGTCCTTCGCCGATGTCGACCAGAAGCCAATCGTCTATCACTATGGCGATCTTGAAGACATTCCGGATTATATCGAGCCGCGCGATGCCCGCGAAATTTATGATACTCCCGAGATCTACCGCGATCCGATAACCCGATCCGTGGCCGTTCATGCAGATCTTTTCCGTCTGCAGTTGATGCAAAAAACCGACTATATCTGGGCCGATGCGGATGCTTATGCGGTCCGGCCATTTGAGACAAAGAACGGGTATCTTTTTCCGAATGCGAACCTCAAGAAACAACGGATCATGAACGGTGTACTTGCGTTGCCCAGCGACAGTCCGGGGCTGCAAGCCATGTGCAAATATGCTTTTGACAGCGATCTGGTGCCGCCATGGTGGACACAAGAGCATAAGGAAACCTACAGCCAAATGTTCAACGGGTCGACCTATTGGAGCCTGCCAATTTTCAGCTTTGGTCCGCCCATGCTGTTTCATTTTCTTTATGGCACACCAGAGCATGAGATAGCTGTGCACAGGTCGGTCCTCTATCCTATCCCATTGCGATACCGCGGCCTTTGGAATGATCCTGACCTTTCCAAACTGGATTTTCTGAAGTGGGACCAACAGATGTCTGTCCATTTTTTTGGATCCTGGTTCCGAAAGATCTTTCTTGGCCGCCAAATCAACTCTGGTTCACTGGTCGATACGCTGTTGCGCAAACACGGAATAGATCCGTCCGAACACCCGCTTTGACGATTTTCGTTGGACGGGCCGTCACTGCGTTGCCCATTTATTTCCATTGGGATAAGTCTGTCCCGACCTGAACGGACCAAACGACCATGACCCGAATTTCGCACATCGAACTGGATGATAGAAACTTGCCCCCGCCGACACCCGAGATCGAGCAGGAGCGCAAAGTGGCAATCTATGATCTGCTTGAGGATAACGCTTTCGCGCTGCCCAAACGCGATGATCGTGTGGTTCCGGAAGGGCCGTATCATGTGCAACTCTCGATCCGTGACAAGCGTTTGGTCTTCGACATTGCCACCGAAGCCGAAGAAAAAGCGGCCGAGTTCCATCTGTCCCTTGGACCATTCAGGCAGGTGGTCAAGGACTACTTCCAGATCTGTGAAAGCTATTTCGACGCCGTAAAGACTTTGCCGCCCAGCCAGATCGAAACCATCGACATGGCCCGGCGCGGTATCCACAACGAAGGCAGTCGGGTGTTGCAGGAACGTCTGGAAGGCAAGGCCGAAGTAGATTCAGACACAGCCCGTCGCCTGTTTACGTTGATCTGCGTATTGCATTTCGGGGGGTGACGGGTGACGTCTCTGCCGCAGTCCATCTTGTTCTGTTGCGACCACAATTCGGTCCGATCTCCGATGGCCGAAGGCATCATGAAGAAGTTTTATGGCACCGGCACCTATGTGCAATCCGCCGGGGTGCACAACGATCTTGAGATCGATGGCTTTTGCATTTCGGTCTGTCATGAAATCGACGTCGAGCTTTCACGTCACCGGTCCCGGTCGTTTGATGAAATGCAGGAATGGGGCGACGACCTCAGCTCGTTCGATCTGATTGTAGCGCTGTCGCCGGCCAGCCAGCGCCGTGCGCTGGATTTGACGCGGGTTTTTCATCTGGATGTCGATTATTGGCCAATAATGGACCCTACCGGGCTGGGTGAAAGCCGCGAGGAAAAGTTACATCACTACCGACAGACCCGCGATCAGATCATTCAGCATCTGAAGGACCGCTGGGGTGAACCAACGGAGTGACCATGAACGAAACCGTCAAAACCTATTTCGAAGCCTTCAACGCCGGGGACGTAACCGGCATGCTGGCCTGTTTGTCCGACGACGTGGCCCATCATGTGAACGAAGGGCAGATACGAGTGGGCAAAGAGAAATTCGCAGCTTTTTGTGACCACATGAACCGCTGCTATCGCGAGAACCTCACCGATATCGTTGTGTTCGCGGCCGAGGGCGGTACCCGTGCCGCCGCTGAATTCATCGTGAACGGCACCTATCTTGAGACGGATGAAGGCCTGCCCAAAGCACGCGGGCAGACCTACCGCCTACCAGCCGGGTCGTTCTTTGACCTAAAGGATGGCAAGATCACGCGGGTCACCACCTTTTACAACCTGGCCGACTGGACCAAGCAGGTCTCGAATGGCTGAGGTCACAGGCGTTCGCGCCTTGACCGGGGCGGCGCTTGAGGCGGCTCTGGATGACGTCGCTCGCTTGCGGATCGAGGTGTTTCGGGCATGGCCGTATCTTTATGACGGCGATCTGGAATACGAGCGGAAATACCTGCAATCCTACCGTGACAGCGACAGATCCATCGTTGTTGGTGCCTTTGACGGGGATCGTCTGATCGGCGCATCGACCGGCGCCCCGCTAGTCGACCATGCCGCCGATTTCGCGGCGGCCTTCGATGGCTCTGGGCTGGACTTGTCCCAGATCTTCTACTGCGCCGAATCCGTCTTGCTGCCCAACTATCGCGGGCAGGGCGTGGGGCATAGGTTCTTTGACCTGCGCGAAGCCCATGCGCGCAACTTTGGCTTCACCAAATGCGCCTTTTGCGGTGTGCAACGCACGACCGATCACCCGATGCGGCCTGATACCTACCGCCCGCTGGATGCTTTTTGGAGCGCGCGGAAGTATGAGCCGTTGCCTGGCGCTGTTGCGCAGTTTTCGTGGAGGGATATCGGCGAAGAAGGCGAGACGCTGAAGCCGTTGCAGTTTTGGATCAGGGATATCACGGCTTAGATTTTATGGCTGACGTTTGCGCCCAAGAAGGCCGTATTTTACGGCCCAAGCCCTGATTGACCGGCGTTTCCGCCTTTGCTGTCTCGGAGTTGATTTTGTTAGCGCTCCACCCGTTCGGTTGAATTCGTACACGTCGATAATCCGTTCGGCGCAACCGCAGGCTTCTCCCATGCCAACCTTTGTGTAATAGAACTTTTCGAAACTTTCCCGGTTTTGCATCGCAACTCTCCTAATCTTATTTAGCCATTTCGGGCTTGAGATGCCAACTCACAATCCCTTGCTGGGCCGGTATATGCACATATGTGCCTGTACTTTTCAGGGCGCCCTCAACTAGTGTTCGCCAAACCAGCGCAATGAAAGTTACTCCATGAAAGCTGCCACCGCCGCCTATAACCTCGACTGGCTCGAAAACTGGGCGCAGTATGAAGATAAGCTGGCCCGCTGGGTCTCGGATGCCGCAGGGCAGGGGGCAGATCTTCTCGTTTTCCCCGAGTATGGCGCGATGGAATTGTCGACTTTGGACGGGGCCGAAGTAGCGGGTGATCTGGAACGCTCGATCCGTGCTGTTTCAGATCGGATGGGGGACGTGCAGGCCCTGCATTCGCGTCTGGCTCAAGAACATGAGACCTACATCCTGGGCGCATCCGCTCCGGTGATTGACGGGTCAGGCCGTCCGGTAAACCGGGCTGTGCTCTACGCTCCGAACGGGACGTTTGACCATCAGGACAAACAGATCATGACCCGCTTTGAACGCGAAGACTGGGATATCGCGCCGGGCGGACCACTAAAATTGTTTGATACCCCACTTGGAAAAATCGGAATCCTGATCTGCTATGACAGTGAATTCCCCTTGCTGGGCAGAGCCCTAAGTGAGGCGGATATAATCCTGGTTCCCTCATGCACCGAGGCGTTGGCAGGGTACTGGCGTGTCCGCATCGGGGCTATGTCGCGTGCGCTGGAAAACCAATGTGTTACGGTCATGGCGTCTCTGGTGGGCAAAAACGAATGGTCCGATGCGGTAGATATGAATACAGGAACGGGTGGTATTTTTGGTCCACCTGACAAGGGTTTTCCCGCGACCGGAGTGTTAGCAGAGGGTGCGCTGAACCAACCTGGCTGGACCTATGCCGACGTCGACCTGACAACGATCGCCAATGTGCGCCGGGATGGCCATGTGTTGAACCGCGCCCATTGGGACGAGCAGTGCGGTCGAGTCGAAACAGTCACAATATCCTCTCTTTAGGTGAATACGCCCTTGAAATAAGCCCCAAATAGGCTCATTTAGGCGCACATCCCCGTAGATTCTGCGGGTGCAACGTAATTATGGAGACAACATGGCCAAGGAAGATACGCTCGAATTTCCCGGTGTCGTGAAGGAACTCCTGCCTAATGCGACGTTTCGGGTCGAGCTGGAAAACGGCCATGAGATCATCGCACATACGGCAGGCAAGATGCGCAAAAACCGCATCCGTGTTCTGGCTGGCGACAAAGTTCAAGTCGAGATGACCCCCTACGATCTGACCAAAGGTCGGATCAACTATCGCTTTAAGTAACGCCCGACACATGGCGTTTATTCTCGGATCGGGCAGTCCAAGGCGGCTGGACCTGCTGGCGCAGCTTGGTGTGCAGCCCGACGCCATCCGCGCCCCGGACATTGACGAAACGCCTTTGAAAGGTGAGCTGCCGGTGCCCTACTGCCACCGGATCACACGCGCCAAGGTGCTAGCTGTTCCCGCCGAAAGCGATGATGTCACACTTTGTGCGGACACCACGGTCGCGCTGGGTCGGCGCATCTTGGGAAAGCCTGAAGATGCAGGTCAGGCGGCCGAGTTTCTGCACGCTCTGTCTGGACGGCGGCACCGGGTGATTACCTCGGTTGCGGTTCGGCGCGGAGACCGCATATCGCAACGCGATGTGGTGTCTCAGGTCAAGGTCAAGCGCCTGTCGGATGTTGAGATCAATGCCTATCTGGCAACGGGTGACTGGCAAGGCAAAGCCGGTGCATATGCAATCCAGGGGCCTGCAGGGGCGTTCATCCCATGGATTTCCGGCTCATTTACCGGCATCGTGGGACTACCATTATCCGAGACTGCCGCTTTGCTGCAGGGCATCGGCTATCCTTTGTATCGCGAGGCACTATGAAGGGGCGTACCATCGTTTTAGACCACATCAACAACCGCGAGGCAGCGGCGTTGATGGTGGACGGAAAGCTTGACGATTTCCTGATTGCTTCCGAAGCCCCGGCACCCGGTACTATCTACCGGGCGCGGGCGGATCGCCCGGTCAAGGGGCAGGGTGGGATGTTTCTGGCCACGCCGGACGGCCAGGCCTTTTTGCGACAGGTCAAAGGATTGGCCCCCGGAGAGCTCAAGCTGGTCCAGGTGACCGGTTTTGTCGAACCCGGAAAGGCGCTGCCGGTGACGGATCGCGTGCTGTTTAAAAGCCGCTTTGCGATTGTCACACCGGATGCGCCTGGCCTGAATATCTCGCGCAGTATCCGGGATGAGGATGAACGCGACCGCTTGCTGGAAATTGCACATGAGGCGATGGCGGGCAGCGAACACGGGTTGATCCTGCGGTCCTGCTGTCAGGGCGAGAATGCCCTAGAGATTGCTGAAGATATCGGCGTCATGCTGGCTCATGCCGATGCTGTGATGAACGATCCCGGTACCGAGCCTGAGGTTCTGCTCGCAGGTGATGGGCCGCATGTTTTGGCCTGGCGCGACTGGACCGACCCGGCCGAGGTCGTCACCGAGCCCGGCGCCTTTGAGGCGCATGGTGTCTTGGATGCATTGGATCAGGCGGGCGGAATATCAGAACCATTGGCCGGGGGCGGACACATCTATATCCAGCCCACCCGCGCCCTGGTGGCCGTAGATGTAAACACGGGTTCAGACACCTCGATGGCCGCCGGAACCAAGGCCAATTTCGCCTGCGCAAAAGCACTGCCACGTGCATTGCGTGTCCGTGGGTTGGGGGGGCAGATCACGCTCGACCTCGCTCCAATGCCCAAGAAAGACCGGCGCGGTTTCGAAGCCGCTTTGCGATCTGCATTCAAGTCTGATCCGATCGAGACGATTCTGGCAGGATGGACCCCGTTGGGTCACTATGAGTTGCAACGCAAACGCGGCCGGATTTCCCTTGCGGAGGTGCTGAAATGAGCTGTCCGATCTGTCACGAACCAACGGTGTCTCAATTCCGTCCTTTTTGTTCGAAACGCTGTGCAAACATTGATTTGGCCAAGTGGCTGAACGGGTCTTACGCGGTTCCTTCGCAGCGTGAAGAAGACGTTGAACAGGATGTTTCTTCAACTGAAACTGAGATGCCGCGCCCACATTGAAAAAATGTAAAAAAGCCTCTGGACACTGCCAGTAGCAAGTCATAGAACGCCTCCACCCAACGGTAAAAGCCGTATCCGTGCCCGGGTAGCTCAGGGGTAGAGCAGTGGATTGAAAATCCTCGTGTCGGTGGTTCGATTCCGCCCCCGGGCACCATTTAGCTAAGATAAATTATTCAATATCAAGGCTTTGATCTGATATCTGCTTTGTGTATCTACCATTGCATCCATCAGTGTGTTTTGCATTGCCCGAAGCTGTGTGCCGAGACAACCGCTTGGTGAAAAGTACGAATACAAAGAACTGATTTAGCAGCGCGGCGGCTTTCGGACAATTTGGCACGATTTCCCGGAAAAAATTCAAAGTGACTTCTGAGCCCACAGCATGGCGCGACGCGGCTATTTGTAGAAATATTCCCAGCCGCGATCTTCATGCAAACCGAAGCGGGCATTGAGCAGGTGGCCACTGAGCCGACATTCGCCGCGATTGCAGCAACTGTCGTTGCTAACGGCGGCTTTGCGCAGAAAGCTGACTTTGCAAAGTTACCGTTCAAAGTTTCGCTTGCCTAATTTGACCGGCCCAGATGGTCGGAGGCTCTTCGTGGAAGTGCGGCGCTTTAGATTGTTGGCCTATTTGAAGTAAATTTGGGTACGGAGCATTGTTGGGCTACATCAGCCAACGTAAGCGCCAGGGATTAAAGGCAATACGAAATCCAATTTTCCAGATGACAATTGACGAACTATTGGTCGATTAATCTCATTACCCGAGCAAAACCTACCCAGCGAGCTTCAGCGCTGCTTTCGTTTGACCGAGATAATGCATCCGGAATGCTTCGGGTGCCGTGCTGGTACATCACGAGCCATCGCATCCACATTTCCAAGGTGTCGTAGTGCCCCGCTGTTCAGCAACACGCCCCGCCCAGCGTCATACCGGCGCTGTCCAAATCCGCTGGCAACGCATTCCCAGTTTTCCTTGGCCGCCGCGCTGCGGAACCTCGGCAGGTCGTGCGGGTCATGCCGTCCAGGTGTTGCTGCGACGTGATCGTGTTTCTTTGAATTACTTTGGTGGGTTAAATGGTGGGTCACTTGTGTTGTGCCAGGTTGCTGAACAGTACCGGTTGTCGGCCTCGGCTTTGGGCGCATGATTGTCACGACGCCTTGTGGCTTCGGATGTCCTGGGACGGCCACGTGAGTTGCCGTAGGTTTTGGTGTCAACTGTGGAACCTGGCCAGGAACCGCGGTGGGAACCTGATTGGGGGTTGCGGTTGGGACAAGCGGTGGCGTCGCTGTAGTGCCGCTGGGTTGCGGAACACGGCCTGGCACTGCGACTGGTATTTGGTTGGGTGTCGCTGTTGGCACAAGGGGCGGCACAGCCGTCGGGCCAGTAACTTGAGGCGGAACCTGGCCAGGGATAGCTATCGGAACTTGATTGGGAGTTGCAGTCGGAACTTGCGGCGGCACCGCGGTAGGACCGGTAGCCAATGAGGGAACCTGATTTGGAACAGCTGTCGGAACCCGGCTTGGTGTCGCGTTTGGTGTCAAAGGCGGAACTAGGGTCGGCGCTAGGACCGGTGTGGGAACCTGACCTGGAACCGCTATTGGTGTCGCAATAGGAACCTGACCGGGAATTGCGTTCGGGACCGCGCCCGGCGCAAGGACTGGAACAGTAACTGATGTGGGCGTTTGCTGCGTTCCTTTAGGCGGCAACTGATTTGCCACCGGCTGCGTTGGGCCGGTAATTTGATTGCCTGCCCCTTGCCCACCGGCCTGCCCACATCCTTGGCTCGACTGGTGCGGATTCCCTACGCCACGGCACCACCCGAAATGATTTCCCTGCGCGACGACCTGCGTAGCGGCCAGCTCTGCGACCAAACAAGCTGCGGTAAGTAAAACAATGCGGTTCCGTTTCATAACATCCTCACCAACTTGTTGTCAGAGCAAGATACGCGCCAGGATCGCCTGAGTCGGTCAAAGGGCCGTCTCTCAAAGGGACACCGACATATCCGGACAGGAATAGGTTTTGCTTAAACTCAATGTCCAAACCCAGACCTGTCGATGCCAGTGTAGCATTATCAACTTCAAAACTCGCTGGGTCATTGTTCGAGATGTAACCCACGTCGAAAAAGACAAAAGGCGTTAAGCGATGAATGCTTTGGGAACTTGGAAAGTAGGAGTGAGATACTTCGAAAATCGCGGAAATCCCGGAATCACCGTCTACTTCGTCGAACCGATACCCGCGCAATGCATAGCGATCACCAAGGAAGTACTCCTCGACCGAGGGCAACCGGTCGGTTGTGAACTGGCCCCAGATCTCGGTGCGCCAAGCTGTGTTGGGTGACAAGCTCGTAAGTGGGCTTTCGTATCCGATGCCGCCCCGCAGATGCCAGAACGAAGAGTCTCCGTCGTCAAAATTCGCGTCTGTCGTGTCATTGTCATTGTCACCAAAAGATAAGGTTAGCCCCGCTTCCAGAGCTTGTCCTTTTGGATAGTTTTGTCCGTAAAGATACGTAAGACCAACAACGCTCGCGTCACTGGACAATGGAACGCCGCCACTGACTGAGTCCGCTTTTGAAAGGCGATAATCCAGCAGAAAATATCCATAACGGGCCACATCGCGGATCACGGGATAACCCATCGCGACGGTGAAGTTCTCGCCGTCAATATCTGTTCTCGCAAAATCCCCCGAGAGGTCACGTTTTGCGTTAATGTTTCCGTAGAAAATCTCACCGTAGAGACCATTGCTGTTCAGCGGCGTGCGATAGGTAACAGCGCCCCACAAAGAGTGTTCGTCGTCTTTGTCCCAATTGTAATTGCCTGATCCCTCAAAGCGCAGTAAATCCCCGACGGTCAGCGTCGAATAAAACTCTTGTACGACATAGAAGCTGAGCGCTTCTCCAAACTCACGCGGAGGGTTGTCGAGTGTCGCACTCCCGGCTTGTTTGCGCAGAGGCTCTCCCAATACTCTCAGCCTGGCACCTGCCTGATCCGGATAATCAAGTTCGGTCGACAATTCCAAATCAGGTATGTCCTCGGCCAACATAACCGCCCGCTCAAATTGTTTGAGAGTTATTGGATATGCGGTGGTGAGGGGGCGAAAGATCTTTTCCAAGGTTTGGAACGTGCGCGTATCTACACCTTCAATTTCGATGGTTTGAATACGCCCTTCATCAACAACAATGCTCTGCCCATCGGGGCCAGGCCAGGCCTCAGCCAAAAAATAGCCGTCTTCTCGGTAGATCTGCGTGATCGTTGATGCGACCTCTACCGCTGTGATGCGCCCTGACCGATCAAAGGCCAACTGACCGGCAAAAGTTAACAGCTCATCTGAATCATACACAGTTACGCCGCTGACAGAGTGCTGTGATGCTATGTCCCAAGTTTGTGCAATGCTGTATTTTGGAACTGAAACAATGGCCACAAAAGTGCAAATGATCGCAATTACAACCGAGTTGGTTACGGGCATTTTCTACAACCTTAGCATGATTGAGCATGTTAAAACCCAATCCTATTACGAGGTTTGAATGTCTAAGCTTGCCGTTATTCAAATTTGATCACGACTGGTGCTTTCGAGATACACAGCGAACAGACTACAATGCGCCTTCGTCGCCAAGGAACTCGATACCAGCTGTCGCGCCATCACTGTAGGCAATGCAATTCCACGGAGCGCGATCCTCACCAACGCCTACAGTGACCTGTGTTCCCGCCTCGCTAAACGCGGATGAGAGCACCACGACTTGCGAATTGTTTGTCGTGTTGGCTACATCCCGTAAACATGCCTGCTGAGCGGGCGTGAGCTCGGCGGACGCGCTGGACGTACTCGTGTCGTCGCAGGCTGCAAGCAATGCGAAACATGTCGCGCCTGCAATCATCACCTTCTTGTTAGTCATTTTCTTCTCCCTCTGGTTCCTTTGAAATTTGTGAAATTGGATGCGCATGTTTGAAGCTTTTGCGTCTGTGCAGCCAACAGAACACACCTCGATCCTTTGACTACCTTTCCCAAAAACTTGCCGCGGGGGGCTTGTGGGGCAGAACGACATTACGTTGACTACCGAGGCCGCCAACAACGTGTGATGGCCGTATGACGTCACTGGTAAAAGCTAGAGCGAACTTGGGAGAGAGGGCGAGTACGTTAAGTCTGAGCATCGTGTTCTCCCAAGCCAGATTATTGTGAAGTGCCTTCCGACCGCCGGCACTCACTCCAGCAGTCGGAAGGGCCCGGTAGATCGGGCGACAGCGACAACAACGGAGGTAAAAAAAAGTTGTGTCGAATTCGTATGTTCGAATATATTTTTTCATAAATCAACATTTTTTCCGCGCGTAAACTTCTTTACGCTCTCGTACGATAGGCTTCTGCTTTCAAACAAAAAGGTAAGTGGGAGTACCCAGAGGGGAGAGTGTGTTCTCCTGAGCGGCGAAATGTTTTGAGACCGCACAGAAACTGAGAAAGGAATGAAAGATGGGATTCGGTGAAGCAGTTAAAACGTGTTTCTCGAAATACTTCCAGTTCTCCGGGCGGGCTATACGCACAGAATACTGGTGGTTCTTCTTGTTTGTGGTTCTCGTAAGTGCCGTTTTTGCCGGGTTGGATTCGATCCTGTTCGGGACAAACCCCGAAACAGGCCAAGGATCTCGGGTTCTGTCCTCTGTTTTTCAACTGGCCGTTCTCATACCAATGCTAGCCGCCGGTTGGCGGAGGCTGCATGATACAGGGCGACCTGGTTGGTACTTGCTGCTGCCGATGGTGCTCAGCATTACAACGCTTTTTGTTATGCTGGGTGGGGTGGCGTTCTTTTCGGTATTGGAGCAAGGGACCGAAAACCCCGATGCATTGCGAGGACCCGCGGCAGTCCTGGGCTTGACCGGTATTGTCGTTGTCTCAATTCTGCAAATCGTTCTGTCCATTCTGATGATCTGGTGGCTGACACGACCTTCCCAAGAAGGCGCAAACGAATACGGCGCACCTGCTTCCTGACCTCGCTGTGGGGGCAACAGGTCGGAATCTCTGCTGAATGAAAGTGCAAACCGCAACACCATGGAGAGAGAAAATGAGTTTCAGACCGATTTCCATTGGAACGCTAATGATGGCAATGGCGACCACAGCATCGGCGGAGTGGTCGTTCAGTTCCGGGCCTAATCCCAATGCATTTATTCAGACCGGAAACATGACGCTAGAGCTTCAGTGTAACCGTATTCGCTTTGCTCCAGCTGGATATGAGGACAGCCAGGACATTGCGGAGAAGCAAGGGCTTTCCTTTCGTTTTTTGAAGAACGGCACCACCGAGGTTGGGGCATTTCAGGTTGGCGCTGAAAACGCTGTGTTGCAGATCGTTGACAATTATCCCGTCGAGATCAGTTTCAATAGTCAGCAGGACTATGGTTTTGTATTGGACCAGCTTGCGGCCAATGCATCGGTTAATTTGTCGATGATTGATCAAGATGTCAGCTATGGAATCTTCGACTTAAAAAGTTCCCGCGCGGCAATTCGGTCCCTTCGTTCTGAGTGCGCTTCGGATGCCAGCCAGGGAGCCTCCTATGAAGCACCCGAAGGCATCGTCTATTGTGGAGGCGGTGCGATAAAACGCGTGATCGAACCTATGATTTTGGAAAACCCGGAGGGGGAGTGGGACGCGCGAGTGGCAGTCAGCGGCGAGTGGATCAGAGCCATGACGGCCTACAGTTACTTCGGAAACTCTGAGCCACCGGCCGGATTTGTCGTCGCCCTGCTTGGGGAAGACAGGTCCGAATTTCTGATTTTTAGCGAAGGCTCGGCAAACTGGCTGGAGTACGGGGACTACAGGTATGATCAATGCAATTGATGCTACCTTCCAACCAGCTTCCCAAATAGTGCGCCAGTTGAAAGGTTTGGTTTCCGGGATTGTGCTTGCTTCGGGCCTTGTTTGGACCTCACCAGCTGCAGCGGCTGATGTTTCGCAACTTCCGCCTGGTTTTGCGGGCCCGTGACGCTGTACTGTCGAAGTCGATTATTATAATTGGGTTACCGCTGATGGCCCGCGAAGGTATGGGGAGTCAGTGGCACTTCGACGATCTTGACGTCTACTACCAGAACTGTGTGACAGGCGGACCTGGTTCATTCGTAGTCCCGGTGCTTGACTGGCAGGGCTTTGCGGAGGGCGTACGAAGAAAATTGGTACTGGAAATTGGGTCAGCGCCAGCAATAGGAGAGGTTATGAAGGCGCAACTTGCCTCACCCTCAGACTGCCTGATTGGCGAGAAGATCTGGGAACGGAACCAACATATCTGGAGCGAACCCTAGAATCGGCCTTTGCATCAACCAGCCGTGGCTCGATACAAAAAAGCCAGCAGCAATATTCTAAGGGAAACTAGTTTTCCGCGCTTCCAATGGAACCACACAAATGATGGTGAATCTTCGATACGGTGTGAGTAGACAAACTTATTGACATCGATTTGTACGAACCGAGCGAAATTTGTACGCTTATGGTTATTTCGCTAAGCTCTGCGACGGGCATTTCCAACTGCTAGATCAACCGTTCACTGCCGTTAAGACGACCGCTGACGATCGATTCCGGGGGCTGAAGACTGGTCGCTGGTGCTGGCGGGTTGGGTGGGGAGCGGACGTTCACGCGTAGTACTGCCAGGAACTGGTTAGAGCCCAGAGTGACAGATGCTGCGCTAGCTAGGAATGGCAGCGGTGCGCTAATGTCGACTCTGCAAAGTTGAACGAACGGAGTACACGGAACTTTTATCGCGCTCTCATCCGTTCTGGTGCAGAATTCTCCAAACCGGTCGATGATCGAATTCGCAGCTGGTGAAAAAAATCAGGCTTTGACTGTCATCTGAAGCATTAGTCACTCGCTCAAAAGAGCCGAAAGCTGCTTCGCTCCCTTCTGAAGTATGCCCAGAAACGACATCAGACTGTTGACGTCATGACGTTGTGTCGGCGCGTGAACCGAAAGCGTGCCTACCAATCGGCCTTGTCCATCCTGAACGGGTACTGCTAGGGCAGTCATTCCGGTCATGAATTCCTCGTCATCGGTGGAATAACTATTCTCAGAGATACGTCGGATCTCCGATCGCAATGCCTTGAGATCGGTCAGCGAGCGTTCGGTTTGTGGTTGTAGATGTCCTGCCGAAAGAAACCCATCCAGCTTTCTTTGCCGTAGTGTGGACAGGTACATCTTGCCGCTGGCCGTGCAATGGAAGGGCACCTGTGTTCCGACCGGCAGTTGAATTCGCAGGGGCCACTTCGTTTCCACCCGGTCGAGATAGATCATGCCCTCGCGGTCTGGAATGGCGAGATTACATGTCTCGCCAACAGTTTCAGCCACACTGCGCAAGATCGCCAGTCGCGCAGTGCGCAAATGCTCGGACGACATGGTGTTGACCGATAGCAGTCGCAGCCGGTGCCCCGGGCCATATGATCTGCCATCGAGATCCCGCTGCAGAAACCCTTCGGCTTCTGCGGTTTGCAGCAGACGGTGAATTGTTGGCTTGGCAAGACCTAATGCCTCAATCAGATCCGATGGTTTTACGGAAACGCCACGCCGCGCCACCTCCTCAAGGATCAGCAGGAGGCGGAGGTTGGTCGGTATTTGAGTTTCTTTTTCTTGTGTTTCCGTCTCGGCCATCCTGCAACAGTCTAGCTATTTGGCAGCAGTATCAAGGCCAGATCGGGCACAAGCGACACTAAAATCCAAACCGAAAGAAGCGCCACCAGATAGGGTACCGTATACCGAAGCAACCGGAAATAGGGTACTCCTGTTACTCCTGAAGCCACATAGAGGTTCAGCCCATAAGGTGGTGTGATGAATCCAATGGACGCCCCCACAAGGAAGATCACCGAGAAATGGATTGGATCAATCCCAACCGAGGCCGCGATTGGCGCAAGAATTGGAGCGAGAATTATGGTTACAGGTAGGCTTTCCAGAACCATACCCGAGAAGAAGACAATCACCATCGACGTGAACAGAACCGCATAGTACCCACCCATCGAGGTTACAAAATCTCCAATGGTTTGTTGCGCGCCGAGCAATGACAAGATCTGTTGCATCACAACTGATATCGCGATCAGCGGAGCGAGGATGCCAGTGATCTGGGCCGAGCGGATCACGATCGAGGGGATCTCGGGGATCGTAAAGCCTTCGACCACGAACATTTCGGCGTAACTCTTCTCGGTTGGCGATATGTCGTTTCTGGCCCCCATAATCCGATTGATCGGATAGCTGAGCAAACCAGCGATCACACAGAAGCCAACCGTCACGCCCGCGGCTTCTGTCGGGGAAAACTTGCCTGTGTAGATGCCCCACAGCACCAGCCCAATGGCGAAAAATCCAAGCCAGGCGCCAAATGCCGTTTTCAGTATCCGGTTGAGCTGCAAAGGGATCAGATGGCCCCACCCGTTCATGCGGCAAATGATCCAGCACGCGAATTGCATACCAAAGACCATGAGCGCGCCCGGAAGAATGCCCGCCACGAACAACTCGGAAATAGGAAGGTTCATCAAGAAGCCATAGACGATGAAGATAATGGAAGGCGGGATAATGATCCCTACAGTACCCCCTGCCGCAGCGGTCGCCGCGCTGAACCGTTCGTCATAGCCACCTTTGACCATCTCGGGGTGCAGCATCGAACCAATTGTGGCTGTCGTCGCCGAGTTTGATCCCGAAATCGCCGCGAATAACCCGCAGGCACCAAGCGATGCCATCGCCAACCCACCACGTATCCAGCCCAGACAGGCATAGGCGAAATCGCTGAGCCTTCGGGCAATACCAGACTTGTTGATCAGGTCTCCAGTCAGGATAAAGAGCGGCATCGCGAGCAGGGCAAAGCCTTTGTTGAACACGTTCAACAGTTCGGCCCCCATATTGTCCAGCGTCAAGCCAAGGACGAATGAGCAGCCGATCACCCAATAGCCGATGACCAAAAACACCGGCACGCCCAGCATGAACAGAAAGGTAACCCCAAGTGAGATCAGTGTAACCAAAGTTCCGTCTGTCATCAGTCTGCTCCGATCACGGCCTGCTTGATCAGCGGCTCACCTGTTTTCCAGTTTTGCAGATCGTCGGCGAGGTTCTGAAACACACGCCCGATCATCAAAAAGAACGAAATAGGCGCGGCCAGCAAAAACCACCACTGCATGATATTGTCCGTGCCGAGAACGATCTGAAAATTCGACGCCGATAACGCAACCAGTCGCGTGGTCGTCACGATGACGATCACCGCAAAGATGAACCACAGCACCGCATCAAGGATCAAACAGGCCAACTGCCCGCCTCGGGGCATTGCGGTGCGGAACTCATTGAAACTCAGATGCGTCCGCAGGCGAACATTGTACGTGGCCCCGAACCACGCCATCACCATAAACAACAAGGGAGGGATAGTGGTGGACCACGGTTCTTGATCGTTGAACACGAATCGGTCGATCACGCCCCAGAAAATGATCAACGCAATCGCGAGGTAAGAATATACCATCACCGACCGCTCCAGATGGCGCTCGATAAACGGCACTGTCCGATAGATCAGCATGATCACGAATCCGCCCATGGCTGAAACAACCGCGCCCAACACCCATGCGGCGTCCGATTCCAGCGCTGATTGAATCTCGAACGAATCCTGGCTGAGAAAGGCACTGAAGATCGCGCCTGTGTCTGCCCAAAACGACATGTACCCCGTCCTCCCAGTCGGTGTGTATTAGAACCGGCCCGCTTGGGGCCGGTTCGTCTTTTGTATCAGGCTTCGCCTTTCCACCAACGGCGCGGTTCGACGTTTTCCGGCAGGGTGTCAGCCGGAATCTCGCGCGCGATGTCGTAAATTTCCTGATAGGTATCGATGCCACCGGCCCATTTGTTCAAACGCTCACGCCACTGCGCCCAGGGTTCGGGGTTGTAGTTCGGGGCGCACATCTCTTCGGCCAGTTTGATCTGATCATCTGGCAGGAATGCCGGACGTACTCCATTTTCGGCGAAGATAGTATCAGGCAGCTGCGGTTCCGAGAAACCGACGGTGTTCAGCAAAGCCGCCTCATTGGCACCTTGAATCAAAGCCTGCGTAAAGTAGGAAGACTCCATCACAGCATCCTGCAGCTCCCCGCCCAGACTGTCGAACACTTTGGCCGACATTGAGGTATGTTCAGTGCCGCAGAAGAATTTCAGGTTGACTGACTGCGACACCACTGGAGCCATGTTGGCATATGCGACGGCCGATGCCCACGTTTCAGCCCCGTCGATTAGACCAGTCTTCAACGCATCCAGAGTTTCTTCCCATGCAACCGGTACCGGATTCAGGTTCAACAGCTGCATCGCAATGCGTCCCAGCTGCGTACCCGTCACACGGTTCTTTGTACCGAACAGCTCTTCCAGTTTGGTGACGGTCGGCTTGTCGGCAAAGGTTGAACCCATTTGCAGGCCGCGCAATTCACAGTGGGTAAACAGGAACTTCAGGCCGTGCCGTTTCTCAAGCGGATCACGCAGAATGCGCTGGCTCGCCGGGCTGTAGAAGAAGTGATACTGCGCTGCCCGGCTAGGGAACATGTAAGCATAGTCCAGCACGTTGAGATACGGCGCGCCTCCAGCCGAGTTTTGGGTCGAGGCCGCGTAAATATCAACAATGCCCTGCTGGGTTTTTTCAACACAGCTCAGCTGGCCGCAGATCTGGTTGTCGCCAATGAACTCGATCCGAATTTCACCGTCCGTGCGCTCTTCCAGATCGCGTGCAAACTCGATCGCGCCGGCGCGTTCGATCAGCAGATTGCGGGTGTTAAAGCCCGATGCGCCGAATTTAAGCGTGTGCTTTGGCTCTTTCGAGAAGCGCTTTTCATAGGTTGATTCGGCTGCCTGCGCCAGATTCGCCAGGCTCATCGCGCCACCGAACCCACCTGCCGCCAGCAGTGTCGAACTCATGCCATAGCGCCCGGCCACACGAAAAAAATCTCGCCGGGAAATGCCACTTAGTTTCTTACCGATCTCCATTGCTTACCTCCCTGATCGCAATTAATGAGACGTTTTGTATCAAAAAAGGCTAGTATATTTCTCGCATCTTGCATAGAGTTTTTTTCAGTCGCGTCGGGAGGAGACAGTTATGGAAGTCGATTATGCGGTAGTCGGAGCAGGATCTTCGGGCTGTGTCATTGCCAACCGTTTGAGTGCTGATCCCAATACGACCGTCGCATTGCTGGAGGCTGGCGGTCGCGACACCAACCCGTGGATTCACATTCCGGTCGGTTATTTTAAAACAATGCACAACCCGTCGGTTGACTGGTGCTATCGCACTGAACCCGATCCGGGGCTTAATGGACGATCCATAGACTGGCCACGAGGCAAGGTGCTGGGCGGCTCATCCTCGCTGAACGGGCTGCTTTATGTCCGCGGCCAGAAAGAAGACTACGATCGCTGGCGGCAAATGGGCAATGAGGGATGGGGGTGGGACGATGTCTTGCCCCTGTTTAAACGCTGCGAAGATCAAGAACGCGGTGAAGATGAGTTTCACGGCATTGGCGGGCCTTTGTCTGTTTCGAACATGCGCATTCAACGCCCCATTTGCGACGCCTGGGTTGCCGCGGCACAGGCCGCAGGCTACCCGTTCAACCCCGACTACAACGGTGCTGAACAAGAGGGCGTGGGGTATTTCCAACTGACCACCCGCAACGGCCGTCGCTGCAGCGCGGCTGTGGCTTATCTCAAACCCATTCGAAGTCGTCAGAATCTGAACATCATCACCAACGCATTTGTGACGCGCGTGGTTTTGGACGGGAAAAAGGCGACCGGGCTGGTTTACCGGGACAGGTCAGGGGTCGAGCAAACTCTGAAGGTTCGACGCGAGATTATCCTGTCTGGCGGCGCGATCAATTCGCCCCAGATCCTGATGTTGTCGGGGATTGGAGACCCGGACCACCTCAAAGAAAACGGAATCGAACCGCTTCACACCCTGTCTGGCGTCGGTAAGGGCTTGCAGGATCATTTACAGGCGCGCCTGGTGTTCAAGTGCAATGAACCAACACTGAATGATGAAGTCCGCAGCCTGTTCAATCAGGCGCGCATCGCTCTGAAATATGCACTGTTCCGTGCAGGGCCTATGACAATGGCGGCCAGCCTCGCCACCGGCTTTATGAAAACGCGCCCGGATGTAGAGACACCCGATATACAGTTTCATGTCCAACCCTGGTCCGCTGACAGCCCGGGCGAGGGCGTACACCCGTTCTCGGCCTTTACAATGTCGGTCTGCCAGCTGCGCCCGGAAAGCAGGGGGGAGTTGTGCCTGAACGGCCCCGATCCGTCCAAACATATCAAGATCATACCGAACTACTTGTCCACAGAAACAGATTGCAGGACCATAGTCGATGGCGTGAATATCGCGCGGCGAATTGCCAAGAAAAACCCTTTGGCCTCGAAGATTTCGGAAGAGTTTCGACCAACAGCAGATCTGAATTGCAACGACTATGACGCTACGCTGGATTGGGCCAGGTCGAATTCGACCTCAATCTACCACCCAACCGGCACCTGTGCGATGGGAAGCTCTGAGGCATCTGTTGTCGATCCTAAACTAAGGGTTCACGGGCTAGAAAATCTGCGCGTGGCCGATTGTTCAATCATGCCCGAAATCGTCAGTGGCAACACCAACGCACCGGCAATAATGATCGGGGAAAAGGCGAGCGATTTGATAATCGCGGATGCCTGACAGGCCCTCCATCTTGCCTGTGTGCGATGCAGAATGCCCAAAACACTCGCAACCGATGGATCGGTGTGCCAGTCGCGCAAGCTCAAGCTGTTCTGTTGATTATGTCTGATCGCAACTCGCACTTTGCCAACTCTTGTCTCATGACTGACCGTGATCTGGGAGGGCGACTCTTGGCCAACGATCTGTGCTGCATCCAGCTCAGATTTTGACATCAAACCAATCTCGCGAAACATGCATAAGCGGTCGCGGACGCTACTTGCTTTTCCAATAGTTCAAATCGGAACGTCCACTTTCCTATTTTTGGCGTACAAGTACTTCACTTACAGAGAGATATACACAGCTCTGGGTCGCGAGCCTAAGCCTGGCTACGGGCACTGCGTCGGTGAACCCTATTGGCCGCTAAGTCCCGCAACCCGGTCATTCACCAGTCTTCACCCAACGTCCGCTTTCATCTAAACCGAGCAACCCCTTGCATCTAAATAAAGAAGCAACTGCAGGAGTTTGATCCATGAAGTACCTGTCTGCCCTCGGCGTTCTCGCCGGGGGTTTTCTTTTGCACCCACCGCCCAAGGCTGTCCTGACGACGATCCGGCATCGTTGCCATAACCGTCGCTGTGTGAACCCGCGTCATCTGACCATCGGTGACCGCCGTGATAACCTTGAGGATGAGCGTGACCGGCAGGCGAACGGGGTCGATTGGGATATGCTATAGACCTGTGGCTATGCAGAAATCTCGACTTCGGAACAGCTAACCCGCTCCCCCCGCAACGTGGGAGGGGCACCCCCGCAGAACCCGCTATGATTGTTAACGGGTGGTTCGGGTGGCTGGGGCATAAACGGGGGCATTTCTCGGAGGGTTTAGCCCCAAGAGCCTGTTGTCGTTCTATGATCTGATGAACTGGCTGGGGTGGTAGGATTCGAACCTACGATACACAGTACCAAAAACTGCTGCCTTACCACTTGGCTACACCCCAACGGTGAGGCGCTATCTACGATTGTTGTTGGTAGGGTTCAAGAGCTTTCAGGCAAAAAATTAGGCCAGTTATAAAAAAAATTCAGAGCATCTTTCACGGGTCATGTTAGCAGCACCTCTTCCTGCCCGAAGGTGTTGAACATGGTTTGATGGCAACGGCTGTGAATTGGCCCTTCCGCCAATGAAGCATGACTCTGCGGACAGATGTTGAACGGCTGGGCCGGGCGAGGATTCGTCTGGCAGGCGGACAGGAAGCAGGTTTTCGATTGGTTTAACGAGGGCGAGTGGCAGTCGCGAATGTGGTCTTTCTGGCGCTGCACCCCTTTGTTGCGCCTCCTGCTTACGTAGGGCGGCCCAATGCCGAAGCAGATAACAAGAATAAGCAAGTTCGAGAGTGGCGGATCGGGAACTTCATTGCCGGTTGCTCTGAGATCAGCGCTACTCGCGAATCTCTGAGGGATCGACGCCCCAAAGGTTGGATTTCAGGGCCCAGCCACGATAGCCACCTGCAGAGATGCGACACCACTCGATCGTGCAGGTTCCAAGCCGCGCGACAACGCCGGTTTCAAACCGCGCACTGACCTGCGAGTTTGGGTCCGGGTTGGAATAGACCGGCAGCAAGTCGGATTCGATCAGTACTGTGCGCACGCCAGACAACAAGGCGTAATGGACCCAACCCCCTGCGCCATCGCGGTCCTGAACCTTTCTCCAGTTGCCATATTCCGCTGTCACCTGCAAAGGCATCCCACGCCGTTTGAACACCCAGTCGATTCGATGCGACAGGGATGGTCCTCTGCGCACGTTTCCCTCAGCCGCTTTCATGGAAACATACCGTGGCAAAGGCAGATTCGTGACCTGGCCGCGCTTATCCTGTGCGCTGGCCACTAAGGGACCAAGCACAAGCATAATTACTGAAAAAAGCGCCAGAATCCGGCGATTTACTGGTAGGAGAACACTCACTGACAGTCTGCTCTTATGCCTGTTAATTTTGCTTCGAAAAAAGGTTGGATCAATGCCCAGGGGTTCTTGTGCCCCGCCTTATCCTGCGCCACGATGCCATGACGCGCGAAAGTTTGCAAAGCAGTGGGAGTACACAGGTGCCTAGAGAACGTCTGAGTGTTGTCGTTACGCGACGGTTGCCCGAGGCTGTTGAAACCCGATTGAGCGAGCTTTTCGATGTCCGGTTGCGTGCGGACGACGCACCCATGACCCGAGAAGAGCTTGTAGCGGCCGTACAAGAAGCGGATGTACTTGTACCAACGGTTACAGACTCGATTGATGGCGGGTTGCTGGGGCGGGCGGGTGAAAGGCTGCGACTGATCGCCAACTATGGGGCAGGGGTTGACAATATCGATGTCGCAACCGCCCGTCAGCGCGGCATCCTTGTGTCGAATACGCCCGGTGTGCTGACCGACGATACTGCGGATATGACCATGGCGCTGATATTGGCCGTGACCCGCCGCATCCCAGAGGGGTTGTCCGTCATGCAAAAAGGGGACTGGCAAGGATGGTCACCCAACGCGTTGCTGGGTGGGCGGATCGGTGGGCGGCGTCTTGGCATTTTGGGGATGGGCCGGATTGGTCAGGCGGTTGCCCGTCGTGCCAGTGCCTTCGGAATGCAGATACATTACCACAACCGTCGTAGGTTGAGACCGGAGACAGAGCAAGAGCTTGAGGCGACCTATTGGGAAAGCCTTGATCAGATGGTCGCGCGGATGGATGTGATCTCGGTCAACTGCCCGTCTACGCCTTCGACTTTCCACCTGATGAATGCCCGGCGGCTAAAGCTGATGAAGCCGAGTGCAGTGCTCGTCAATACGTCACGTGGCGAAGTAGTCGATGAAAACGCGCTAACCCGCCAAATCCGGTCAGGCGATATCGCAGGTGCAGGTCTTGACGTTTATGAACACGGAACGAAGGTGAACCCTCGCCTACGGCAGTTGGCGAACGTGGTTCTGTTGCCGCATATGGGATCTGCCACGCTTGAGGGGCGGATCGAAATGGGCGAAAAAGTTATCATAAATATCAAGACATTCGAAGACGGCCACCGACCACCGGACCAGGTTGTTCCGTCCATGTTATAGTAGGCGGCTTGGTGGCCAGACGATACAAAGTCAATTTTTCAGGAGGATACTATGAAACGAAGTCTGATTTCGGGATTGCTTTTGGCAACCATGACCTTTGCCGGGCCGTTGGCCTCTCAGGAAGCTGCGGATGCGGTTGCACCTGAGGGTGGTACTGACGGGCAGGTTCAAGGCCTGACCGCAGAAGTCATAGCCTCACTCGAAGCGAAATTGGCCGGTGAACCCGTGACGTCGCAGAACTGGATGGTGGCCGCGGCCAACCCTCTAGCGGTTGAGGCTGGGGCCAAGGTGCTGCGGGCAGGCGGTTCGGCGGCTGATGCGATGGTTGCCGTGCAGGTTGTACTTGGTTTGGTCGAGCCGCAATCCTCGGGCCTTGGTGGTGGTGCATTTCTGGTCTGGTATGATGCGGCCTCTGGCAAGCTGACAACACTGGACGGGCGTGAATCCGCCCCGCTTGAGGCCACCCATCGTCTGTTTCAGGACGAGAATGGCGAACCGCTGAAATTCTTTGATGCGGTTGTCGGGGGACTTTCTGTCGGCACACCCGGCACCCCGGCTTTGTTGGAAGAGGCGCATCGCCGCTGGGGCCGCAGTCCGTGGCCCGGCCTGTTTTCTGACGGCATTAATTTGGCTGATGAGGGTTTTTTGGTTTCCCCTCGATTGGCCAGCCTTGTTGAGAATGACGCGGAACGCCTGTCGCGATTTCCCGAGACAGCCGCGTATTTCCTGCCGGAAGGACAGCCGCTTGCACAGGGGCAGCGGTTGACGAACCCGGCCTATGCGGAAACGCTGCGCATCATGGCTGCGGAAGGATCGGCTGGATTCTACGGAGGAGAGATTGCTGCCGGGATCGTCAGCGCGGTTCGCAACGCGCCTGGGAATCCAGGCGTGCTGTCTGGTACAGATCTGGCGCTTTATCAGGTCATCGAACGTGACCCCGTCTGCGCCACCTACCGCGTTTATGAAGTCTGCGGAATGGGCCCGCCATCCTCAGGGGCGCTGACGGTCGGGCAGATTCTGGGCATGTTGAACGGCTATGATCTGGCAGCGTCAGGCCCCGAAGATATCAGATCCTGGCGGCTGATCGGGGATGCTTCGCGTTTGGCTTTTGCCGACCGTGGACGCTATATGGCTGACCATGATTTTGTCCCGATGCCGACACAGGGGCTGGTCGATCCTGCCTATTTGTCCGAACGGGGCGCGTTGCTGAGCGGTGAGGCCGCATTGATCGACGCCGTTCCGGGGAATCCCGAATTTGACCATGCCTCGAACTGGGCGGATGATATCTCGCTGGAACTTCCGTCGACCTCGCATATTTCGATCGTAGACCAGTATGGCAATGTGCTGTCCATGACCACGACGATCGAAAACGGCTTTGGATCGCGGCTGATGACCAACGGGTTCTTGCTGAACAATGAGTTGACGGATTTCTCGTTCAAAACCCACAGTGATGGCGTTCCGATTGCCAACCGTCTGGAACCGGGCAAGCGTCCGCGCTCATCTATGAGTCCGACCATTGTGATGCAGGACGGTGCACCGGTTCTGGCCATCGGGTCGCCGGGCGGAAGCCGGATTATCGGCTATGTTGCCAAGTCGATCATCGCCTGGGCAGATTGGGATATGGATGTGCAACAGGCCTTGGCACTGCCGCATCTGGTCAATCGTTTCGGCACGTTCGACGTGGAACAGGGCACCGGGGCCGAAGGGCTTTCGGATGCGCTGACCGAACTTGGCTATGAGGTCAACGCGCGTGATCTGACATCAGGTCTTCATGCCATCGAGATCGGGGACATGCTGACAGGCGGTGCCGATCCGCGACGTGAGGGCATTGCGCTGGGCGAATAGTCTAGCGGCCAGTCAGAAAGGGAAAGCATGGTGCAGGCAAAGTCGCTTCGGCGAAACGAGGCGGGGATTGAAACGGTCGTCGGCATTCTGAAACAGCAATTCGGCGACCGTTTGCAAACGGGTCAGGCGATCCGCGAGCAGCACGGGCATACGACCACATGGATCGAAAACCAGCCCCCTGATGCGGTGGTGTTTCCGCATTCGACCCAGGAAGTCTCGGAAATCGTCAAGGCCTGCGCCACGCATAAGGTCCCTGTGATTGCCTTTGGCACCGGAACCTCACTGGAAGGGCATGTGAACGCGCCAGCCGGTGGCATTTCGGTCGATCTGTCTCAGATGAACAAGGTACTGGCCGTTCATTCCGATGATTTGGATTGTGTCGTGCAACCAGGTGTAACGCGAGAGGAGCTGAATACTCATCTGCGTGATCAGGGTCTGTTCTTTCCGATTGATCCCGGTGCGAACGCCTCGCTGGGCGGTATGGCGGCGACCCGTGCTTCGGGAACCAATGCGGTGCGCTATGGCACGATGAAGGACAATATCCTTAGCCTTGAGGCCGTGATGCCGGACGGGCAAATCATCCGAACCGGGCAGCGGGCCAGAAAGTCGTCGGCCGGGTATGACTTGACCCGCCTGATGGTAGGCGCAGAGGGCACGCTGGGCATCATCACAGAACTCACTCTGCGTCTGCAAGGCATCCCCGAAGCGATCACCTCGGCGCGTTGTGTGTTTCCTTCTGTCGACGCGGCATGTCAGGCTGTAATGATGACGATCCAGTACGGCGTTCCCGTGGCCCGGATCGAGTTGTTGGACGAGGTGTCGGTGAAGGCCGCAAACGCCTATTCGGGACTGGCCTTACCGGAAACCCCGCTTTTGCTGTTGGAGTTTCATGGATCAACTGGTGGTGCGGTCGAGCAGGCTGAGACATTTGGTCAGATCGCCGAAGAGTTCGGCGGCACAGATTTCGCGGCCACTTCGACAACCGAAGAACGCAACAAACTCTGGCAGGCACGCCATGATATGTATTGGGCCAGCTTGCAGTTGCGCCCCGGTGCGCGGGGCATATCAACCGATGTTTGCGTACCGATCTCGCGACTGGCAGAATGCGTGACTGCGACCCGGAACAAGGCCAAGGAACTTGGGCTTTTGGCGCCGATTGTCGGGCATGTAGGGGACGGTAATTTTCACACCTTGCTGTTGATCGACATGGAAAACGCCGACGAAGTGGCCAAAGCGGACGGGTTTGTTGGGTGGTTGAATGACCTTGCGATCGAGATGGAGGGAACCTGTACCGGGGAACATGGGATCGGGCAAGGAAAGCGGTCATACCTGGCCAAGGAGCTAGGGGCAGCGCTGACCTTTATGGAGGCGGTGAAAAAGGCGCTTGATCCCGACAATATCATGAACCCGGGAAAAATATTTCCGGCTCGGGACGGGTAAAAACCGCGCGGATTATTCCGTATCTAGGCCACAAGGATGCCTCAATTTTCAAAGATTCTGCGCGAAATAAGCAGTGAATGAATATTGAGGTAATTTAATGGACGCGTTGCGGCTGATCGGGTTTACGCTGATTGTTGGATTGGTTGTCGCCGGGCTGGATTACTACCAGCAGGATAAGAAACACGAAGGTACGCTGTCGGCAAACGGCTATGTGGAAACGCTCAAAACGCGGTTCGCCCTTTATCATGAAGAACTGGATGCCGAAGCGGCAGAACGCGACCGCCAGAAGCGTTGGCGCGCAGGGGGCAAGCCCTATATGCCGGTCCCGGATTCAGTGCTTTCGCGTCGGGCAATAATGGACAGTGACTTCACGCTCGATGCGCGTGAAGGGGGGGGCTTGAAATCAGTCAGTGAGGCCGCGCGCCCGCTTGCCAGTAAGGTGGCTGTTCAAAAAGCTGAAATACAGGCCAAAAAACTGGATAAGGCAAGCTGGGTTTATGAAAAGGCTGGTCACACTTACTGGATTGAGATCAAACTGCGGCAGGAGGCTTCCGCGGATTCACTTGCAGGCAATATCGCAAGATCGATCGACTCGATGGATTTCGGTGCCAGCAACTATGCTCCGTTCGGTGTGATCGGGGGCGTTGCCTATTTTCAGTTCGTCGAAGCTGAGTACAGCCCGATCCATCTCGATGTCCGTAAAGTCTGGTCGATGATCACTGCCAAAGTGACGGATCTGACTCAGCCGGTTGGGTTCCAGATCTATACGGGCACCCTGGGTCTGGGTGAGGAAATACGTGTTGAGATGTACACGGATGCCCCGGAGCAGGATGTGCGCATATTCCTCAGCCAGCTTGACTATGATGGGATGAACGCGTTGCTTAGCCGGCCGGTGCCTGGTGTAGGAAACGAGGCGGTTACCGACCCGGATGGCGGCATTGAGCGCGCCTTGCAAATGGCCGAAGTCCGGGCCGAGTTCACCCGGCTGCGCAGCGAGATTGCTCAGTTGCGGATCGAAAACATCAACGGGTTGGCCTTGCTTGCCAATACAATGGCGGCACAACACGGGTTGCCATCTGATGCTTTCGATCTGACGGCAAACAATATCCAATCCCCGGATGATTTGATCCAGATCGGGTATCGCAAAGGGTTGGCTGGCCTGGAAATTGAAAACGCAGATGCGGATGGATCTGGCGGCAGTGTTTTTGGGCGACTTTTCGGGAAGCTAACGGGTGGGTCGGAAGAAAAAGAGGTCGAACCGAAAAGCTCGAGCGGTTTGTTCGGCGGCCTGAAGTCGTTTTTTAAAGGTTCAGAAACTGCCGATGCTTCTGGGAAACGTGTGAACGAAGCATCCGAGATTCGTGTGAACAAGGGTGGCGCAGGGTCTTCGGGCAAATGCGCCTTCAAAGATGCGCGCAAGACCTGCTCGCTGTCTGGCGGCTGAGAAAGTTCAAAACTTTTAGGAAAAACGACCCCCAGATGTCTGAGGGTCGTTTTTTTTATATCACTGGTCGGATGAATGTCGCGCGGTGGGCGCTGATTGCGCCATATGGTGGCAACAGATTCCAAGGGGAGACACCCGGCTATGAAAACCCAAGTCAAAGCACTGGTCGTTGGCGGCGGCGCCGTCGGCACTTCGATTGCCTATCATCTGGCCAAGGCAGGCTGGGACGATGTCATGCTAATTGAGCGGGACGAACTGACATCAGGTTCGACCTGGCATGCGGCGGGTTTGCTGCCGCTGTTCAACATGTCCTATGCGACCACGCATATCCACAAATACTCGGTCGATTTCTACAAGCAGCTTGAAGATGAGACCGGCCTGAACGCGGGTTTCGCCGTGGTTGGCAACCTGCGCATGGCGCAGACCCAGGAGCGCATGGACGAATACATGCTGTACGCGTCCACCGCCGAAACCTGTGACGTTGCCTATGAATGGCTGACTCCGGACCAGATTAAGGAACGCTGGCCGCTGATCGAGACCTCGGACCTGAAGGGCGCGATCTATCACACCGAGGACGGCTATATTAACCCAGCAGACGTGACACAGGCGATGGCCAAGGGTGCGCGTCAACGCGGTGTTGAGATCGTTCGCAAGCTGCAGGCCGATGCCTTCCATTGGAATGGCACTCATTGGGAAGTCACCTGCACCAAAATGGTCGAGAAGGGCGGTAACCTCATTCCGTCGGATGAGCAGGTGGTTATCACCGCCGAGCATGTCGTGACCGCATCGGGCAACCACGCACAGCGGACCGCGAAAATGCTGGGCATCAAGATGCCCGCGATCCCGGTCGAACACACCTTCATCGTCATGGACAAAGACCCTGAGCTGGTCAAATGGCGTGAAGCGGGCAACCCCGAACACCCTGTTGTCCGCGATGCCGACAACGAATCCTACGCACGCGAGGAACGCGGCGGCTGGATTTTGGGGATCTATGAACATGGTGCGCCGGCGCAGTTCGAACACGGCGTGCCGGACAGCTTCCGTGCTGATCTGTTCCCGCTCGATCTGGACCGGATTGCGGATCAGTACATGGCGATGGCCGAACGTGTGCCGTCCTGTGCTGAATCCGGTCTGAAAGACGATTTCAACGGCCCGATCTGCTACACCCCCGACGGTAACCCGCTGGTTGGACCCGCGCCGGGTCTGCGCAATATGTGGCTGGCCGAGGGCTTCAGCTTTGGTATCACCGCTGCGGGTGGCACCGGTTATTATCTGGCCCAGATGATGGTCGATGGAGAAGCCGAGATCGACATGGCCTCGCTGGACCCCAAACGCTATAGCAGCAACTGGATGACCACCGAGTTCGCGGCGCGCAAGAACGAAGAGTGCTATGAGCACGTCTATATCCTGCACCACCCCGATGAAGAACGTGCTGCCTGCCGCCCGCTGCGGACTGTTCCGGCCTATGACCGTCAGAAAGCGCGTGGCGCACAGTTTGGCTGGGTTAACGGCTGGGAGCGCCCGAACTATTTCGGTCCGCTGGATGCACCCGAAAACTTCGACCATGATGCCCGCTCGTTCCGCCGCGGTGGCTGGTGGCAGCATGCCGTTGACGAAGCAAAGGCGATCCGCGAAGGCGTTGGCCTGATCGACGCATCGGCCTTCACAAAGCATGTCGTCAAAGGCCCCGGTGCGACCCAGTTCCTGGATTGGTTCACCTGCAACAAGCTGCCCAAGGTCGGTCGTATCAACCTGACCTACGCGCTGACCTCGCACGGTACCACCCGCACCGAATACACCATCGTCCGTAACGGCGAGAACAACTACTACATCGTCTCTGCCGGTGCCTGGACTGAGTACGACGCCGATTACCTGCGCAAGGCGGCCGAGGACAAGATGGAGGAGTTCGGTTACATCGAGATCCAGGATGTGACCACTCAGTGGGGCGTTTTTGCCATCGCCGGACCCAAATCGCGGGACGTTCTGAAAGAGATCATCAAGGACGCCGATCCGGAAACCGCGCTGTCCAACAAGCGCTTCCCATGGCTGTCGGCCCGTCAGATCGAACTGGGCATGTGCCCGGTCAACTCGATCCGTGTGGCCTATACCGGTGAGCTGGGTTGGGAACTGCACCACCCGATTGAAATGCAGAACTACCTGTTCGACCTGCTGGAAAAAGCGGGTGAGAAGCATGGCATGAAGCTGGTCGGCGCACGCGCACAGAACTGGCTGCGTCAGGAGAAATCCTATCGCGCCTTCGGCACCGAACTGGGCCGCGACGCGACCCCGCTGGAAGCCGACCTGCCGCGCTTTGTTGACCTGTCCAAGGACTTCTATGGCAAGGCCAAGCTGGAAGAGACTGGCGTGCGCGTGAAATGCTGCACCCTGCTGATCGACGGACCGGAGGATGCCGATCCGTGGGGCCGTGAAGTGTTGTATACGCCGGAAGGTGAACGCGTCGGTCGTCTGACTTCGGGTGGCTATTCAGTAGCCTTCGAGAAATCCATCGGCATGGGCTATGTGAAGCCCGATCTGGCGGTGGAAGGCACCAAGCTGAAGGTCAAGCTTCAGGACAAATTGTGGGATGCGGTCGTCACCTGCGACAGCCCCTATGATCCGAAAAACGAGGTCATCCGCAAGGACGGCTGATCTGGATAAGAACGGCGGCACCTTTTTGGTGCCGCCTTCAAATGCCCGCGGCACGCGGGCTTTTTTCATGCACTCAGCTCGTCGAAGCAGTCCAGCGCCTTAGAGGCGTACATCATCGACGGCCCGCCCCCCATCTGAACCGCCATGGACAGAACGTCCGAAACCTCGTCACGTGACGCGCCGGCTTTGATCAAAGCTTCGGTGTGCAGCATGATACAGGGTTCGCATCGGTCCGCTATGGATATGCCAAGAGCGATGAATTCTTTGGTCTTGTAGTCCAGCGTTCCGCCTTGCTTGACCGCCGCGCCAAGCGCACCGAAGGCGCGGGCGGTATCAGGGATTGCGCCGTTCAAATTGCGAAGACCTTTTCGCGTGTCGTTGATCTTTTCCTGCCAGGGCATGCTACATTCCATTTAACATCGTGTGTTTGGAATATGTTTAGTTGGCCTCGGTCGGGCTTTGATCTGGATCAGGTGTCAGATTTTTCCACGATGAAGGCCAGGTTATTTGCAGGCATCTCCGCGACTTCCAGGATTTTCAGGTCGTGATTGGCCAAAAGCTCAGAAACGTCTCCGTCGTTTTTATATCCGATTTCAGCATCCTGCTGGACCAGAGCTGCATGAAATCGTTGATCCCCCGCGCTGGTCAGGCGATTGTTGCGCATGAAGGGACCATAGAGGATCAACCGGCCATTCGCGTTCAGTGCTTGAGCTGCCTCGCCGACAAGCGTTTCCACTTCGGCCCAGCTGATCAGGTGCAAGAGATTGATCAGAACGATCAGATCCCTGCCGCCAAACGGCTGATGCCAACCCTCGATGGTTGCATCCAGAGCGACTGCTTTAGACACATTCGGCAGGCCCGCGGTGTAGGCATTGATGCTGGCCTGCCGTTCGGATTCAACCTCACTGGGTTGCCAATGCATGCTGGGGCGGCATTCGGCAAAGGCTGCGATGTGCTGACCGGTGCCACTTGCCAGTTCCAGCGCTTGTCCGGTCAAAGGGGCGAACCGGTCCAGAAGATCGCACAAAGCCCCGACGTTACGGCTGGCTGCCGGAGCGACCAACTGACCGTTCTCTCCTACAGTCGCGACGCTGGCGTTGGAGGGTAACGGGCGCTTGTTCATCTATGCAACCTGTCTGGTCTCAGAGAGGCGATGGTCGCCGTGTCCAGACTTGATTGGTTGCCGACTGTCAGATCCGCTACCAGTTGGGATGCAGCAGGGGCCGTCTGAAACCCGTAACCGCCCTGACCGGCAGACCAGATAAACGTAGGATCGGTCGGATCGGGCCCCAAAACCAGGCTGCCATCCGGTGCGAAACTGCGCAAGCCCGCCCAGTTGGTTTCGACCCGCGTCACAGGCTCGGTGACCATTGCCTCGTACCGGGCCAAGCCCTCGGCCAGAACCATGTCATCGGCAAACGCATCATGGGCGGCGGTCGGATCGGCATCGGCAGGTGAGACCAGCAATTTGCCCGCGTCGGGTTTAGCATACCAGCTTTCGCCCGCACCCAACATCATGGGCCAGGCGCGCAAGTCATGCCCGCCGGGGGCCGGGATACGGGCCATTGAGCGGCGGCGCGGCTGGATACCAATCGGCGCGATACCGGCCATCGCCGCGATTTCGTCAACCCAGGCGCCGGCTGCATTGACGATGTGTCGTGCCTCAAAGCTCTCGGTGGCCTCGACGATCCAGTGCCTATGTTTGCGAATTGCCGTGACGCTTTGCCGGGTCAGAACGGATCCACCATTCCCACGGATCGTCCGGGCGAAATCCTGCATCATGCGGTCGGTATCTATATCTTGTTCACTGTCGCTGTGCGCCGCGAACCCGACGGTTTCGGGGTTCAGGATCGGGATAAGGGATTGTGCCGCGTCAAAGGAAATCTGTCGGCCGCCAAGTTGATCGGCATCCCGGTGAAACACATCGTGTTGGTCTTTCCCGCCGATCAGAACCCAGCCGCGTGGCGACAGATAGTCATTCGTCTCAAAATGCGCTGCGCTGGCAAGGTTGAGGGCAATAACAGCAGGCGGACCATAGGCGGGTGCAAACATAGCCGCGGACCGGCCTGATGCGTGATAGCCCAGCGCCTCTTCGCCTTCGAGCACGGTGACCTGGCCGCGCTCTGACAACCGCGCGCCCGCGCTAAGCCCGGCAATACCGCCGCCGATAATCAGGAAATCTATCATGTCGCCCCTTTGCTGGCCGCAGTCGTGATTTTCTGACGTCGAATGCGCCCTGCACGACCGTAGAATTCTAATTGAGACTTTAAGCAGGGTTGAATTTGCGCATCAACCCATCCAAAGAAGTGGAAAGCATTTAGAGGAGGGCAGGGTGAGCACAGCAGATTTACACCCATTGGCCACGGGGCACATTCCGTCTTACGTGACCCAGGCGGATGGCAGCGATTTTCTTTTGACGGTCATGTTCATTTTCACGGTTGTGGTGATCATCCTGATCGGCGTTGGCTATTTCACCCTGCATTCGATCCCCGAAAAGCTCGCGCATGAATCCAACCACCCGCAGTTTCAGCTTGTGGGAATTCTTGCGCTGCTGGCTTTGTTCACTCATAACGGATTGTTCTGGATTGCAGCCATTCTGGTCGCCGGATTCCAGTTTCCCGACATAGGTGCGCCCTTGCGTGCCATTGCCGATGCGATCCGATCTTTGGCGCCGCAACCGCCTGCTGATCCCGATCCCGTTCCATCCCCCGAACCCGTCGCGCAGCAGGAGCAATAGGACATGCTTGAAACACTGATGTGCGCGCTGGTCACAGTGCTGCCCGATTATCTGTTCCGCCGCTTTGTGCAGGGAAAACGCATCGGGCATGAGATAACCCTGTTCACCATGTGGTACGAGCTGCGCTGGGGTCTGACAACCTGTGCCATTATGGCGCTGACCGTGATCACCACTCTGTTCTATTTTCACCCGGCCAGCAAAACTGCGGCCTCGTATTTCCGCACGGTGACGATCCTGCCGCAACTGGGTGGGCGAGTGTCCGAGGTCTATGTCTCCAACAATCAACAGGTTGTTGCTGGGCAGCCAATCTTCCGGATCGAGGACTTTACTCAGACTGCAATGGTTGAGGCAGCGCATGCGCAGATCGCGCAAGTTCAGGCATCACTGAAAGTCGCGGAGACCGATCTGGCCGAGGCCGCCGCCGGGATCGCTGGCGCAAAAGCGGCGCTGGATCAGGCGCTAGAGGACTTGCAACGCAATACGACCCTGCGGGACGAAGGGTCAAGCGCCGTCCGCCTGGCCGAGATTGACCGGCTGGAAAACCTTGTCGCTGAACGAGAGGCCAAGCTGGTTGCGGCTGAATCGCAACGCGCTGCCGTCGTACAGCAAATCGAAGAGCTGATCCCGGCCCAACTGGCCAGCGCCAATGCGAACCTGGATGCTGCTTTGACCGAGCTGGACAAGACTGTGATCAACGCGGGTGTGACGGGGAGGATCGAACAGTTCGGCTTGCAGGTTGGCGATTACGTCAGTCCTCTGCTACGTCCAGCAGGTATTCTTGTGCCGTCAAATTCCGGGCATGACCGCTTTCAGGCTGCGTTCAATCAGATGTCGGCGCAGGTTATCAAACCCGGCATGGTCGGAGAGCTGGGCTGCATGACCAAGCCGTTCACGGTTATTCCGGTTGTGGTGGTCGAAGTTCAGGATGTGATCCCATCGGGACAAATTCGCCCGTCAGACGAGCTTAGAGACGTGCAGTCCAACAAGGTGCCGGGCTCGATCCTGGTTTATTTTGAACCGCTTTATAAGGGCATGGCGGATGATATCCCGCCCGGCAGCAACTGTCTGGCGAATGTCTACACCGATAACCACGAGCGGCTGGAGCATGAAGATTTGGGCTTTTGGCAATCTGCTTTCCTGCATGTGGTCGACACGATCGGCGTGGTTCATGCGGCGGGTCTGCGCCTGCGTTTGATCCTGATGCCGGTGAACACGCTGGTTCTGACTGGGCATTAACGGCTCTTAGGTAGATCAGAATTTGCCATTGTCATTCTTCCAATCGCTACGGGGCGCTATGGTTTCCATAGTGCCCCACTGCTCGACGATCACTCCGTCTGCGACCCGAAACAGATCATAGAAGCTGGTATGTTTTCCGTGACTGGCACCTTCGCTCATGCACAGGACGAAATTCCCTTCTGCCAGCACACGATGGACGCGGTGATACTGAACGATCAACTCCGCGTCTGATCTAGCTTCAAGCACCATGCGATAGGCGTCGATGCCGTCAACGCCATCGGGATCGTGTTGTATCAGGTTCGCATCAACAAACGCCTTCATCCGCTCGGTTTGCCGGTCTATCAGGACTGTTTGCGAGAAGTTGCCGACCAATTCCCGGTTCTGTTCGGTTCTGTCAATATCCGTGATTTCAGTTGGACCATCAAGCATGCCGCGTCCCGAAGCGTTTGGGCCGCGCAGGGGCTGAATGTTATCCCAGTGCTCAACAGCTTTGCTGTCTTCAAACCGAAAGACCTCGAACGCGGCCTTAACTTCGGCAAAATCATATTCGTTATGGGCAAAAGCGAATTCGCCATCTTCAAAAACGCGAACAAATTTAACCTTGGGATTTGTTTTCGACAGGCGGGCAAACAACGTGGCCAGCCCCTCGCTGCCTTCATGGGTCTGGGGATTGTGCTGGATGTATTTTTCTTCGTTGACGACGGCTGCGGCCTCGGCATCCCCGGTTTCGATACCTTTCAACAGTTTCTGCAGCAATTCGCGTTTTGAATTCATCTGGTCCTCGTTGATCGGTAGAGCCGCGGATCAATGTGCTTGGCGCTGGTTTCGGGCTATCGAAGATCAAGAGTGGCATAAAACAGGTGGCAAAATCAAAAAAGGCCCGCACATGGCGGGCCTTTCTGCGTTATCCTGTGCCGCCTTACTGCGGAATCTCACCTTCCAAGCCTTCGACATAGAAGTTCATGCCAGCCAGTGTACCGTCGTCTGCAGCCTCGCCTTCGGCCAGCCAGTCACTACCGTCCTGCTTTTTCAGCGGTCCGGTGAAGGGGTGGTATTCACCCGCGGCCATGGCCGCTTTCAGCGCCAGTGCCTCTTCTTTGACGTCAGCGGGAACCGCGTCCGAGATTTCGCCGATTGCAACCATGCCTTCGCGGATGCCATCCCATGTATTGGCGCTTTCCCATGTGCCATCCATGACGGCCTGGGTCCGTGCAATATAGTAGGGCGCCCAGTCATCGATGATCGACGAGACGCGCGGGTACGGAGCGTATTCGCTCATGTCCGAGGCCTGGCCGAAAGTGATGACGTTGCCCGCCTCTTGCGCAGCTGCTTGCGGTGCGGTCGAGTCGGTGTGCTGCAGGATCACGTCCGCGCCCTGTTCGATCAGAACAGTGGCGGCATCTGCTTCTTTCGCCGGATCGAACCAAGTGTAGGCCCAGATGATCTTGAACTCGACATCCGGGTTGACCTTCTTGGCGTGGATATAGGCCGAGTTGATTCCGCGGACCACTTCGGGGATCGGATAGGACCCGATATAGCCAACAATGTTCGACTTGGTCATCTTGCCCGCGATATGGCCCTGTACCGCACGACCTTCATAAAAACGTGCCGAATAAACCGAAACGTTGTCGGCTGTTTTATAGCCGGTCGCGTGTTCGAACTTCACGTTCGGGAATTTCTTGGCCACGTTGATGGTCGGATCCATGTATCCGAACGAGGTGGTAAAGATCAGGTCTGCACCTTCCAGCGCCATCTGGGTCATCACCCGCTCTGCATCCGGGCCTTCGGGCACGGATTCAACAAACACGGTTTCGACTTTGTCGCCGAACTCTTCCTCAACCGCCAGACGGCCCTTGTTATGTTCATAGGTCCAGCCGCCGTCGCCCACCGGGCCGACAAATACAAAGCCGACCTTGGTTTTGTCTTCGGCTATGGCAGTAGTTGCCAAACCCAGCGCCATGGCAGCGCTTGCCAGAAATGTGGTAATTTTCATGTGTTACTCCCCAAGTTGGTTCAGTTGTCCCCGTCTAGTGCGAGGCATGGAATATCCGGCCGAGTGAGGCAGGTGCGCTGCTTTTGTCGGCGGAAAGGATCACAAGCACAAGGATCGTGATGATGTAGGGCGACATTGCCAGATACTCGACCGGGATGGCAACGCCCGCTGCCTGCAAATTCAGCTGCAACACGGTGATACCGCCGAACAAATAGGCACCCAGCAGGGCGCGCCATGGCTTCCAACTGGCGAAGACGACCAAGGCCAAGGCGATCCAGCCGACACCGGCTGTCATGCCCTCGGTCCACTGTGGCACCCGGATCAAGCTGATATAGGCCCCACCCAGCCCGGCACAGGCACCGCCGAACAGGATCGCCATGATGCGGATCTTGATCACCTTATAGCCAAGCGCATGCGCCGCATCGTGGTTTTCACCTACCGCGCGCAGGATCAGTCCGACGCGAGTGTATTTAAGCGTAGCCCAGACGGCCGCTGTCAAAGCGATGCCGACATAAAGGATCGGGTCATGCTGAAACAGGATCGGGCCAATCACCGGAATATCGCTGATCACCGGGATATGGATATCGCCCATGCTGGGGGGTTTGACACCCACATAGCTTTGACCGAGCAGGGCGCTGAACCCTAAACCAAACAGAGTAAGCGCCAGGCCACTGGCAACCTGATTGGCCAGCGCCACCTGCGTCAGCAGCACAAACAGCAGGGACAGTACTGCACCGCCTATGGCCGCGGCGACAAAGCCCAGCCAGGGCGACCCAGTCTCGACCGAGATCGCAAAACCGCTGATCGCGCCAACGATCATCATGCCCTCTACGCCAAGGTTCAGAACTCCTGCTTTTTCGACGACCAATTCACCGATCGCGGCCAGAAGCAGGGGAGTTGCAGCCACCATCAGTGACGCGACCAGAAGTACGGGATTAATCTCACCAAGGTCCATGATTACGCCACCTCGCTACGGGCCGCACGGATGCGGTAGTTGGTCAAAAGGTCGAAGGCCAGCAGGAAGAACAGCAGCATCCCCTGGAATACTTGAATAGCCGCGGCAGGAAGACCCATTTGGGACTGCGCGATTTCACCACCGATATAGGTCAATGCCATTAGGCCACCGGCTAGCAGGATGCCCACCGGATGCAGTCGACCCAGAAAGGCCACGATGATCGCGGTAAAGCCATAGCCGACGTTAAAGTCGATGCTGACAACACCCGAGGGGCCCGAGACTTCGAACATCCCCGCCAGCCCGGCCAGTGCGCCTGACAGGCCAAGACAGAACAGGATCAGTCGTGCTGGGTTTACCCCGGCGAATTTGGCTGCGCGCGGGGCCTCACCCGTCAGGCGGATGTGAAAGCCCAGCATGTGCCGGTTCAGCAGGATATAGGAAAAGATCACGGCTATCAGTGCGGTCACAACGCCCCAATGCATCCCCGATCCTGCGATCAGCTCGGCATTATGCGCACTCTCATAGGATTGCAGATTGCGTGAACCCGGAAAACCGAACCCTTCGGGATTTTTCAGCAGTCCCAGCGAGACCGAGGCCATCATCTGTTCAGCCACATAGACCAGCATCAGCGAGACCAGAATTTCATTGGTGCCAAAGCGCACCTTCAGAAAGGCCGGAATAGAGGCCCAGAGCCAACCGCCAAGCGCACCTGCCATCACCATGATCGGAAAGACATACCAGGCATCCAGCGGGTAAAAGGCCAGCCCGGCGCCCGCGCCAAAGATGGCGCCCATGATATACTGACCCTCGGCGCCGATGTTCCAGATACCGGCGCGGAAGCCTAACGACAGGCCAATCGCAATCAGCACCAACGGCGCGCCCTTCACCAGCAGCTGCGGGCGGTAATAAAAGGCGAATTCACCGAACAGAGGCTCCCAGAAAATGGTGCCGATGGCCTGAACCGGGTTTTTACCCAGGACGGCAAACAATATGCCGCCAAACAGCATCGTCGCCAGTACCGCCACAAGCGGGGTCGCATAAGACCACGCCTTGGACGGCTGTGGTCGTTTCTCCAATACAATCATCTGCTTACACCCCCGTCGTCATATTTTGTTTTGCATCAGACATGGGCTACCTCCATGCCATGTGCACCGCCCATCATCAGGCCGATCTCATCCACGGTCAGACCCGTGGTTGTGCGTGGCGCGCTGAGCCTGCCTTCGTTCAGGGCGGCAAAGCTGTCCGAGATTTCCATCAATTCGTCCAGATCCTGGCTGATGCAGACCACCGCCGTGCCCTTGGCGGCAAGGTCCAGAATGGCCTGTCGGATCGACGCAGCGGCAGCGGCGTCCACCCCCCATGTGGGTTGGTTCACGACCAGTACATCGGGGTTCTGCAACACCTCGCGTCCGATCACGAATTTCTGTAGGTTGCCGCCTGACAACGACCGGGCCGCATTCTCGGGCCCCGGCGTGCGCACATCAAAGGCGCTGATGATCTTTTCAGCAAAGCTTTTGGTTTCTGCCCATTTCAAGAACCCGTTTCTTTCCAACCCTTCGCGGACCGATCCGGTCAGTAGGGCGTTTTCGGTCAGGCTCATGTCTGGGGCGGCTGCATGTCCCAACCGCTCTTCGGGGGCGGTCAGCACGCCCAGCTTGCGCCGTGCGGTTGGGCCCAGTTTGCCAATCGGCTGGCCATCGAATTTGATCGCATCGGCAGCTGTCTGGATTTCGCCAGACAGGACACCCAGTAGTTCGTCCTGTCCGTTGCCGGCAACACCGCCAATTCCCAGCACTTCGCCCTTGCGAACTGTCATGTGGACATTCTTCAGCGCGGTGCCGAATTCAGACGGTGAGGGCACGGAAAGCCCGCTGACATCCAGCGCGACCTCGCCGAACTCGCGGCCTCCGCGCTCAGGTGTTTGCAGGGTTGAACCGACCATCAACTCGGCCATCTCCCGGGCCGAGGTTTCAGACGGAACGCATTCGCCCACATTCTTGCCCAGACGCAAGATCGTAGCGTGGTCGCATAGGGTGCGGATTTCTTCAAGCTTGTGCGAGATATACAGGATCGATGTGCCTTCAGACCGCAATTTATTCAGCGTTTCGAAAAGGATATCGACTTCTTGCGGAGTCAGAACACTGGTTGGTTCGTCCATGATCAAAAGCTTTGGATCCTGCAGAAGGCAGCGAATGATCTCAACCCGTTGGCGTTCCCCCGCAGACAGGTCGCCGACTGTACGAAAGGGGTCCAGCGGTAGGCCGTAGGTTTCCGAAACTTCCCGAATGCGCGAGGCCAGGTCGCCCATTGGCGGCGGGTTCTCCATCCCCAATGCGATGTTCTCGGCCACGTTCAGCGCGTCGAACAGCGAAAAATGCTGAAATACCATCGCGATTCCGTCAGCACGCGCGGCGCGCGGCTCGGGCGGAGCAAAGGGTTGGCCACGCAACAGCATTGTGCCGTTGTCTGGCTTCACCAAGCCATAAATCATTTTGACCAGTGTAGATTTTCCCGCGCCGTTTTCGCCCAACAGGGCATGAACTTCGCCCTCACCGATGTCAAAGGACACCTGATCATTGGCCACGACGCCGGGATAGGCTTTGGTCAGTCCTTGCAAACTTAGCAGTGGAGTGGTCACGCGCTCAGATCCTTCTTCAAATTGTTTTGCCCGATCGGGCGCAGCAGTTGTGCTGCGACGCCCACGGCAATCATCTGCGGGTGCTTGCCCAGGCCCGGGTCGCCAATCGGGCAGGTGATCCGGCTGATCCGATCGGGCGAGTGCCCCAGCGCCGCCAGCCGAGACCGGAACCGCGCCCATTTCGTAGCCGAGCCGATCAGCCCCGCAAAGCGGAAATCGTGCGAAAGCAGACGGTTGCACAATTCCAAGTCCAGATTGTGTGAATAAGTCAGCACCAGATGTTCAGCATCACGCGACGCATGCCGAACCAGTTCCGCTGGTTTTGCGGCAGGGACGGCGGTGACTCCGTTCGGTACGGTTTCCGGAAACCGCTTGGATCCTGTATCGACCCAAGTGATTGCGAGATCGGGCAGCGGTGACAGGACATCCACCAAGGCGCGACCGACGTGACCCGCGCCCCAGACCCACAGTGTACGCGCGGGTTTGTGGACCGGCTCGACCATCCAGCCTTCGATCAGCTGTGCCTCTGGTGCAATCCCCTGTCCGCGGGCTTCGGTCAACAGGCGTTTGACCGACAGTGGCATGTCCTGGCCCGATGTTGGTCGCGCGATGATGCTGTCGTCCAGATCGTTGATGTTGTTGCGGTCATAGACCTCGCTTAGCAAGGAAACAGCGCCACCGCAGCACTGGCCCATGTCGGGGCCAAGCGCGTGATGGGTCAGGCGCGCTTGGGCGGTTTGTATCCGCGCCGCTTCGGCTGCCTGAAACTCAAGTGTGCCGCCGCCGATCGTGCCGGATTGCCCGTCCTGCCAGACCAGCATTGCGGCACCAACCTCACGTGGGGACGAGCCCTTGATCCCGGCGATGACTACCCGGATCACGCGCCCATGGGTTTTGACCGCCTCCCTCAAAGTCTCAAGGTCAAATCCCATCAGTCGTCCCCCTTCATCCTTTGGACACCATGCCAGACTTCTTCTGCCGTGGCGGGGGCATCCAATGCGGGGTAGCTGTTTCCGCAGGCCGCCACCGCATTCGACAGTGCCAGCCAAGCGGATATCCCAAGCATGAATGGAGGTTCGCCTACCGCTTTCGAGCGATAGATCGTGTCCTCACGGTTTTCAGCCTCCCAAAGCGCAACGTTGAAGATGTCGGGGCGGTCGGAACAAGCCGGGATCTTGTAGGTCGATGGCGCATGGGTGCGCAGATTGCCTGTGCCATCCCAGACGAGTTCTTCGGTCGTCAACCAACCCGCGCCCTGCACATAGCCACCTTCGACCTGACCGATATCCAGCGCAGGGTTCAGCGACGCGCCCGCGTCATGCAGGATATCCGTGCGCAAGATGCGGTTCTCACCGGTTAGTGTGTCCACGGCAACTTCGGTGATCGAGGCGCCATAGGCGAAGTAGAAAAACGGACGACCTTGGCCTTTGATCCGGTCCCATTCGATCTTGGGTGTCTTATAGAAGCCGGTGGCCGAAAGGCTGATGCGGCCCTGATAGGTCAGCGCAGCCGCTTCGGCAAAGGTATAGCGTTCCTCACCAACCGATACATGACCATCCCCGAAGGTGACAGCCGACGGGTCGGCCTGATGTCGCTCGGCCAGATACTCTGCCATCCGGTCGCGGATTGTGTCACAGGCGGCTTTCACCGCCATGCCGTTGAGATCGCTTCCCGAGGATGCCGCCGTTGCCGAGGTGTTCGGCACTTTGGCCGTGTCTGTGGCGGTGATCTTCACCATCTCTAGCGGAATACCAAAGCGTGAGGCGGCAACCTGGGCCACTTTTTGAAACAGGCCCTGGCCCATCTCGGTGCCGCCATGGTTCAGGTGCACGGACCCGTCCTGGTACACATGCACCAGCGCGCCGGCCTGATTCAGATGGGTCAGGGTGAAGGAAATGCCGAACTTGACCGGAGAGAAGGCGATGCCCTTTTTGATCACGCTGTTCTCGGCATTCCATTTCTGAATTGCTGCCTTGCGCGCGGCATAGTCGCTGGAATTCAATAAGGCTTCGGTCATGCCGTGAAGTTCGAAATCTTCGACTTCCATGCCATAAGGGGTGGTGTTTGGCGTATCGCCGCCATTGCGATCAGGGGCATGGTCATCGGTACCCGCCGGGGCAGCGTAATAGTTCCTGCGGCGCAGTTCGACCGGGTCCAGACCCAGCTCATGCGCGGCGTGGTCCATGACGCGTTCGATTCCAACCATACCCTGAGGGCCTCCAAACCCCCGATAGGCGGTGGCAGATTGGGTGTTGGTTTTCAGCCGGTGACTTTCGATCCGCGCATTGGGCAGCAGATACGCATTGTCGGAATGCAGCATCGCCCGGTCCGCGACGGGCAGCGACAGGTCTTGTGCCCATCCGCATATGGCGTGGTGCAGAAAGGATACCCCCTGAATATGCCCATCCTGATCGAACCCGGCCCTATAGCTAATGCGAAAGGCATGCCGCTTACCGGTGATGATCATGTCGTCATCGCGGTCATAGCGCATCTTGCAGGCTGTGCCGGTTGCCCGCGCAGCCACTGCGCAGGAAACAGCCAGAGCGTTGCCCTGGCTTTCCTTGCCCCCGAACCCGCCGCCCATGCGCCGGGTTTCAACGCGCACAGCATGCATGGGAACGCCCAGAGCCTCTGCCACTTTGTGCTGAATCTCAGTCGGGTGCTGGGTTGAACTGTGGACCAGCATATCAGCACCCTCATTCGGCACCGCCAGTGCAGCCTGACCTTCCAGATAGAAATGCTCTTGCCCGCCAAGCTCAAAACTGCCTTCGATCACATGCGCCGCGCCTGCGATGGCGGCATCTGCATCACCTTTGGTGTAGATGCGCGGGCCGTCCTCGAACCGACTGTCGGCGGCCAGCGCCTCTTCAATCGTCAGAATTGGTGTTTCTTCAGTATAGTCGATCTTGCCCAGTCGTGCAGCTTTGCGCGCGGCCAGATGGCTGGTGGCGACAACCAAAAATACGGGCTGCCCGATATAGTGGACAGAGCCGTCCGACAACAAAGGTTCATCGTGAATGGACGGTGAGACATCATTCGCAAAGGGCAGGTCTTCGGCGGTCATCACCATGACGACACCGTCGGCGGCTTTGACTGCAGACAGGTCAATCGCGGCGATTGTGCCCTTGGCGATGGGACTGAGACCAAAGGCCAGATGCAACGTGCCTTTTGGTGTTGGGATATCGTCCACATAGCGGGCCGAACCGGACACATGTAGCGGCGCGGCGTCATGAGGCAGTGGTTTTGTCACGCTCATGCCGACACCTCCAGCACATTGGTTACCTGGCCCTGATCTTCAAGGAAATAACGTTCCAGCATCGCTTTCGCCGTCTCAAGGCGGTAATGAGCCGAGGCGCGCATATCTGACATTGGCGCGTAATCCTCGGCAAACATCGTCAGAGCGGATTGAACGGTAGCAGCTGTCCATGGCTTGCTGGTCAACGAAGCTTCGACTTGAGTGGCGCGTTTCGGAACGCCCGCCATGCCGCCAAATACGATGCGCGCCTGAGTGACGGTACCTTCTGCAACGGTAATGTTGAAACACCCACAAACGGCCGAGATATCCTGATCAAACCGCTTGCTGAGCTTGTAGCATTTCAACCGATCCGCCTGGCGCGGGAAGCTTACGGCTTCGACGAATTCTCCGGGTACGCGATCCTGTTTTCCATAGTCGATGAAGAACTCTTCCAAGGGCAGCGTTCGCCTTGTGTCGCCTTTGCGCAGGTGCAGGCTGGCGCCCAGGGCAATCAGTGCAGGCGGGTTGTCACCGATTGGTGACCCATTGGCGATATTACCGCCTACGGTTGCGGCGTGCCGCACCTGTACGCTGGCATAGCGGCGGATCATTTCAGCATAAGAGGGGTGCAGATCCCCCAGCGCTTCGCCCATGCGGTTCATATCGACCATGGCACCAAGGCGAATTTCATTGTCAGTAACCGTGATCTGTTTCAGATCATCGCAACCGTTCATGAAGATTACTGTTTTCAGGTCGCGCAACTGTTTGGTGACCCAAAGACCTACATCGGTCGCGCCAGCGACCAGGGTGGCCTCTGGGTGTTCGGCATAAATGGCGGCAAGCTCGTCCGAGGACCGCGGCAGCATAGGAGAAGCGGCGGGTGCTGCGTCAGGCTTGTCCTTGACCCAGACGGGAACAGGGTGCTTTTCGGCGGCTTTGGCGGCACGGATAATCGGCGCATAGCCCGTGCAGCGGCACAGGTTCCCGGCCAGCTGTGTGTCGTGATCGGTTGCACCATTCGCATGCCCGGCCACCATCGACATTACAAAGCCGGGGGTGCAAAAGCCACATTGCGACCCGTGCAGATCAACCATTGCCTGCTGAACCGGGTGGGCCTTCCCGTCCGGGCTGCTGGCGCCTTCGACGGTGCGCACCGCTTTGCCGTGGAGCTGAGGCAAGAATAGAATGCAGGAGTTCAGAGCTTTGGCTCCTCCCTGATCCGTCACCATGACAGTGCAGGCACCGCAATCACCTTCGTTGCAGCCCTCTTTGGTGCCGGTCAGAGAGCGATCCTCGCGCAGCCAATCCAACAAGGTGACTGTCGGATCGACATTCGCCAACTCCACTGTCTCTCCGTTCAGAAGAAACGTGATATCCATTCGTGAAACCCGTCGCGTTACCGAATTGCGCCTCTGAATGCTCTCCTTCGATGCGACGTAGAAAGAGTGCGGGCGGATAGCTTGCCACTAGATGTTAGAAACAGCGCAGCCAATCTGGCAAGAAAAACCGCGCTTCTGATGTATCATTTCATTGGTCCGATCCTTGTGTTTCATGTGGTTTCGATGTTCATCACCTTGAAACTAAAAGGTTTTGTAGCATGTTTCATCCTCAGAGTCCGAAGCACCTTATGGATTTCCCGAACAATCAACGCATGTTTTTTTGGCAATCCGAACCTACGGTTCAGGCTTTTGTACCACCACTGGCTGCGATAGCGTGGGCGGCATGAGCAGCACTCCACGATTCATCCACCTCCGCGTTCACACCGAATATTCCCTGCTGGAAGGCGCCGTGCGGCTGAAAAAGCTGCCTGGTCTGTGTGAAAAGCTTGAGATGCCCGCCGTCGCCGTCACGGACACCAACAGCATGTTCTCTGCGTTGGAGTTTTCGGTCACCGCCAGCGGAGCGGGCGTTCAGCCGATCATGGGGTGCCAGGTCGATCTGACCTACCTGCAGGCGCAACCGGGCGAGAAAGCGAAAGCCCCCGCGCCGCTGGTGCTGCTGGCGCAGTCAGAGGCCGGGTATGAAAACCTAATGAAGCTCAGCTCTTGCCTGTATGTGGACAAGGGCGGGCAGTTGCCGCAGGTGACATTGGATGAACTGGCAGAGCGCTCGGATGGTCTGATCTGCCTGTCTGGCGGCCCTGACGGACCGGTGGGTCGCTTGTTGCAGCAAGGGCAGCGCCCAGCGGCCGAGGTCTTGGTGGATCGCCTTGCAACCATGTTCCCGGATCGTCTGTATGTCGAACTACAGCGCCATCCAGGCGAGGGTGGTCAGCCCGAGGCCGAACGTCTGACCGAGCGCGGCCATGTTGAAATGGCCTATGCCAAGAACCTGCCGCTGGTGGCTACCAACGATGTCTACTTCCCGACCACGGACATGTACGAAGCGCATGATGCGCTGATCTGTATTGCCGAGGGCGCTTATGTCGATCAGCAGGATGGCCGCCGCCGTCTGACCGCACAGCATTATTTCAAGTCGCAGCAGGAAATGGCGACCCTGTTCGCCGATCTGCCCGAAGCAATCGAAAACACGGTCGAGATCGCCAGGCGCTGTGCGTTCATGGCCTATCGCCGCGATCCGATCCTGCCGAAATTCGCCGATGACGAGGTGGCCGAGCTGCGCCGCATAGCCAATGAAGGTCTGCAGAAACGTCTGGCCGTGATCCCGCATGCGGTAACCCCTGAAGAGTATCAGAAGCGGCTGGATTTCGAACTGGACATCATCGAGGGCATGGGGTTTCCGGGTTATTTCCTGATCGTTGCCGATTTCATCCAATGGTCAAAGGATCAGGACATCCCGGTTGGGCCGGGGCGGGGCTCGGGCGCGGGGTCGCTGGTGGCCTATGCGCTGACGATCACCGACCTTGATCCGTTGCGTTATTCGCTGCTGTTCGAACGTTTCCTGAACCCCGAACGGGTATCGATGCCTGACTTCGATATCGACTTCTGCATGGACCGCCGCGAAGAGGTGATCCGCTACGTGCAGCAGAAATATGGGCGCGACAAGGTTGGGCAGATCATAACTTTTGGCGCGCTGCTGTCGAAGGCCGCCGTGCGTGACATCGGGCGGGTTTTGCAGATGCCATATGGGCAGGTGGATCGCCTGTCCAAGATGATCCCGGTGGAAGGCGTCAAACCCGTCTCCATCGAGAAGGCGTTGAAAGATGAACCCCGGCTGCGGGAAGAGGCGCGTAACGAGGAGGTTGTGGACCGTCTGCTGACTTATGGCCAGCAGGTCGAGGGGCTGTTGCGAAACGCGTCGACCCACGCGGCTGGTGTGGTGATTGGCGACCGTCCGCTGGATGCGCTGGTGCCGCTGTATCAGGATCCGCGTTCCGACATGCCTGCGACCCAATTCAACATGAAATGGGTAGAACAGGCCGGTCTGGTTAAATTCGACTTTCTGGGTCTGAAAACCCTGACCGTGATCCAGAATGCGATGGATCTGATCTTCAAATCCGGGCGCGACCTGCACATCGCTGCTGATGGCACCGAGCTGTACGAAGCCGCCGAGGGGGCCGCGAACCAGATCAACGCCATCCCGCTGGATGATGAAGCGACTTACAAACTCTACTCAGCGGCCAAGACCGTAGCGGTGTTCCAGGTGGAATCCTCGGGCATGATGGATGCGCTCAAGCGGATGAAACCGGATTGTATCGAGGATATCATCGCCCTCGTCGCGCTATACCGTCCGGGCCCGATGGAGAACATCCCCAAGTTCTGCGAGGTCAAGAACAAGCTGAGTGAACGGGACACGCTGCACCCTTCCATCGACCATATCCTGGACGAAACCCAAGGCATTATCGTCTACCAGGAACAGGTTATGCAGATCGCTCAGGAAATGGCGGGCTATAGCCTTGGCGGAGCGGATTTGCTGCGCCGCGCGATGGGTAAGAAAATTCAGGAGGCGATGGATGCCGAGCGGCCTAAGTTCCTCAAAGGCGCTGCTGAGAATGACGTGGACGAGGCTAAGGCGACCGAGGTCTGGAACCTGTTGGATAAATTCGCCAACTATGGCTTCAACAAATCCCACGCTGCCGCCTATGCCGTGGTCAGCTATCAGACCGGCTGGTTGAAGGCGAACCACCCGGTCGAGTTCATGGCCGGGGTCATGAACTGCGATATCCATCTGACTGACAAGCTGGCGGTTTACTTCGAGGAAGTCCGCAAAGGGTTGGAACTGCCTTACATACCGCCCTGCGTGAACCGCTCGCAATCCACGTTTGACGTGGTGGATCAGCATCTGGTTTACGCGCTGGGCGCGTTGAAAAACGTCGGCGTTGAGGCTATGAATTTGGTAGTAGAAGGACGTGCAGGCAAACCGTTCGTCAACCTCTTCGACTTTGCCCGCCGCGTTGATCTGAAGAAGGTCGGCAAGCGGCCCTTGGAAATGCTGGCGCGTGCTGGCGCGTTTGATGAACTCGACAAGAACCGCCGCCGCGTCTTCGAAAGCCTTGATCCACTGGTGCAATATTCAGCTGCGATCCACGATCAGAAGAACTCGAACCAGGTATCGCTGTTCGGCGAGGCGGGCGACGACCTGCCCGAGCCACGCCTTTCGCCGACGCCGGACTGGTTGCCTGCCGAGCGTTTGAGCGAAGAGTTCAAGGCCATCGGATTTTACCTGTCCGGCCACCCGCTGGATGATTATATGCCTGCCCTAAAACGCAAGCAGGTACTGGCACTGGATGAGGTGATGGAAAAGGCACGCTCGGGTCCGCTGATCGCCAAGATGGCCGGTGTAGTGGCTGGGCGGCAGGAACGGAAATCTGCGCGCGGAAACCGGTTTGCCTTTGCCCAACTTTCTGACCCTACAGGTGCCTATGAGGTCACACTGTTTTCCGAAACGCTGGAGAAATCCCGTGAGTTTCTGGAAACCGGTGCACAGGTGGTGCTGACCGCCGAAGCAACGATGGAGGCCGATCAACTCAAACTGCTAGGCCGGTCCGTCGGGCCGGTAGATGCAGTCGTGGCCGAGGCAGGGGCGACCGGGCTGCGCATTTTTGTTGACCAGTCGCAGGTTCTGCCCACAGTTGCCAAAGTTCTGGAAGATGCCGCTGGCGCAGCCAAGGGGGCTGCGAAAGGGCCTATCCATCTGTGCCTGCTTGATCCTGGCCTGCCGGGAGATGTCGAGATGGACCTCGGCCAGGAATTCCCGATCAACCCGCAGATCAAAGGGGCGATCAAGTCGCTGGACGGCGTGATGTCGGTTGAGGAAATCTGACCGCCCCGGAAAAGTTGCCTGACATTCGCCCGCCGGATAGGCTGAGGACTGAAAGAGATTTTCTGGTGATGCCACAGGAGGGCAACCATATGACGATCCCACATTTCGGTTTTCGAACATTGATATTGGCAGCGTCGGTGGCCTTGGTCACCGCCGGGTCGGTGGTGGCGGACGACAAGAAGAAAAAGAACACCATCGAAGGCGCGTTGATCGGGGCGGGCGTCGGTGCTTTGATTGGTGATGGCAAGGGCGCGGCAATCGGTGGCGTGGCCGGGGCCCTTATTGGACATAACTGGAAATGACTACGATGCGTTTGACCCAAATGAAAACCGCTCTCGCAAGCCTGTGCATGATCGTTCCGGGCATGGCCATCGCCGACGAAGCTGCTGAACAAATGGTTCAGGACGCATTGCCCGTCATGTATCATACCTGTGCAACGGTGGTTGAAGAGTCGGACGGTGATGAGGCCTATATCTATGCGGTTGTCGAGAAGATGACAGCGCTGTCGATCTATAACCGCCAGATTGATATCAATGATCACGCAAGCACGGACGAGGACAAAGCGAAACTGCGCGAGACCTTCATAGCCGCATTGAGAGAGGGCTGCGCCGAGGACCAGCATGCCCTGTTGGGCGGGGTTGTCGACAATGCGGTGAAAACGACGCTCGGCTTGTAATCGCTCAGTAATGCGGCGGGCGTTCGTCTCCTAGGATGATGCCGCCTGATCCTTCTTGTGCCCGTTCACCTTCGCGGCGCATCAGCACCTCAACCCGGCGGGTCAAGTTGTCGATCTCATCCTGCTGGCGCGTGACGATTGTGTTCAGATCTTCGACCGTGCGGGTCAGATGGGCGATCTGCTCTTCCAGATGTTGCATTGGAAACTCCTGTCTCGGGCCGGTCATAACGGCACCGGCTGTGCAAGGCCAGCGAAAGCGCGCCTTGCCCCGAAACGGGCCATGGGATAGACCGCGCGCGGAACACTTAACGCCCAAGGACGCCCCAAATGGCCAAGCCCAAGAAACAGCCCCGCCCCAAGGCCGTAACGCCGAAAGGGTTTCGCGACTATTTTGGCGAGGAAGTCACGCAGCGCACCGAGATGCTGTGGACTATCGCGGGTGTCTATCATCGCTATGGCTTTGATGCTTTGGAGAGCAGCGCGGTCGAAACGGTCGAAGCGCTGGGCAAGTTCCTGCCTGACGTGGATCGCCCGAACGAAGGCGTCTTTGCCTGGCAGGAATTCGATGAGAACGACAAGGGCGATTGGATGGCCCTGCGCTATGACCTGACCGCGCCATTGGCCCGCGTCTATGCGCAGCACCGCAACGATCTGCCGACACCGTATCGCCGCTATGCGATGGGTCCGGTCTGGCGCAACGAAAAGCCAGGCCCGGGGCGGTATCGTCAGTTTTATCAATGTGATGCGGATACGGTGGGTACCGCATCAATGGCGGCGGATGCCGAGATTTGCGCCATGTTGTCGGATACGCTGGAAACCGTGGGCATCCCGCGCGGTGACTATCTGGTGCGGGTGAATAATCGCAAGGTACTGAACGGCGTGCTCGAGGCGATGGGTCTGGGCGAAGACGCCGCCGCCCGTGACAGCGTGCTGCGCACCATCGACAAGTTCGATAAGGTGGGCGAAGCAGGCGTGCGCGAATTGCTGACCAAGGGTCGTCTGGACGCGTCAGGTGCCTTCATCGACGGCGTGGGTCTAAGCGATGATCAGGCAGAACCGGTCATCGCCTTCCTGACCTCCAAAGCTGCAGATACCGCAGGAACGCTGGCCAATCTGCGTGCCGCCGTGGGTGACAGCCAAATCGGTGCGGATGGCATTGGCGAACTGGAACAGATCGGGACCTTGCTGGAAGCCGGCGGCTATGGCGCGGATCGGATCGAGATTGACCCATCGGTCGTGCGTGGGTTGGGCTATTACACCGGTCCGGTCTATGAGGCCGAGTTGACCTTTGATATCTTTGACGAGAAAGGCCGCAAGCGGCAGTTCGGCTCTGTCGCAGGCGGCGGGCGCTATGACGATCTGGTCAAGCGATTCACCGGGCAGGAAGTGCCCGCGACCGGCGTCTCGATCGGGGTTGACCGTCTGCTGGCCGCCCTGCGCGAAAAGGGGCGGATCAGCGCACAGGCCAAGGGGCCGGTGGTTGTCACCGTCATGGATCGCGACCGCATGGCGGATTATCAGGCCATGGTGGCCGAGTTGCGCAATGCGGGCATCCGGGCCGAGGTGTATCTGGGCAACCCCAAGAACTTTGGCAATCAGCTGAAATATGCGGACAAACGGAACTCACCCATTGCGGTGATCGAAGGCGGCGACGAAAAGGCGAACGGGATCCTGCAGATCAAGGACCTGATCCTCGGTGCCAAGATCGCCGAAAGCGCCACGCTTGAGGAATGGAAAGAACGCCCCAGCCAGTTCGAGGTGCCGCGCGGTGATCTGGTCGCCAAGGTGCGCGAAATTCTGGACAGTCAGGACTGAGCCATGGCCAACCGTACTCAGATACAGACGCGCGCAGCAATGATGCGGGTGCGATTTGAGACCGCAGGTGCCCGGGTTGTTGATCCGCCTCTGTTGCAACCGGCTGAAACGTTGCTGGACCTCTATGGGGAAGACATTCGCGCCCGTGCTTACGTGACCTCGGATGCGCTGCATGGTGAACAAATGCTGCGCCCGGATTTCACGCTGCCGGTGGTGCAAATGCACATGTCCGACGGTGCCGAACCGGCGCGCTATACCTATTCGGGTGAGGTGTTTCGACGGCAGGAACACGATCCGGATCGCGCGAATGAATATATCCAGGTCGGGTATGAGGTGTTTGATCGCACCGATCCGGCCAGTGCCGATGCCGAAGTGTTTTCGCTGTTTGCGTTGCAACTGCGTGGGTTGCCCCTGCGGGCGGCAACCGGGGATATCGGTATCCTGACCGCTGCTGTCCAGGGGCTGAGGACTTCCGACCGGCGCAAGGCGGCCCTGATGCGCCATCTGTGGCGGCCCCGCCGTTTTCGCGTCTTGCTGGACCGTTTCGCTGGGCGCAAGCCGGGGCCTGAAGGACGCAAGACCTTACTCGAGGCTGCTGACCCTTTGGCAACCGACGCGCCTATGATCGGCAAGCGCCGCGCCTCTGAAATTCAGGCGCGGATCGAAGCCCTGCGTGAGGATCGTGATACCCCACCGATTTCCGACAACGAATTGGCCGGGTTGGAAACCCTGCTGAACGTCCGCGAAACCATGCCCTTTGCGCTTGAACAGCTGCGCGACGTGGCGGTGGACTTGCCGCAGATCACCCCGGCACTGGACCGGCTTGAGGCGCGGATCGCGGCCTTGCAAGCGCGCGGCGTGGATGTGGACAGGTTGGATTTCGAAGCGTCTTATGGCCGGACCTCGATGGAGTATTATGACGGGTTTGTCTTTGGTTTCTACGCCGAGGGCCGGCCGGATTTGCCACCCATTGCCACTGGGGGGCGCTATGATGCACTGACCCGCCACTTGGGCAAAGGGGCAGAAATCCCTGCAGTTGGCGGCGTGCTGCGCCCGGACCTGATGCTGGAGATTGAGGAGGACGCCCAATGAGCCTGAAACTGGGCGTGCCTTCAAAGGGCCGGTTGATGGAAAAGACCTTTTCGTGGTTCGAAAAGCGCGGCATCACCCTGTCTCGCAGTGGGTCGGACCGCGAATATGCCGGTAAGGTGGAAGGGATCGAGGGTGTCTCGCTGATCCTGTTATCGGCGGGGGAAATTCCGCGTGAATTGGCTGCTGGTCGCATTCATCTTGGCGTCACCGGAATTGATCTGGTGCATGAAAAACTGCCGCGCTGGGAACAGCAGGTCGAAGAAGTTTCTCCGCTTGGGTTTGGCAAGGCCGATCTGATCATCGCTACGCCAGCCTGCTGGGTCGACGTGGACACGCTTGATGACCTTGACGCGGCGGCGGCGGCTTTTCGCAAGACCCACGGCCACCGCCTGCGGATTGCCACCAAATACCACCGGTTGGTGCGTGAATTTCTGACAGATGCGGGCGTGGCCGATTATACGCTGGTCGACAGCCAGGGGGCGACCGAAGGCACGGTAGTGAATGAAACCGCCGAAGCGATTGCCGATATCACATCAACGGGGGAAACCCTGCGCGCCAACCACCTGAAAATTCTGACAGACGGGTTGATCCTGCAATCGCAAGCAACCCTATGGCGCAGCCGGGTGGCCAAGTATACGGACGAAGACAAGGATGTTCTGACTGAGGTGCTCGACCGTCTGGCCTGATTACAGCACGCCGATATCCGCCAGCGCGCGGTTCAGATCATCGGGCAGGGCATCGTCCTGCGCGCGGGTTTTTGGCAGATCGGCGGGGGTGTCCTCGGGCTTGAGATAACGCCACCCCTGAAAGGGGCGCTTCAGGGCGTTCTGGGTGCGATGAACCTCAGGATCCAGAATAATGGCGCAGCGGCGAATGCCGTCATCCCCGATCACTTCGTCCATACGTAGGATGCGCTGACGGCATTGCACAACGCCTTTGATCACCCAATAGATTGATCCGCCATTCAGAATCTCTGCCTCGCGTTTGGGCCACATGCGTGTCACGTGGCGCGGCAATCCGTCCTCGTACAGAGGCATGCGACTCTCCTGCCATGCGATCAGCGTGTCGACGCTTTCTGATCCGACGGACAGTTTTATGAGGTTTACGTACTTATCCACAGCTTTCCCACAGAGTCGTCCCAAGGCTACCTTTATATTGTAGCCTTCTGCACCGCTTCATCAAGGTGTTGTGGTGAAGGTGCGAATTGGGCTAATCTGGATACCTCTTTCAAGACAGGGAATCACCAATGAGCCGCTTTGCCGCCCCCATCGCCGAGCAGATCTGGGACATGAAATACCGCTTTAAACAGGCGGATGGAACACCCATCGACCAAACGGTTGAAGACAGCTGGCGCCGTATCGCTCGCGATCTGGCCCGCGTGGAACAGGACCCTGCTCATTGGGAAGACAAGTTCTTTGAGGCGTTGGAGGATTTCAAATATCTGCCCGCCGGACGCATCACCGCCGGTGCGGGCACTGCACGCCGGGTGACCCTGTTCAACTGTTTTGTCATGGGAACCATACCAGACAGCATGGGCGGTATTTTCGATATGTTGAAAGAGGCCGCCCTGACCATGCAGCAGGGTGGGGGGATCGGCTATGATTTCTCAACCATTCGTCCGCGTGGGGCGGATGTACACGGGGTGGCGGCGGACGCCTCGGGGCCGCTGAGCTTTATGGATGTGTGGGACGCGATGTGCCGCACGATCATGTCCGCGGGGTCGCGCCGCGGGGCGATGATGGCGACCATGCGCTGCGATCATCCCGATATCGAACAGTTCATCACCGCCAAATCCGACCCGGCCCGTCTGCGCATGTTCAACATGTCGGTTCTGGTGACAGATCCGTTCATGGAGGCAGTCAAGGCCGATGGCCCGTGGGAACTGGTGTTTGATGGCAAGGTCTATCACACCATCCAGGCCCGCGATCTATGGAACAAGATCATGCAGGCCACTTACGACTATGCCGAGCCAGGTGTGATCTTCATCGATCGGATCAATGCGGCCAACAACCTCAGCTATGTCGAGACCATCGCGGCGACGAACCCCTGCGGTGAACAGCCCCTGCCGCCGTATGGCGCCTGTCTGTTGGGCTCGATCAACCTGGCGCGTCTGGTGGCCGGACCGTTCGAGGATGCCGCACATCTCGATGAGGCCGCGCTGCAAGAGCTGGTCGCCACCGCCGTTCGCATGATGGACAATGTGGTCGACGCCTCGAAATTCCCGCTGGCCGAACAAGAGGCCGAGGCGCAAGATAAACGCCGCATTGGTTTGGGTGTCACCGGGCTGGCCGATGCACTGTTGATGCTGGGTCTACGCTATGGCTCTGACGAGGCGGCGCGTCAGACCGAGCGCTGGTTGCACGCAATCGCCCGCGCCGCGTATCTGGCGTCGGTCGATTTGGCAAAGGAAAAGGGGGCGTTTCCCTTGTTCGAAGCCGAGAAGTACCTGGCCAGCGGCACAATGCTGCAGATGGATGACGACGTACGCGATGCGATCCGCGAACACGGCATCCGCAACGCGCTGCTGACGTCGATTGCCCCGACGGGGACGATTTCCCTGTACGCGGGCAACGTCTCTTCGGGGATCGAGCCGGTCTTTGCCTATGCGTATACGCGCAAGGTCCTGCAAAAAGATGGCTCACGCACCGAAGAAGAAGTCGTGGATTACGCTGTTCAGATGTGGCGCGACAAGTTTGGTGATAAGGACCTGCCCGACTATTTCGTCAACGCGCAGACGCTGCCTCCGTCTGATCATGTCAAGATGCAGGCGGCGGCACAGAAATGGATCGACAGCTCGATTTCCAAGACGATCAACTGCCCCGAGGATATCAGCTTTGACGCTTTCAAAGATGTCTACATGCAGGCCTGGGATCAGGGCTGCAAAGGGTGCACGACCTATCGCCCCAACGATGTGACGGGGTCGGTTCTGACCGTATCAGAGAGTGCCGACAAAGCTCCTGGAGAAAGTGCGGATGCGCCGCACGAGGTTGATGGCGGCGATGTCATCTATATGTCCGAACCGCTGGACCGCCCACAATCGCTAGAGGGGTCAACATATAAGTTGAAATGGCCCGACAGCGAGCATGCGATTTACCTGACCATAAATGACATTGTCATTGGCGGCCGCCGTCGTCCGTTCGAGGTATTCATCAACTCCAAGAACATGGAGCATTATGCATGGACGCTTGCGCTGACCCGCATGATCTCGGCCGTGTTCCGTCGGGGCGGTGATGTGTCCTTTGTGGTCGAGGAACTCAAGGCGGTGTTCGACCCGCGTGGCGGGGCCTGGGTGAAAGGCAAATACATCCCCTCGATCCTGGCCGCGATTGGCGGAGTGATCGAGCAGCACCTGATCAATATAGGCTTCCTTGAGGGCGAAGGGATGGGGCTGAAATCCGACCCTCAGGCGCAAGTGGTCAACCTCGACGGCCCCCGCGGCAAAGCCTGCCCGTCCTGCGGTCAGTTCGACATGGTGATGATCGAAGGATGCATGACCTGCCGTAGCTGCGGTCACTCTAAATGCGGGTGATCTGAAGTAGTGGGTTTGTTGTTGATACACCAAGCAATTGAGACCCAAATCAGCGATTTTTTCGCCCAAAGACAAGGTCTTTGTCGCCCAAGTATCAAAATCCCCTTGTTATCATAGGGGCGGGAAAGCGTTTGATGTTTCTTAACAGATGCTTTCTCAGCCAGTATCAATAGTACGAAGGTATTAGCGTGCGTCCGGCAATAGGGCTGTTTCATTCTATGACGACATCACAGCATATCTTTCTCATACGATTTTTCTGATCTGCCCCTGTTAGGGCCGACCGGTAGCTGCTGATAATTTATCTTCTTTTGCGCTCGTTTTCGGTCGGTTTGTCTCACTGGATAGATGAGGGAACTGCTATGAAGACCATCAAACTCCTACTTGCCACGGATCCCAACTTTGAAAATCGTGCACTCACGCATCGATTCACTGAATATTTGAAGAAATAGCGCAAAACGCGGCTGGCCAGAGAATTCATCGGAGACGATGAACATTCGGTCGATCTCGGCGGAGATGATTTCGATAAAGTTGCTCGCGAACTATCGGATAGTGTCGCGCTAACTTGAGATGACAAGCGGCGCATCAAAAATCTAGTTCAGCGCAGCCCACAACACAGGGCTGAAGCCTCAGGTCTTGGGCATCTCTCGGAGAAAGAAATCCAACGACTGCGCCCACTAATGAATGAGGTTCGCTTGGTGGAGCCGAGAGGCGAGCACTGGGTGGACGAGACAGTATCTTCTTTACATGAAGAAATGCCGTGGATGTCTGCCGCCACCAATGAGGGCTGGCACGCGTTGCGGCGCATCTCTAGTACCAAAGATACAATCTCGTTGCCGAAGGACAGGTCCGTGTACATATAGTCGGTGAGAAAGCTCCATTTCCCGTTACTGGCGGCAAAGGCTCCCATAAAGGCAAAGTCCAGATTCTCAAGCGCGTCGCCAAACATGAGTGCGCCCTTGATCTGCCCTGAGGGTGTATCGATTGCGGTTTTGGTCTCGGGCGCGAACAGGTAGATCGTTGCCTCGTAGTTCCAGTCAGTATTCTGAGCAGACGCGGGCCCGGATGCCGGCAACTGCCGGCACGATTGCGGTCAAGATCGTTTTCATAGGCAGTGCCTTTTGAGCTAACATTTCATTGTGTGCCGGGTGGCTTCAGAGATAGCAGAAGCTGAGCAGCTCAGCGGTCCGCTCTGAGGTTCCGGATTCTGGCAAGAGCAGTCACTCGCTATCTCCTTGCGGCGCAGGTTTTCCTTCCAGCTCTGCCTGTGTGGCCAGAAGTGTGGGATGTTCCGGATTGGCTGACAGAGCTTCTGCCACAACCGCGGCGGCAGCAACGCGTCCTTGGGTTGCCGCTGTGATCCTGGCCAGCATCATCCATGCATCCAGCCGTTGCGGATCCAGCCGCACCACCTCACGGAACGCGGATGTGGCCATGCCCATGTTGCGCATGGTCAGTGCCACACCGCCCAGTTGGAGGTGGGTTTCAGGAAAATCGAGCCGGTTTGCCATGGCATACTGCCATTCAGCCATGGCGGCTTGCAGCTCTCTGGCGGTTCCATTCTGGAGGCCGTTCTCCGTATCACCCAGCATCGCGCGGGCAGCGGCCATGCGCACATTGCGGGCAGGGTCGGCAAAGACATCGGCCAGGCGCTTGCCCCTTTCCTGAAGCGGTGCAAGGCGCTGCAGAGAGGCCGCGGCAGCGCGGACAAGCGGATCCGGGTCCCGCAGCAGGTCCGTCAGCCTAGCGGCGAACAGCGGGTCGTTGGACTGCTCCAGAAGCCAGAGCGCAGTGGCCCGCACGATGCCCGGCTGGCTGGTATTCTGCGCAAGCGTGGTCAAGTCGCCGGCCGCCGCTGCTGCATCGGCACGTCCCCGCGCCAGCACCTCCCCGTAATGCCGGCCACGGTTTCTGTCGTCCGGATACCAAGCGGAAATCTGTGCAGCTGCCCAGGCTGCGTCCTGGCCGCGGTGGCAGGCGGTGCAGGCATCCGGTGCTCCCGTCACCGGCGAAAGATCCGGCCGGGGAATGCGGAAGGAGTGATCGGCGCGCCAGTCGTTGCCCATGTAGACGCGTTCTGGCATGTGGCAGGACTGGCACTTCGCTCCGGCGCTGCTTTCCGGGTGGAAGTGATGTGCAGGGCTGTCGTAGTCCGCTGCTGTGAGTGTTGGGAAGTCCGGATTACCCGCTGGGCTGTGGCATTGGGTGCAAAGGCCGTTGCCTTCTGCCTTCAGGTCCAGACTGTGTGCGCCGTGGCAATTCAGGCAAGTCACGCCCCGAGCGTGCATCTTAGATTGCAGAAAGGAGCCGTAGACATAGACCTCGTCCTGGATCTGCCCGTCCGCGTGGTAAAGTCCTGGGCGCAAAAGTGCGAGCGTGTAGGCATCATGAAAACGCGTGCCTGGCACCGGGTTGCCGTCCAAGTTGGCTTCGCGTCTGGAATGGCACGTCGCACATTGTTCGACTGCCTGCCGAGGATCGGCGAAATCCACAGGAAATCCATGGTTTGCGGGCGGCGGTGTCCTTGTCGTTTCCCACGTATCAGCCCAATCAACGTGGTCCTTTCCCGGTCCGTGGCAGGCCTCGCAGCCAACGCCTATTTCGACCTGGGTTGATGCATAGCTTAAACGGCGTGCGTCGTAGTTTTTGCGGAACCCGGTGGCGTGGCACTCCGCACAGCGCGCATTCCAGGTCTTGTAGGGACCCGTCCAATGCAGACCATCCAACGGGGGCAGGGTCTGGTCCGGATAAAGGTGGAACCACTTCCCCTCTTCGGTGTCCCAGACCACGTCAAAACTCTGCAGCTGCCCCGGTTCGGTCTCGAGAAGATATTGCTGCAGCGGTTCGATCCCCGCAACCGAATGCACTTTGTATTCCGCCTGCGATCCATCCTTTTCGATCACCTCGACGTAGTATCCGCCCTCAGCTCCTGTCTGAAACCGGGCGGTCATACCGTCATGGTGAAAGGCCGTTCCGCCGAAGTCACCTGCGACCGTCTCCCGCGACGGCGTTGTCCAGGCCTGAGCGTGATGCGATCCTGCCCAGCCTGCGGCACTGTCCTTATGGCAACCGGTGCAACGATCCGACCCCAAGTAGCCGTCAAGGCTCTGGGCCATCGCTGGCAGACCCAGCAGCAAGAGAAGGATCAAGACTACAATCTGCATTTTCAGAGGGCCATCCGATTTTCTGGGTCGTTCATGGACAGGGATGGTGCAGGGCTTCATTCGCGGCTCGGCCAGATCCGCTCCCAATCACGGGCCATGTCGATTACCAGCCAACCGCGGCTGGCTGCTTCATCAAGTCCGCGTGCAAGCTGCCCGATATGGCTTTCACGGCCGTAAGCGTATTCGCGTTCGCTGTCAGTATGGTGCAGCAGGATGCCCAGCCGCGCACCATCGCCCGCAGTAGTCCACTCAAGCATCTGGAAGTCTCCATCGGAATTTCCTACTGCGATCACCGGCCGGCGCCCGATGCGGGCCTCGATAGCAACGGGCTTACCTGCCTTGTCGTCGATGAAGAATAAACCGGGGTCCTTCATCACCCGCGGCGGTCCGTCCCCGGCGGAATAACTGCCATTTCCGATGGATCCGATGACCTGCTCGGGCGGAATGTTATAGGCGCTTTCAGAGAACACCCGGATGAAATGCAGGCCGCCGCCTGAGGCGATGTAGGTACGGAAGCCTTCATCGCGTAGATAGGTCAAGAGCTCCAGCATGGGTTGATAGACCATTTGGTCATAGGCCAGGCCTGTGCCGGAATGCCTGGCCGTGTCCAGCCAGCTGCGCACGACCGCCTGGAACTCGTCCACCGTCAGGCCGGAGTGGGTGGTGGAGACGATTTCCAACAGTCCCTCAGTGCCCGAGGCGGCCACTGTCTCCATGTCGCCTTCGACTGCGGCCCGCAGCACGTCAGACGTGAGCACCCCGGGATCAGCGGCAGCCATTTCTTTCAATCGGTCGATGGCAAATAGCAGTTGAAAGTAGACCGGCTGTTCTGCCCAGAGCGTGCCGTCATTGTCGAAGGTCGCAATACGCGCGGCCGGGGTGACATAATCAGGTGAATCCGGGTCCGTTATGCCTTCGACAAACGCAATGATCCGATCCTTGGTGGCCGTATCCGTCCAAGACGGCAAAGGGTCAGCGAGCGGAGCTGATGCAAACAGAATTGTCAAAGGAATTGAAATTAGCAGAGCACGCATAGGGACAACCTCCGCAAATGCAGGGAAAGGGATGCCGAGGCAACCGGAAAATTAGGCGCCCCGACGGAATACTCCGTCGGGACGAAGTGGGATGAGTCTACTGCGAGCCGCCCGGCTGCGACAGCTTCTCCATTACCTTGTCGAGGCTGAACGAAGCCGCCTCCTGCCGTGGCGGGTATTCTTCGAAGGTTGCCAGGAACTGCCCAACATAAGCCTGGGCCGGCACCAGCATGAAGGCGTGGTCCATCAGCCAGTCGTAATAGGTGTTCGACGTCCGGTAACCGCGTTCATAAGGGTCGCGGCGCAGGTTGAAGATCAGCGGCACGCGCAGCGGCGTCAGCGGCTCCATCCAGGCCCGGAGAGTTCCCCAGGCCTTCTGCTCGAGGAAGGTGATCTTCCAGTTGTTGAGCCGGATCGCCGCGAGGTCGCCGTCGTCAGTGAAGTAGAAGATCTCATTACGCGGGCTCTTGTCCGTGTCACCCTTGAGCATTGGCAATAGGTTGTAGCCGTCGAGATGGACGCGATACTCGCGGCCTGCCATTTCCGGAACGGTGATGCCTTCGAGCAAATCTTCCTTGATGGTTTCATTGCCTGCAGCGGCCAGGAATGTTGGCAGCCAATCCATGTGATGCACGATCTCGTTCGAGATAGTTCCGGGCGCGATATTACTGGGCCAGCGGACCATAGCAGGCACCCGCCAGGCGCCTTCCCACTGGGTGTTCTTCTCGCCCCAGAACGGGGTCATTCCGGCATCCGGCCATGTGTTCATATGGACGCCGTTATCAGTGGAATAGAACACGATGGTGTTATCGGCGATGCCGAGCTCGTCAAGCTTTTCGAGGAACTTGCCGATATCCATGTCGTGTTCGATCATGCCGGCAGTGTATTCATCAGCTTTTTCCCCATTGTATAACTCATCCGCGAGCGCGCGGTTCTCTTCGCTGACGTGGGTACGGAAATGCATCCGTGTGCCGCTCCACCACAGGAACCAAGGGGTGCCGGCGTTGGTCTGTTCCTCCATCCAGGCAATTGCAGCATCTGATGTCTCGTCGTCCACAATCTCCATCCGCTTCCGGGTCAGAGCCCCGGTATCCTCGATATTCTGCGTGATTTCATTTTCGCCGTAGGTCGCTGTCACGTTCAAAACACCACGCGGACCGAACCGTTCAAGGAACGTCGTGCCGTCTGCGAACACCATATCCTTCGGGTAGTCCTCGTTTTCCGGCTCTTCTTCGGCGTTCAGATGGTAGAGATTTCCGAAAAACACATCGAAACCGTGGTTCGTCGGAAGGTGTTCATCCCGGTCTCCCAGATGGTTCTTGCCGAATTGACCGGTGGCATAGCCTTCGGCTTTGAGGAGGCCGGCAATGGTGGGATCTTCGATCTGCATACCTTCCTTGGCACCGGGCAGGCCGACCTTGGAAAGGCCGGTGCGGAAGACCGACTGGCCCATGATAAAGGATGACCGGCCAGCCGTGCAGGATTGTTCACCGTAGTAGTCGGTGAAGATCATACCTTCTCTGGCAACCCGGTCGATATTCGGCGTTTGATAACCCATCAACCCCATTGTGTATGCGGAGATATTGGACTGGCCGATGTCGTCGCCCCAAATGACGAGAACGTTCGGCTTGCCGCCCGCGCTGCCTTCTTGGGCAAGCGCCGGCGCAATCCCAATGCTTAAAATCAGGAACCCGGCCGCGACGGCCCTGTTCAAATACGAAACTGGCATAATCGGTCACTCCCTCACATTCGCTAACAGTGAAACTTGAGTTGGTCGCAGACAAGCACCAAGCGAGAGGCTTTGCTCGCCTTTGTCCGCCCGTAGAACATTTCGAGTGGGATCAACTATCCATAAGTTGAATGTATGGCGCAACACTTTCTTTTTTGGGCAATCTTTCGGTTGTCGGCCATTGTGTCTAGGCCGTTGCGGACCGGCACGTCATCAGGAACTGCCATGGCCTGCAAGCGGAGTCCTTGGCGCACAAGCTGGAGGCCCACGCGCACAGCAGGCTTTCCGGTCATCTTTGCCGATGAAAGTCAGGACACAGACCCGGCCTTTGTGGATGCGCTCCGCGAAGTGGCGCAGGCGGTTTCACTAGGCTTCTGTCTCGGCTTCTTCGGCGATCCGGAGCAGAAAATTTACATGCAAGGTGCCGGACAAATTCCGCCTGAAGAGGGATGGGAGATGTCTGACGTCAGCGCCAACCCGACGTTGACGTATTACAATATCATCGAATGCTGCGTTTGCTTCGATGGCCGCTATGAGCCGATTGTGTTGAAAAACTCGAGTATCTGACGGCTGCATTTTTCCGCCAGAATCCGTTACGGCGGCTAAATTGAAACCCTGTGCTTGGTAGGGGCCCTGAGAGCCGCGGACATTGTCAACGCGAATTCCCCCTCGACGAATTCTCGGAAAGGCCTCCTGCAGGCAAGTATTTCACCCATCTTCACGAAAATCGGAGTTTTTCAACACGATCAGCCCAGTCTGCACTAAGGTGAGATGCACCAACCTAGAGACCCGGTTGTTGGAGCGAACATTCATAGGGCAGCGTCTACACGTAAGTCTGCACAGGACTAAGACGTTTGGCGATCAACAGATAGTCCACGGCACTTGCGGCGTCCCCCGCAAACTGGAGATAGAAACCCATGAAGAGGTTAGCCTCGTATCCGTTAGGTTCGAGGATAAGTGACTGATGCACAGCGTCGACGGCTGCATTTGCGTCGCCGCTGGCGACATATACGCCTCCCAGAGCAATGTGCCCGCACGCAAAATCCCTTTCGAGCGTCATCCGAATGCCGTGACGGGCGACTAAACTTCTGAAAGTGGCGCATCCTTCCAGTAGCCCGAATGGCAGATTTCGGGATCAGCCGAGAAGATCGAACCTTTGGCTCAACTGCAGCTTTGGGCCGTTACTTTGACGATGGAACCATCCAAAGAACGATGCAATGTCTGGCTGTGTGTCCGGCTAACCAACTTTTACGACCATCTTTCCAAAGTTTCCCCCGGCCAGCAGTTGATTGAATGCTTCCGGAGCATTTTCCAGCCCCTCAACCATATGTTCCTTGTAGCTTATTGAACCGTTTTTGAGCCAAGCCGTCATATCGCGGACAAACTCCTGATACACGTCGGCACCAAAGTTGTCGAAGATTATGAAACCCTGCATTCTGACTTTCATCCGCAGGATCGTGCCCATGATCGCAGGGCCCATATCCGGGCCGTCCGGTAGGCCGGGCAGGTTGTACCAGGATACAATCCCGCAGACGGGCACCCGTGCAAACGGGTTCAAGAGCGGCAATACGGCATAGAGAACTTTGCCGCCAACGTTTTCGAAATACACGTCAATTCCACTTGGACAAGCCTCGCGCAGTTGCGCTGCCAGATCATCAGATCGATGGTCCAAACATGCGTCAAATCCAAGGTTTTCGACTACATGAGCACATTTTTCAGAACCGCCTGCGATGCCCACTACACGACATCCTTTTAGCTTTGCGATCTGACCGACTGTTGCGCCTACCGGGCCGGCTGCGGCAGCCACAACAACTGTTTCACCGGCTTTTGGCTCCCCGATTTTCAGAAGCCCGGCATAAGCCGTGTAGCCTGGCATTCCGAGAATTCCGAGCGACCAAGACGGGTTGTCCGGAGATTTACCCAACTTAACGACCTGCGTTCCGTCTGAGACAGCAAAATCCTGCCACCCGCTTGTATTGAGCACATACTCTCCGACTTCGTATCCTTCGATGTTGGATTTGACCACCTGCCCGACGACCTGCGCCGTCATAACACCGCCAATCGGAACGGGTTCGGCATAGGATTTTGCGTCATTCATTCGGCCACGCATGTAAGGATCCAACGACAGGTACACCGTACGTACCAGCATTTCGTCTGGTCCAGGTTCAGGAACGCTCGTGGTTTCCAGGCGCAATGTATTCTCGTCCGGTTGTCCGGTTGGGCGATTGGCGAGAACAATACGACGATTGGTGGCGGATGCTTGGGGCATTGTGACCTCTCATAAGACGGCTTTCTCGCAACAGAGACCAAATTCCGCTGCAGAGCAACACGACAGCACTAACGAGTTCGAAAAACCTATAGACGTGGCCCAATCACGCACGATCTGCGCATTGAAATGCCCAAACGCTCATGGAAACGCCCTGCTAAAAAGTAATCAAACCCGACCCTAGGTTCGTCTTCCATTCACCTCTCGACTGAGGTTCTGGTTCCTTCAAGAATCTCGAAATGGAGGGGTCTCCGAGTCTTGCTTTGCAGGTCTGAAGCCTGCTCATGGGGCTGACCAGAAGCCAGGACATAAAAGACTTCAATCGTGACCAAGTCACAGCCGCACAATTTACTGTCGATGGTCATATCGAAGAGAGCGAGATCGCGTTGGTGAGCTGCAAGCGCACGCAGCGTCTCAAATGCAGCGCGAGTGGAGGATCTGGTGCCGCTGTTCAGCGGAAAGGATAACCATTCATGCAGACCGTGGCGACGATTAGTGGTCGAATTTCCAGGTCGCAGGACAAAGCCAACTGTTGTCTCTATTGACCAAATGACTGGTTTTGGCCCAAGCAGTTAGGTCAGATCTGTGGGCTTTTCCGAATGCCATTATCAGTTGCTTTGTATCAAAAGCAATTCTCACAATAGTGATAGCTGGCCAACAATCACCAAGTAATTCGTATTGGCGACATCGCCCAGACCATTGTGGCCTCTTTGTCAGTCCGGTTGCGGAACCGATGCGCGATCATTGAAGGGTAGGAAAAGCTGTCGCCTTTGCGAAGAACTATGATTTCTTCACCAAGGCGCAGCTCCACTTCGCCACTCAAGACGATCGCATGTTGCTCGCCCTCGAAAGAATAACCTTCCTGGGGTTCAGGCGGTGTACCGGCTCCTGGGCGGAACCGTGACAGGATCAGATAGCATTGTCCGGATAGTGTGCTGGATAGCAGTTCGTCTTCGAATCCCAACTCCTGGGTTGTTCGCGTGTACATGTTGGAAAGCGCCCTGCGATTTTCTTTGCGTACGACGTGTTTGCGCTCCAATGGTCCGGCACCCGATTGCTTGGGAAAGAACCAGTTGGGATCGACCGAGAGCGCTTCGCTGATCTCTCGCAGAAGCTCCGCCGATGCTTTTGCTGATCCCAGCTCGATCCGGCTCAGATACGCCGTCGAGCAGGATACCGTTTCCGAAAGGTCTTGTAACGTCAGGCCACGCGCCTTGCGCACTTCGCGGATTTCGCTGCCAAGCCGTTGAGTGTCAGTATCAGTAACGTTGCTATTCATGCATTCGGGATAAGAGATTTTTGTTGATTTTTCGAGTAAAATTCAACTTAGTTGAAAATTGGGTGACAATTCAACTTACCACATCTGTCCGGGAGATCGCTATGCGCTTTGATTTGATTGCCAATTTCAGTCCTGGTGAGACGATTCCCTGGACCCGGACATTGGAGATGATCCTCGAACAATGTTCGCTGGCAGAGCAGGCTGGATTCACGACCGCCTGGTTCACAGAACATCACTTTGCCCATAACGGCTATATGAACGCACCGCCCAACCCGATCCAGATGGGTACGCATGTGGCTGCTCATTGCAAAAAACTGCGGGTTGGAACTGCACCCATTATCTTGCCGGACTGGCACCCATTGCGCGTGGCCGAAGACGCGGCGATGCTGGATAACATGTCGCTGGGCCGGTTCGATTTTGGTGTCGCCAAGGGCATCAATGAGCGCTCGACCATCCAGTTCAACTCGGATGCGGATCGGCGCGACAACGCCAAGGTGATGCGCCTCTATCAAGAGAGCCTGGATATTATTCTTAAGGCGTGGACCAACGACGCCTTCACCCATCAAGGTGAGTTCTATGAGTTCCCAGTTCCAGGCTGGAAAGAAACCAACCGTTTTTTTGAACCGCTGGACCCGCGCTATCACGACGAGAATGGCGAGTACAAAGCGATATACGTGCATCCACGCCCGTATTCTGATCCGCACCCGCCGGTCTGGCTCATGTCGAATGCGCCTCCCACATTCAAGCTTGCTGGTGAAAAAGGGTGGGGTGTGATCTCGATGGCCGCTGGACCCAAGGCGACACTGGCCTGCTGGGAACCCTACCGCGAGGCGCTGTCCAAACGTGAAGGGCGCGATGTGAAACCAGGAGAAGGCGTTGGCGTCTGCACGGCGTTCTATGTCGGTGAAAGCATGGAGGAGGCGGTGAACACCATTCGTGGCCCGATCAATGCCTATTACGAATTCCTCGGCGGGTCGCGCCCCAAGGGCGAGTGGACAAAACATGGCTATCTTGATGTCGGTGAAGAGATGACTTCTGAGGACGAAGAGATGGATTGGTTCGATTTCCTCAATAAACGCGGGATCATTGTGGTTGGTGACGCCGAATATGTAGCGGATCGTTTTGCCGAGCGGCAGGAAACCATCGGCCTCGACCACCTCATGTTGATGCAGCAATACACGGGCGTTCCCTACGAGAAAATCCTGTCCAGTTGGCATCGACTGTTTGAGCATGTCGTTCCAAAATTCGGGACACAATCCATCGCGCAGAAAAGGATGTTGGAGCATGCTTGAGATTTGGGGGCGGCCCTATTCGTCAAACGTTATTCCGGTGATTTGGACAGCCAATGAGTTGGGATTGGACTATACGCTGCAACTGGCCGGGGGCAGCTTTGGCAAGCTCGACACTGATATGTACGCGCAGATCAATCCCAACAAAATGATCCCGGCGATCCGCGATGGGGATTTCGCGCTTTGGGAAAGCCTCGCCATTGTGCGGTATCTCTGCGACCGGTACGGCGCGGGAACGTTTAGCCCCTCTGACCTACAGACCCGCGCCATCGCGGATCAATGGATGGAGTGGTCCGCCAGCCGCGCCTTCGGGCCGGTGATTTACCTGTTTTTTGCAACTGTGCGCACCCAATCCGACCAACGGGACCAGGAACAGATCGCCAAACTTCGCGATGAGGCGCATGAAGCGCTGACCATTCTGGATCAGCACCTTGCGGATAAGGCCTATGTCTGTGGCGACAGCTTTACCATGGCGGATATTCCGCTGGGTTGCGTGGCGTACCGCTATTTCAATGTCGAGGTCGACCGCCCACCGTTGCCCAATGTCGAAGCGTGGTATGAACGATTGGCGGAACGCCCTGCATACCGGGGTCACGTCATGCGTCATTTCGGCACAAACCCGGATGAGTGGGCCGCCCTTGAAAAGGCCTGCGTCAGCGAAGGAGTTCTGTGATGGACCTGCGTGACTTTCGCCATGCGCTTGGCGCTTTTCCGACAGGGGTCACAATCGTGGCCACTTATGACCCCGAGGGCATGCCATGGGGCCTGACCGCCAACTCCTTCACCTCGGTCTCACTCGAGCCGCCTGTGATCTCTGTCTGTGTCGCAAAATCGGGTCGCGTGTTCCCGACGCTGTCCAGGTCTGATCATTTCGCGGTCAACATCCTGTCCGCGGATCAGAAAGCTTTGGCGTTGCATTTTGCCAGCAATGTGGAAAACCGGTTTGCCGATACGGAATGGACTCCTGGGGCCAAGACGCCTTTGGTCCCCGGTGCATCTGCGCATCTGGAATGCACCGTGCACAACCGGGTTGATGCGGGTGATCATGAAATCCTCTTGGGACGTGTCGTGAACTTTGCCCATGCACCCGTTCCTCCGCTGGTCTTTTGTCGCGGCGTGTTCTTTTCCGCGCCCCAATCGGAGGCAGTATCATGAGTGATCACCTGACTTTCCACACCCGGTTCAGCCCTGACGAATTCGACGCGCAGTACAATTTGCGGGCTGGGCGGCCAGACTATGAAGTGACCGTCATTCCCGGGTGGAGCCGCGACAGCGCGCACGCGCGTGCAACATCCGATTGCAGCCTAGATATCCGCTATGGAGAAGGCGAAAAACAAAAGCTGGATGTCTTCCGCTGCGCGGACACCGCCGCACCGACATTGGTCTATTTCCACGGCGGTTATTGGCAGCGTGGCGACAAATCGATCTACAGCTTCATTGCGCCGCCGTTTGTTGAGGCGGGGTTCAATGTTGTTGTCATCGGATACGATCTTTGCCCGTCTGTGACCATCACGAGAATTTCAGAAGAAGCGCGTGAGGCCATGTCCTTTGTCTGGCGCAACGCGGGCGCATTGGGCTTCAATCCAGACCGTCTCTGCGTTATGGGTCATTCCGCTGGCGGCCATATTACCCAGATGATGATGGCGACCGATTGGCCGGCATTTGACGATGACTTGCCCGCAGACCTGATTAAATCTGGCATTCCGGTCTCACCGCTCAGCTATCTTGAGCCGGTCCGCCTGACCGAGGCTTTGAATGCGGGCATCCGAATGGATCCGGCAGAAGCCCAGGCCGAAAGTCCGATGACCAAGCACCCTCCGGGTACCAATGCCCCTCAGCTGGTCGTCGTCGGCGGCGCGGAAACCGATGAGTTCCACAGACAGGCTCGAATGTATGTAGAAAAATACGAAACAGCAGACCGCAAGATAGGTCTCTATTTCGTGCCCGATGTGGATCACTTTGACGAACTGAATGTGCTGGTCGACCCGGCGAGCCCCTTCTTCAAACACACTTGCGATATGCTTCAAGGAAAAGGACCGAAATCATGACCGCTTTGACCCGAGACCTAGTCGACTCTGTCGGTGACGCGTTTAACGCCAATGACATCGATGCCGTAATGATACACTTCGCAACCGACGCTACATTTGATCACGCTGTTGGCCCCGAAGAACATGGCGTGCGTCTGGAAGGAGCCGAAACCATTCGTGGTGCTTTTGCAGCCCTGTTTGAAAAGGTCGCGAACGTGCATTGGGAAACGCTCGACTGCGCTATTTCCGGCAACAAGGCTTATTGCGAATATCGCCGTACAGCCGTGCACAAGGATGGTTCAAAAGAAGAGTTTCTAAGCGTTGACATCCTGACCTACCGAGACGGGCTGATTGTCCATAAAGATACTTATTACAAGCAACGTACAAGCTGACCCGACAGCCTTTGATGCAGCCAAGCACGCAGCAGTTTTGTAAGAGGGAACCTATCTCGCTTTGACAAACCGCTGCGTCGGCAATCAAGCTCCGTTTCGCGCAATCCGTTATTGCGTAATGAAAAGATGCGAAAACAGCTAAGGCCCAAACTTGGCATTACCAATGGGAACAAGGATCGGTTCGAGGAACTGCACAGGATTGTCGAAGAGAGCGAGAAGAAGCGCTTTACGATCATCGGATGATGGAAAGCTGCTCAGGGACACTCTGAAGATGTAGATTTCTAACTAGATCCTGAGACGCCATCGGAAGCACTGCACCACCGTATTCAGCTCTTAGCTTAAAAGTACCGGTGTCACAGTAAAGGGGGGAGAGGTCACATAGCCTCCAAGGTATGCGCGAGGCCATTTCGAATGTGGTCTTCCAATAACCTCTTTGCCGTGTTCGCGTCTCTGGCCAATGCTGCATCGAACATACCCTTATGCTCCTTGATGGCTTCTTCGCCACGATTGGTCAGCACGAGCATCTGATAACGTAAGTATTTGTCGTAGATGATCGAGTGCAGAGACAGAAGGTTCTTGGAGTTGCAGGCCGCGATCATCGCTTGGTGGAACTCCCAATCATAACGTTTCCAGGTTTCTTTCTCGGATTCGTCGCCCTTGAGAAGTTGCCGTTCTATCAGGTGCAGTTTGTGATGTGCGGCAACGAGGTTGCCTTCCCAATCCGTGTCGCCGTTCGCAATGGACAACTCCAACGCGTGGCATTCCAACAGGACACGCAGCTCTGATATTTCGGTCAGGTCTTCTCGGGAGACCGGCGCAACCAGGAATCCCCGTTGTTCGGGAGCTTCGACAAACCCATCGCTGGCAAGCCTGTTTAGGGTTTCACGAAGTGTCGAAAGGCTCGCCGCATAGCGTTCCTTCAATGCGTCCAGCTTCAGTTTGGAACCGGGTTGCAGCGCCCCGAAGATGATATCCCGCTTGATGCGCTGATAGGTGCTTGCACCTATCGTAGACGGCTGTTTCGCCATGCGTTTCACCCGATATTCTCAGTTTCTTCGTTCAATTAGCATTTTTCGGAGACATCAGCAATCCCAACTGATGTATGGTAAAAATAAAAATATCATACATTATTGCGGAATCGCGAAAACCCCAATACCTTCATGTCCAAATTGAGCAATGCAGCTCAGTCGCAAATGTCGGTTTCGGGATTTTTCGAACCATCCGGAAGGAAGCAAAAGTGTCTAAGAACTTTCGCATTGCCATTGTTGGCATTGGCCTTGTTGGACGCCGCCACGCAGACGCTATCCGGGCGTTGCGCCATGTTGACCTTGTTGCGGTCGTCGATCCCAGTGACGAAGGTCGTGCTTACGCCGTTGAGCACGGGGTGGCATGCTACGAGACCCTTGGGGAAATGTTTGCAACTCAGACGCCGGACGGCGCTGTGCTTGCGACCCCTACGACGCTTCATGTCGAACAAGGCCTTACATGTGTGCGACATGGGTGTCCTGTTCTCGTCGAAAAACCGATCGCCGTGGAAGCTGCCGCAGCACTGGAGCTTGTCCAGGAAGCGGAGAGGGCCAATGTGCCTCTGATGGTCGGACATCATCGTCGGCATAACCCCCTGATCAAGTCAGCCAAAGAAGCTATTGTTGATGGGAGGATTGGGGATGTTCGTGCTGTCCACGCGAATTGCTGGTTCTATAAGCCCGACGAGTATTTTGATGCCGCGCCCTGGCGAAAGAAACCCGGTGCAGGACCCATTTCGGTCAATCTTGTCCATGATGTGGACCTTCTGCGGTATCTGGCCGGAGAGGTCGTGACGGTACAGGCGCAGTCGGCTTTATCGCAACGCGGTTATGACAACGAAGATGTCGCCGGGGCGCTGTTGACGTTTGAAAGCGGAGCGATTGGGACCATAAGCGTGTCCGACAGCATCGTCGCCCCGTGGAGCTGGGAGATGACGTCTCGGGAATATCCAATCTATCCGTCGACAGCGGAGAGTAGCTACATGATCGGTGGTTCTCATGGATCGTTGTCCGTACCTGATCTTCGACTATGGAACTACCAAGGTGATCAACGGGATTGGTGGACGCCAATCTCATCAACCGTGTTGAAGAAGGGTGCATCTGATCCGCTGGTCAATCAACTCAGGCACTTTGTTGAAGTTGCTCGGCACGAAGCAGATCCGATTGTGTCCGGATGGGAAGGTTTCAGAACACTTCAAGTCATTGAAGCTATACAGAATTCCTGCAGAATGGGCGAGAAGGTCAGGATAAAAAGCCTGCTAAATACACCAAAGGCAAATGTATCAGTAGTATAAAATATCTGATATTTTGTAAAAAATCTTGCAAAATGTCCAAAATAGGTCAAAACTCTGAATCGCAAAAAAGAAGCTTGATGATGTCTCAGGGAGGAGCAAAGTGATTACCAAACTTACCCGTAGGGCTGCAGTATCAGCCCTTGTCGCAACCGGTGTTCTGTTTAGCGCAACAAGTGGTGCGCTGGCGGAAGACAAAGTGCAACTTCGCCTCGCAACATCAGGATCGGAAACCGACCAGCGCTCGGTCGCCATGGCAGATGTCTTCGCGCCAATGGTTGCCGAGTTCGCAAATTATGAGCCCAGCTATAACGGCACAATCTTTGCACAGGGCACCGAACTTGACGCCATCAGCCGGGGCAACCTGGAAATGTCGATTACCTCGGCGCAGGAACTCGCGCAGTTCTTCCCCGAGTTTTCGATCTTTACTGCTGGCTATGTCCACCAGGACGCCGCGCATCAGGTGGCTGTCTTTACCGATCCCTTGATGGATGCGTTCAAGCAAAAGGCTGAGGAAGAGCTGGGTGTTAAACTCCTGTCGGTTATGTATCTGGGCCGACGTCAGGTGAACCTGCGCCAGCCCAAAGATGAACTGACTGTGACGACACCAGCGGACTTGGACGGCGTGAATCTTCGGATGCCGGGCACAGACGCATGGCAATTTCTAGGCAAGGCTCTGGGTGCAGCCCCGACGCCAATGGCCTTCTCAGAGGTTTACACCGCTCTATCGACAGGTGCGGTTGACGGTCAGGACAACCCACTGCCGACCGTGGTGGACGCCAAGTTCTATGAAGTGACCAATCAGATCGTTCTGACGTCGCATCTGGTGGACCTTAACTATATCGCCATTGGCAAGGGTGTCTGGGACGGGCTGACACCGGAACAGCAGGCTAAAGTTCAGGAAGCCGCAGACGCAGCCGCGGAATCTGGTCGCCAAAAGCAGCTTCAGAAAGAAGAGGACCTTGTCAGCTTCCTGAAAGAGCAAGGGATGGAGATCTACGAACCTGATCTCGCTGCGTTCCGCAATCAGGTACAGTCCATGTATCTGGACAGCGAATTCGCTGGCTCTTGGCCCGAGGGGGTTCTGGATCGGATTAACGCTCTGGGCAACTAAGTCCAGCAAGACAAGAGAGGGAGAACCGCAATGAAGGCCTTTATCAAGGGGTTCTCCCGACTGACCGAAGCGATTGCCGGCGGGATGCTGGCGGCAATCTTCCTGATCTTCCTTCTGCAAATTCTCTTGCGGTATTTTTTTACACCCGCCGGTTGGACGCTGGAATTGATCGGCATTCTTTGGGTCTGGGTGATCTTCTTCAGCTGCGCCTTTATCGTGCGCGAACGGGATCATGTGAAGTTCGACATCATCTATCTTTCGGTGCCGACGCGCGTACGCCAGGTCTTTGCAATGCTGGCGGCCGCAGCGATCGTGATCGGGATGCTCTATAGCTTCCTGCCGACCTGGGACTACATCGACTGGATGAAAATCCGCAAGACAGCGACTGTCCGCAATCCGTTCTCGGGCGAGAAGATACCGTTGCGCACTGTGTTTTCGATATATGCGGTATTCATGCTGGTCGTAGCAGCGCGATACGCGTGGTTATTCTTCGACGTTTTGCGCAATGGCCCTCCAAAAACAGAGTTGGAACTGGTCGTTGGGTACAACGTGGTTGACGATCATCCCCGTGTCGACGTCGTAGACGACGAGGAAGCAAATAAATGAGTATCGAACTTATTTCCTGCCTGCTCGCTCTTTTTCTTCTGGCGGGCATTGGGACACCTATTGGGTATTCCATCCTCTTAGCCTCATTGGTGTATTTAGGCACGGCCGGACTGGATGTCGCCCTAGCGGGCGAGAAGATCCTACAAGGCTTCTACAAAAGCACGATCCTGCTTGCCGTGCCTTTGTTCATTGTCGCCGCCAATATCATGAATGCGGGGTCGATCACGGATCGACTGCTGAACTTCTGCGTTGCGGCGGTCGGGCGTTTCAAGGGTGGCCTCGGACACGTAAACGTAGTGGCATCTCTGATCTTTTCCGGCATGTCCGGCTCTGCTGTCGCGGATGCGGCGGGAATTGGTAAAATCATCATTGAGATGATGACCAAAGATGGCCGCTATAGCCGAGGCTATGCAGCCGCAATCACGGCTGCCTCGGCAACAATCGGCCCTATCATTCCGCCCTCAATCCCGATGGTATTGTATGCGCTCGTTTCCAAGGCCTCTATCGGTTCGTTATTTCTGGCTGGTATTCTGCCGGGCCTGATAATGGGCGTCGTCCTCATGGCGATGAACTATTATCTGGCCGGAAAGCGGAACTTTGCCTTGGAAGAACCTGTTCCGTTGCGCGAATTGCCCGCCAAAACCGCCAATGCGTTTCCTGCGCTGCTAATGCCCGCCATCCTGCTCTATGGCATCTACGGGGGTGTCACGACACCGACCGAGGCCGCGGCCGTGGCCGCACTCTATGCCCTGCTGCTGGCAGGGTTCTTCTATCGCGCCTTGTCGTTCCGTGGCCTTTATCAGGTCTTCGTTGACAGCGCCCGTTCTTCTGCAGCGGTTGGAGTTGTCATTGGTGGCGCGTTCATTTTGAACTTCATCGTGATTCAGGAGCAAATCCCACAGTCTATCTCGGCGCTGCTGGAAGGTTCGGATGTCAGTCCGATCGTCTTCTTGATCCTCGTCAACTTGCTGATCCTTGCCCTGGGGTGCGTTTTGGACGCGACAACGATCATTCTGGTGATTGTGCCCTTGTTCATCCCCACTTGCGAAGCGCTTGGTATTGATCTGGTGCATTTCGGTGTGCTGGTCGTCGTGAATTCGATGATCGGTCTGATCACGCCGCCCTACGGGATTCTGCTGTTCGTAATTAATGCTGTTTCGGATATTCCACTGCGTGAAATCATTTCCGAGATTTGGGCCTTCTTGGCGGTGTTGATTTTCGCCTTGGTGATCATGATGCTGATGCCCGATCTGGTTCTGTGGTTGCCGCGTATGTTTGGGTATCAGGGGTAATGTGTCTCTCGGTTTCGACAACGTCGATCCCCGGTGATCTGGCCGAAAAACTAAGTGCAATCGCTGACGCGGGCTTTAGCGGTGTCGAGTTGCATGAACCGGATTTGACCGCTTATGACGGGCCACCATCGCGAATTCGGGACATTGCATCAGATCTCGGACTGAAGATTTGTCTGCTGCAACCCTTCCATAACCTTGAAGGCCAGGCCGACAGCGAGCGGGAACGTGCCTTTGATCGGCTGAAGCGCAAACTCGATCTGATGAGCGAGTTGGGAACGGATCTGCTGCTAATTGGCTCTGCATTCGAAGTGGACCCTGCTGCCACCGAGGATCAGGTGATCTCAGACCTCAGCGAAGCGACCGAGATTGCAAAAGGGAAGGGGCTTCGCTTGGCCTATATGGGTTTGCCGTGGTCCGATCTCATTCGCTCGGACGAACAGGCGTTGCGCGTCGTCGAGGCGATTGACAGCCCTTACTTTGGACTGGCTTTAAACTCTTTCTTCTCGCTCGCTGACGGTTCCAAACCCGCCCGCCTTAGGGACATTCCCGGAGAGCGACTGTTCCATGTGCAACTGTCCGATGCGCCCCGGCTTGAGATGGATATTCGCAGACTCAAAAGGCACTTCGGGCTTCTACCTGGGCTTGGATCACTTAACCTAGCAGGCTTCGTGCGCGTGCTGGCCAGGGCAGGCTACATAGGACCCTGGTCTATCGCCCGTGTGAACGAAGTGGCGGCACAGCCCGGTGCCCGAACACTGGCCCGGGACAGCTATAGGTCCCTGGTCAACCTTTTGGACGAGGTATCACGGACCGAGCCGAAAGCAGACTTTGGAACCCCAAACCTGCCAGAACGCGTTTATGCGTCCGGCTTCGAATTCGTAGAGTTTGCAGCCGATGAAACAAGCGGGGCACAACTGGCAGACTTGCTGTCAGCAATGTGTTTTCGAATGGAGCGAAAGCACGTCACCAAGTCTGTCGAATTGTGGCGGCAAGGCGCGATCAACATCGTTGTGAATACCGAAAAAGAAGGCTTTGCCCATTCGGCGTTTCTGGGCCATGGTCCATCGGTCTGTGACATGGGATTGCGTGTCAAAGATGCGGATCAGACGGTTCAACGTGCAACCGCGCTGGGCGCCCCGAATTTCTTACAACCGGTGGGAACAGGAGAGCTGGATATCCCTGCAATCCGTGGTGTTGGTGGCAACGTCGTTCATTTCATCGATGAGAAATCCGATCTGCATCGAGTATGGGATATCGAATTCGAGCCGGTTGCCAAAACCAAAGCCATGCAGCCCGCCGGATTGCGCCGTATCGACCATCTGGCACAGACAATGCGCCACGATGAAATGCAAAGCTGGCTGCTGTATTACATCTCGACCTTCGACATGGCAAAGTCGCCAATAGTGAACGTGGCTGACCCGTCGGGCGTCGTGCAAAGCCAGGCCATCGAAAGCCCCGAAGGCGAAGTGCGTCTGAACTTGAACGGGGCCGTCGGTCGCCGAACGCTGGCGGCATCGTTCCTTGAAGTAGGCTTTGGGGCAGGCGTTCAACATATCGCCTTCCAGTCCGACGATATTTTTGAAACCTCTGCTCAACTGCTTAAGTCTGGTTTCCCCAGCCTGACTATTCCAGAAAACTATTATGCTGATCTGCAGGCGACTTTTGGGGTGAGTGACGACCTGATCACCCAACTGCATGGGAGCAATATCCTCTATGATCGCGCGGGGGGAGCAGAGTATTTTCAGATCTATAGCCGTCCCGTTTTCAACGGCTTTTTCTTTGAAATCGTTGAACGCCGCGCTGGATATGCAGGTTTTGGCGCGCGCAACGCCCCTATTCGCCTCGCCGCGCAAAGGAAAACTCAGGCGGCGAAAGAGGTGCAAACGCCATGAGCGCACTGGATGAAAACATGACAAGTGATGAGCGCGCCGTTCGCCAATGGTGGCGCACCTCCATCATCGATATGAAGCCCGGGTACATCGCATTTCGTGGCAACGCCATAGAGGACCTGATCGGGAATGTATCCTTTCCGCAGATGATCTGGATGATGGTGCGAGGCGATCTGCCGGGCGATGCTCAGGCGCGCCTGTTTGAGGCCGCTCTGGTCGCAGGTGTGGATCACGGCCCGCAGGCTCCCTCGATTGCGGCTGCGCGCATGGCTGCTACTTGTGGAGTAGGTCTCAATAATGCGATGGCGACTGCAGTGAATATGCTGGGCGATGTACATGGCGGAGCAGGCGAGCAGTGCGCCGAGCTTTATTATGATATCGCCGATCGCATAGATGCCGGGGCATCGCTGAATGATGCTGTTCGGAATGGTCTGGACAGTTGGCGCGAGACTTACGGCAAGTTCGTTTCAGGTTTCGGACACCGGTTTCACAAGCCCGTCGATCCGCGTGCACCCCGGCTGATGCAGCTCGTTCGCAATGCGGCAAATGAAGGCACGGTTTCAGGTCGCTTTGCAGACATCGGAGAAGGGGTTCAGGCCGAACTTGGTAGTCAACGGGGCGGTCGGCCGATTGCGATGAACATCGATGGCGCGACAGCCGTGATCTTTTGCGAACTTGGCTTTCCCGCGCCCCTGTCGCGGGGGCTGTTTTGCTTGTCCCGTTCGGTTGGAATACTTGCCCACGCCTGGGAACAGATGAACCAGGGCGGTCGGAACAAAGGCCCTATGCCCCCGAATTACTTACCCCTCTACGAAGACAGGAATGATGAGATGTGAGACATCGAAATCTTTCCGGTCCGGCTCTGTTGGCGTTGGTCGTATAAACGATGTCGATCTAAAACCACATTCAAAAATTCCCAATGCCAAAGTCATGATCTGCGGCAACCTCGATCTTCTAGAAAACCGCACCAAGGCCGATCAATACGGCATCGCCAGAGCCTGCGCGCCTTGATGGCGCCAGGGTTCCGGCTGATTGGCCTGCCTATTCCGGTGATGATCACGGCGCAGACGCGTCCGATTTAACGATGCCTCTGTGGGGCCTCGCCAGTTTAGAGCGATTGGATTACCATATAAGTCGCTGTAAAAAATAATTAAACCCGCTCGGGAGCCCGTCCGGTGGTTTCACTTTAAGCCGCGTCGCTAAGAGTTGATATTTTAAAAAATATCAGATATTTTTTACTAAGTATGATGAAAATTAGATTCGCAGACGTATGGAGCTGTCGTTCATGGTGAAACCCGAAGAGGCCGGCTCATGCCCCTCTCTCTATTCCTTGGCGCATCTGACGCTGATCGGCTGCACGCCGCCCGAGCTAGTCTACATTGCTGCCCGGGCCGGTTACGATGCCGTCAGCCCGCGATTCATTCCGATGCATGTGCCCGGTGAGTTTACTCAATCCCCGATCGACAAGGCACAGGTGCAGGCCACCAAAACCGCTCTTTCTACTACGGGTTTGAAAGTTCTTGATGTCGAGCTTGCGCGCATCACCGAAGATGTCGACCCGCGCAGTTTTGAACCCTCTTTGGAAATAGGCGGAGAGCTTGGTGCAAAGCGCATGATCATGAGCGCGTGGACCAACACCCGCGATGATCGCGACTTCTTGATCGACGTCTATTCCGAGACCTGCGAACTGGCCGCGCCCTACGGGCTGACGGTCGATCTGGAGTTCCCCAGCTTTTCACGCCTGCGTACACTGGACGAGGCGCTGGATATTGTCCGCGCCTCCGATCAGCCGAATGGCGGTATTCTGGTCGATACGCTTTATCTGCACCTAAGCCGGGTGGATCTGGGAGAACTGCTGCACGTCCCCTCGGACTTGTTTCACTTTCTGCATATCTCTGACTGTCTACCAGGCATCGCGGATACGCGTGAGGGCATGATCCAACTGGCCCGCGATGCGCGGCTTTATCCCGGTGAAGGTTGGATTGATTTCACCGGCATCATCGAGCGGATGCCCCCTGTCGACTATTCCATTGAACTGCCCAACCAAAGCCGCGTTGCCGAGTTGGGATACGAAGAGCACGCGCGTCGCTGTCTGAGCCACGCCAAGCGAACATTCGGTGAGGCGCGATCTCAGCGCCGCATGCCCAATGCAGCAATTCTAAAACACCAAGAGGATCATCATGGGCAAAGAGCTCACTGAAGACGACCGCCGACTGGCGGCTGATATGTTGGAACGTGCCCGCGCGGCCATGGCCAAAATCGAGGATTGGGAACAGGACAGGCTGGACCGTCTGTCTCAGGCCATAGCGTGGTACGCGGGGAACGAAAAAACCTTTACGCGATTGGCTCAGCAGGGGGTGGACGAAAGCGGCATTGGTGACCGCGAAGGACGCCCTGCAAAGCGGTTCAAAATACACATGGTACTGCGCGATGTCCTGCGCACCCCGTCGACTGGGATCGTCGAGGTTGATGAGGAAAAAGGCCTGGTGAAATACGCCAAGCCTGCGGGTGTGATCGCATCCCTGATTCCAATGACAAACCCGGCGATGACACCACCGGTGACCGGTGTTTCCGCCGCTAACGCCCGTAATGCGGTCATCTTCAGCCCGCATCCACGCACAGCAGTCACGACCTATGAAATGGTCGAGGTTATGCGCGCAGCCTGTCGAGCAGCAGGAGCCCCGGAAGACTTGTTCCAATCGATCCGCAAACCTTCGATCCTTCTTACCCAGCACCTGATGGAGATTTGTGATCTGACGCTGGCAACAGGTGGGAAGCCGATGGTCAAAGCGGCCTATAGTTCAGGGCGTCCGGCTTACGGTGTCGGCGCAGGCAATTCATCTATCGTCATTGATGAAACTGCGGATCTGGATATCGCTGCCCAGAATACACGGATTTCAAAGACGTCTGACTTTGGGTCTGGTTGTTCGGCAGATGGCAACATTATCATTCAGCGCTCGGTTTACGATGATATGGTTAAGGCGCTTGAAGCCGAAGGTGGTTATCTTTGTTCTGACGTAGAGAAGGCCATGCTTGAAGCAGCCATGTGGGATGAGAAAGGAAACCGTACGTTCCCGACCATCGCCTGTCCGCCTCAGCAAACGGCCAAAGTCGCCGGTTTCTCGATCCCAGAAGATCGCAAATTCCTGATGGTTGAAAATCAGGGGCAAATCGGGCCGCAGCACAAGTTCTCCAAGGAAAAACTGACCACGCTGATGGCGCTATATCACTTCGACACATTCGATGACGCGCTGGAAACGGTCGGCCAGATTTACAACACCGGAGGTAAGGGCCATTCCTGCGGGATTTTTAGCCATAATGACGATCACATTGATCGGTTGGCGCGTCTGGCTCCGGTCAGCCGTATGATGGTTCGACAGCCTCAGTCCAAGGCCAATGCGGGCGCCTGGACCAATGGCATGCCCATGACCAGCAGCCTGGGCTGCGGCATCTGGGGCGGCAATATCACCAATGAAAACGTCACCATGAAACACATGATGAACTACACCTGGGTCAGCCGTCCGATCCCCGAGGATCGCCCCTCGGAGCCGGAGCTGTTCGGTGAGTTCTACGGACAGGAGGTCGCGTGATGGACGGAGCGAAACTGGAAGGCAAAACGGTTGCCGAACATATCGTTGACTTTCTCGAACGCCGTGAAGTCAAGCATGTATTCGGCCTGTGCGGCCACACGAATATCGCGGTTCTGGCCGCATTGGCGGAAAGTCCCATTGATTTCGTAACTGTGCGGCACGAACAGATCGCCAGCCACGCGGCGGACGCTTATGCGCGGGTGACGGGCAAGGCCTCGGTGGTGCTGTCCCATCTCTCCCCGGGGCTAACTAATTGCGCCACCGGGGTCGCCAATGCGGCGTTGGATTGTATCCCCATGGTCGTGATCGCGGGTGACATTCCTACGCATTACTATGGCAAGCATCCGCATCAGGAGGTTAACCTGCACGCAGACGCCGCCCAGTGGGAGATCTATCGGCCTTTTGTCAAACGCGCCTGGCGGGTGGACCGCGCAGACCTGATGGCTGAGATACTGGAGAAGGCGTTCCATCTGGCCGAAAGTGGTCAGCCCGGACCGGTTCTGGTCAATGTCCCCATGGATATCTTCTCAGAGGTGATCCCCGCGGACAGTTTCGACCGAATCCGCGACAACACGCGCGCGCTCAAGAAACCGTCGATTGACGACGAGACAGCGCGAGAGATTGTCGAAGCGTTGGCCAAAGCCGGAAATCCGGTCGCCTATGTAGGAGGTGGTATCCTACTGGCACAGGCCAGCGAGGAACTGCGCGAGTTCGTTGAACACATGGGACTGCCCGTCGCGCATTCCTTGATGGGTAAAGGCGCCCTGCGGGACGACCATCCGCTTGTTTTGGGAATGACCGGGTTTTGGGGCACCGAGTTGGTTAATCAGTCTTGCCTGAACGCGGACTACATCTTTGCCGTGGGCACTCGGTTCAAAGAGGCTGATTGTTCAAGTTGGTATCCCGGGTACACGTTCAATATTCCCGGCTCAAAGGTCATTCATATCGATATCGAACCGCAAGAGATCGGCCGGAACTATCCCACCGAGATCGGCGTTGTTGCGGATGCCAAGGCCGCGTTGCGCGTCCTCAACCGGGTTGCCCGCAAAATGTATCCGGGCGGTTTCAAGCGCCCCGCTGTTGAACAAAAGATTGCTGATTTCCGGATGGGCTTCAAAGCGCGCAATGTGGAAATGGCCACCTCATCAGCGTTTCCGATGATGCCCGAGCGTATTCTGGCAGATACCCGCAAGGCACTGCCCGAGGATTCCATCATCACGACGGACGTCGGATGGAACAAGAACGGCGTCGGACAACAGTTCGACATCCTGACACCCGGTTCGATCCTGACCCCAGGTGGTTTTGCTACAATGGGTTTTGGCCCTCCGGGCGCGATCGGCGCGAAGCTGGCAGCACCTGATCGCGTGGTGATCAGCCTGGTTGGTGATGGTGGTTTCGGCCAAAACCCGTCGATGCTTGCGACTGCGGTCGAGCTTGATCTGGGTATCATCTGGCTGGTTATGAACAACAACGCCTTCGGCACGATCGCAGGTCTTCAGAAGGCGCATTACGGTTTAACCTATGGTACAACCTTCCCAGGGTCGGCCGAAGCGCCGGCCAACGGACCGGGTTATGCAGAAATTGCACGGGCCTACGGCGCAGAGGGGCACAGGCTGGGCGCTGCTGACGAGCTGTTGCCCGCATTGGAAGCGGCGATAGCCAGCGGCAAACCCACTGTTCTTGATGTCCCAATGATCAATAATCCGACACCAACGACCGGACATTGGAACATCTTGGACATATACTCACCAGACAAAGATGTATCCCACGTAGCGACGTGAAAAGCATGTTCGAGGCACGCCTCACTTGGGGTGTGCCTCGAACATGCCTGCAGTGGTTTCACTCTCGCAGCGGTGAGCGAAGAAACATCAATCAGCATCACCAGTAGCGGGCTACAAAAAGAGGAACACCTCCAAAGCGCCGAGGTCCTTCAGACATTGCGTGGCAACATTTGGCGCATGATGTTGAATGCGGAGTTTAGGGGCCGGGTTTAACTCCTGCTTTCCTCATCCCAAGGAATTCCGCTAGTGTCGGCACCGACCTGATATGAGTGATGCCGCCACATGATCGAAATCCGCGACCTGCAACTGCTCAGCGCTTTGGCGCGGCACCGGCATTTTGCAAAGGCAGCCGAGGAATGCGGGATTTCCCAGCCTGCGTTTTCAATGCGTATTCGCAACCTAGAGGATCGGTTGGGCGTGTCCATCGTCCGCCGTGCCAACCGGTTTCAGGGCCTGACCGAAGAGGGCGAGATGATCGTCCAGCGGGCGCGGCGCATTCTGGACGACACCAAGGCCTTGGAACAGCAGGTGCAGGCGGCAAAGGGGGAAATCACGGGGACTCTGATACTGGGCGTGATCCCGACCGCAATCGCCTTTACGGGCCGGTTGATCAAGCGTCTGCAGCAGGCGCATCCGCGCATCATCACTCGGATCGAAACGATGTCGGCTACGGCCATTCAACATCGGCTGGACGAAGGCAGTCTGGATGCGGGCATCACATATGGCGACAGTATCGGCACCGATTTGCGGCAGGTACAGTCGCTGTATGAAGAAACCTATGTCCTGTTGATCCCGTCTCATATGACAGACGAAACGGGGCCAATTCCCTGGGCGCGGGTCTCCGAATTCCCGGTCAGCCTGCTTGAACCGCAGATGCAGAACCGCCGCATATTAGACCGGATTTTCGCCGAACAGGGCCTGCATCCTCATGTGGTCGCGGAAACCAGCGGGTTCACTGCTTCAATGGTCATGGCGCGTGAGGGATTGGCGGCCACCGTGGTGCCACGCGTGTTGGTTCGGGCGTTGGGGGATCTGAAGGGAACAAAGGTTCTGCCTTTGGTCGATCCGGTGGTCAGCAAACCTATCTGTCTGGCGACCCTGACACGCGATCCGGAACTGCCAACGGTTGGAGCGTTGCGCGCGGTGGTGACGTCTTTGCGGTGATAAGGTGTCGTTATCGTGCGATTGAAATATGCGATTTGACGATATGCTAGTCTGATGAGACACGGGGCCTGAATCGGAGGGCATCATGGCACCATTAGATACCAAGCCATCAGGCGCGCCAAAGGGCGTCTGGAAGTCAGGTAAAGGCAAGGGGCGGCACACGCCCAAAGGCCGTCAGTTCACGGATGAGGCGGCGGCCGAGATTGCGCGCTTGCTGGGGGATCGCCCCCGCCGTCGCGACCTTTTGATCGAATTCCTGCATCTGATTCAGGACGAACACGGCCATATCAGCGCTGACCACATTGCCGCGCTTGCAGTCGAGATGCGGATCGGTCAGGCAGAGATCTATGAGACCGCCACCTTCTATGCCCATTTCGATGTGGTGAAAGAGGATGAAGCCCCGCCGCCCGCGCTGACCATCCGCGTCTGCGATTCCCTGTCCTGCGAAATGGCCGGTGCCCAGCAGTTGCAAAAGGCGTTGGAAGACGGTCTTGATCCTTCCAACGTCCGTGTCCTGCGTGCGCCTTGCATGGGTCGTTGCGATACTGCGCCTGTGCTGGAGATCGGGCATAACCATATCGACCATGCCACCCCTGAAAAGGTGCAGGCGGCGATTGCTGCGGATGATACCCACGCCCATTTACCCGCCTATGAAACCTTTGCAGCATATGAAGCAAACGGCGGCTATGCCAAGCTGAAGGAGCTGCGCGAGAGCGGTGATTGGGAGAAAGTACAGGAAGACATCCTGTCCTCGGGCTTGCGCGGTCTGGGTGGTGCTGGCTTCCCGTCCGGCAAGAAATGGGGCTTCGTTCGCATGAACGAAGGCACCCGCTATCTGGTAGTGAATGGCGATGAAGGCGAGCCTGGCACGTTCAAAGATCGCTTCTACCTCGAGCGCACGCCGCATGTCTTCCTTGAAGGCATGCTGATAGCTGCCTGGGCGGTAGAGGCCGAGACCTGCTTTATCTACATGCGCGATGAATATCCGGCGGTGCTGGAAATTCTACGCCGCGAGATTGCCGAGCTGGAACAAGCTGGCCTGGTTGAAAAGGGATATATCGATCTGCGCCGGGGCGCCGGTGCCTATATATGCGGCGAAGAATCCGCGATGATCGAGTCGATCGAAGGCAAGAAAGGCTTGCCGCGTCACCGGCCTCCGTTTGTGGCGCAGGTTGGGGTCTTTAACCGTCCGACCTTGGTGCACAATGTCGAGACGCTCTATTGGGTGTCGAAAATCTGCCGCGAAGGGCCCCAAGTGCTGAACAGCACGGAAAAGAATGGGCGCACGGGTCTGCGCAGCTATTCGGTCTCGGGCCGGGTGGCGCAGCCGGGCGTCTATCTGTTGCCTGCGGGATCGACCATATTGGATGTGATTGAGGCCGCTGGTGGCATGGCCGAGGGTCACGTTTTCAAAGCCTATCAACCGGGCGGGCCGTCTTCGGGCCTGTTGCCTGCGTCAATCGACGACGTGCCGCTGGATTTCGACACGCTGCAACCTCTGGGTACGTTTATCGGGTCGGCCGCCGTGGTGGTGCTGTCCGATCAGGACACTGCCCGCGACGCGGCGCTGAATATGCTGCGGTTTTTCGAGGATGAAAGCTGTGGCCAATGCACGCCCTGCCGGGCGGGCTGCGAAAAGGCGGTTAAGCTGATGCAGGCTGACACGTGGGACCAGGATTTACTGGAAGACCTGTGTCAGGTCATGGGCGATGCCTCGATCTGCGGTCTGGGGCAGGCGGCCCCGAACCCGATCCGCCTGGTCATGAAACATTTCGCTGACGAAATCTGAGGGAGACAGAGCCATGCTTGATGCAAGCCCAACCAAGACCGTCACCTTCAACCTGAACGGCGATGACGTCACCGTCCCCGAGGGCTGGACCATCTGGGAAGCCGCCAAGGGGCAGGGGTTCACCATTCCGCACCTGTGTCATAAGCCGCAGCCGGGCTATAAACCCGACGGCAACTGCCGCGCCTGCATGGTCGAGGTGGAAGGCGAGCGCACTCTTGTCGCTTCGTGCATTCGCCCTGCGGCGGACGGCATGGTGGTGAAAACCGACAGCGACCGTGCCGAGAAATCGCGCGCAATGGTCATGGAATTGCTGGTCGCCGATCAACCCGAAGAGGCGCACGATAAATCCAGCCATTTCTGGGACATGGCCGAACTGAACGATGTCAGCAACAGCCGGTTCCCTGCCAAAGAGGCCGAGAAAATCCCGTTGCTGGATGACAGCCATATCGCGATGCGGGTTAATCTGGATGCTTGCATCAACTGCAACCTCTGCGTCCGGGCCTGCCGGGATGTGCAGGTCAATGATGTGATCGGGATGGCCGGGCGTGGTCACACCGCGCAAGTGGTGTTCGATCAGAACGACCCGATGGGCGATTCAACTTGTGTGGCCTGTGGTGAATGCGTTCAGGCCTGTCCGACCGGTGCATTGATGCCAGCCACTGTGTTGGACGAAAAGCAGCAGGGCGACAGCAAGGATTATGATTCCGAGACCGAAAGCGTCTGCCCGTTCTGCGGCGTCGGCTGCAAGGTCTCGCTGAAGGTCAAGGACGGCAAGGTCAAGTATGTCGAAGGCATCAACGGCCCGGCCAACGAAGGCCGCTTGTGCGTCAAAGGCCGCTTTGGTTTCGACTACATCCACCACCCACACCGCCTGACCAAACCGCTGATCCGGCGTGAGGATGCGCCCGCCAAGGGGTTGAATGTCGACCCTTCGAACCTGTCGACCCATTTCCGCGAAGCGACCTGGGAAGAGGCGATGGACCTGGCGTCCTCCAGACTGAAGGTGTTGCGCGATCAGGACCCACGCAATGTCGCGGGCTTTGGCTCGGCCAAATGCACCAACGAAGAAGCATATCTGTTCCAGAAGTTCATTCGTCAGGGATTTGGGCACAACAATGTCGACCACTGCACGCGTCTGTGCCACGCCTCATCGGTGGCGGCGCTGATTGAAAACGTCGGTTCGGGTGCTGTGACCGCAACCTTTAACGAGATCGAAAACGCGGATGTGGCCATCATCATCGGGGCCAACCCGATTGAGAACCACCCCGTTGCGGCGACCTATTTCAAGCAGTTCACCAAGCGCGGCGGCAAGCTGATCGTGATGGACCCACGTGGTGTCGGCATGCGTAAATTTGCCGATGAGATGCTGCAATTCCGCCCCGGTGCCGATGTCTCGATGCTGAACGCGATCATGAACGTGATCGTAGAGGAAGAGCTGTATGACAGCCAGTACATCCACCGCTGGACCGAGAACTGGGAGGCCGAGAAGGAACACCTGCGCGCCTTCACCCCCGAAGCGATGGCCCCGATCTGCGGTATCGAACCCGATCAGTTGCGCCGCGTGGCGCGCATCTTTGCACAGGCCAAGGCCGGGCTTATTTTCTGGGGTATGGGTGTCAGTCAGCATATCCACGGCACTGACAATTCGCGCTGCCTGATCTCGCTGGCGTTGATGACCGGCAACGTTGGTAAACCCGGCGCGGGCCTGCACCCGCTGCGCGGTCAGAACAACGTGCAGGGCGCGTCGGACGCGGGCCTGATCCCGATGTTCCTGCCCGATTACAAAACGGTGACCGATGACAACATCCGGGCACAGTTCACCTCGGTCTGGGGATCTGAGGATTTCTCGAACGAAAAAGGCCTGACCGTCACTGAAATCATCGATCAAGCATATGCGGGCAATATCAAGGGCATGTATATTCAGGGTGAAAACCCAGCCATGTCCGACCCCGATGTTGGCCACGCGCGGGACGCGCTGGCCAAGCTGGAGTTGATGATCGTGCAGGACATCTTCCTGACCGAAACGGCGAACTACGCCGACATCATCCTGCCTGCCTCGGCGCTGTATGAAAAGAACGGCACCGTGTCGAACACCAACCGTCAGGTACAACGAGTGCGTCCGGCTGTGGCGCCTCCGGGCGAGGCGCGCGAGGATTGGAAAATCACCGTCGAACTTGCGCAGCGCATTGGTCTGAACTGGTCTTATTCGGATGTGTCCGAAGTGTTTGCCGAGATGAAGCTGACGATGGAGTCTCTCGACAACATCACCTGGGAGCGGCTGGAGACCGAAACAATCACCTACCCGTCGCTGTCTGAGACCGATCCGGGCCAAGCGATTGTGTTTGGTGATGGCTTCCCTCGTGCCGATGGGCGGGCCAAGTTCACTCCTGCCAGTGTGATCCAGCCGGATGAAGCGCCGGATGAGGAGTATCCGATGATCGCCACCACGGGTCGTCAGCTTGAACATTGGCACACAGGGTCAATGACCCGCCGAGCCACGGTGCTGGATGCGGTTGAACCAGAGGCCAACTGTTCGATGAACCCGCGCCAGTTGAAGCTGATGGGAATTGAACCGGGCGAGACCATTCGCCTGACCACCCGTCGCGGCTCGATCGAGATCATGGTGCGTGCCGACCGGGCGATTGCAGAGGACATGGTGTTCATCCCCTTTGCCTATGTTGAGGCGGCGGCGAATATCCTGACCAACTCGGCCATCGACCCTTATGGTAAAATCCCTGAGTTCAAATTCTCGGCCATTCGAGTTGAAAAGATCGAAGACGCAATCGCGGCTGAGTAAGAGTGTCGGAGTAGAATTTTTGAGGGCGGCCTTGCGAGGTCGCCCTTTTAGGTTTCCGCGACGTCAACGCGGAAATAGGCATTTCCCACTCAGCTTTGCGCCATTTGCGCCATATTTCTCTGGTTTCAGCAATTTTGAGCCTAAGAAAACGCCACCAAAGCGCCCATTTTGCGGTCGTCAGGTTAGGTCTTGATTGGGTTTGGAAACGAAATTGGGGAACCGATTGCGCAGGGCCCGAACCTGTGGGCAGTCGGGCCTAGGCGCCGAAGCCGAAATAGATGGTAGTAGCGCGATCAGAGCAACAAGGGCTGAATGAAACCGCAAGACGTGTATAACGATTTGAAACAGGCTGAGCTTTCGTTTGTTGTATTGCCGGGTATGTCGGTTGATGCGATCCTGAGCGAAGTCCTTAGTTTTTTCCTGTCCAGAAACTTCCTGATGTTTCTGCCTGCTTTGATGCTGCTGCTCATTGGTGCGACGCCGTCATTGTTTGCTGAACCGCTAAACGGGCTGGGGCGCACGATCTATTGGATGTGCGGATTGCTGGGGTATATGGGCTCGGTGGTGCTGATGTTGCTTTTTGAAGCATTCTGCAGCCGATATCTGGGCATCAAACGGTTTTTCACCCCGCTGACATGTTTTCCCATTGCGTATGGGGCGATGAAGTTTGCCCAATTCGCAACGACAATGGTTTTCAGTACATTTCTGTCTTTCAGCTTTGAAAACTCGCCGCTTTTGCTGCCTCAGTACTTTCTCGTCGTTGGAATTGAAGTGATCGTAATCGTTTGGGTTTTTCCACCTTATCTGGCCCGCCTGCGCGCCGGCGATCCGCAACCCGAGGACGAGCCGGATAGCAGAGTCGAATCCCGTGTTCCTGTGGCCAATGGTTTAGTGTCCGCCAATGGGCAAAATTTTTTGGCCAAGGACATTTTGTTCGTTCAGGCTCAGCAGCACTATGTCACCCTGCGTGTAGATGAAAAAGAAGTGCTGGTGCGTTCAACGTTCAAAGGCATCCTATCGCAAATGCCAGAATGCTATGGCCTACAGGTGCATCGGTCCTTTTGGGTTGCCAATCGGTGTGTGGATATTGCTCAAAGCCTGAATGAAGTCGGATATCTGGTTCTGGGCTGCGGCAAAAAGATCGCTATCGCCCGTAGTCGGCACGGCGCCGTGCGTGATTGGCTGTCCGAGATGGCGTCAGCGGAAAGCCCGGCAACAGTCAAAGCTTCACCACAACAAACCTGACATCGTTCGGCAGAAACATCCGGCTTATCGGTTCGTTTAGATAATCCACCTTCCCATCGCTACTGGGTACAGAATACGCAGTGGATGGGAAGGTGGGCAGTTCAATATTTTTAGTAATGAAACGACTTGAATTTTGATCTTTTGCTTTCCCCGATTTTGAGTTTTTCCCCCTCTATAATCAGGTCGTACTGGTCAACACGTCACTCGATAAAGGCGCCGCAAAACCAGGCGCTGCCTTCTTTTCCTGCATAGGCACGGACCTGGCAATGAAATTGGTACGAAACGTCAAAAATTCGAAACGAACAGGAATGAAAATTCGTGTCGCACGAAATGAATAGAGCGACTTGTGCATTCGCTGTCATGTTAAGAAGTTGATAGTAAAGGGGTTAATGAAATTCCCTGCCTTCCTGTGATTTGGCCCGAAACTGTTGTCACAGATACAGAGTTCCGCGCAGGATTAGTAGTCGCGCTCGAAAAAGACACCCAATCCCGTTTCCCCCCGCCCGTCAACGGTTCCGCGCATGGTGATATTATCGGTGACGTCCAGATTGAGGTTCACTTCGGTATTTCCTTCGGTGTTCACGTTGAAGTCGGTATAGAGATTATCACCCAGATACGCCCCGGCGCCCAAAATTCCGCCGCTTGACGTTGCTCCGATATCGACTGTGTCGACACCGGTCGATTCCCTCAGACCCTTGGTCGCATCCCCTCCTGCACCGCTGAGTTGCGCCAACGAAGCCGCCATCTGGGCAATGACAAAGGGCGACAGCTCAGAGAAACGGTTGCCAAACAACAGCATGGCCAGCGCCTCTTCTGCTGGCCGTTCCGGATCCGAGAACACGTTGACCTCGGGGGCGTCCAGCGGCCCGGCGATTTCGATTGTAGCGGTCCCGTCCGAGGTGCTGTTTGAGGATTCAAATTCGATATAGGGTGTCAAGTCGCCTTGTAGGGTCACGATACCTTTTGTCAGGGCCAGCCTGCGGCCCAGAATGTCGAAATTGCCTCGGATTAGAGCGATCTGACCCGAAGGAATGATCGAGGTTGTTGTACCGCCTATGTACAGCTGTCCGCCGAGTTCGGCATTCACGCCTCGACCTCGGACAAACACGGCTTTGGGGGCGAGCAGAGCGATGTCCAGCGCAATACGGGAATCGCTTTGGGTGGCATCGTCCTGTTTTACCAAACGGGCACGTTCCCGAGTCCTATAGCTGGCCGCGTTTTCGTTGATATGTTCGATCTCTGGTATGGGCGCAGCGCCAACCGCACCCGAGGCGGCGGCGAGGTTAATATTGGTTTCCTCGAATGTAATTTGCCCGACTATTGTGCTGTTGCCCGCCAAAGCTCCGGTCATTGCGATTTGCCCGTTCAGGATCGTCTCGTACAAAAGCTGATCCGTCAGCACGAGACGATTGAGCGTGGTCGTAATTTGCGCATTGAACGGAGGCGTCAGGTCAATCGGGCCCGCGACGGTGAAATTACCCCCGGCGCGGGTTCCACCATTTAGGGAGATGTTGGCGCGGTTGTTGGCCAACTCGACCGCGCCGCTGATGCCGGTAATGGTCTGACCGGCACCCGGTATCGCCAACGAGGTTCCAGAGGTCGTGATCGACCCGCTGAGCGCCTCAAGCGAGGGTTGGCCATTCAAGCTAAGGTCGTACCGCGCAGTCCCGTCGATTTGGTTGGGGGTGATGAACAGGTTTGCGATACCGATATTAACCCCGCCTTGCGCATTCAGATCGGCGTTTCCTGTGGTTTCATCGAACGTGCCCGAGATTTCGCCGGTGATCTGTGCCGGACCCTGCGCCGAAGAGTTGATGGTCCAGACGCCTGCCTTGCGCTTTGCGGTCCCATTGGCGGTGATTGTACCTGGAAAGTCTGGGGCGAAACGCTCGACCTTGTTTAGCTCGGCGTCAAAGTCCAAGTCTGCCGATCCGTCAGAGCCGACCGACCCCGTCAGCGACGCGTATGAACTGTCCGGCCCACGCAAGCTGACTCTTCCTTCAAGGCCCGAAGCTGTTGGTGCGGCGTTGCCTTCCAGCGTCAGTGGTCCTGACAACGTCTTGGAAATCCGCGCCAGATCGTCCAGTTTTACCGAATAGCTCAGCCCGCCGGTCTCTTTGCTGACCTGACCCGAAGCGTCTGCGGTCAAGGCGGTGCCCCGCAGTTTGAAGTTTTGGACATTCAGACCCTGATCACTGTTCTCGGCATCGACACGCAGCCTCGTTCGACCTTCGATCAGTTTGTCGACGAGACTGATGCCAATCTGGACGTCCTGCGCATCGACATCGCCGGCTATGTCGAAGGTCTGGCTGGACAAAGCTCCGTTGCCATTGATATCCGCGGTAACCGACCCGGCAAGATCCCGGCCCGCGAGGTCCGAAAATAGCGAAAGATCAGGGACAGTCACCTGTGCCTGACCATCAAGAACCAGATTGCCGGTTGGGTCATTGATCGACGCGCTCACCTGTGCTGTCAGGGCCCGTCCGTTGATGGTGGCTTTGCGTATGTCGATAAGGTCTCCCGTTTTCGCACCATCCCAGGTGATCACGGTTTTGCCTGCAAGCAGAGGATCGACTTCGGACATACCTGTCTGCAGATCCTGCGTCGTAATGCTGGCCGTGCCATCAAACTCTTGCGTCTGCAGGGTGCCTTTGCCGTCCATTTGGGCGCTGAGCGACCCGCCCAGCTGCCGCTGGGCCAGCCCGGAAAAGACCGAGAGGTCGGGCGCGTTGAGGCTGGCCTGACCGTCGATTGTCAGATTGCCATCAGGCGTGGTCACTTCGCCACTTGCCTGTGCCTGCGCGGCCTGACCGTTCAGTTTGAACTCGCGTATGGATATTCCATCCGCCCCACGGCGAGCATCCAGAGCGATGGTGGTCTGGCCGGTGATTACGGGGTCGATATCGTTGCGGCCCGTAGACAGGTTGTTGCCCTGAACAACAATTTTGCCATCAAAGCTGCCCTCAAGCGGAGAGCCCTTGCCCTGAACCTCTGCCGACGCCGACCCTGCCAGTTCCAACTGGGCAAGGCCAGAGAACCGGGACAGGTCGGTAGCGTCCAGCGTTGCTTTGCCATCAACAGCCAATCCGCTGGTTAATCCGCTAATCAGCGTGTCCAGGGCCAGAGTGTAATCCGACCCGACCAGTTCGAAACCGGACAATGTCAGCGACTGGTCATCGCCATACTCAAATTGCCCGTCCAGCGTGATGCGGTCTCCGACGGCTGTGTTCAGGTTCGGATCGGTCAGATCTATGCCAGTGACGCTGGCCTGCAGATCGCCGTTCACCGTAAATCCAAGGGTCTGATCGAGCACGCCTTGCGCGATAATTTGCATGCTCTCAAGTTCGGCCTGGGGGGATTTGAACTTATCTGCTGTCAGGCTAAGATCCCAGAGATTGCCGTTCTTCTGATCAAACAAGGTCGAGATCTGCGCGGACTTGATCGTTTTGTCACCACCGCCAACCGGAAGCGTGACCGCCTGTCCCTGCGGCGGGGTAATGCGTCCCTGCAAGGCGGCAAACTGCAATGTGCCACCTTCGGCAAGGGCCAACTTCCCCTCAAGGTTTAGGGCCTGCGTTGCAAGCTGAAGATCGGACAGGTCCAGCGCCCCTTCGGGCAGGGTCTGACCCTGCACGAACAGCCGCGAGTCCGTCCCGAAAAACGGGTCGATGGCAGGGCCGACGAAAGGAGTCAGGTCTCCGTTCAGATCGGCGGTAAATGCTATGCCTTCCGCAGTGTCGTCAGGGGTCGAACCAAGCCGAACCTGCCCGGCCAGACGCTGCTGCCCGTCACTGCTCAGCCCGATATCGGCGGTGAAATCCGTCAGCGGTCCGGCACCTTTTGCCGTCAGCTCGATCGTTGGGCTGTCGGGAATGTTCAAAGCGGTCGAAATAAGCCCGCCGGATGCCTCGGCCACGTTCAGGTCCAGATTGATCTCGCTTGTCGAGTTGTCGAACCCGGCGGTCAGTGTGATCTCATCTCCGGCACGATCCAGCCGCACCACGTCGAGATTGGTGTCCAGCGTTCCATCAGCAAGCGACAGATTGCCGGTGACGGATAAGTCGGCGGCTACCCCAATCAGCGGCTGCCCCAGCGACAGCTGATCCACGCGGATTTCGCCGATTTCAACTGCGACAGGCAGCTCGGGCAGCTGGAATGTCTGGGTTTCCGCAGAAGGAGGAGGGGCATCTTTGGTTGTGGCGCCCGGCGCACGGGCTACGTCGATCTCTTGCGCTGTCAGCGCATTGACCGAGAACCGCCCACGTATCAGGGCCAGTCTGTTCCAATCCAGTTCGGCATCTTTGATGGTCAGCCAGACGCCCTCATCATCCGATACGGTGATCTCTGCGATTGTGGCCCGTGCGCTCAGCGCGCCTTGCAAGCCTTTGACGGTTACGTTCTGATCATCACCGGACAGGGTATCCTGCAGAAACTGCTCTAGCATACTGCCGCCTTCGTCCTGCGCCAGAACGGGGTAGGGTACCCACAGCAGAACAGCCGCCAAAACTGGATATGAGAAACGATGTGTCAAAATGCCTGACCAATTCCGATGTAAAACTGCAATCCGTCCCCGGTGCCGCCCTGAACGGGAAGGGCGAGATCAAGACGCAGGGGGCCAAAACCACCGAGGTCATATCTGATACCAAGCCCGGCGCCGGAATGGCTCTCTGCGGCGCTGCTGACAAACGAGGACGTGTCGACAACACCATAATCATAAAACCCGACCAGCGATATTGTCTCGGTGATTTTGCCGCGAACTTCGCCAGATAGACCGAGGAAAGACTTGCCGCCAGCAACCTCATTGCCAACAGGAATGCCGAGGCTTTCATAGGGCTGACCGCGCACAGTGCCCGCACCGCCCGAAAAGAACAGGAAATCGGGTGTGACCCCGTCCAAAGCGGGTCCTACAATTGACCCAATCTGGACCCGTCCTGCCAGCACGAGACGACCTTGCGTCCGCAGACTGGTATAGGCACGCGCGTCCGCAAACATCCTGAGGCCTGTTTCTGTGTCGGACAGGCCGACAAATGGCATCACACGGGCATCCAGGTAATAGCCATTGGTGGCGCTGACCTTGCTGTCCCTTTCATCCCATTCTGATCGGAACGGCATGATAAAATAGCGGAACTTACGCCCGTCGCCATAGGCGTCATCTGCATCCGACCACTGAAACCCGGCGGATGCTTCGGCGTATAGGCGGTCTGAAAATGTGCGTCTTGCACCATAGGCCAGAGACGTCACCGTCACGTTGTAATTGTCGGTGTTGCGACGTTCCAGAAGGGCGCTCCAGAACGTACTGTCATCGGGGCCCAGCCGGTCGGGCTGATCCAGCCGCAGCCCGATGCGCCCGTCCAGATCCTCGGCCCCGCCAATATTGCGCAACGATGCCTCAAACCGCAGGCGTTGGGCGCGGCGGAACACGTTGCGATGCGTCCAGGTCGTCGACAGCTCCATCCCATCGCGCGAGGCCACTTCCAAACCGAAGGTCAGGCGGCGTTTGGGCATGTCTTCAAGATAGACATCGAAATCCAGGGAGCCATCAGGGTTGGGAGTGTCGTGCTCTTCGATCGAGACAATATTAAACGTGCCGGTGCGGCGAAGCCGGGTTCCGACCTTTTGCACCTGCTGGGGGGAATACACCTCTCCGGTTGGGAAGCCGGCGATTTGTTCGACGGACCTGTGGCGAACATCGCTGTCGCCTTTGATGTACATTTTTCCAAAGCTCAGACGCGGTCCCGGGGCGAGGTCAATGCGGGAATCCAGCTTTGCTTGGGCGTGGCGGGCAATGACTTTCTGGCCGCTGACCTCGGCCTTGGCATGACCAGCGTCACGCCATCCCTGCACGCCTGCTGACGCGGCTTGCTGAATGGCGCCGGTGGTGGCCAGTTTGCCCGTCGCATAGTCTTCGGGAAGAACCGTTTCGGTCGCGATCGGCCGGACCACCGCCTGGCCAAATGTGAAGGTTGGGCCGGTTTTAACAGCAATCACGATTTTGTTGATCTGATTGGGCACGTTGAGTGAGCTGAGTTCCGCCGCCTCTTTCCCGTCCAGTTTAATGCTGACGACGGGACTGAAATAGCCTTCGTCATAAAGGATCTGAACAATGGTGGTATAGTCCGACAGGGCCGCTGACAAAAGTTCAAGCGGTGTGTCCAGCCCGCGGGATTCTGCGGTTGTCACCGATGCGGTATCTTCGATCCGTTCAACCAGCGCTTTCGGAGCGCCCGGTGCCGTGAGGACGGTTTCCAATGCGGCCAGCGATGTGGGTAATGTGGCGACGACTATTCCGAACAGACAATTTCTCACAAAGCTGCATTGTCTTATTCGCTGCATCTATTGGCTCCAGCTGCCCCAACTAGAAATTAACTTCGGCGCCTTTTCGGATGTGGCGGCCCCTTAAGGATAGTTAGAACATCTGTAATCGTGTAGGGGAAGCGTTTATCGTTTGGCCAAGAAAATTAGCGGAACAAGTGATGGCTCAGTGCCAGTTCAAAGGCCAGCATTGCGGAACCAGCGAATGATCGCCGCGCGATCTTCCGGTTCCATATAGGTGACATTTGCGGGTGGCATGGCGTGACTGACACCGGCCTGCAGGTAAATCTGTTTCGCATTGCGGGCGATGTCACCTTGGGTTTCCAGAAGAATGCCTTTTGGCGCCCACAGGATGCCGTCCCAAACCGGTTCGCGCGCATGGCACATGGAACAGCGCCCCAGAACGACATCATGTGCCTGTTCGAACCCGTCTGCTGCTGCGTATTTCTGTTCAAATGCGGTGAGCGGCTGTGCCTCGGCCTCCTCCAGAGGTTTGTACATAGGCGCGGTGGACAGCCACATGATGGCGATGAACAGAAGAGCGGTCACCAGCCAGGTCCAGGTCGGATCACCGGCGCGGGCGTGGCGTGTATTGAAGTAGTGACGAATTGTGACACCCATCAGAAATACCAGCGCCGCAATGATCCAGTTGTATTGGGTGGCAAAGGCCAGCGGGTAGTGGTTCGAAAGCATCAGGAAAACCACTGGCAAGGTCAGATAGTTGTTATGAGTCGAACGCAACTTGGCGATCTTGCCGTATTTCGGGTCCGGGGTGCGGCCATTCTTAAGGTCGTCTACGACGATGCGCTGGTTCGGCATGATGATGAAGAATACATTCGCTGTCATGATCGTGGCGGTGAATGCGCCCAGATGCAGCATCATCGCGCGCCCGGTGAATATCTGGTTGTACCCCCAGCCCATCACCACCAGCAGGACAAACAGCAGCACCATCAGTAATGTTGGGCGCTCACCCAGGCCGGATTTGCACAGGAAGTCGTAGATCAGCCAGCCAATAGTCAACGAGGCAGCCGAGATCAGAATGCCCTGCCACAGTGCCAGATCGGCCTTTTGCGCATCAATCAGATAAAGCTCTCCACCAACCCAGTAGACGATCATCAACAGCGCAGCTCCGCTAAGCCAGGTGGCATAGCTTTCCCATTTGAACCAGGTCAGATGATCCGGCATCCGCTCGGGTGCGACGAGGTATTTCTGAATATGGTAAAAGCCGCCGCCATGTACCTGCCATTCTTCCCCGTCGGCGGGGCCGGGGATATCCCGATTCAGGCCAAGGTCCAGAGCGATGAAGTAAAAGGATGATCCGATCCAGGCGATAGCAGTGATTACGTGCAGCCAGCGCACAGCAAATGCCATCCAATCCCAGAACACGGCGAATTCAAACATGAGAGTTCTCTCCAGTAGGTTATAGTCACCCTAGGCAAACTGGCTTTTCTTCGGTATTCCCGTATATTGTCAAACTGTATCAAAAAAAACGATAAGATGTCCTATCTCGACAATATTCGCACCTTCGTTCGTGTCTATGATCTGGGCAGCATGTCTGCTGCCGGGAGGGATTTGCGTGTTTCACCGGCGGTGACTTCGGCGCGAATATCACAGCTTGAGGATCATTTGGGCGTGCGTCTGTTTCAGCGGACTACACGTAACCTCAGCCCGACCGAGCAGGGACGTGCGTTTTACCCCGGAGCGGTTGCGGTCCTGGATGCTGTAGATGAAGCCGAGGCGCAGGTTGTTCACCTGACCGAAGCTCCCCGCGGGTCACTATTCGTAGCCGCGCCTTTGGGCGTCGGGCGCAGGTTATTAGCCCCACATGTGCCGGATTTTCTCTCGGAATACCCCGAAATTGATGTGCGATTGCGCCTGACCGACAGGTCAGTGGACCTGACGACCGAAGGATTGGATCTGGCCTTTTTCATTGGTCAGCCCGAGGACAGCACCCTGCGTATTCGCAAGATCGCGGATTGCGCGCGGGTTCTGTGTGCCGCACCGGACTATGTAAAACGTAGGGGGATGCCGCAAAACGGAGCCGATCTTGTGTCCGACAAGCACGAGTGTCTTAACCTGCGGTATCCCGGTGCTGCAGAGTTTCAGTGGATGCTGGAAACTCCAGACGGGCCAAGACGTTATGCCGTGTCGGGCCGGTTTGAATGCGATGACGGAGATGTTTTGACCGATTGGGCGTTGTCAGGGCAGGGGATCGCGATGAAACCTGTGTTTGAGGCAGCGGAACATCTCAAGGCAGGACGTCTGGTGGTGGTTGCGAAGGAGACACCTCCTGTCTCTGTTCAGATGGCGTGTCTCTATACCCATCGACGTCACCAGGATCCCAAGGCGCGTTTGTTCATGGATTTCATGATCGCGCGAATTGGCAAGGTTGTTCAAAACTCGGACATCAACGGTTAGCAAAGGCTCCCGGCCGCGCGTAGCTTTTCTCGAAGGGCTGTAACCGTCACTATCCGCGCCGCGCCCAACGGGTGCGGCGCCCGGCTCAACAGGAGGAGGCCCGGCAGGGGCGATAGACGGGCGGAAGGTTCGCCCGGTCAGTTAGCTGCCACGATACGTGGAGTAGCTGTATGGCGAAAGCAAGAGCGGCACATGATAGTGGGCGTCTGCTTCAGACATACCAAACCTGATTGGAATCTCATCCAGGAACAGCGGTTCGTCATCCGCCTGGCCAGAGGCGCGCAGATAGTCACCCGCGCTGAAAACAAGCTCATATTCCCCGGTTTCAAAGTTTGCTTGCGGTAGTATTGGGCTGTCTGTTCGCCCGTCTGCATTGGTCAGCATCTCAGCCAGTTTGTGGCGTCCGTCCTGGGTAATCGCGTACAGAGCAATTTTCAGCCCCTCTGCAGGACAGCCTTTGGCGGTGTCCAGAACATGGGTTGTCAGGTATCCTGCCACGCGTTTCTCCTCATATTCCAATCACCGCAACGAGTGGCTGTTGAAAACCGCAAACTGCAATCGAGTATTGTTTGACGCAGTCTGGGGCGAAACCCGAGACTTTGGGAATGCCGAAAGAAAAGGAAACAGCGTTCGGATTGATTTGATAATACTGCTTCCAATTCTGCGGTAAAGCGTAGGTAGTGTAACACAACTGAGACGGAACATTCATGCAGCCCCCTCGCTATCCCCGTGACATGATCGGATACGGAGCCAACCCGCCAAACGCCCAGTGGCCTGGCGGAGCAAATCTGGCCGTTCAGATTGTGCTGAACTACGAAGAGGGTGGCGAGAACTGCGTGCTTCACGGTGATGCCGCGTCTGAGGCCTTTCTGTCCGAGATTGTCGGCGCAGCGCAATGGCCAGACCAGCGTCATTGGAACATGGAATCGATCTATGAATACGGGTCGCGGGCAGGGTTCTGGCGTCTGCACCGCTTGATGCAGGACTTGCCCATAACCGTTTACGGTGTTGCTTCGGCGCTGGCACGGTCGCCCGATCAGGTTGCCGCCATGAAAGACGCAGGTTGGGAGATCGCAAGTCACGGCCTGAAATGGGTCGAACATAAGGATATGTCTGAAGCGGAAGAGCGCGCTCAAATAGAAGAGGCCATCCGCCTGCATGCTGAGGTCGTGGGGGAACGTCCCTATGGTTGGTATACCGGCCGGTGTTCCGAGAACACCGTGCGTCTGGTGGCAGAAGAGGGGGGCTTTGCCTATGTGGCGGACACCTATGCGGATGATCTGCCCTATTGGATGCAGGCCTCTGGCCGGGACCAGTTGATCGTACCATATACTCTCGATTGTAACGATATGCGCTTTGCAACGCCGCAAGGTTTCAATTCGGGCGATCAGTTCTATTCCTATCTCAAAGACAGTTTCGACGCGCTTTATTCCGAGGGTGAAGCCGGTGCGCCCAAGATGTTGTCGATCGGTCTGCATTGCCGCCTGATCGGTCGTCCAGGTCGGGTCATGGCGCTGAAACGGTTTCTGGATTATGCGCGTGGGCACTCGGATGTCTGGTTCGCGACCCGTCTGGAGATCGCCCAGCATTGGGCAGCGCAGCACCCGCCTGTATCAGGTCCAAAGCCGTCAGAAATGGCGCGGGACGCTTTCGTTGCCGCTTATGGCGGGATCTTCGAACATTCGGCTTGGATTGCAGAGCGCGCCCATGGGCTGGAACTCGGCGCGGCTCACGATACTGCCGGCGGGTTGCATAACGCACTGACGCGCATGTTCCGTTCGGCCTCGGATGAGGAGCGGCTGGGCGTGCTGACCGCGCACCCTGATCTGGCGGGCAAACTGGCACAGGCCAAGCGGCTGACACAGGAAAGCACGGCGGAGCAGTCCTCGGCAGGGCTGGATGCGCTGACGGATGCCGAACGCGATGCCTTCACCGATCTGAATAGGCGCTATACCGACAAGTTCGGATTTCCCTTCATTATCGCTGTGCGTGATCATGACAAAGCCTCTATCCAGCAGGCGTTTCAGCGGCGGATAGATCAGGACCGGGACACAGAATTCGCCGAGGCCTGCCGACAGGTCGAGCGTATTGCCGAATTCCGCCTGAGGGATGTGCTGCCTTCATGAAACAGATCCGGACTGTTCCTTTAACGCCTGACGCTTTTGCCCCGTTCGGAGATGTGATCGAGGCATCGGGCGACCCGGACAAGATCATCAACCAGGGCCAGTGCGGGCGTTTTCATGACCGGGCGGCCCTTGATTTCGCGGGCGGCCGCGCCGGGATCAGCCTGTTCAACGCCAACCCCCGAACCCTGCCGTACCAGTTGGATATGGTTGAACGGCATCCTGATGGCAGTCAGGCCTTTGTGCCCATGACCCATCAACCCTTTCTGGTCATTGTAGCACCAGATGTTGACGGGCAGCCGGGCGAGCCGTGTGCCTTTGTCACCCGGCCCGGTCAGGTGGTGAATTATCATCGTGGGACGTGGCACGGCGTTTTGACACCGTTGCATGGCCCTGGATTGTTCGCCGTTGTTGATCGGATCGGCGATGGGTCCAACCTGGAAGAATACTGGTTCGATACCCCATATCAGGTGGTGTCGTAGCCAAATGAAGCCGCAGCATAAGCGGTAAGACCCCCGTGAATCTGACAGAGAGGACAGTAACTCATGGCTGACACTTCAATAGGGACACCCGAACAGCTTCGGGATCCAAATTATACCCCGGCGCTGCACAAGGCAGTTCCGCTGGGCATTCAACATGTTCTGGCGATGTTCGTTTCGAACGTGACGCCTGCGATCATCGTTGCAGGGGCCGCCGGGTTCGGGTTCGGTTCGAACTCCCCCGATTTTCCCGAACTGCTGTACCTGATCCAGATGTCGATGCTGTTTGCCGGCGTCGCGACCTTGCTGCAAACGGTGACGATTGGCCCGGTAGGAGCGGCTTTGCCTATTGTTCAGGGCACCAGCTTTGCCTTTCTGCCGATCATGATCCCGCTGGTTGCCGGCAAAGGCGTCGATGGTCTGGCCGCATTGTTTGGCGGTGTCATTATCGGTGGGGTGTTCCATGCCCTGCTGGGCACGGTGATTGGCAAAATCCGTTTTGCCTTGCCACCTCTGGTCACAGGCCTTGTGGTGACAATGATTGGTCTGGCGTTGGTCAAGGTCGGCATTCAATACGCCGCCGGAGGGGTTCCGGCCATTGGAACGCCCGAATACGGCTCGGCGCTGAACTGGTCGGCTGCAATGGTCGTCGTGGTCGTGACGCTGGGGCTCAAGTTCTTTACCCGCGGAATGCTTTCGGTTTCTGCCGTTCTGATTGGTCTTGCGGTTGGGTATCTCTATGCCCTGATGGTTGGCATGATCACGTTTGAGGCAATCGGAACAAGCTGGAGCCGCGCTGCAACTTTCGCCCTGCCTGTGCCCTTCAAGTATGGGTTCGAGTTCTCATTCGCCGCCATAATCGGGTTCTGTCTGATGGCCTTTGTTTCGGCAGTTGAGACGGTGGGGGATGTGTCGGGTGTGACCAAAGGCGGAGCCGGGCGCGAAGCCACGGACAAGGAAATCACCGGTGCAACCTATGCTGACGGCTTCGGCTCGGCCCTGGCGGGCGTGTTCGGCGGCTTACCCAACACGTCGTTCAGCCAGAATGTCGGGCTGATCGCGATGACCGGCGTCATGAGCCGAAATGTCGTCACCATCGGCGCCTTGTTTCTGATCCTGTGCGGCCTGGTGCCCAAGGTTGGCGCGATCATCCGCACCGTTCCGATCGAAGTACTGGGCGGTGGCGTCATCGTCATGTTCGGGATGGTTGTCGCCGCGGGTGTTTCGATGTTGTCCGATGTGGATTGGAATCGGCGCAACATGGTGATCTTTGCCATCGCGCTGTCAATCGGGTTCGGCCTCCAGCTCGAGCCGGGTGCGGTGCAACACTTGCCCGATACTCTGGGCATCCTGATGAAAAGCGGGCTGCTGCCTGCGGCTCTGATCGCCATCGTGCTGAACCTGATCCTGCCGGATGAGTTGGCCGATGAGGCAACCGAAGAAGTTTCGGGCGGCATGTCGGGGCACGGGTCGGGCAGCCTTCCCGGCAAGTAACGGAAAGAAAACCGGCGGATCGCGTTAGGTCGCGATCCGCCTATGTGTCGGCCATCAAACGAGCGACATCCAGCATGCGGGCTGAAAACCCCCATTCATTGTCATACCAGCCAAAAACACGAACCTGAGTTTCGCCGATCTGCCGGGTTTCTGGCCCTGCAATGATCAGAGATTCCGGCCGCGTCCGCAAATCGGATGACACCAGCGGCTCATCCGTCCAACCCAGAACGGGAGACTCTGCAACGGCTGCACGTAGGGCGGTTTCAAAACCCTCGGCACTCATCCCGCGTTCCAATGTCACGATCAGATCGATTGCCGAGACGCTTGCGGTCGGCACCCTGACTGCCGCGCCCGAGATGCGCCCGGCCAGATGGGGCAGGACTTCGTCTATCAGGTGCATAGCGCTGGTGGTGGTCGGGACCATCGACAGCGCTCCGGCGCGTGACCGTGCCAGATCACCACGCGGAGCGTCGATCATCGGCTGGCTGTTGGTGTAGCAGTGGATGGTGGTCATATGGCCCGACGCGACACCAGCGATCCCGTCCAGAACCTTGACCAGCGGAGCCAGCCCGTTGGTGGTGCAAGAGGCATTTGACACGATCCGCGCATTGCCCAGCTGATCCTCATTTGCACCCAGAACGATTGTGGCCTCGGTCGCAGGCGATGGGCCGGAAATCAGTACTTTCCTTGCCCCTGCGGTCAGGCCCTGACTAGCAACATCCGATGTCCGGGCAACGCCGGTGCAGTCCATCAGGACATCTACACCGGACAGATCAACCCGGCTGAGGTTGGGGCTGTGTGTAACAGGAATAGCGTGCCCATCGACAACCAGTTGTGCAGTTCCCTGTTCCACTTTGCCCGGATAGGGCCCGAAAGTGCTGTCGTACTTGAACAGATAGGCGCAGGTCTCTAGCGGTGCGATGTCGTTGATCAGCACCAGTTCGATGTCGTAACCGAGCGGCATGGCCAGAAGCTGCCGCAAAATCGTGCGGCCGATGCGGCCGAATCCGTTAATTGCGAGTTTCATGCGCAAGCTATGGCAGTGGCTTGAATTAACCTCAATGCCAGTTTCCTGTCCGGGTCAGTTACAGCTGACCTGTGAAAAGAACTGGCCCGAGATGTTCTGGTACATGCTGGCCACAATCGGCTTGCACCCGGTTGCCTGCTGAATCGCCGCGATGGCCTGAATAGTGCGCAGCCGGGGCGGGGGGCCGAATGGGTTGAGATTGTTGTTATCACGTGTGGCACGGTATACGACCGGAGCTTCCGAAACCTGGGTAATGGCCCAGGTACGGCTCATGACGTTGACGGTATTCGTCTCTTTGGCGGTTGCAGGGTTCACATCCAGGGCCGTCAGGCCGATTGCAGCCGCCAGTGCCAGCGTTACATTGCGCAGTGCCATCGTACAATCTCCTGAACTAAAACCGTTTGTTATTCCACCAGATTACCGCGCTTGCCGAGTTCCGCCAAGGCCGAATTTATCCTAGCGCCCGCCTGGTGAAAGAGGCATCTGGCGGTTCACATCTTTGTACAGCAGATACCGGAACCGCCCGGGACCGCCCGCATAGCACGCCTGAGGGCAAAAGGCGCGCAGCCACATAAAGTCTCCGGCTTCGACCTCGACCCAGTCCTGATTCAGCCGGTAAACGGCTTTGCCTTCCAGCACATACAGCCCGTGTTCCATGACATGGGTTTCGGCAAATGGGATCACGCCACCCGGTTCGAAAGTCACGATGTTCACATGCATATCGTGGCGCAGGTCCTGCGGATCCGCGAAACGTGTTGTGGCCCAGCGACCCTCGGTTCCCGGCATTTCGATCGGGGCGACCTCTTGCTCATTGGTGATGATCGGGTCCGGCGCGGGCAGGCCGGGCACTGCCTCATAAGCCTTTCGAACCCAATGAAACCGCGCTGGCTGCTCCGTATGGTTGCGCAACGCCCATTTGGAACCAGCGGGGATATAGGCATATCCACCAGTTTCCAAAACGTGAACACTTCCCTCAAGCGTCAATGTGACCGCCCCTTCGACAACGAACAACACCGCCTGCGCTTCGGGGTCCGTTTCGGGCGTATCGCTACCGCCACCGGGTTGGACCTCCATGATGTATTGCGAAAAGGTTTCGGCGAACCCGCTAAGGGGGCGTGCCAAAACCCACAGGCGGGTGTTTTCCCAGAAGGGCAGATAGCTGGTGACGATGTCGCGCATCGTACCCTTGGGTATAACGGCATAGGCCTCGGTGAACATGGCGCGATCTGTTAACAGGGTGTCCTGTCCGGGGTGTCCGCCATGGGGCGCATAATAAGTCGGGTGTGCCATCAAATGCCTCTGGTTCGTGTTTCGTGCACTATGCGAGGGACGCTCGGCATGGCCTAGCGTCAGAGTTGCAATAGGTTTCTTCGGGATAATTTGAAGGTTGCAGACTAGGGCTTGGCCCTGTGCCTTCCCGGGTATATCCTTGAATGTAAATTGGTTGCAGAATTGCGAGGCGGTATGAGAATTTGGGGATCACTATTAGTTGCAGGTGTTCTGGTGCTGAGCATTGGTGTTGCCGGCAGCGCGAAACCGCTGTCGCGCATCATCGCAGAGTCGGGGTTGAGCCCGGATGATTTCACATTGCTGAGTGCAACCACAGACACCATGCTGGGCAGTGGTTTGCCGCAGGTTGGTGCCGAAAGTGAATGGATCAGCACCGAGACCGGGGCCAAGGGCACCGTCCGTGTGCGCGAGGTCCGCGATAATTGCGTGCATCTGCAGCATTTTATCCGACCTCCGAGTGCCGAGCAGACCCGTGAGATCAGAACCCGCAGGTGCCAGGATGCCAATGGTAACTGGATTTTCACACCCTAATTGGGTTGCTATACCCGCGCGCGACGCAGGTTATTGACGGCTATACGGTCGCCAGTCTCCGGTTACTGCACCCGTTTAATCTCATATGGGGTGGGTGACGTCCCGTCACCCAACTGGACATCATGACGGTGGCTAAGTCATTCTCGGCCCAAAGGTAATGCCCGTGTGTCGGGGCGGAGGAGAAAACTCATGAACATGTCATTCGGCCTGCGCGAGGAAAACCGCGAACTGCTGACCCGCGTAACAGAGATGATCCGAAATGAAGTCATGCCGCTGGAAGAAGAGTTCCATGCTGAAATCAACAAAGGTGACCGCTGGCAATATACCGACCGGCAGGCGGATATCCTTGAAGGGTTGAAGGCCAAGGCCAAGGCGGCGGGATTGTGGAACTTCTGGCTGACCGACAGTGAAAAAGGGCTGGGTTTGACAACTGTGGAATACGCCTTTTTTGCTGAAGAAATGGGTAAGACCCCGCTGGGTGCCGAAATCTTCAACTGTTCGGCCCCAGATACGGGCAACATGGAAGTATTCGAGCGGTACGGGTCCGAAAAGATGAAGCAAGAGTGGCTCAAGCCGCTGCTCGATGGGCAAATCCGTTCGGCCTATCTGATGACCGAACCGGATGTCGCCTCGTCTGATGCCACCAATGTTTCGATGTCCTGTGTGCTGGACGGCGAATCCTACGTTCTGAATGGCGAGAAATGGTGGGCCTCAGGCGCCGGTGATCCGCGGTGCAAGGTCTATATCGTCATGGTCCGGACTGGCGGTGATGACTTGCCTGTTCACAAACGCCAGTCGATGATCGTGGTGCCGGCGGGAACGCCCGGGATCGAGGTGCTGCGCCCGATGGAAGTCTACGGCCATGATGATGCGCCGCACGGGCATATGCATATTCGCTTTACCAATGTCCGGGTGCCTGCCGAGAATATCCTGCTGGGCGAAGGGCGCGGGTTCGAGATCGCTCAGGGTCGATTGGGGCCGGGACGTATTCACCACTGTATGCGCGCTATTGGGCAAGCAGAGATGGCCCTGGAGCAGATGTGCAAACGGTCGCTGCAACGCGAAGCATTTGGCAAGAAGCTGGCGCAGCTTGGGGCGAATTTCGATATTATAGCCGAATGCCGGATGGAGATCGAAATGGCCCGGCTACTTTGCCTCAAGGCTGCTTGGTACATGGATCAGGGCGATGCGCGCGCGGCGGCCCCGTGGATCAGCCAGATCAAGGTCGTGGCCCCGCGGGTCGCATTGAAGGTGATTGATGAGGCGGTGCAGATGTATGGCGGGCAAGGGGTAAGTCAGGACACGCCGCTGGCGACCGCGTGGACGCATGTACGGACCCTGCGGCTGGCCGATGGGCCGGACGCGGTGCATCGTCGTCAGGTCGCACGGACCGAGCTGAAAAAGCATACACAGGAAAAGGTCTGAGGTCCCAAGTGGTCTTGAAATCTGACATGTCCAGGTTGCCTTATTTCAGACTTCGCGCGGATGGGGTTTTTGTCGGCAATGACCCGGCGCGGGGTCCGTGGTCTGCCGAACATTGCCATGCTGGTCCGGTCAGCGGTCTGATCGTGCGCGCCGCGGAATCTGAAATTGGTCCGGACAAGATGCTGACCCGGCTGACGGTCGATCTGCTGCGCCCGCTGCCCCTGTCCGGGTTGCGGGTTGCGGCCGAGACGACGCGGCACACCAGAACGCTAGCGACCACTCGGGTTACTGTGCACGATCTGGACAACACTTTATGCGCCGTAGCCACAACTATGCACCTTGCCCGCCGCGACCTTGGCCAGGTTCCCAATGTCGCTCTCTCATCTCCGCAACTGGCGGACACGGTGGACGGCCCATTTCCCATCGGCGAAATTCGGCACGATCTTCCGGGGTTCGCGACCTATTCCGATGTCCTCTATCCCAAGGGTGGAAATCAGGGCGTCGGTCCCAAAACGATCTGGATGCGCACGCCTCCGTTGCTTGGGGAGGAGGTGCAATCTCCGATTCAGGCGCTGTGTCCACTGGCTGATTGCGGCAATGGCATTTCGTGGAATGCCCCCACAACCGAGATGGGGTTCATGAATACCGATCTGACGATTCAGGTGCACCGCGAGCCGGTCTCGGATTGGCTGGCCTCCGAGTCTGTCTGCCATTGGCAGCCCTCGGGTATCGGCATGTCGCAATCGGTTTTGTATGACACCGAAGGGCCGGTTGGAACAGCCCTGCAGACCCTTGTGTTGTTCCCACCTGCCTGAGCCATCGGCCAGCTTCTGCGCGCCCGGCCCAAATGGGATTGCCGGGCGCAGGCCGACACCCTATCTTTCGCCCATGCGCTGGCTTGTGACCCTAGTGACCTGCTGTTTGCCGATCCCGGCGATGACGCACCCGCATGTCTTTATCGACACGGGGCTGGAATTCATTGTGGACGATTCCGGGCAGCTGACCCATGTCCGTGTGACCTGGGCCTATGACGAGTTCTACTCATTGCTTGTCCTCGAAGACATGAAGCTGGATCAGGATGGCGACGGTCTTCTAAGTGAAAGCGAACAGGATTTCCTGTCCGGGTTCGATGCACAGTGGGATCAAGGCTATAACGGCGATCTGGTCGTCTGGTCCGAGGCTGAGGTATTGCCGCTTTCTGGCCCACTTGAGCCGAAAGCATTGATGGAGGACGGGCGCATCGTGACCTCGCATCTGCGCAGTGTCGAAGGGGGGCCTGTACCGGCCACCGCCTTATCGGTGAAGGCGTTTGATGAGACATATTACACCGCATATGACCTGACGCGCCCGGTGACGGTTTCGGGGAGTAAGACCTGCCAGATTGACCGCTTCGAGCCGGATGTCGACGGACAGCTTGCCCAAATGCAGGCGTTTCTGCTGACGCTGGATGCCAATTACGACGTTGAGGAAAATGACATCCCGATGGTGGGCGAAAACTTTGCAACCGAGATCCGTATTTCATGTCCAAATACCTAATTGTCCCGTTTGTTCTGGCGGTCGGAGTTCTGCTCTGGTTCTGGTTCAGCGGCGGGTTTGACCAACTTGCGGCATGGGCTGCCGGTGAACAGCGTGCATTTCAGAACCAGATTGCGCGGTCTCTGCGCGCTGCCCGCGCCGAACAACCTCAGGCGGTCATGACTTTGTTGACGGTGTGCTTCGCTTACGGGTTCTTCCACGCCATCGGTCCTGGGCATGGCAAAGTCCTGATCGGTGGCTATGGGCTTGGTCGGCGTGTGGCGTTCTGGCGGCTTTCAGCGATCAGTGTGTTGTCCAGCCTTGGACAGGCCGTAACCGCGATTGTTCTGGTCTATGCCGGTGTGCTGGTGTTCCAGATGTCTCGGGAAAGACTGGTCGACACAACGGAGCAAATCATGGCCCCAGTCAGCTATGGGGCGATCACTGCGATCGGGCTTTGGCTAGTGTTTCGCGCCTTGCGGAGCTTTGCCAAACGCAGCCGGGATCACGGCGCAGATCATCATCACCACGATCACGAAACCTGTTCGGATTGCGGCCACCGGCATGGTCCGTCTGCGGATGAGGTGGCGCAGGTCGGTAGCCTGCGCGAGGCGGCGTTGCTGATCGCTGGAATCGCCGCACGCCCCTGTACCGGGGCGCTGTTTGTGTTGATCCTGACCTGGCAGATGGGCATCGCCATCGTTGGCATCGCCGGGGCGTTCTGCATGGCGCTGGGCACTGCGACTGTCACCACTCTGGTAGGGTGGACCTCATTCGGTCTGCGCGGGGGGATGCTGGCCTCGGCCTCAGCGACGCGGTTTGCACAGGTGCTGGCCCCAACCATCGAGCTGGTCGCTGGGTTGTTGATAGCGGTGATAGCTGGCGGGTTGTTGCTGAGCGCGCTTTAGTCGAACACCGGGTTCGGATAGCCGACCCGCGCAAGATACAGCCCCTGTGGCGGGCAAACCGGCCCGCAGGCGGCACGATCCTCAGCTTGCAGCGCGTCGCGCACATCTTCGGGCGTCCAAGACCCGGCGCCGACACGTTCCAGCGTGCCAACAAAGCTTCGCACCTGATTGTGCAGGAACGAACGTGCCCGGACGTGGAAATGAACCTCGGGACCTGAAAAGCCCTGCACCTGTTCCACACGCAACTCATCCAGCGTCTTGACCGGGCTGGTCGCCTGACAGATCGTGGACCGGAACGTGGTGAAATCATGCCGTCCGATCAGCATGTCCGCCGCGGCCTGCATCGCCTCAATGTCCAACGGTTGGCTGACCTGCCAAACCTGCCCCGCGTCATGGGTTGCAGGCGCGCGGCGCATCAGGATGCGAAACAGATATTGCCGTTCAAGCGCCGAGAACCGCGCATGCCAGTCATCGTCCACCCGTGCGGCTTTCACGATGGCCACTGGTTGCGGCTTGAGGTGATAGTTCAGCGCTTCGGACAGTCGGAAAGGGTCCCATTCCTTGATCAGGTCGCAATGGGCGACCTGTCCTAGCGCGTGGACACCGGCATCGGTGCGACCCGCCGCAGCGATCGTATGATCCCCCGGTTGTATCTGCGACAATGCCTCTTCGATCGCCCCCTGAACCGAGGGCTGACCTTTCTGCCTTTGCCACCCGGCAAACGGCTTTCCGTGATATTCGACTTTCAACGCGTATCTGGGCATGGGCCGCTGGTACCGTGCTGCGCGGCGGCGGGCAAGGGGCCGGAAAGCGCTGGCATGTCGGACGGTGGCTACCTATCTTGAGCGAAACGATAAAAGCGGGGCGACGGCTTGGTCATCTCATCTATGGCAGACAGTCTTGTGCGCGGCATGGAATCCGTGGGCGACAGCGTTTCCGAAGCTCTGTTCGAGCCGGTCATCCGCCTTGGTGTCACCGGGTTAGCGCGTTCGGGCAAAACGGTGTTCATCACCTCGCTTGTTGCAAACCTGCTGGACCGTGGGCGAATGCCGGGCCTTGTTGCGCAGCATGAGGGACGGATCAACGCAGCTTACCTTCAGCCGCAGCCTGATGATACCGTGCCCCGGTTCGATTATGAAAACCATCTTGCTGCGCTGACCGGGCCAAACCCGCATTGGCCCGAAAGCACCCGCGCCGTGTCCGAGCTGCGCCTGTCGTTCAAGGTTCGCCCTGCCGGTCTGCTGTCTGGCCTGAAGGGGCCGCGAACCGTGCATCTGGATATTGTGGATTATCCGGGCGAATGGTTGCTGGACTTGGCCCTGCTGGACAAATCATATGACGACTGGTCAACCGAAACGCTGACCCGCATCACAGAGCGGGCCGAGGCACAAGAGTTTCTGGCGCAGGCCAAAGCGGTCGCGCCGGAGGCAAAACATGATGAGCCGGTGGCGCAATCTTTGGCGCAGGCGTTCTCGGGCTATCTGAACACGGCGCGCGATGCCGGGTTCTACGATTGTACGCCGGGACGGTTCCTGTTGCCGGGTGATCTGGCGGGATCACCGGTTCTGACCTTCGCGCCGCTGCCAGTCGAAGGGGTCGCCACCCGTAACAGCCTGCACCGCGAAATGGCGCGGCGCTACGAAGCCTATAAATTGCGCGTGGTCAAACCGTTCTTTCGCGAACATTTTGCCCGGATCGATCGACAGGTTGTTCTGGTCGACGCGCTGGGTGCGATTCACAAAGGGCCGAAAGCGGTTGAGGATATGCGCCGAGCGATGGGAGATATCCTGTCGGCCTTCCGTCCGGGGCGCAACGCGTGGCTCAGCCAGTATCTTCTGGGCAAACGGGTCGAGCGCATTTTATTTGCCGCCACCAAGGCCGATCATTTGCACCACCTGCAACATCCACGTCTGACCAGCATCATGGAGGCATTGACCCGCGACGCCCGTGACCGCGCCAGTTTTGCCGGGGCCGAGACCTCGGCTGTGTCACTGGCGGCTTTGCGGGCAACAACCGAAGAGATGCGAACCCATGAAGGAGTGCCGCTTGCCTGCGTGCGGGGCACTTTGCTTGACGGCAAGCAGGCGGCCTTCTACCCCGGTGAGTTGCCCGAAGACCCGGCTCATTTGTTGGGGGCAGCCCGCAGCGGAGCAGAAAGCTGGCTGGGCGAAGACTATGGGTTCATGAGTTTTGCGCCTGCGAACCTGACCCTGCGATCGGGTGACGGCCCGCCCCATATCCGACTTGATCGCGCGGCCCAGTTCCTGATCGGAGACCGGCTATGACCGTAACGCTCCGCCCTGCGCGCAGCACGGATGCTGGCGCGACGGGGAAAATCCTGCATGGTTTTGCTTGTGAAAATGAGTGGATGCCAGAGCTGCATTCCTGTGCCGAAACCATCGCCTTTTGCGGCGTGATGATTGATCGCGACTGGATCACCGTTGCTGAAAACGAGGATGGTTTAGTTGGTTTTCTGGCATTGAATGGTTCAGAGGTCCATTCGCTTTACCTGCGTGCGTCAGCGCGCAATCAGGGCATTGGGCAGCGCCTGTTGGATCAGGCGAAATCTGGCCGACAAAAGCTGTCCCTGTTCGCCTTTCAGGCCAACCATGGCGCGCGAAGATTCTACGAGCGCAACGGATTTGCCGAGGTCGCCCGCGGTGACGGAGCCGATAATGACGAAAACCTGCCGGACATCAAATTTGTCTGGAACGGAGAGGGGGCAGCCGATGGCTAAGGGTCCGGTTCTGATCGATCTTGATCCCGAGGAACCTGTTGCGGATGTCGCTTTGGCACCGCCCGTTCCGGATGCGGGCGAACCACAGGGGAAGGCGATGCAGGCCGCCGCGCGTCTGGCTGCACGGAAACCGTCGGCCCTGTCACGCTGGTTCTGGGGACTGGCGGCGGCGGTCATCGGCGCGGTTGTCTCGGTGGCGGCATGGGATTTTGTGACCGCTTTGCTGTTGCGCGCGCCGGTTTTGGGATGGGTTGTAACTGGTCTGATTGGCGCGTTGCTGCTGGTTGCCCTGATCATCGCTTTGCGGGAACTTGCTGCGATCGGGCGGCTTTCGCGTGTGGATGGCATCCGTCGCGCCGCAGACACCGCGTTGGCAGAGGCGGATCTGACGCAAGCCCGCGCTGTAACCAACCGGTTGTTGGCATTTTACAACGGGCGCGAGGACGTTCGATGGGGCCGCGATAGGCTGGCCGAACGTATCGCCGAGCCTTTCGATGCCTCGGATCTGATGGCTCTGGCCGAGGATGAGCTGCTGGCCCCTCTGGATGCCGCGGCTAGTCGAGAAGTCGAGGCCGCTGCGCGTCAGGTCGCGACGGTGACCGCTCTGGTTCCTTTGGCTCTTGCGGATGTGGCGACGGCTTTGGCCGCTTCGCTGAGGATGATCCGCCGCGTTGCCGAGATCTATGGTGGGCGGGCCGGTTTTCTGGGCAGTTGGCGCCTGACCCGGGCGGTCTTTGTGCATCTGGTCGCAACCGGCGCCGTGGCAATGGGCGACGACTTGCTTGAACCGGTGCTGGGCGGCTCTGTCCTAAGCAAACTGTCGCGGCGGTTTGGCGAAGGCCTGGTTAACGGGGCGCTTAGCGCGCGCGTCGGCGTGGCCGCGATGGAGGTCTGCCGTCCTTTACCGTTCTCGGACCGTCACAAGCCCTCGACCCGGTCGATGATCAAGCGTGCGCTGGCGGGGCTGTTTTCGAAAACTTGACCTGAGACAAAGCGTTCCTGCCAGCCGCGCATCATAACAAAGCAGGAGGCACCCATGACAGACCATGGACACAGCCAGCAAGAAATCGCGGCACGTATCAACGCGCCGCCGGGGCGTGGCGTTTTGCGTGATGTGGTTTACGGCGGGATCGATGGATCAGTCACCACTTTTGCCATCGTTGCGGGCGTTGCCGGGGCGGGGCTGTCACCGTTCATCATCATAGCGTTGGGGCTGGCCAATGTGCTGGCTGACGGGTTTTCGATGGCGGCGGGGAATTACTCGGGCACCAAGGCTGAACTGGATAACATCCGGCGCATTCGCGCGATCGAGGAGCGTCATATACATCTTTACCCCGATGGTGAACGGAACGAGGTGCGCGAGATTTTAGCCCAGAAAGGACTGTCGGGCCGTGTGCTGGACGAAGCCACCGATGCGATCACGGAAAACCATGACAACTGGATCGACCTGATGATCGAGGGAGAATATGGCCTGGGCAGCGTCGATCCGCGTCCGCGCAAAGCTGCGGTGGCGACGTTTTTTGCCTTTCTTGTGGCCGGCATGGTTCCGCTTTTGCCGTTTCTGTTTTCGGTGGACCGGGCATTTGCTGCTTCGGCCTGGATGACGATGGGTGTTTTCTTTGCCATTGGTGCCCTCAAAAGCCGCTGGTCGCTGGCTCCGTGGTGGCGGTCAGGGATCGAAACGCTGCTGATTGGTGGGGCCGCTGCCGCAATCGCCTATTTCGTCGGTTCACTGTTTCACCCCTAGCGGTCGGAATTGTCGCAGTTTGCCCGGTGCCGCAGACGGCTGCCGCTCGACCCGCTAGGTTGGGGCGCAACTTCAGCAGGTAAGGTGCCCGATGCAAGGTTCTGGGAAAAATATAATTGTTCTAGGCGCTTATGGGTTTATCGGCGCGGCGATGATGCGGTCTCTTTCGGATCGAGGGGCTAATGTATGCGGCCTTGTGCGCGATACAAACCTGGGTGGGAAAATCCTGCCCGGGATGTCTTTGGCTCAGGGAGATTTGCGCCAGCTCACGCACCCACACGATTGGCGGGAAATTCTGTCAGGTTTTGATTGTATCGTGAACTGCGCCGGGGCGTTGCAGGACGGACCAAAGGACGATCTCGAGGCGGTGCATCACACTGCGATTGCCGCCCTCGGGCAGGCCTGCGCCGCGCGCGGCATTGCCGTGATACAGATTTCTGCAACCGGAAGCAGCCCAGAGGCCGACACGGAATTTATGCGCACCAAAGCCTCCGGGGATGCCGCCTTGCAGGCCAGTGGTGTGCCGCTGTGGATTCTAAGGCCGGGCCTTGTGATCGGGCAGACTGACTATGGTGGAACGACCTTGTTGCGCATGCTGGCCGCAATTCCGCTTGTGCAACCGATCGCCTATCCGCAGACTCTCGTTCAATGTGTTGGAATGGCCGATTTGTGCAGCGCCGTGGCGGCGGCCGTTGATGAGACGTTGCCACAGGGAACCTATGATCTGGTCGAGGATCAGGCTCATTCGCTGTCCGAGGTTCTGGACGAAACCCGCCGTTGGATGGGGTTCCCTAAGGCACGTGTTCGGATAACGGCACCGGCTGTGGTTGCTAAGTTCGCCGCCGGTTGCGCCGATCAACTTGGGCGCTTGGGGTGGCGTTCGCCCCTTCGCAGCAACGCAATGACAGTCATGGCTACCGGAGTTCTTGGCGACCCGGCCCCTTTTCGCAGGGTGACAGGCGAATCCATGGGTTCGATGCCCGAGATTTATCGCAGCATGGCCTGTTCCCGCGAACACAGGTTGGCTGCACGGATGTCGTTGCTGATGCCGTTGACGGTTGCGGTGCTCAGCCTTTTCTGGGTTCTTTCAGGTGTCTTCGGATTGCTGAGCCTGCCGCAAGCCACGCAAGTCCTAACCGTCGCGGGCTGGACCAGTGGTGCCGCTGTGGCCAGCGTTCTGTTCTGGTCATGTGTCGATATCGGTCTGGGGCTTGCGATCCTTTGGCGACCATGGGCAGAACGCGCCTGCATCGCTCAGCTTTGTGTGGCGGTATTCTACTTATTGGCGGCCTCAATTACGGCTCCTGCCTTGTGGCTCGACCCGCTTGGACCGCTTGTTAAGGTCATGCCCGCGATCATGTTGTCTCTGGTCACACTGCCAATGGTGAAAAGCCGATGATGGACCCGGATTTGATCTTGCGCTGGGTTCATTTGATCGGGGCATGCGTCTTGTTGGGAACCGGGGCCGGAATCGCATTCTTCATGCTGATGTCCCATCGGTCACGCGACCCGCGTTTCATCGCCCAGACGGCGGCAATCGTGGTGCTGGCCGATATGCTGTTCACCACAACCGCCGTTGTTTTGCAGCCAATTTCAGGTGGCTTGCTGGCCTTCAGATTGGGCTGGTCACTGGTCGAAGGGTGGGTGCTGCTGTCACTATTGCTGTATGTCTTGACCGGGGTCTTCTGGCTGCCGGTCGTCTGGCTGCAGATAAAGATGCGGAACCTCGCGCAAGAGGCGGCAGATCGCGATACTGCTCTGCCGCGTTCGTATTTCATATTGTTCCGGCTTTGGTTTGCATGTGGGATCCCCGCATTTCTGGCCGTTTTGGCCATAGTCTGGCTCATGATTTCCCGCCCTTCGATAGACCTGTTTTGATTTCAGGCCATGTCGCGGTATGCAGGACGGTATTCCGGACTGTTTCTACCTGATGCATCAGGTTAGCCTGCAGAGAATTTGATAGGAGAAACAGGTTGGAATCCCTTCTGGTCCTTCTTGCGTTGGTTGCGCTGGCTATTCCTTTGACCATTGTGCTGCTGCTTGTCAGTCAGGTTCGGTTGCGGCGGCGGGTCGTCCGGTTAGAGGCGGACATCCTGTCACTGAAACAAGGCACCAAAACTGAACCAGAACCCGCGACAGAGCCCGAGCCCAAGGCGCAGGATATTCCGACCAAAGCGCCTCCAGTGTGGCCGATAGCCGACCAACCTGAGACCGAACAGCCAATCCCCCCGCAATCTCCTCAAGAAGCACTGGTTTTCAGCTCTGACCGTTTCGCGTTGCTGCAGGAATGGCTGCAGGAAAACTGGTTCTATGTCGTTTCGGCACTGTCGCTGGCACTGGCGGGAATTTTCTTGGTGCAATACGGCGTCGAGAACGGGTTGCTGCCGCCGTCGGCACGTGTCGTTGCCGCATTGCTGTTTGGCGCGGCGCTGATTGTCAGCGGAGAGGTCATTCGCAGGCGCTATGGCGATGGCGTGGACTCCGCGAGCGCCTATTTGCCCTCGGTGTTCTCAGGCGCGGGGCTGGTCACACTGTTTGGCGGCGTTCTGGCGGCGCGGCAACTATATGGCTTGATCGGCCCTGAATTTGCGCTTGTCGCCATGATTGGCGTTGCATCTGTCGGGTTGGTTTTGGGTTGGTTCCATGGTCCGCTATTGGCAGCTGTCGGACTGACAGGTGCCTTTGCCTCCCCATTCTTGGTCGGTGGCTCTTCGGATGATCCGACCTGGTTATATGGCTACTTCCTAACCATAACGGTTCTGGGCCTGGGCATAGACACCGTCCGCCGATGGGCGTGGATTTCGGTTCTGACACTGGTCGGAGGTTATTCTTCGTGTCTGCTGCTGGTCCTGTCGGAACCGATGACAGAGCCGGGCTATCTGACCTGCATCACCGCCTTTGCGCTCATCACTACTGCAATTCCGGTCCGGCGAATTTGGCCTGATCACACCGGCCCGATGGTCAGCGAAATGACCCGACGCCAAAGCGGCGAGGCATGGCCCGAGTTTCCGACGCGTCTGGCATTTGGTGCGGTTGCGGTCAGCTCGGCCATCCTGGCGCTGCACTGGCCGGATTCCGCCGGTGAGTTCTGGTTGAGCCTGACGCTTTTGGCTGGTCTGGCCTTTGCGATGATCGTTTGGACAAGCGGGGCGAGGGCACTTCAGGACATCAGTGTTTTCCCGATTGTTGGCCTTGTCTGGCTTGTATTTCTCCAGGGGTGGGATCGGGGCAAAGTCGCACAGCGTTTTGCTGAGACCTATGCCGAAACCCCCGAGGCGGATTTTCCCTTTGTCGTGACATTGCTTGTGGCACTGAGTGCAGCCCTTTCGGTTGCGGCGGCGTGGCGGTCGATTCAGCAGGGGCGCCATGGCGTGGTCTGGGCGGCTGGGGCGGTAATAACCGCACCTATACTTGCCATCGCTCTTGAGATCGCTTGGCGCCCGGCCGAGGTTTTGGGCGCGTATTTCTGGGGGCTGCACGCTATGGCTCTGGGTGCCTTGATGGTGGTCTTTGCCGAACGCTATGCGCGCGTGGATGGTGAACAACGTATACGTCCTGCGCTGGCCACGTTATCCGCGCTGTCCTGTCTTGCATTTGCCTGTGTCATCGTGCTGAGTTCTGGCGCCTTGACGATTGCGCTGGTTGTGACCGTTGTAGCCGCTGCCGCGCTGGATCGTCGGTTCAACCTGCCTCAGCTCAGTTGGTTTATCTGGGCCGGGGTCTTCACAGTGACTGTGCGGCTGATCCTGAACCCGGGCCTGTACTGGGCCAATACGGTGCCGGTCGGTGAAATGACGTTGGTCTATGGCGCCGCCACCCTTGGATATGTTCTCGCCTGGGGCCTGATCCGGGGATTGAACCGCCCCGTGGCTATCTTGCTGCTGGAAAGTGCATCCTGGGCAACCGCGGGGATATTGCTGTCATTGCTGCTGCTGCGCTGGCTGGAAGGGTTCGGTCAAGGAGGGATGGAGGACAGCCATTGGGGGTTGGGCCTGATGGCGGTGATCTGGCTGCTGTTGGCGGCGGCACAGATACGGCGGTTCGCTTTGGGCGGGCCGTTGAACTATGTCCGCTATGGGCTGGCGGCGTTCTTTGCCGCCCATGCCCTGTTCCGACTTGCGCAAGCGCTGACCGAGGCAAATCCGGTTCTTTATTTGCACAGTGATCCCGTGTTGGGGCCTGCGCTGATGAACACGCTTGCCATAGCCTACCTTCTTCCTGCCGGGGTCCTTGCCATGTCAGCCTGGCGCGTTGAACCGATGCCGGTTTGGTTGCGGCAGGGCTGTTTCGGTCTTGCGGGTGCGCTTGCAGCATATTGGCTGGGTGCTTCTATTCGTCATTTCTGGCAGGGTCCCGGTGGCATGTATGTCGGGGCTGGGGTCAGCCAACCAGAGCTTTACACCTATACCTTGGCCCTTTTGATTGCAGGCGCGGCGCTATTTTATCAATCTTTGGCCCGTCGGTCCGACCTGTTGCGCAAAGTGGGGCTGGCTGTGATCGGACTGGCCGTGGCTAAGGTATTTCTGATCGACATCGCCGGGCTGGGCGGCCTGATCCGGGTCTTTTCGCTGCTGGCGCTGGGGCTTGCACTGGCCGGTTTGGCGTGGCTGAATCGCTGGGCAAAGCTGCGCCAATCGCCACAAGGGGCGGAACCTCTGGACCATTAGCTGTGGGCGTCCTATAAGCGCGGCCATGTATGCCCGTCTGGCCATCATTATTCGAATTATTTCCCCGGCGCTCTGACCACTGAGACGCCGGGCAAAGGTGTTTGAGAACTCGCACCGACCGCTTCGATCCCAATACGACCAGATCATCCAAAGGACGCCCCCAATGTGCGCCGACACGACCCAAACACCTGATTACAAAGACACGCTGAACCTGCCGAAAACCGATTTCCCCATGCGCGCAGGCCTGCCCAAACGCGAACCCGCATGGCTGGAACGTTGGGAAGAGATCGGTGTCTATGACCGCCTGCGTGAAAAACAGGGCCGCACGCCCTTTACCCTGCACGATGGCCCTCCGTATGCGAACGGTCACCTTCATATCGGTCACGCGCTGAACAAGACGATCAAAGACATGATCGTGCGCAGCCATCAGATGATGGGCCACGACGCGCGCTATGTGCCAGGATGGGATTGTCACGGTCTGCCGATCGAATGGAAGATCGAGGAACAGTACCGCAAGAAGGGCAAGAACAAGGACGAGGTGAACGTTGTCGACTTCCGTCAGGAATGCCGCAAGTTCGCCGAGGGCTGGATCGACATCCAGCGTGAAGAGTTCAAGCGTCTGGGCATCACCGGCAACTGGGCCGATCCCTACATCACCATGGACTATCACGCCGAGGCTGTGATCGCGGATGAGTTCATGAAGTTCCTGATGAACGGAACGCTCTATCAGGGGTCCAAGCCAGTCATGTGGTCGCCGGTTGAAAAAACCGCGCTGGCCGAAGCCGAGGTCGAGTATCACGACAAGGAAAGCTTCACCATCTGGGTGAAGTTCAAGGTTGTGAATGCGGGCGATCTGGATGACGCGTTTGTTGTGATCTGGACGACGACACCTTGGACCATGCCGTCGAACAAGGCTGTGGTCTATGGCAAGGACATCTCCTACGGGCTGTACGAAGTCACTGATGCGCCAGAGGAATGCTGGGCTGCTGTTGGCGACAAGTTTCTGCTGGCGGACAATCTGGCCGCTGACGTGCTGGGCCGCGCCCGCTTGAACGACGACCAGTGGACCCGCGTCCGTGATGTCACAGCCGATGTGCTGTCATCTGTCCAACTGGCCCACCCGCTGGCCGGGGCCAAGGGCGGCAATGGCGAATGGGACGACATCCGTGACTTCCGCGCGGCTGAGTTCGTGACCGACACCGAAGGAACGGGGTTTGTTCACTGCGCGCCGTCGCACGGGATGGAGGAATTTGAGCTCTACCGTGATCTTGGCATGCTGGAGCAGGTCATCACCTATAACGTGATGGACGATGGTTCGTTCCGCGCTGATCTGCCGTTCTTTGGCGGCAAATACATCCTGTCCCGCAAGGGCGGTGAGGGTGATGCCAACAAGTCCGTGATCGATAAGCTGGTTGAGGTTGGCGGGTTGCTGGCGCGCGGAAAGATCAAGCACAGCTATCCGCATTCCTGGCGCTCGAAGGCTCCGATCATCTATCGCAACACGCCGCAATGGTTTGCCTCGGTCGACCGCAAACTGGACGACGGCATGGGCGAAATGGGCGATAGCATCCGCGAACGCGCCCTGCGTTCGATCGACGAGTTGGTGAAATGGACCCCGCAGACCGGCCGCAACCGCCTGTATTCCATGATCGAGGCCCGGCCAGACTGGGTTCTGTCGCGCCAGCGCGCCTGGGGCGTACCGTTGACCTGCTTTACCAAGAAGGGCGCTTTGCCGACCGATCCCGATTTTCTGCTGCGCGACCCTGGCGTGAATGCGCGCGTCAAAGAAGCGTTTGAACAGGACGGGGCCGATTGCTGGTATCTTGACGGCGCGAAAGAGCGCTTCCTGGGCAATGACTATAACCCGGATGACTGGGATCAGGTGTTCGACGTTCTGGATGTTTGGTTCGATTCGGGCTCGACCCATGCCTTTGTGCTGCGCGACCGTGAGGACGGCACCGAGGACGGCATCGCCGATGTATATATGGAAGGCACCGACCAGCATCGTGGGTGGTTCCATTCGTCGATGCTGCAGGCCTGCGGCACCAAGGGCCGCGCGCCCTATCGCAACGTGGTGACCCATGGCTTTACGCTCGATGCCAAGGGCAACAAGATGTCCAAATCGCTGGGCAACACCATCGTGCCCGAAGAGGTCATCAAGCAATACGGTGCCGATATCCTGCGCCTGTGGGTGGCTCAGACCGATTACACCGCTGACCAGCGGATCGGACCTGAAATCCTGAAGGGCACCGCCGACAGCTATCGTCGGTTGCGCAACACCATGCGGTTCATGCTGGGCTCGCTGGCTGATTTTTCTGAGGCCGACCGGGTGGACCCTGCGGATATGCCGCGCCTGGAACGCTGGGTGCTCAGCCGTCTGGCCGATTTGGATGAACAGGTGCGAAAAGGATATGCGTCTTTCGACTTCCAGGGCGTGTTCAGTGCGGTGTTCACCTTTGCAACCGTTGATCTGTCGTCCTTCTATTTCGACGTCCGCAAGGATGCGCTGTATTGCGACGGCGACAATCTGCGCCGTCGTGCCGCGCGCACCGTGCTGGATATACTGTTCCACCGTCTGACCACATGGCTGGCCCCAGTTCTGGTCTTCACTATGGAAGAGGTCTGGCTGGAGCGTTTCCCGGGTGATGACAGCTCGGTCCATCTGGTGGACTTCCCGGATACGCCTGCCGACTGGCGCAATACCGAGCTTGAGGCTGGCATGGCCAAGATCCGCCGGGTCCGCCGCGCTGTGACTGCCGCGCTCGAAGTTCAGAGACAGGATAAGGTCATCGGTTCCAGCCTTGAGGCCGCACCGATCGTGCATGTCGAAGATGGTGAAACCCGCAATCTTCTGGCAACGTTTGACGTCGATGACATGTGCATCACCTCCGGTTTGACCGTCACCGGAGATCCGGCCCCGGCCGAGGCGTTCCGCGTGCCGGAAATCGAGGGCGTGGCCGTGGTGTTCGAAAAGGCTGAGGGCGAGAAATGTCAGCGCTGCTGGAAAATCCTGCCTGATGTTGGGCGCCATGCGCATGACGGCGTGTGCGGGCGTTGTAACGACGCGCTGAGCTAATCAGTGTTCTGCGGCTGAGGCGGAGTCTTTTGCGAGGCTCTGCCTCGCGCTCCGAGGTATTTTTGGCCAGATGAAGATCCGGATTCGCAGAATTCGGGTTGTGATGCGCGCGGTTTCTGTCAGCCTGTTCGCATGGGAATGATTGCGGTTGAGACCCGTTTCGGGACTTTGGGTGTTGAAGAAACAGATGGCGCGGTGACGCGCCTGATCTGGAATGGCGGCAATCAGGGCGAAGTCACGCCCCTGTTGCAGGAGGCCGCGGCGCAGCTGCGCGCCTATGATCAGGGGCGGTTGGACAGGTTCGATCTGCCTTACCGTATCGAGGGGTCGGAATTCCTGCGTCAGGTTTGCGACCTGATGTTTGCCATTCCGCTGGGCGAAACCAGAACTTATGGTGATCTCGCGAAGGAACTCGGTCAGCCCCCGCAACCGGTGGGGCAGGCCTGTGGCGCCAATCCTATTCCGGTGATAATTCCATGCCATCGGGTGCTGGCTGCAAACGGGCTGGGCGGGTTTTCAGGTGATGGTGGGATTGAGACCAAGGTCGCGCTGCTGCGCCATGAACGCGCCGCCGGTCTGCTGATCTAGAAAGCGGAATTCTGTTGCAATCCCGCTGGTTGATGCCCAATTTGTTTCAAATAGAGATTTCAAAGGATCGCATGGTATGACCGATCAACCAGACCTGGCAGCTCGTAAAAAGGCCATCATCGACCGCCTTATGTCACTTGAAGAGCAAGAGCTTGCGACCGCGCAGGCGCATTACGACGCTTTCCTGAAAGATTCGCAGCTTGATGACCGGGAAGGGCATGACAAGGATGACATCGCGGCCTCGCGTGAGAATGCCGATCTGGCAGCAGCCTTCGATGCGCCGGTTCATGCTCATCATGCCAAGATCGATGTGATCGAGAATACGGATTTTGATCTGACCGACAGGGTGCAACCGGGTGCGGTGGTCAAGTTCAACAACCGGCGCTTTGTGGTCTGCGTCTCGACCACGCGGTTCGAAGTGGACGGCAAAACCTATATGGGCATCTCAACCCAAAGCCCGATTTACCTGGCGATGGCCGGCCTGCAACAGGGTGATGTGTTCGCTCATAACGGAACCGAGTTCGAGGTGCAGGAGGTCCTGTGACCTTATGCTTTGCGTGGCGGGAGCACCTGCTGGGCAATTCCTGCGAACACCAGATACAAGCTGGTGATCACCAGACCCCAATGGGCCCAGCTTTCGGGGTGGAAATCGACCCAGGCAGCCCATCCGGCGAAGAAGGTCCAGGCAAATGCCATCGGCAATGACACATTGCGCCAGCGTTCTGTGCGCACTGGGTGGATGAACTTCAATGGCAGGAACATCGCCAGCGAAAGCAGCGTCACCAGCAGCAGGATAACCCAGAAATTGGGCTCGAGCGCGAAGATCACAATGACGAACATGTTCCAGCAGCCCGGAAAGCCGGAAAAGGAATTGTCCTTCGTCTTCATCCTAGTGTCGGCAAAATACATAGCGCTGGCAAAGGTGATGACGATGATGGCGAACCAGCCGGTCCAGCCGTCCATCAAGCCCGATTTGAACAGGGCAAAGGCCGGGATGAACACATAGGTCAGGTAATCAATGATCAGATCCAAAAGCACGCCGTCAAATTCCGGGGCGTTCTTTTTGACGTGATAGTGCCGCGCCAAGGGCCCGTCGATACCGTCCACAATGAACGAGACGACCAGCCACAGATACATCAGGCTCCACTTCTCTTCGACGGCGGCCAGCATGGCGAGCATTGCAAATACGGCGCCGGTCGCGGTGAATAGATGTACGGAAAGAGCTTTGAATCTGTGTGTCATGGTGTCTCTTGAATGATGCGCGGGCCAGATGCAAACCAAAAGCCCGGTCAATGTGGATAGCGTTTGCTTAGGCTTTTGGGTGGGTGCGGTTGTAAACTTCCATCAGGCGCGCCGTGTCGACCGCAGTATATGCTTGGGTGGTGGACAGCGACGCGTGGCCCAGCAATTCCTGAATGGTGCGTAGATCACCGCCCGCAGACAGCAGGTGGGTCGCGAAACTGTGGCGCATGGCATGGGGTGTTACAGTGGAGGGCAGCCCAAGCTGCTGGCGCGCTTTGGCCATCACCCCCTGAATGGCTCGGGGGTTCAGGGGGCCTCCGCGAACCCCGCGAAACAGCGCCTTCTCCCTGGATTGGGTATGGGGGCACAGCTTTACATATTGATCTACAGCTGTTTGCGCGACCGGCAGGACCGGGACGACCCTTTCCTTGTTTCCCTTGCCGGTGATCCGCAGCGAGTTGGGCAAAGGAGTATCCGCTCCGGTCAGTGAGAGAGCCTCGGAAATACGCAAACCGCAGCCATATAAAAGAGTAACGACCGCAACGTCGCGGGCAGAAACCCAGTCGCTGGCGGATTGCATCTCGACCGTTTCAATCATCGCACGTGCGGCATCCTCGGCCATGGGTCGAGGGAGTTTTTGGGTAAATTTGGGGGCGCGCGTCGACAGAACTGCGGTCGGCTCAAACCCTTCACGCTCGGAAAGCCAACGGTAGAAGGTTTTCACAGCGGAAAGTTTGCGCGCAAGCGAGCGCGAGCCAACGCCGGATGCGCGCTGATCGGCCATCCATGCCCGCATGTCCGAGATTGTAATCCGTGCAATCGCCGCCATCCCCTGACTTTCGCTATGGTGCAGTGTCATGAAGGACAGAAATTCGGACACATCCCCCCGATAGGCGGTCAGCGTGTTTTCGGACCGGCCTGACAAGGCCCCCAGGCCATCAAGCCAGTTTCGCAGTGCGTCACGACAAGCCGGAGAAATAAGGCTCACGACAGCCAATGGCGCATCGACCGTTCGAAGACACCAGCAAAGAAAGTCAGAAGATCCGTGCCCAGCTTTGGCGTAAAGTGCCTGGGGTCTTTTGCGCTCATGATGATCATGCCAGGCAGGCGGCCTTCGCCCAAATCCAGCCTCAGACAAGCTTCGGAGCGCAGGTGATCCGCATCACTGCCGAATATCCTGTGCGCGGGGTGGATGATTTCACGCAAGACGACCTCGCGTGCTGGGCCGCTGTGGTCAAAGGTCAGATAGTTGTCGACGAAACCGGGTTCGACGATGGCCAGAACGCCTGCCAGTCTTGAGATTGCCGGGTCTTTCTGGACTGCCGTCGTTTCAAGAACCAGCGTAATGCGGTCGACACGCAGTATGTCAGCCACATCTGCACCAAGTATATGCAGGAATTCCTCAAATCCGACCGGTTCAAGTAGCCGAAGAATGGCCCGATGAACCTGATTTGTGCCGGCCAGATTTTCATAGGCTGCCGCAATGACCGAGCGGTGCGTATCCTCCAGCCGGTCCAGCCGGGCCTCGAGCCGTTGCATGGCTATGCCGCGCAGGTCGATGACGTTATTCCCGCGCGCCTGCTCATTTGCGGTGACGAGGGCCTGCATCAGGTCCTTGTCATCCAGAATGGCATCTGGTTCGGCCAGAATCGCCTCGCGCAAGGTGTCCTTGAGTATGGTGTTGCTGCTCATGTCCTGTCCGGTCTTTTTTATTTTTCGGCCTTATAGCACGGCTTGCCGGATCTGCCTCGGGAAAAATGAGCGTCAATTTGAATTTCGCGGGGAATGTGGTCGGGAAAACTCCGGTCTGCAGGGATCTGATCCGAGATCAGATTCAATGCAGCTGGGCCGAGCGCGGCGCCAGGGGCGCCGCGCGGGTTCGCGCAGAATCAGAGGATTTTCTGACCCGTTTTGGCCCAATCGGACAGGAAAGTTTCAAGGCCTTTATCGGTCAGCGGATGATCGGCCAGCTTTTTGATCACGGCGGGTGGTGCGGTGATCACGTCGGCACCGATGCGGGCGCTGTCGGTCACGTGGTTCACGGTGCGGATCGAGGCGGCGAGGATTTCGGTCTCATATCCGTAATTGTCATAGACCTGACGGATATCAGCGATCAGGTCCATGCCATCTAGGTTGATGTCATCCAGACGTCCGATGAAGGGCGAGATGAAAGTTGCGCCGGCTTTGGCGGCCAGAATCGCCTGATTGGTCGAGAAGCAGAGGGTCACATTGACCATCTGGCCTTCGTCACTAAGCGTTTTGCAGGTTTTCAGGCCCGCCCATGTCAGCGGCACTTTGACAGCGATATTCGGGGCGATCTTGGCCAGCTTGCGACCTTCGGCGATCATGTCGTCGGCTTCGGTTGCCACGACCTCGGCCGAGACCGGTCCGTCAACCAGATCACAGATTTCCTTGGTCACTTCCAGAATGTCGCGGCCCGATTTCAGGATCAGCGAAGGGTTGGTGGTGACACCGTCCACCATGCCCAGATCGTTCAGTTCGGCGATTGCGTCGATCTCGGCTGTGTCTACGAAGAATTTCATGCGGGCAGTCCTTTGATGGGTTGGCCTTGGTCGCGGATGGCTTTACCTCAAAGAGACCCATGCTGGAACCCCTTGCCAAGGATATGCATTGAGCACTCAGGAGTTTTTCGACCAAGGTGAGTTGGTGGCGGTGCTGACCGCCCAACCGCTGGACCGGACGCTGGACTATAAGGCGCCCGAGGGCGGGTGCTTTCTGGGCGCTTTTGTCGAGGTGCCGCTGGGCCCGCGCAAAGTCTTGGGCGTGGTCTGGGGGCCGGGGCAGGGTGGCTTTGACCTTGCCAAGACCCGCTCGGTGATCCGGGTGCTTGAAGTCGCGCCGATGCGCGAAGAGATGCGCCTGTTTCTGGGGCGCGTCGCCGATTACACGCTGACTCCGATGCCTGCGATGTTGCGATTGGCTACGCGCGCACCCGGATTGGGCGATCCGCCTTCGATGCGCAAGGTCTATCGGCTTGGCGACAGGGACCCTGACAGGGTGACCGACGCGCGGACCCGTGTGTTGGAGTTGCTGCGCGACTACGGCGGGTTGGCCTTTACGCTGAAGGAACTGGCCGAACAGGCGGGTGTGACCTCTTCAGTCGTGAAGGGGTTGGTCAAACTCGGTGCGGTTCGCGAAGAAGACAGCCCGCGCGATCTGCCCTATCCACATCTGGATCCGGATCTGCCGGGCAAGGCGTTGACCGATGATCAGGCCTCAGCAGTGGAAACCCTGCAATCTGGTCTGCGAACGGGTGATTATGGCACGACCTTGCTGAAAGGCGTCACCGGGTCGGGCAAGACCGAGGTTTATCTTGAGGCCGTCGCCGAAGCGTTGCGCCAGGGGCGGCAGGCGCTGGTTCTGCTGCCCGAGATTGCCCTGACCGCCGAATTCCTGACGCGCGTTGAGGCACGTTTCGGCGCGCGCCCGGCAGAGTGGCATTCGGGCGCGACGATGACCGAACGCCGACGAGTCTGGCGCATGGTGGGGCAGGGCGATGCACAGCTTGTTGTCGGCGCGCGCTCGGCCCTGTTTCTGCCGTTTCGCAATCTTGGGTTGGTCGTGGTCGATGAAGAACATGACACTTCGTACAAACAGGAAGATGGTGTGCATTACAGCGCCCGTGACATGGCTGTGCTGCGGTCCGCCATTTGCGGCGCGCGCGTTATTCTGGCAAGTGCGACGCCGTCACTGGAAAGCTGGGCCAATGCCGAAGCAGGCAAGTATGAGCGGCTCGATTTGACTTCGCGCTTTGGCGATGCGGTGTTGCCCGAGATGAAGCCCATCGACATGCGGGCCGAGAAGATGCAGCCGGGGACGTGGATTTCTCCATCGCTGCGGCAGGCCGTCCATCAGCGGATCGAGCGGGGTGAACAATCCCTTCTGTTTATTAACCGCCGGGGATATGCGCCGGTCACCCTGTGCCGGGCTTGTGGCGAGCAGATTGCCTGTGATCACTGCGATGCGCGCATGGTTGAACACCGGTTTCTCAAGCGTCTGATGTGCCACCAATGCGGTGAGACCAAACCCATGCCCGAGGTCTGCCCCTCCTGTCAGGTCGAGGGCAAGCTGGCCCCGGTCGGGCCGGGGATCGAACGGCTGGCTGAAGAGGCTGAGGCAACATTTCCCGAGGCAAATATTGCCATGCTGTCATCCGATCTGTTTGGATCGGCGCGCGCATTGAAAGCAAAGATCGAAGAGATTGCTGCCGGTGACGCCGATATCGTCATTGGTACGCAGCTGGTGGCCAAGGGGCACAATTTTCCGAAACTGACATTGGTGGGTGTCATTGACGCCGATCTCAGTCTGCATGGGGCGGACCTGCGCGCCGCCGAACGCACATTCCAGCTGATGCGGCAGGTGGCTGGCCGCGCCGGGCGCGCGGATAAGCCCGGACAGGCGCTGTTGCAGACCTTTCAACCGGAACATCCCGTCATTCGCGCCATCCTTTCGGGCGATGAAGAAGGATTCTGGAAAGCCGAGGCCGCCGGGCGGCTGGCCGCCGGTGTTCCTCCCTATGGACGCATGGCCGGTATCGTTCTGTCTGGCCCCGAGGTCGGTCCCGTTTTTGACATCGGCAACGCCATGGCCCGCAACGACGCCCCGTTGCGGCAGATCGGTGCGCAGGTCTTTGGTCCAGCGCCTGCGCCCATTGCGCGTATCCGCGGGCGACACAGGGTGCGGCTGCTGGTCAAAGCCCCCAAAGGAGCGCCAATTCAGGATGCCATCGCCCGTTGGATAGCACCGCTGCGGCTGAAAGGTGACATCAGGCTGACCGTTGATATTGACCCGCAAAATTTCTACTGACCTCTGCATTCATGCAGAGCCAATGTGCGTGCCCTTCTTCCTACTCGCCAAAACCTGAAAATGGGCGTAGAGGGACTCTCATGCTGAAACCCATGCCACTTTCCGAGGCGCAAAGCCTTCCGTTCTGGCGCCGTCCCATCACGCTTTTATTCGTGATGGCACTGACCATGCCCATTGCTTTCAACGCATGGAGCGCGTTGTTGAACAATTTCGTTATTGAAGTGGCGAATTTCGACGGTGCCGACATCGGCCTGCTGCATACCGTGCGCGAGATCCCAGGCTTTCTGGCTGTAGGCGTAATTGCCGTGATCTTGTTTGTTCGGGAGCAGGTGCTGGCGATGATCTCGCTGATCATGCTGGGTGTTGCGACTGCGGTGACAGCGTGGTTCCCAAGCCTTGGTGGCTTGTTGTTCGTCACACTGCTGAGCTCGATCGGGTTCCACTATTATGAAACCGTGAACCAATCCCTTCAGCTGCAGTGGTTGCCCAAGGACCGAGCGCCGCAATTTCTGGGCTGGATGGTCGCCATGGGATCAGCTTCGACATTGGTTATCTATGGGCTGATTGTCCTGACGTGGGATCGGTTCGATCTGTCCTATAACACTGTATTCATGGCTGCGGGTGGGCTGACGGCTTTGCTGGCGTTGTTCTGTCTGGTCGCCTATCCGCAGTTCGACGCGCCGACTCCGCAAACCAAAAAAATTGTGCTGCGCCGCCGATACTGGCTGTACTATGCGCTTCAGTTCATGGCGGGCGCGCGTCGTCAGATCTTTGTCGTTTTCGCCGGTTTCATGATGGTCGAGAAATTCGGGTTTGAGGTCCACGAACTCACCGGTCTTTTCTTGATCAACCTGGTTATCAACATTTCGGTTGCGCCGATGCTAGGCAAAGCTGTGTCCGTATTCGGTGAACGTCGCACTTTGATTTTCGAATATGCAGGCCTGGCCGTTGTATTTGCAGCCTATGGCGGCATTTATTGGTTCGGTTGGGGCGTTGTTCTGGCGGCTACTCTCTATGTGATTGACCATGTGCTTTTCGCTCTGGCTCTGGCGCTTAAAACCTATTTCCAGAAAATTGCCGATCCGGCAGATATTGCGCCAACCGCAGCGGTTGCCTTTACGATCAACCATATCGCCGCGGTATTCCTACCAGCGCTTCTGGGCCTGCTCTGGGTGTACTCGCCCGGAGCGGTCTTTGCAGTGGCTGCAGCGATGGCGTTGATTTCGTTATCGCTGTCGCTGCTGATCCCGCGCCACCCAGAGCTTGGGAATGAGACGATACTGTCGAAATACGCGCCCGCTCCGGCGGAATAGCTGCCAATGCTTGACCTTCGCGGGCCCGCACCCTAGGCGCTGTGTCAGCTGACACAGGAGGCTCCCATGCCCACATTCACCGCGCTTACCACCCTGACCGGCAAAAAGTCCGCCGATGGTCTGGGCGAAGCCATGGAGCGTCTTGATCCCGAACCCACGGGCGTGGGCGTATTCGAAGTCGAAGATGGCTCGGGCCTGTGGGAGATTGGCGGTTACTTCACCGAAGCGCCGGATGAAACGGCACTGGCGGTTCTGGCGGCTGCGTTCGGATCCAAACCCTTTGTAATCTCGGAACTGCCCGAAACCGACTGGGTCGCCCATGTCCGCCGTGAGTTGGCGCCTGTCGAGGCCGGCCGCTTTTTCGTCTATGGCTGTCACGATGCCGACAAGCTGCCCGAAGGCCGTATCCCTTTGTTGATTGAGGCTGCAATGGCTTTCGGTACCGGGCATCACGGCACCACCCTTGGGTGTCTCAAGGCTCTGGATTTTCTGCTCGATCAGGGTTTTACCGCGACAAAAGTTGCAGATATCGGTTGCGGCACCGCCGTTCTTGCGATGGCCGCCGCTCGTGTTTGGGAGGGGGACATCATCGCCAGCGATATTGATCAGGTTGCTGTCGAAGTTGCTGAAGCCAACCTGAAGGCAAACGGCATGTCAGGGAAGGTTCAATGTGTCGAGGCTGCGGGGTTCGATCATCCGGAGCTGAAATCTCTTGCGCCCTATGACCTGATATTCGCCAACATCCTCAAAGGCCCATTGGTGGCCCTGGCGCCCGAAATTTCAGCGAATCTGCGGGTTGGGGGTAAGGCGATTCTATCGGGAATCCTTAACGAGCAAGCCGAGGACGTTGTTTCCGTTTATCTCCAAAATGGTTTCAATGCCTCTAGAAATGACCAAATTGGTGAATGGACGTCGCTAGTCTTAACCAAACAGGGCTAAAATCGGGCCATTTGCAGGAGTTTTGTGGAGTTTCGCCTCTTTTTTGTCGCAATCTGTTTTTACCGTCAATGACGTGGAATTGGGGGGCGGTTGATTTGGAGGCTGCCATGACTGGAAAACAAATTGAATTTGATCAGCGCGTTCATCGGCTGAACAAGAAGCATTCGAAGATGACCCGTGGTTATCGTGCGACTATGCGCAAAGATGGCCTGGTTGTTATGAAACCACAGCGGGTTCAGTCCGCGGTGCCTGCAAAGGCTCTGCTGATCTGCTTGGCTGGGCTGTTCGCATTCAAAACGCTTTTGCTGACCAGCTTGGGGTCGTCGGCCTACCAGTATCGTGTCGATAGCCTTGCGCAAGGGACCGAAGTGGAGAAGGCGGGGGCATGGATCATGCAGATCGACCCGGTATCACAGGCCCTCTCGTCTCAACTCAGCAAAGTTCTCCGCTAAGTTTCTTCCGCTTTGATTAGAAACGCCGCGTATCCGGGGATACGCGGCGTTCTTCTTTGCCCCGAGGGAGAAGGGGAAAATCAACGGTAGGTTTGCTTTGCCTTAACGGCGGCCTTCCACGACGATTTCAATGTCGCCACGGCACAGGCCGATATCTTCCAGCTCGCGGTCCGACAGACCGCTCAGCGCGTTGCGTGTAACGCGGGCATCATTCCATTCGACAACGGCGTTTACGACCATTGCGAAAGTCGTACCGATACGGCCGACGAGGCCAAATGAGCCAGTGGTGGTGCGGGTTGTGTCCAGTGCAGCCATATCCTGTTTCCTTCCGGTTTGTGTTAAACTCTGATCTTGCGATCTGACGGGCATTTAGGGATGGTTTTCTGACTGCACAAGCATAGAAATTGCATGTGTCCTATGCGTTTTTTGCAACGCTCGAAAAACATGGAAACGCCTTAATTTATTGGCAATTTTGCCTTCATCAAACTGGTCGAAACCCGACATTTTCCGGTCGTAATCAGCTCATTCTGTCGGAGACAGGACGACCGTGTCGCAATCTGACCATCAGTCAATTCGCTTGGAAAATGTTCTTGTTTCGTGCTAGTCGGTAAAAAAGAACACACAAACCCGAGCAGGCCGAGGCTATATATGCGAATTCTGGGCATTGATCCGGGGCTACGGACCCTGGGATGGGGCGTCATCGAATCACATGGCAGCCGTCTCAGTCATGTTGCCAATGGGTTATGTAAATCGGACGGCGATGATCTGGGAGAGCGGTTGCTATCGCTCCATAATCAGATCGTCGAAGTGATTGCCGAGCATCAGCCCAATCAGGCCGCCATCGAACAGACCTTTGTGAACAAGGACGGAGCCGGTACGCTTAAGCTGGGTCAGGCACGAGGTGTGGCACTGTTGACGCTGGCGCAGGCCGGGTTGCCGGTGGGGGAATATGCGCCCAATCGAGTCAAGAAAACGGTTGTGGGCGTGGGCCATGCCGAAAAGGAACAGGTTCTTCATATGGTCAAGTTGCAACTGCCGGGCTGTCAGCCCAAGGGCGCGGATGCCGCGGATGCGCTGGCGATAGCGATCTGTCATTCCTTTTATGGGGCAACGCCACAGTCGCGGATGAAACAGGTGCGGGCATGATTGGCAAGCTGACAGGCCGGTTGGATTACCGCGCGGCGGATCACGTGCTGATCGACGTGCGTGGGGTCGGCTATCTGGTCTATTGCTCGGACCGTACGATGGCTGCGCTGCCGGGCGTGGGTGAGGCGATCTCGATCTACACCGACATGGTGGTGCGCGAGGATTTGATGCAGCTTTACGGGTTCCTTTCGCTGGTCGAGAAGGAGTGGCATCGCCTGCTGTGCTCGGTGCAAGGGGTCGGGGCCAAGGTTTCGCTAGCAATCCTCAGCGCCTTGGGCCCCGATGGTGTTAGCCGGGCGATTGCTCTGGGCGATTGGGGGGCGGTCAAGGCAGCCAAGGGCGTGGGCCCAAAAACCGCGCAGCGGATCGTGCTGGACCTCAAAGACAAGGCGCCCGGCGTTATGGCCATGGGCGGCACGGTGACCGAGGCAATGGATGGCCCCGCGCTGGATGTGGTGGAACTGACTGAACCGACACCTGTGCCAAAGCGGCCCACCATAAGCGCATCAGGTAATGCAGCAGCATCTGCCGGGGCATTGTCGGCACTCTCCAATCTGGGCTACGGCCCGTCCGAGGCCGCGTCAGCCGTGGCCGAAGCCGCGGCAAGCTTGCCCGAAGCGGGTGAGGCGGACCTGATCCGCGCTGCGTTGAAACTATTGGCTCCGAAAGGGTGATTGAATGGTAGATGCCGATCCCACCCTGCGCCCCGAGCCGTTGCCGGAAGACAATGACCGCGCCTTGCGCCCGCAGGGACTGGACGAATTCATCGGTCAAGCCGAGGCGCGCGCCAATCTGCGTATCTTTATTCAATCAGCTCGCCAAAGGGGTGAGGCCATGGATCATACGCTGTTCCATGGCCCTCCGGGTCTGGGCAAGACCACGCTGGCGCAGATCATCGCGCGTGAGTTGGGCGTGAATTTTCGGATGACATCTGGCCCGGTTCTGGCAAAGGCGGGCGATCTGGCGGCGATCCTGACCAATCTGGAAGCGCGCGATGTGCTGTTCATTGACGAAATCCATCGATTGAATCCAGCGGTCGAAGAGGTCCTGTACCCGGCGATGGAGGATTTCGAGCTGGATCTGGTGATTGGTGAAGGCCCGGCCGCGCGCACGGTGAGGATCGAGTTGCAGCCGTTTACTCTGGTCGGGGCCACAACCCGGATGGGGCTGCTGACCACGCCGCTGCGCGACCGCTTTGGCATCCCGACACGCCTGCAGTTCTATACCGTTGATGAATTGCACGAGATTGTCACCCGCAACGCGCGCAAGCTTGGAGCACCGGCTGATGACAGTGGTGCCCGAGAGATCGCGCGCCGGTCACGCGGAACGCCTCGGATCGCCGGGCGCCTGCTGCGGCGGGTGGTGGATTTCGCAATCGTCGAAGGCGATGGACGGATCACCCGCGATTTGGCTGATGGGGCGTTGACGCGGCTGGGGGTCGATCATCTGGGGCTGGACGGCGCGGACCGCCGGTATCTGAAGCTGATCGCCGAGAATTACTCGGGCGGGCCGGTAGGTATCGAAACCTTGTCGGCAGCTTTGTCGGAAAGCCGGGACTCGCTGGAGGAGGTGATCGAACCCTTCCTCTTGCAGCAAGGCCTGATCCAACGCACACCGCGTGGCCGGATGCTGGCGCAGAAGGCGTGGACGCATCTGGGCATGGCCGCACCCAAGGGGCAAAACGATCTGTTTGGTTGAAGCCGCGCGTGTGAGCTTTTAAGGGTTCCGCCAAACAATGTCCGATTGCCGAGGATTGCGCGTGACACCCGAAGACATTCAAGCCCTGTTCACCCGCGAAAGCGGAGAGTTCCTGTTTGCGCGCTGGGGCCGCCCCATCGTGCCGATCGTCTTTGGGGTCGAAGATGAAAGTTTGGCCACGGTCAAAGGCGCGTTCGAGGCAGTGGTAACACTGGCAGGGCATCAGATGGCAGAAACCGACCCCGAGCTTGGCGCCAACTGCATGGTCTTTTTCTTCCGCGACTGGAAAGAACTGACAGAAGTGCCCGATCTGGACCGTTTGGTCCCTGATCTGGGGCCGTTGGTTGATCGGTTGATCGCGGCCGATGCCAACCAGTACCGGATATTCCGTTTTGAAGAAGACGGCGCCATTCGTGCGGCCTTTGTGTTTTTGCGGATGGACAATGAATTGTCGCAAATCCCCGCTGAAACGCTTGCGCTCAGCCAGGTGGTGCAAACGGTGCTGCTCTGGTCCGATACCGCTTTTCGCAACCAGTCGCCCTTGGCAGTGGCGGGTGACGCGACGATATTGCGACCAGACATTGCCGGGTTGATCCGGGCGGCATACGATCCTGTCCTGCCGGGCGCGGCGCAGGATGCCTCTCATGCGCTGAGATTGTTTGCCAGATTGGATCAACCGCAATGAAGCACGTTTATTCCGTTAAAGTATTTTATGAAGACACCGACATGGGCGGGGTCGTTTATCACGCCAATTATCTGAAATACATCGAACGCGCCCGGTCTGATTATGTGCGGCGTTTGGGCAACGACCAGAATGCCATGCGCGACGCGGGTATCGTCTGGGTCGTACGCCGGATCGAGGCGGAATACCTGGCCCCGGCCAAATTTGACGACGATCTGGAGATCGAGACCGAAATCAAGTCTCTGTCCGGTGTCCGTCTGATCATGGCGCAAGTGGTCAAACGGGGCGAAGAGGAGATTTTTCGCGCCATCGTTACCGCCGTCTGTATGAATGCGCAGGGCAAGCCCGTACGCCTTCCGGCAGAGATTCGCGCATTGTTGTAACAATTTGCAGGGCCCGGGTGGTTCTGTTGGCAATTCGCCCCCATCTGCGTTAGCGTTTGACAAAACAAGGCCGTAAGGCTGTCAGGCAAAACAAAGAGCAGGTTCATGGAAGCTGAAACGCTGGCGCTGGCGCAGGAGATCGATTTCTCCATGTGGGGGCTTTTTGCCCGCGCGACTTTTATCGTTAAACTGGTAATGCTGATGCTGATTGGCGCATCAGTCTGGTCCTGGGGGATCATCATCCAGAAACTGATCAATTACCGTGCTGCAAGGCGTGAAGCTCAGGTTTTTGATGAGGCTTTCTGGTCCGGGAACCCCCTGGATGAACTGTTCGAGCAGATCGGTACCCAACCCGATGGCAGTTCGGAGAAGATATTTGCCTCGGGCATGATCGAATGGCGCCGCTCGCACCGCACTGATGGCGGGCTGATAGCTGGTGCCACTGCACGCATTGATCGGTCGATGGATGTGGCCATCGCGAAAGAGGCCGAGGCGCTGCAAAAGGGCCTGCCCATTCTGGCCACTGTCGGCTCAACTGCACCCTTCATTGGTCTGTTCGGAACGGTTTGGGGTATCATGAATGCGTTCATCGAGATTGCCGAGCAGCAGAACACCAACCTGGCTGTTGTCGCGCCCGGTATTGCCGAGGCGTTGCTGGCCACCGGCCTGGGCCTGTTGGCCGCGATTCCGGCGGTGATTTTTTATAACAAACTCAGCGCAGATAGTGATCGGATCGTTGGAGGCTATGAAGCCTTTGCCGATGAGTTCGCCACCATTCTGTCGCGCCAGCTGGACAGCTGAGATGGGGGCTGCGGTACAGCAATCCTCGGGCGGGAATGGACGCCGGCGGGGTCGGCGTCGCGGTCGCGCGCAGCCGATGGCTGAGATCAACGTCACACCCTTTGTGGACGTTATGCTGGTGCTGCTTATCATCTTCATGGTGGCTGCGCCCTTGCTGACTGTTGGTGTCCCGGTTGATCTGCCTAAAACGGCGGCCAGTGCGCTGCCCGGCGATAACGAGGAACCTTTGACCGTCACGCTGACCGCGGATGGCAGGGTGCAAATCCAAACCACGGATATTCTGCGCGAAGAGCTGATTGGAAAACTGCGTGCCATCGCAGCAGAACGCAGTAGCGACCGAGTGTTTTTGCGCGCGGATGGTGCGATCCCTTATGCGCAGGTGATGCAGGTAATGGGCGCGCTTAATGCGGGTGGGTTCTCCAATGTGGGGCTGGTGACCGATACGGGCGGCCCGACACTGGACGACGGTGGAGAGTGAGGCCGCACGGTGGATACCGGCACCAAGATCTCGGCGATTGCCCATGTCAGTCTGATTGGTTGGGCATTTTTCGGCGGCACCTTCCGGTCCGAACCATTACCTATGGCCGTGCAGGATGTCTCGGTCATTTCGGCTGAGCAATTTGCGGCAATGACCGCTCAGCGGGATGCGCCCGAAGTGCCGACGCCAACAGCGCTGCAGCCGCCTGAGGCCCCAACAGAAGAGGATCCAGCGTCGGAACCGGTAGTGGAGGAGCAGCCTTCGTTGCAAGAGGCGGAACCTGCTGAACCCGACCCGGACCCGGATCCTGAGCCTGAACCGGTTGAGCCGCCGCCAGAACCGGTGGTGATTGAACAGCCACCGGTGTTGGACACTCCCGCCCCCGAGACCGTCGACCTTACGGTGCCTTCTGGGCCAGAAGCACAGCCCAGCCCGGCCGAGAATGTTGCGCCGGTGCCGGTTGCGCCGCCTCCGCCCGAGGCCGCGCCTGATGAAATCGAAACCCCGGCCGTATCTTTGGACGAGGGAGCCGAGACCCAGCAGGAACAGCAGGATCAGACCGCCCCCGAGGAAAAGGCTGACGAGATTGTGACCGAAGCGGAAGAGCCCAAAGAAAACGCTCCCCGAACATCGCCGCGCCCGCGGATCCGTCCCAACCGCCCGACACCACCGGTCGAGCCCGAAGTGGCGGAGACGCCCGAGCCCGAACCCACAGAGCCCGCGCAGACGGAAACAGCCATCAACGATGCGCTGGCCGAGGCGTTGGGACAAGGGAGTGAACCCTCTGGTCCGCCCTTGACCAGCGGCGAAAAGGACGCGATGCGATTGGCCGTTTCCCAATGCTGGAACGTCGGGTCCTTGTCCACGGATGCTCTGCAGACAGTTGTTGTTGTCGGATTTTCGTTGACCCCTGATGGCAAGGTCGTTGGCGGCAGCTTGCGCTTGATCGACAGCTCAGGCGGTTCTGACGGCGCAGCCAGACAAGCCTATGAGGCCGCTCGACGTGCCATTTTGCGCTGTGGAGCCAAAGGATATGACCTGCCAACCGATAAATACGAGCATTGGCAGGATATTGAGATTACATTCAATCCCGAGAGGATGCGGATCAAATGATGAGACTTCTGACCAGCCTGTTGCTTGGCCTGACACTGGTGTCGGCACCTGTTCACGCCCAAAGTGGACCGCTTCGCTTGGAATTGGATCAGGGGATTATCGAACCCTTGCCCTTTTCGGTTCCGAATTTTGTGCCGGACAGCACAGCAGCTGCGCAATATGCCCAGGATATCTCGCGGGTTGTGGCCGCCGATCTAACCGGAACAGGGCTGTTCCGCGAAATTCTGTCTGATGCTTTCATCAGCCAAGTGGCCAGCTTTGAAGATCCCGTTCGGTTCGCGGATTGGAAAGCCATCAATGCCGAGGCTTTGGTGACAGGTGCTGTGAATGTGTCGGGCAATCGCCTGACGGTGCGGTTCAGGGTCTGGGATGTGTTTTCGGGGCAGGAACTGGGCAACGGTCTCCAGTTTGCCGGGACGACTGAAGGGTGGCGGCGCATGGCCCATAAAGTGGCGGATCAAGTCTATAGCCGTGTAACGGGCGAGGGCGCCTATTTCGACAGTCGCGTTGCCTTTGTCTCGGAAAGCGGCCCCAAAAACCAGCGCCTGAAACGGCTGGCGATCATGGATTATGACGGCGCGAATGTGCAGTACCTGACCGACAGCGCCGCCATTGTTCTGGCACCACGCTTTTCACCTGCCGGTGATCAACTGCTTTATACCAGTTACGAATCCGGTCAGCCGCGCATCTATGTTCTGGATATTGAACGGGTCAGGCGGACCGAGTTGAACACTCAGGGCGGCACGATGAGCTTTTCGCCCCGGTTTTCGCCGGATGGACGGTCGATCGTCTATTCGCTTATTCAGGGCGGCAATACGGACCTGTGGAAAATGGATCTGGCTTCCGGGCAAAGCGTGCGGCTGACCAATACGCCCGCGATTGAAACCGCCCCCAGCTATTCGCCGGACGGTTCCCAGATCGTGTTTGAAAGCGACCGTTCGGGCACGCCACAGCTTTACATCATGCCCGCAAACGGGGGCGAGGCGACGCGGATCAGCTTTGGTCAGGGCCGTTATGGAACGCCGGTCTGGTCCCCCCGTGGCGATCTGGTTGCGTTTACCAAGCAGAACAAAGGCCGATTTCATATCGGTGTCATGCGAACAGATGGCAGCGAAGAGCGTTTGCTGACCTCGTCGTTTCTGGACGAAGGACCGACATGGTCCCCTAATGGTCGCGTGATCATGTTCACCCGAGAAACCCAGGGCGCAAGTGGCCGGGCGACGCTGTATTCGGTTGATATCTCGGGACGCAACCTGCGCCCGATCCGCACCCCGGATGGGGGCAGCGATCCGTCATGGGGCCCACTGCAGAATTGATCACGGCTGCTGGCAGGAAAAGTTCACAAGGAACCTGCACTATGCTACAGAGACGGCAATAAAGAGAAAAAACAACGAGGCACCTGAGATGAACGTATTGGGCAAAATCCTAGCACTTGGTGTGTTTGGCGCGTTGGCGGCCTGCACCAATAACGATCCGTCTGCGCTGGGCGGCGGCTTTGGCAATGGCGCAAATGGCGGGCTGGCCGCGGGCTCTCCAAGTGATCCGCGCTCGCCTGCATATTTCCAGCAAACTGTTGGTGACCGGGTTCTGTTTTCGGTCGATCAGTCGACGCTTACTCCGCAGGCGCAGTCAGTGCTGCAGGGGCAGGCCGACTGGCTGATGGCCAACCCCGACTTTGTGGCAACGATCGAAGGCCATGCGGATGAGCAGGGCACGCGTGAGTATAACCTCGCACTGGGTGCGCGCCGGGCAAATGCCGCCCGCGAGTTCCTGATTTCCCGCGGAGTAGCAGGCAACCGGCTGACAACTGTCAGCTTTGGCAAAGAGCGTCCGATCGAGATTTGCAGCACCGAGGACTGCTATTCGAAAAACCGTCGTGCAGTGACGGTGCTGACCGGATCAACGTTGGGATAAGACGATGAAACTAGCAGGATGGGTTCTGGCCGCAGTTTTGGCGACCGCCGGTTTGGCACAAGCACAGGATCAGCAAACCTTGGCGGATATCCGGCAGGAACTGACGGTGCTGCATGTGGAAATTCAGCGGCTCAAGCGCGAGTTTTCAACAACCGGCTCTCCGGCCCCGAACCTGTCCGGCAGTTCGATACTTGAACGCGTTGATGCCATAGAGGCCGAATTGCAGCGCCTGACGCGCCAGACCGAACAGTTGAACCAGCGTGTACAGAATATCGTAACCGACGGCACTAACAGGATCGGTGATCTCGAGTTTCGCTTGGTCGAACTGGAAGGCGGTGACCTGAGTACGCTCGGTGATACAACAACTCTGGGCGGAGATACGGACATCACATCCGCAGCCCCTACTGCTCCGACAGCGCCAACCGATGCCGACCTGGGTGAGTTGGCAGTAGGCGAGCAAGCGGATTTCAATGCCGCTGCTCAGGCGCTGGCCGATGGAAACTTCCAGGCCGCCGCGGATCAGTTCGCAGTATTCGATACATCATATCCCGGAAGCCCGCTTGCGCCCGAAGCACACCTAAAGCGCGGACAGGCGTTGGAGGGCATTGGCGACACCCGCGAAGCGGCAAAGGCATTCCTTGCCAGCTTCACCGGCGATTCCGAAGGCGCCTATGCGCCTGAGGCTTTGTTCGAACTGGGTGCTGCGCTGGGCCGTCTGGGACAGACCGAACAGGCGTGTATCACACTGAGCGAGGTTAGCGTCCGGTTCCCGGCCTCGGCATTGGTCTCCAGCGCCACGCAGGAAATGACGTCACTGGGTTGTACTTGACCACACAAGGCACACTCCTGAAATCCGAACTCCGCGCGCGATTGCCGGAAAACCTTCCGCGCCGTCTAGGCGTTGCGGTATCCGGTGGCGGTGACTCGGTTGCTTTGCTGAGTTTGTTGAAGCACATCGTCCAAGAGGAACAGGTTGAGCTGTTTGTCGCCACGGTGAACCACAATCTGCGCCCCGAAGCGGTGGCGGAGGCAAATTGGGTGGCGCAGTTTGCCCAGGGTCTGGGCCTTCCACATGAGACGTTGCACTGGCAGGGGTGGGACCAGAAAGGTAACCTGCAGGATAGGGCGCGGCAGGCCCGGTACCAGTTGCTGTCAGACTGGGCGCGTGACAAGCAGATCGGCGCGATTGCCCTGGGACACACCGCCGATGATCAAGCCGAAACCATGCTGATGCGATTGGCGCGCGCTGCTGGTGTGACGGGATTGTCCGGCATGCCCGCAATGCGGAACTATCAAGGGATCATGCTGCTGCGACCGATGTTGGGGATTACCCGGCAACAACTGCGCGATTATCTTGCCGAGATTGGGGCAGATTGGATCGAGGATCCATCGAATCACGACCGGCGGTTTGATCGTATCAAGGCGCGCAACGCGTTGACCGGCTTATCCGAAATTGGGATTTCGGTGCATTCTCTGTCCCGCGTTGCTGAAAACCTTGCTCAAGCCCGTGAAGCAGTAGAGCAGATTACGCAGGAATCCGCCCGTCAGGTCCTGAGTGTCGATGGCGGCGATATCTGTGTCAATCGCGCGCGATTTTCCACTCTGCCTGCGGAAATCCGACGTCGTCTTCTTATAGGTTGTGTCCGCTGGATTGCGGGCCGCGGATATCCACCGCGTCAGGCTGCAACAGACCGGGCGCTGCTCGCGATTGATCAGGGTGAGGCGGCAACGATTGGTGGATGCCTCTTGATCCCAAAAGCCGATAAAATGTGGATTTGCAGAGAGCTAAATGCCGTTGAGAGCGCACCCGGCGCACCCGGTCAGATTTGGGATGGACGGTGGATCCTGTCTGGCCCGGCGATTCCCGACGCGCAGGTTCACCCGTTAGGTGCGGCTGGTTTGCAGGCCGTGCCAGATTGGCGTGCACTTGGAAAACCGCGCGCCGCGCTTCTGGCGTCTCCGTCCGTCTGGAGTGGAGAGGTCTTGGTATCTGCACCTATGGTGGGTTTCTCAAATGGTTGGCTTGCAGAACTGACGCCAGAAGAGCCCGAGTTTCACTCTTCGGTTTTATCGCATTGAACCTGCTTGAATCATCTCTATTTTAAAGATCAACCCGGCAGATCCCCATCTGCCGAAATCTTTTGGGAGATTTTTCTTGGGCAACGCTCGTAACATCGCCTTTTGGGTCGTTCTGTTTTTGCTGATCCTTGCACTGTTCAATCTGTTCAGCGGACCAGGTGGAACGCTTCAGAGCAATGAAAGAACCTATTCTGATTTCGTGACCGCTGTTGAAGGCGGCGAAGTCAAAAACGTGACATTGGATGGCGAACAAATTCGCTATACCACGCAAAGCGGCGCAAGCTATGTCACGATCAAGCCCGGCGATGCCGAGGTGACCAAACTGCTGATCGATGAAAGCATCCCGGTTCAGGCTGTGAAACAACAGCAATCGGGCATTCAGTCTTTCCTGGTCACTCTTCTTCCTTTCCTGCTGCTGATCGGTGTCTGGGTCTACTTCATGAACCGGATGCAGGGTGGCGGCAAAGGTGGCGCGATGGGCTTTGGCAAGTCCAAAGCCAAGATGCTGACCGAAAAGCATGGCCGTGTAACTTTTGATGATGTCGCTGGCATCGACGAGGCCAAGGAAGAATTGGAAGAGATCGTAGAATTCTTGCGCAATCCGCAGAAATTCAGTCGTCTGGGTGGCAAGATTCCAAAAGGCGCTTTGTTGGTGGGCCCTCCGGGGACCGGTAAAACGCTGCTGGCCCGCGCCATTGCGGGTGAGGCGGGTGTGCCCTTCTTCACCATTTCGGGTTCGGACTTTGTTGAGATGTTCGTCGGTGTCGGTGCATCCCGTGTCCGCGACATGTTCGAACAGGCCAAGAAAAACGCTCCCTGTATCGTCTTTATTGACGAGATTGACGCCGTTGGCCGCCATCGTGGTGCCGGTTATGGCGGGGGTAATGACGAACGTGAACAAACGCTCAACCAGTTGCTCGTCGAGATGGACGGGTTCGAGGCCAATGAGGGCGTGATTATCCTGGCGGCCACCAACCGTAAGGACGTTTTGGACCCTGCGCTGCTGCGTCCGGGCCGTTTCGACCGCAACGTGACTGTCGGCAACCCCGACATCAAAGGCCGCGAGAAGATCTTGGGCGTTCACGCACGCAAGACGCCTCTCGGACCTGATGTCGATCTGCGCATCATCGCGCGCGGGACTCCGGGCTTCTCGGGTGCTGATCTGGCCAACCTCGTGAATGAGGCCGCGCTGATGGCCGCCCGCGTCGGTCGCCGCTTTGTTACCATGGAAGATTTCGAGAATGCCAAGGACAAGGTGATGATGGGTGCCGAGCGCCGCTCGATGGTGCTGACCCAGGACCAGAAGGAAAAGACTGCCTATCACGAATCAGGGCATGCCGTTGTTGGTATGACGCTGCCGTTGTGTGATCCGGTCTATAAGGCAACGATCATTCCGCGTGGTGGTGCGCTGGGCATGGTGGTGTCACTGCCAGAAATGGACCGCCTAAACTATCACCGCGATGAGTGTGAGCAAAAGCTGGCCATGACCATGGCCGGTAAGGCGGCTGAGGTGATCAAATATGGCGAGGACCATGTCTCGAACGGTCCGGCGGGCGATATCATGCAGGCCAGCCAACTGTCGCGGGCGATGGTGATGCGCTGGGGCATGTCGGACAAGGTCGGCAATATCGACTATGCCGAAGCGCATGATGGCTATTCTGGCAACACTGCCGGGTTCTCGGTCTCGGCCCATACCAAGGAACTGATCGAGGAAGAGGTCAAGCGCCTGATCCAGCAAGGATATGAGCGTGCGCATCAGATCCTGTCAGAACAGAACGAGCAATGGGAACGTCTGGCCCAAGGGCTGCTGGAATATGAAACCCTGACCGGTGACGAGATCAAACGCGTCATGAATGGCGAGCCGCCCAGCGAAAGCGATGACGAGGGCGACAAACCTGATGAGGGCAGCGCCCCCAGCGTGACAGCCATTCCGAAAACCAAGGTTAAGAAAACTCCGCCCGATGGCGGGATGGAGCCGGAACCAACGGCTTAAACTCTCAAAGACCCGGGCCTGTCCCGGGTCTTTTTTCTTTTCAATCGCGAAGGTTTGCCCTTTATTCCGCATCAGATGTCAGTTCTGAAAAAGGGATAAATATGCCGGTATTGCGCGAAACCGAATTCACGGGCGAAGTTGTTTGGTTGGGCCACGTACCAGCAGGTAAAACTCTCCGGGCCAATTCCGTGGACAGTCTGGATTTGGGTTTCTCGGGTGATCAAGGCGCGCGTCACGAAGGCGTGAATCGTACCTCTTGCGTACGGGTCAAAAACCTGTACCCGGTGGGCACCGAAATTCGCAATGTGCGACAGTTATCGATCCTGTCCGCAGAAGAACTTGATGCCATCGCGCAGGAAATGGGCTTGGGTAAGCTGGACCCGTCCCATCTGGGTGTCAGCATTGTCTTGCGCGGCATTCCGGATTTCACCCATATTCCGCCCTCGTCTCGTTTGCAGGTGGAAAATGGCCTGACGCTGACGATCGACATGGAAAACCGGCCCTGTATCCTGCCAGGGCGCGAGATCGAGGCTGACTTGCCCGGATATGGTGCGGCCTTCAAGCCTGCAGCGCAAGGACGGCGGGGAGTCACGGCTTGGGTCGAAAGACCCGGAGAGCTGAAGCTAGCCGATGAGCTTACACTGTTTGTCCCCGATCAGAGAGCCTGGACACCATAAGGGACCGCAATTTCCGATCGGAAGGCGCCGATGTGACGCTACGACGTTTCAAGGCGCAATTATGTCGGAATCCATAGCCACCAATTTGGTACACAACGGTATGGAGTGAGCAGCGCCGGCGTTCTGCGTCGGGTTTGCACGGAATTCAATCAGGGACCGAAACCCAATGAGCTATAAATCTGACATCGAAATTGCGCGTGAGGCGAAGAAGAAGCCGATTCAGGAGATTGG
>NZ_JBXWOC010000004.1:0-410992 GCF_059610665.1 Ruegeria sp. CDSC051
GCGTCCGGCCGTCTCTCCAACCCGTCCCACCGTCTCTCCAGTGTGTCACAAGCGCCTCAGCAGCGCCGGTGAAGGGGGTTCTAAGCATTACAAACATACACCGCAAGCAGAAAATCACGCCCTGAGAAACTTTTTTGCACTTTCTTATTTTACTCAATAAATTCTGATAATTAAGGTGATAAATTCGACCGATGCACCCAGGAAAGCCCATTATCACGGCTAAGGTATCCACACTGCTTTCCGTACGAGCTATGCCCGATATCAACATATTGTTGAGCTCCCCACGTCTACTACAAGACTCGTGTGAGTCGCCGGGTATGAAACACACCCGCACCGAGTCGGAATTTGCCTGCACGCGGTCTGAAACAGGGATGCACCGGCAAATACTTTGCACCCTCTCTTGCGAAACGCTCTGGATTGCGTTCAGGTCACCTGACTAGTTACATACTGGCACGCAGCGAGATGACACGAACACACGCCGCCATCTTCCCACGCATATGCACCGTCGGCTTTGACGGCCTGCTGGTCTCTTTCGCCGAAACCATGGCCGAGCCATCGAACAGGGCAGCATTGGCGTTTCGAGCTGCGGTGGATTCTGAACGGTGGGAAGGTGTCATTGAAACCTCAGCGACGCTGGCGTCGACTTATATCCGATTTGAACCATCCCAGTTTGCCCACGCAAACCTTCGCGACCGGGTCGAGCAGCTGCTGCGGCGGCAGGATTGGTACAAAGCGCCCCTCCCCCAGGGGCGCAGGTTATGGAGTGTCCCCACGGTTTATGGCGGCGCGCTTGCCCCTCAATTAGATGAGGCAGCGGCTGCGGCCAGGCTGTCCCCCGATGAAGCCGTTCATCGATTGAGCGCCACAACCGTCCGCGTCCTGACGATCGGATTTGCTCCCGGTCAGCCATATCTTGGCCCGCTCGGCCCCGAGTTCAACATACCGCGCCTCAATAAGTTGACCCCGATGGTGCCCGAGGGCGCTTTGGTATTGGCGATTTCGCAATTTGTCCTTTTCTCGGGGCCCTCACCAACCGGGTGGCGACATATCGGCCAAACCGCTTTTCGCTGTTTTCGTCCTGAAGCACATAACAGCTTTGCCCTGAAACCCGGCGACGAAATGCAGTTCATGTCAGTCACGCGTGAGGAACTAGAGGCGATTCGCGCCAATGACGTTGATGGATCAGGCGGCGCAACCTGTCAGGAGATCGCGGTTTGAGCCTGTCTGTCCTGCGCATAGGGCCTGCTTGTACAATACAGGATCAAGGCCGCCACGGGTATCTGGATCAAGGGCTTTCCCGATCTGGCGCAGCAGATTTACTGGCCCTGCACGAAGGCGCCGCATTGCTGGGACAAAGCCCAAAACTTGCCGCGCTTGAAATGGCCGGAATGGGCGGTGAATTTGAGGCCACTCATCCCATACAGATTGCACTGACGGGCGCGCCGATGCGGGCCAGTATTGATGGCACTGCCATTTCGTGGAATGCCTCTTACCGCCTTGAAACCGGACAGCGGGTGATGATCGGGGCCGCCACACGGGGAACCTATGGATATTTGCACCTGGGCGGCGGTATTGAGATGCAGGAGTTTCTGGGATCCCGCTCAACTCACCTTACTGCCAAAATCGGGCGCGCCCTACAGGCCGGAGACAGCTTATCCGCCGGGGCAGCGTCACAGCTGGCAGGACAGAAGTTGCGGGCTGAAGATCGGTTCTCGGGCGGTTCGCTGCGGGTTGTGGCCAGCTTTCAGACCGAGCTGTTCGACCGGCAAACGCTGGACCGCTTTTTGCGCACCACGTTCACACGCGGGGCCCGCGCAAATCGCATGGGAATGCAGCTGGAAAGCGACGGAGAGGGTTTCGCCGCGAAGGGCCAGCTGAACATATTGTCCGAGGTCATCACCCCCGGCGACATTCAGATGACCGGCACTGGAAATCCCTTCATTCTGCTGCCCGAGTGTCAGACAACCGGCGGATACCCCAGGATTGCAACCGTCCTTCCCTGTGACATGCCACAGGCAGCGCAGACCCCGGCAGGCGCGCAGCTTCAGTTCAGGCTGGTCGAATCGGACGAGGCCATTACCCTGCAGGCGGCCTTTGAAAAGGAACTCGCCAACCTGCCATCCAAGGTCGAGCCCCTGATCCGTGATCCTCATGACATTGCGGACCTGCTATCTTATCAACTGATCAGCGGAATGATCTATGCCAAAGACTAAGGAGAATGCCGATGCCCAGCGTCGATCTTAATGCCGATATGGGGGAAAGCTTTGGGCCTTGGAGCATGGGCGATGACGAAAGCCTGCTGCGGATTATCACCTCGGCCAACATAGCCTGCGGCTTTCACGCTGGCGATCCGGACGTCATGGCGCATACGATGAGTCTGGCGGCGGAAAACGGGGTCGGCATTGGCGCGCATCCGGGCTTTCCTGACCTGCAGGGCTTTGGCCGTCGCAATATGAAAATACCCCATGACAGCCTGCGCAACCTTGTTCGGTATCAGTTGGGATCAGCGATCGGCATGGCAACCGCTGTTGGAACGCAAGTCCGGCACCTGAAACTGCACGGAGCGCTGGCCAACATGTGCTCGGTCGATATCGATATGGCGCGGGCCTGTTATCAGGGCGCGCTGGACGTGAACCCGGACATCATCATAATGGTGCTGGCCGTCACCAAACAGGAAGAGGCCGTGCGGGATCTGGGCTGCAAGTGGGTCGGTGAGATCTTTGCCGACCGCGCCTATAACGACGATGGCACTCTGGTCGACCGGAGCCTGCCCGGCGCCGTCATCCACGACCCCGAAATCGCCGGGCCTCGGATGCTGGAAATGGTCCGCGAGGGGGCCATCATTACCGAAACCGGCAAAAGGCTTGAAACGGCGATCGACACGATCTGTCTGCATGGGGATGGACCAACCGCCGTTCAGATTGCGCATTCGGTCCGCGAAAACCTGATCGCGGGCGGGGTCGAGGTGACAAAGTTCCTGCGGTAATCCCGCGGGTGCAATGCGTCCGCCCGTACTCAGACTGTTGCCGAGGTTGAATTCCCTCCCTAGCATGTCAGCAAGCATATGTTCTGAATACCACAATCCCGGCAACGAACCGCACCTGGTTTGCCTAGTCTGGGCAAGGAGTAACTTTATGTCTTTTGATTTAGCGTCTTACGAACCACGCGGCGACAAGAAGAATTCGGACTTCTTCAACGAGTATTTGCCAAAAATTTACGAACGCCGTGCCAGCTCTGGTGTCGCCCAGCAGGTTGGGTCCATGCGCGCTGTCGTGCTTCAGGTCGAAACTGACGTTCTTTTCGACACTCTGGTCGAGCTATATGTGATGTCGCCATACCGCCACACGGCCAGCTATCTTGGACGGACGCATAAATACTCGGTCCTGCATTCACACCTGGACTACCCGGCGCTCATCGTGATGGCTCCGCTTAGCCCGACATTCGAAGACTTCATCCCGCGCATCAACCGCATGTACCCGTTGGCACGAAACACGCCGCAAACGCGCTATGTTGGCGAAGTGTTTGGCGCCACTGACCTGAACACGCTGACCAAAACGCTGGAGGATCAGAATATCCGGTTCGAATATTCCGGCGACACCGAGAACCCGTTTTACACGCTAAAGGGCCTTCGGTTCACCACCCCTTCTGATTTCACCTGCAACCGGGTCGGTTATTCAACGCTGGATTTCAACGATACCGACAGTTTGGGTCTGGGCGACAGGGTATTGCTCAGCAGCGCAGAACAAGCGCGACTGGATGAGGCTGCTGCCTTTGGTGCCGATAGCAATATCTCTTCACTGATGTTGGGCATCGACCATCTGGCGACACGCGTTCTGGCTGGTGAGCGAGAGGATGCGATCCTCGAATTTCTAACGATGGTGCCCTACTATTTCTGGGGGGCGTACAACATTTTCGACATGAATTCGTCGACCAATGTGAACCGCAATGCCGGTGTGGATGATGACAAGAAATCCCCGGCCAAGGTATTTACAGCCAATAATACGCCTTCGTTTGTAAACTCTTTTGCCAAACGGCCCATGCCAACCGAGGATTTCGTCCGCAATTTCGGACGTCGGCTGCATCATATGGCGATCGAGATTCTGGACGGCGATCACGGTGCGGGCGAAAAGAATGTGGATTTCGTTGTAAACACTCTGAAAGACCAAGGGGTGCCATTCCTGGCCCATGTGGTTGGAGAGTGCAAAGACGATCCGAACCTCAAGCAGATCTTCTCAAAACACTCGAAGAACACTCTGCTGATCACCGAGTATATCGAGCGCTGTCATAAGTATGATGGGTTCTTTACCAAAGATAACGTCGCGGCCCTGACTGCGGCCGCCGGTCAGGATGAGCAATATCAGCACGGCCACGTATTCGACTGACCTGATCCCTGCCGCCTACTACGGCACGCTCGCTCAGCAAAAAAAGGCCACGGAATTCCGTGGCCAGACCCATCCAGGAGAGTATATGTCGGGTCTTATGACGGCCCGATCATGAAACAGGTGACATTGCGGGCCTGAAGTCTGCGGCAGGCCAGATCGGCTTGCTCTCGGGTCATGCCCTGGAACGTCGCATCGAACCCGCGTGAGTTTTGATTGACCTTGCGCAGCGTGCCTTCCAATGTGGTCATTTCCGACAGGGCCGTTTTCAGTAGAACCTTTTCAGCCTCGTACCGGGTCGTATAGCGCCCCACATTCACGCCCCACAAATGACCGCCAGAGGTCGACAAGCGTGTGACGATTTCCTGCTCTGGCTCGGGCTGTTCTGCCGAGGCCAGCACCAGATCATCCGTGCGTACCGTCGGGCGCGTCGTTCCTTCGGTCGGCGTCTCTACACCTGCCGAGGCGATGGCTGCGGCGATACCGTCCTGAATCCGCGCGTCGTTCTTGGCTGCGGTTGCGGCGACGTTGTTCGCCACTAGAACGGTACTCCCCCGCTGGGGTCGAAGAACCGGTCGCAGGCTTCTGGTGGGCGCGCCGCTTACACTGGCGACTTTCGCATTCAAACCTGCATTACCGGCATAGGCCGGCCGGGCTGGTTTGCGGATCGGCGCGCGCGACGGGGCGCGGCGGAAACCCATGTCCAACAGCTCGGCTACTTTGGCATTGCGCGATGCGCCGGATTTGCCACCAAAGACAGTCGCGATGATCCGTTCGTCCTTGCGCTTGGCTGAGGCAACCAGATTGAACCCAGCTGCACGGGTATAGCCCGTCTTGATCCCATCCGCACCGCGATAGGCCGCTAGCAGGCGACGGTTCGTATTGGGAACGGTTTTGATCCCCGCATTCGTGGATTGGCGCGAAAACAGGTTGTAATATTGCGGGTAATCATACAGCAAATGCCGTCCCAGCGTAGTCATGTCCCGTGCGGTCGACAGATGTCCGGCCTCGGTCAGACCATGTGCGTTCTTAAAGGTTGTACGGCTCATTCCCATCGCCTTGGCGGTACGTGTCATGCGGCGCGCAAAGGCGGCCTCGGACCCGCTGAGGGCGACACCAATGGCAGTGGCAGCGTCATTGGCCGACTTCACCGCCGCCGCACGGATCAAATAGCGGAAAGCAATCTTCTGCCCCGAACGCAAACCCAGCTTTGAAGGCGGTTCAGAGGAAGCCTTTTTGGTGATGGTCACCTGCGTATCGAGAGTGATCTCACCGTTCCGAACCGCTTCGAATGCGATATACAGCGTCATCATTTTGGTTAACGAGGCAGGATGGAGGCGTGTATCGGCGTTTCGGGAATGCAGCACTTCGCCCGTTCGCGCGTCGATCACCATCGCCGCATATGGGGCAGCAATGCCCTGCGCCGGAGCGAAGGAAAACAACAACAGGAATGCTGCAAGGAATACGCCCATAGGGGCCGGAACTGTCCGCCGTACCTGCACGATTTTTGCCTCTGTCTACCTCAGGCCGCCGGGTTTTCCCGGTCAGCTACTATTTATTTTATTGCTCAACAGCGTAGCACAGCACCCCCGCGAAAGAAACCGAAAGCTCATAACTTTAACGCTTTCAGCGTATGTCAAAGACCCACTAGATGTGGCGGTGCAAACGGCGGCGCACCGCTAAACCTGCCATTTCGTCAAGACTGTGTCGTCGACTGGCCCCTATTTTCGGAAACTGCGACCAAATGGCAACATCAACTCAAAGAGCGAACCAGCGCCGTCAATCCACTAAGATCGGGCAATTCGTGGTATCTGGAACTGTCGGCCGGCACGTCGGCCTGCTCGATCTCCCAGACCAGCCCATGCGGCACGTATACGCCCCAGCATCCGGCCTGAATCGGAGCAACCACATCGGACCGCATCGAATTTCCGACCATCATAGCCGCAGCGGCCCCCTCGCCATGCTGCGCGAAGATCTGGCGATAGATTTCCGGGGTCTTTTCAGACACGATCTCGACCCCGTCGAAAAGATCGCCCAAACCGGATTGCGCAAGTTTGCGTTCCTGGTCTATCAGATCACCCTTGGTGATCAGGATTACGCGGTGGGTGTCGGCAGCGCTTTCGATGGCCTGCCGGGCATAGGGCAATAGCTCGATCGGATGGGCCAACATCTCTTGCCCCGCTTCGATCAGTTGGCGAATGACCGCTGCCGGAACACGGTCTTCGGTCACTTCGATCGCCGTTTCGATCATGGAGAGAGTGAATCCTTTGATTCCATACCCATAATGCCGGATATTGCGTTTTTCGGCAGCCAGCAATCGGTCCATCAGGTGATCCGATTCGGCATGATCTGATAGCAGGTCGACAAAATGTGCCTGCGTCAGCTGAAAGAACCGTTCGTTGTGCCACAGCGTGTCATCGGCATCGAACCCGATTGTGGTTAGTTTTTCGCCCATTTGGATAACGTCCTGCTGGCTCTTTTATCTGACGCATTGGACGTTATATAAGCGCACAGATAAACCGAAGCCTGAATCGGACGTTTGCGCCTAATGTTTGAGAACCAATGGATGATGTCTGACAAATCGGACGACGATGCAGATTCGTCGATCCTGGTACAGACGCGCCCCAAGACCAAACGCCCGCCGCTGTACAAAGTGCTGCTTTTGAATGACGACTACACCCCGATGGAGTTTGTCGTTCACGTATTGGAACGTTTTTTCGGCATGACCCACGCAGAGGCGTTCGAGATCATGCTAACCGTCCACAAGAAGGGCGTCGCCATTGTTGGTGTCTTCAGTCATGAGATTGCCGAAACCAAGGTCGGGCAAGTCATGGATTTTGCTCGCCGCCATCAACACCCCCTGCAGTGCACTATGGAACGCGAAGAGTAAGGCGACGCCTGACCTCTTTTCGGAATTGCCAATGTCCCCTCGCCTAGATCTTGCCTTGCAAAGCGGCCTTGAAATCGCGCAACCCCTGTCCGTGATTGGGCCAACGCCCGAGGAAGACCTCGCTGGGCTGGCTTCAGATACGCAGGTAGTCCAGCCATTCAAGCCGTTTCACGACCATTTTGCGGATCACGGATTCAGGGCCACGCCCGAGGCCGATGACCTGTGCCAGGACGCCATCGTTTTCCTGCCGCGTGCCAAGGCTTTGGCCCGCAGCCTCGTGTATCAGGCTTGCAAGCGTTCGGCCGGATTGGTTGTGGTCGACGGCGCTAAGACAAATGGCGTCGACAGCCTGTTGAAGGATATTCGCAAACGCGTAACCGTGCAGGGGCCCATCGCAAAAGCACATGGCAAGATCTTTTGGTTCCAGTCCGACGTAAACGCGTTCGAGGACTGGGCCGCACCCGCCACCCAATCCGCCGACGGATTTCAGACAGCGCCCGGAGTATTTTCTGCAGACGGGGTCGACCCGGCCTCATTAATGCTGCTTGCCGCCCTGCCTGAAAAACTGGGCGGTCGGATCGCCGATCTGGGGGCTGGCTGGGGATACCTGTCCGCAGGGCTAATGGGTGCAAAGGGGCTGCAGGAATTGCATCTGGTCGAGGCCGATCACATCGCCCTGCAATGTGCTCGTGCAAATGTAAAAGACGACCGTGCACAGTTCCACTGGGCCGACGCGGTCACCTGGCGCGCGCCTGAGCCGCTGGATACGGTCATTATGAACCCGCCGTTTCACACATCGCGCAGTGCTGATCCCACGTTGGGTCAGGGATTCATCAAATCTGCTGCGCGCAGTCTGACACGGGGCGGTTCCCTTTGGATGGTCGCCAATCGGCACCTGCCCTATGAAATCACGCTGAACGAGGCCTTTGCGCAGGTGAAGGAAGTAACCGGGGACAATCGTTTCAAGGTCTTCCACGCCTCTCGCCCTCGGCGGTGAACCCCGCTAACCTGCACCGCATATCAGGAGAATACGCATGTCCTTTTCCATAGCTGGCAAGACCGCGATCGTCACAGGTGGTGCAAATGGTGTCGGATTGGCCATCGGACGTCACTTCGCGGATGCCGGGGCCAATGTCATGTTCGCCGACATGGATGAAAAACGACTGGCCAATGAACTGGGCGAGCAGGCAGATGACAGTAACATCCGTTTCTTCGCCGGGGATCTGCGGGAAAAGCTGACGATTGCGAACCTGCTTTCGGCCACGATTGACGCTTTCGAACAGGTCGACATCCTGATAAATGGCTCGCGCCAGGTTATTCCGTCTGATCCATTGGACATGGAAGACGACTCGGTCCGCACCTTATTGAACCAGAACCTGATGCCGGCCTTGCGACTGAGCCAACTTGTTGCCAAACGGATGATCAAGCAATCCGGTGATGATGAAAACGAAAACCCTGCGGGATCCATCATCAATTTATCTTCGATTGCTGCCCGTCGCACCCATCCCGATCTGATGGCCTATTCGGTGTCTACAGCAGCGCTTGATCAGTTGACCCGATCCCTGGCCGTTGCCCTTGCCCCAAACCGCATCCGCGTGAACTCGATCGCGCTGGGATCGGTGATGAGCGCTTCGCTGCAATCCACGCTCAAGGAAAATCGCACATTTCGGGATGATATCGAAAAGCACACCCCCCTTTCCCGGATTGCCGCGCCAAACGAACTGGCCGAAACCGCACAGTACCTTGCCTCGGACGCCGCAGGTTTCATCACTGGACAAATCCTAACCATTGACGGTGGACGCACTTTGCTGGACCCCGTCGCAGCCCCGGCCCATTAAACAGATGTTCGATACTGAAAAAGCCACCGCCGCAGCCTGGTTTCGTGACTTGCGCAATGAAATCGTAAACGCTTTTGAGCAGCTTGAGGATTCCCACGACACCGGACCTTTTTCCGATGCTCAACCCGGTCGTTTCGAAGTCAAAGAGACCAAACGGCATTCCGATGACGGGGCGGACGCCGGTGGCGGTTTGATGTCCGTGATGCGCGGCGGCCGCGTGTTCGAGAAAGTCGGCGTCAATGTCTCGACAGTATTCGGCCAGCTCGGGGAACGGGCGCAACAGGCAATGGCTGCCCGAAAAGGCATTCCCGGAATGACCGAGGACCCGCGGTTCTGGGCCTCGGGTATCAGCTTGGTTGCCCATATGCAGAACCCGCACGCTCCTGCTGTTCACATGAATACGCGCATGTTCTGGACACCTCACGCCTGGTGGTTCGGCGGCGGATCAGACCTGAATCCCTGTATCGAATATGACGAAGACACTGCCCATTTCCACGCAACCCAGAAGGCCCATCTGGATCCCCACGGACCGGGCCATTATCCGCGTTTGAAAGAGTGGGCCGACGAGTATTTCTTTATCCCGCACCGCAAGCGCGCCCGCGGTGTCGGCGGTATCTTTCTGGATGACTATTGCACCGGGGACTGGTCATCGGACTTTGCCCTGACACAGGATATCGGGCGGGCCTTCTTGCCAGCCTTTCTGCCTTTGGTTGAAAAGCGCAGGCAACAGAGCTTTGACGCCGCCGATAAGGATACCCAACTGATTCATCGCGGGCTCTATGCCGAATACAACCTTGTCTACGACCGCGGAACCAAATTCGGGCTAGAGACCGGGCACGACCCGGACGCAGTGCTTATGAGCCTGCCGCCCTTGGCCAAATGGGTCTAACGCCTGACCTGCCTCTGCGGTGCTTTTTACTTCCGAGGTTTCAGAACCCGAAATCCATGAAATTGTCAGAGCAATAGCGCTGCGCCGATGCCGCTGACATGTTCTCGCCAACGCGTTTGACAGTAACCGAATAGCCCGGCGTCGTATCAACCCCTTCGGGCGCAGTCAGCGAGAATTGCACCGTCCGTGTCTGTTTGTCATAGGCCCGGGTTATGTAAATACGCTGGTTCGATTTGGTTCTAAGCGTGCGTATCGCAAAATCCCCGATCCCGCACCAATAGGCCACTGGCGCAGAACTGCCGCTGGTTGAGACCTCGTAAACGCCATTGTCACGTGGTGTCACTGTCGTTTGGAATGCGGGGTTTATACCGACCCCGAACCCAACAGCCTGGGCCATGGCAGGCACCATCATCAGCGTTAGAATACATGTTGATACAAAGTATTTCATGGTGCTCGACCCCGGACAAAATGGTTTCCTTGGGAAATCATAGAACAGATGCGCTTTCCGTAAAGCGCCGTTTCAATTCTCAAAGTGCAGCCGCCCACCGACATCCTGCGGCGCAAGCGCCACGGTTTTTATCACCGCAAAGCAAGGTTTGCCCGCAGCAAGCCCAAGGGCTTCTACCGAACGTCGGGTGATCCGAGCCAGAATAGTCCCTGCAGGTGTAATGACAGAGACGATCGCACCGGGGCCTTCCCCGGCTCGGATCGTATCAACCCTGCCCTCCAGTACATTCAGCGCTGACAGGCCCTCGGGCCGCTTACTGGCAAGGATCACCTCTTGTGCGGGGATGCGAATACGCAGGCTTTCGCCGACCTTATGGGGAATACGCGGCAGAAATAGGCGCGCCTCTTCGGCTGCCAACTCGGTCAACCCGTCTGCATGGTGAGCTGATACCTGCACCTGAAGCACCGCACCAACGGCTCTGACACCGAGCGGGGCCACAGAAGGATCAGCCATCACTTCGGAAGCCGGGCCTTGCCGAACCACCTTGCCGTCCTGCAGGGCAACGACAGAAGTTGCCAGCCGCGCAACTTCGGCTGCCGAGTGGGTCACATAAAGGATCGGCACCGAAATCTCATCCCGAAGCCGTTCGAAATAGGGCAGTATCTCGGCCTTCCGTGCATCATCCAATGCGGCCAGAGGCTCATCCGCGAGGATCAGACGCGGGCTGGCCAATAAGGCGCGGCCTATGGCGACACGCTGCTTCTCGCCACCTGACAAGCTCAGTGGACGACGGTCCAGAAGATGCCCGATCCCCAACATCTCAATTACCTTATCGGGGTCTTCGCGCGGCACGCTTTTGGGCGCAAACCAGCGCCCATAGGACAGGTTCTGGCGCACTGTCAGATGCGGGAACAGCCGTCCTTCCTGAAAAATATACCCCAAGCGGCGTTTATGCGGAGGCAGCCAAAGGCGCTTTTCCGTATCGAACAACGTCCATCCGTCCACGGATACGCGACCAGCTTTGGGCTCCAGCAATCCCGCAACAGCGTTAACGATTGTCGTCTTACCGGCGCCGGACCTTCCATACAGAACCGTCACCCCGGCAGGCGCATCAAATTTGGCATCCAACTGAATACCTGGCAGATCATGTTGCAGATTGACGGAAAGGCTCATGTCCCCGACACCCTTGCCGCGGCGCGACGACCGACAAACTCTGACAAAAGCAGCGCCCCCATCGCGATGATGACCGATATCACCACTAGCCGCATCGCCGCCGCCTCACCACCCGGAACCTGCAGAAACGCATAAACGGCCGATGGCAACGTCTGTGTCTGTCCAGGTATGTTCGAAACAAAGGTGATCGTCGCGCCGAACTCACCCATGGCTTTTGCAAAGGCAAGGATGGTCCCGGCGATCACCCCCGGCAGAATCATCGGCAAAGTTACGGTGACAAAAACCCAAAGACGCGAGGCACCCAGCGTGGCTCCGGCCTGTTCGAGCTTAGGGTCGACGGCTTCGATCGAAAGGCGAATAGCACGGACCATCAGCGGAAACGCCATGATCCCGGCGGCCAGCGCCGCGCCGGTCCAGCGAAACGCAAAGACAATTCCAAGCCCCGCCAGAGGTCCACCAATCGGGCCCTGAATACCAAAGGTCAATAGCAGCAGATATCCCGTAACAACGGGCGGCAGGATCAATGGCAAATGCACCAACCCATTCAACACTTGTCGCCCGGGAAAGCGCCAGCGTGCCAGTGCATAGGCAACGAATACACCAAAGGGCAAAGTAACCAGCGTTGCCCAGAAAGAGACACGCAGCGACAATTTCAGCGCCTCAAGTTCTTCCGGTCCCAGCCAACCCATCGGCTAGTCGCCCGGCAGGGCAAATCCCTGCTCTGCAAAGACTGTCATCGCTGCGCCCGTCTGTAAGTAGCTTAGAAATGCATATGCCTCGGCTGAGGCTTGCGTTGTTACAGCGGCCGGGTAGACAATTTCCGGGTGAAGATTTGCAGGGAAAGAGGCCACAACCCGCACCCGATCCTCGGCCTGGGCATCCGATCGGTAGACAACACCCAAGGGGGCAGCCCCCGCGGCAACCAAAGCCAGAGCCGCGCGTACATTGTCGGTCTGCGCCACCTGCTGCTGAACACTATCCCAAAGACCTAGGTTTTGCAGCGCCGCTTTGCCGTAAATTCCTGCAGGCACGGCATCGACCAGGGCCATCGCAAGATGCCCACCTGACAAAGCGGCTGAGATGTCCGTCTGCGGGGAAAGCCCCTCAATTTCAACGGCCGTCGGCCCACCGATCAGGACAAGCCCATTTCCCAAAAGGTTAACCCGCGATCCAGCATCTATCAGCCCATTCTCCTGAAGGACATCCATCCAGTCACTGTTGGCTGAAATATACACATCCGCCGGGGCGCCCTGTTGAATTTGACGTGCCAGTATAGAAGACGCCGCATACGATATGACAACCTCCTGACCACTTTGCCGTTCAAAACTCGGCACAAGTGAATCCAGAGCATTTTTCAGACTGGCAGCAGCAAAAACCAAAACATCGTCGGCCTCTGCACGCTGCGGAGTCGATATCAAACTACCCAAAACAATAGCAGCAACCAGAAAACGGCTTGCGGATGACAGGGTCATATTGTTCCCGTCTCGTAGGTTAAGGTTCCATCAGGGGATATCTGAGGCGGCGGGGGGCGCGCAAGCATCGATAGGACGCATCGTGAATAAGAACCTTTGAAACGGGCAATCCATAGCCGCAACAACACCCAAGATATTTTGAAGGTGCCTGGTCCGAAACGACTGGTTCAGATTTCGTGATCCCTCAGAAAGTCTGATAAATCGGAGCCCGGTTGGCTGTGATATCACCCCAGATTCCCGCCTTGTCTAAATTCAGTGAAAGAAATTGTGCCGGACCCTCTTGCGCCCGCGCGCCGGCTTGGCTAAATGCAGCCTCACGGGTGATTAGCTCAGTTGGTAGAGCGCTTCGTTTACACCGAAGATGTCGGGAGTTCGAGTCTCTCATCACCCACCATTCTTTCCCCACAATGTATCAAGGTCTTACGCGACTAGCACCTTTTGCCGTGCTGCGCATGAAACTGTGTCCGCTGCGCCTCCGCTGCACTTAAACGGAAAAGATGTCTCCAACACAGGAGATATGGACCATGGCGACAATAGTAAAACGACCTAACGGTAAGTGGCGGGCGACTGTGCGGAAGGACGGGCAATCCCGATCTAAGTCTATTCATAAGCGTGCTGATGCGACGAAGTGGGCTAGTGAAACGGAGATGAGCACCGACAGGAGATTGCTAACCCCAACCCTCAGTGTGGGCGTATCCGAGATGACACTTGGTGAAGTGCTGCGAAAGTCCCGAGCCCGCGCGAAGTAGGTATGAAGCTGGTAGTGGTCGGTTCAACCAGTGCCATAGTGGCTAGCCAACATGCCGAGGACGATTATGTCTTGCACGATATGCTTCGCCTCTTCTGACGCATCCCAAGTCTTGCTTTCCTCGCTGGCGTGTAGCGCGCCACCAAAAGTGCTCGCTATGGCGCATGCGGCCAACAGGGTCTTCATGACAGAACGTCCCTAACTGTTTTGATCTTAGCTGCTACTTTCGATCCACCTCAGAAAACGATCCGGGTTCTTAGGCCGAACAGCGTAATGCTATCCTGAGCGGGATTCAGCAGCGGGTCAGAAATGAACTGCAGTGATGGCGTGATCTGCAGTCCGGGTGCGATTGAAAAACGGTAGAATGCTTCGAGTGTGAACTGATCGCCATCTATGCCTCTTGCCTCGGCCCAGTTCAGACCCAACCCGGCCAAATCGGTATTGCGACCGTAGTAGCCAATACCCGCAGAAACGGACCGATCATAGAGTGCTGCTGCCCCTTTTGAGGCCCCTGCCCGGAAGAACGGCATCCACTTATTGTCAACAAACCATGCTGCTGAGAACGCGGCGCCGTAATCTTCTGGACGGCTACCATCGTCAGCCGCATCCGCATGCCAGAGGGTCAGATGGATATTGTCGAAGTAAATGCGATCAAAGTCAGAGGTGTAACCAAGTTCGAGTGATTTGAAGAGATTGCCGTCGCTAAACACATCAAAGTTTGGATCAGACGGGTCGGCGTTTGCGTCTGAGACGCTCGCGACAGCGTAGAGGTTCTTGCTCAGCTTTATCCCGCCTGCAATGCCAAGGCCTTGGTTGGGTGCGTTGATTGTCGGGTTGGTATTGAAAGACAGGTTTTGGAAACCACTGTATGGGCTTACCAACCCATAAATATCCACAAAGTCCGTTACATCAATCTGGCCGACTTGCAGCGTCCACGAACCGTTCTCGGCCCTTTGGGTCCAGAACAGGTTGGTCAATAGCAAACCATTATCGTTGAAGGCTGTTCCCGTGATCGAAAGAGCTCCACCATCCAGACCAAGAAACTGTGGGGCAACATCGGTATAGTTGTGCCGGTCTTCGATCTTGAATGTCAAAGACCCCTGTTCAGTCGCCTGCCAACTGCCATAGAACCGCGCAATTCCGCTGGCAGCTTCGCCCTCCCCCAGATCCGCGTTCGTGGTTTGGCCCAATGCCAAGTAATCAATGTTGAACCGAAACCCATTCTCCGCCAGTCGGTCTTTCCACTGAAACCAACCCGGTGCGGTATTGCGCGGAAAATCGGAACGATATTGTGGATCGGTCAGTCCATCTCCGGGCTCAAGATCAGCTTCGACCGAAGAGGGCCCGGACAGACCTTGAGCCGACGCCGCGCCGGCTGAGACAATACTCAGTACGACAACGAGAAGTCTTATCATTCAGACGCCTTTGCCCCGCCGGTCTTGCGATTGCCCGCCGCTCGGATACGATCAGCGGCACGCTGCTTCCATTCCAGCCTGTCTGCTTCGGTTTCCAGAGTTTCGACACGTTCCGTCTCCAACTGGAATGTCGCACTCATAGGTATGAGGCCGTCCACAACCATCATATTCTGAACAGTGGGATCGATAGTCAGCGTGCCCGTCAGCCGAACGGGTTCGTGGAAATAGCTGGGCGTCCAGTCGCCATTCAACCGCACGCGAATCATTTGATTGGGTTGGGGCGGGGGCATGTGGCTACACATTCCTCGTTCTGGCACTAGATACGCCACAGATCGCCCGTCTGGATCGCTCGGGCCCGGGATGGCAAAGCCCGCGATTGTTATTGTTTGACCGTCGAATTGCGGATTTCCGTTTGTTCCTGCCTTTCTTCGCCGTTCTTTCACAAGCTCTCTTTGATCGAGCAGCCAATCGACATCAACGCCAACTCCCGCCAAGGCATCCTCGGTCTCGGTCAGAAGCTCCTGCCATTTCAATCTTTCTTCCGCGCTGCCAGTGTCTTGCTGCAGCCTGCCACGCATCCGCACAACGAATAGGACGTCGTCGAACTGTTCGGGGCTGAGGTCCCGATAGGGATCCTCAAAGACCTGCACAGATGGGTCCGGGAGGTCTGCCCAGTCCAGCACTGCTCCTGGCGTTGCCATGGCGGAAGGACCGTAACAGACCAAACCCGCGAGCAAGACGGAACGAAACCAAAGGAACATGAATACTCTCCGGTCGAGTTTTGGGGTCAATTCAGTGTATTTTTGTATATCACACCGTCCTTCATGATCAGCCGGATCGTTTCAGGGCTTTCCGGCCTCGGATCGGCACCAAACCACTGATCACCCGTGCCAACAACCGAGAAGTCTTCGAGGGGGTTACCATCGATCAGCAGGATGTCTGCATAGGCGCCTTCCTCGATCACACCCAGTTTTCCTGCGGTATAAGGGTTCATAAAGTCTCCTGATAGAGCGACTACCTCGCCACCCATCGATGTCAACGTGACCATGGACGTATAGGGGCCGAAGAAATCATTGTTTAAGTGTTTTTCGTAGGCAATCTGGATATTGCACGCCTCTACCGAACCAACACAGTCTGTCTGGAAACCCCGCTTCACCGGGCATTCTTTCATATTGTCGATATAGCCTGCAAATGTGGCCGAGGCAGACTTTGCCTTGGCAAGGCTCGCCGGAACATTCGCCACAGCAGGAATGTCGAGAAGGCCGGGGTCAAATGCCGTTAGGTTTGTTGTAATGTACGCACCCTTCTCGTTCATGACTTCGGCAATTTCGCAGTCAAAAGAAAAACCATGTTCGATTGACATAACACCTGCGTCGAGCGCACTCAGGATAGCTTCCTTACGATAGGAATGCGCCATGACATAGCTGCCATATTCATTCGCGACCTGGACGGCGGCTCTGATTTCTTCGGGCGACCCGGCCAGCAATTGCCAAGGGTCGAATGCCGACACGACACCACCGGATTGCATGAATTTCAATTGCGTCGCGCCCATACGAAAGTTGTTACGTGCGAATTTATAGACGTCATCGACACCACTGACCTCCTGAGCCATGTTCAGCCGACCCATGTTTGTCTCCGAACCAGGTGGTGCTGTGAAATTCGCGAAGTCAGCGTGACCACCGCGTGTTCCGATAAACGCCCCAGATGGATAGTAACGAGGGCCCTCGATTTGCCCCGAGTCAATCGCCCTACGTAGTCCGCCATTAGCGCCACCAGCATCCCGGACAGTGGTGAAACCCTGCATCAAATACATCTCAGCCATCCGCGCACCGTGTATGGCAAAGTCCTCCCAGGTCGTGTTGGCCTCCATCGCAGGCAAGGTCGGCCCCATCAGCATGAGATGTGCGTGCAGTTCAATAAACCCGGGTGTCAGTGTCCGCCCCTCTCCGTCGATGACCGTAGCATTGGGGGCATCGATCGCATCGGTTGATACGGACTTAATCAGGTTGCCCTCGACCAATACGCTGGCATTCTCGATACGCTGTTCATTCACGCCATCGAAGATGTCCACGTTGGTAAACAACGTTTGGGGTTCTTCTTGATCCTGAGCCTGCGCGGATGCTGAAAAAGAAAGACCTGCAGCGACAATTACCGTCGAGCAAAGCGACATTCGTAGACCGGACATAAGTACTCCCTTCATATTCATGTTTTGCCAACTGTAGTCCGGAAAATTTTGCCTCGGTTGCCACTTTTGAATTGGCATGTTCGAATGTGATCGTAAAAATGGCCACTGAATAAATCGACCAATCATCACAAGGGTGACGAGGTTGCCTTTCAACTCCACCTCTCAAGAGCATAGCGAGGGCTTTATTCGCCTCTCCTTAGCCGCTCCGTTTTTGCAATATCTCACCGAACGCAAGATCAATCCGCAACCAGCATTGGACCAGGTCGGATTGAAAGCCGAACTGATGTCTGACCCAACCGTGTTCGTTCACTCAGAGCTGGTCTACGGTTTGGTGAATGCCTTCTCAGAAGTATCAGGGGATCGATATCTAGGACTGAATGTAGGGGAGGCGTTTGACCTACAAGGATGGCCGCCCTTCGCTCAAGCCTTGCAATCTACAAAAACGCTATTCGAGTTTTTTACTCGCTTTGTTGGGCTCGTACCGCAGGAGTCCAATTCTGTGCGGCACAGTCTCGTCATCGAAGCAGACAAAGCGACTTACCGTATCGAGAGGCAACAGGAACCAACTGTCCCGCCCATTCAGGTGACCGGTTTTGGTGCCGCAATCTATGTACGCCTATTGCAGACCGTCGTCGGAGATTCTTGGGATTCTTCGCGCGTGCGATGGGAAAGCAGATACATCAATGGTCTGCCTATCGACTACAAAGGGATCGAGGTTGGCCTTGGGAGTGATCCCGGAATGCAAATTAGTTTTCCTGTGGATTGGTTGTTTTTGCACCATGTCTCTGAGGGCTCTGCCAAGCCCATAGTCTCACCTCAACAAGAGGAAGAAGTAACCGTGGTGGCAGCTTTGCGCTCTGTCTTACGCGACAAACTGGATGAAACCGATTTGGGGCCAGAGATGGTGGCTGGAATGCTGGGAATACAACCGGAACGGTTTCTGAAAGCGCTTCAGCGACAAGGCACAACGCTACCCCGTGAAATCAAACGGCTGCGTGTCGATGTCGCCAAAGAGCACCTCAAAGAAGACCAGATGACAATCGCAGAGATTGGTCTGATGCTCGGCTATTCCGACAAGTCCCATTTCACTCGCTTTTTCCGAGGTCAAACCGGAATGACACCGACCAAGTTCCGCCTCGGTGTATTGTTACGTTGCGAATAGTTAGATTGCTTTTCCACTACACACTAAGTGGGGGCCGACAAGGATTTGCAACACACTTTTTGGAGCCCCTATCTAAGGATCACAGAGGGACAATTGCCACCATAGCCCCTACGGCTGTGCATGCAGCGCTGCGCCACCGCTGCACCAACTCTTTGTTTCAGTTCGATCAGCGACAGACCTGATCTAAGAAAGATGTCATATGATCTTGATACGTCCAGAAGATTTTCCAACCTTCAAGCCACTGACAACACTAGATATCTCTCCAAGGTAGTGCTGATTGCGGCAGGGGAAAAACAGCACCTTGTTGCACGTGCGGATTAGGATAGAGCGCTTCGTTTACATCGAAGATGCCGGGAGTTCGAGTCTCTCATCACCCACCATTTCCCGCTAGTTTCTAATATCCTTGCTGTGGGCAAATCGACACTGAATGCCCAGTGTTTTGGATGTTTGTATGCTCTGTTTTACGAAACCGATGCTGTTGTAAGTCGGCCCTTGGGAAAGCGAATTCAGGCTGGATTTTGGCAGTTACATCTTCATTTCCTCTGGCTCTGAGATGCGCCAAAAATCTAGCGCTCTTTGAATGCCCCCTCGATAGTCTGTTGAACCGGCTTCAATAGGTATGACAAAAGAGTCTGCTCTCCGGTTGTCATTTCGGCCACCACGGTCATGCCTGCACTCAAAGGACGTTGGAACGATCCCGATCCGATTTTGTCTTGGGACAGGGCAAAGGCTGCGCGGAAATAGGTCTCTCCGGTCTGCTCATCTGTCAACGGCAACGGATAGACCGATTGCAGACGCGCCGGGACTTTCCCAAATCGACGCACATCAAAAGTATCAATGCTGACGGCGACCGGCTGATCAGTGCTTACATGCCCAACTTCGGAATTGGGTATCCTCGCCTCGACAACCAGTTCCTGTCGTGTCGGCAATAGTTCAAATATCGCCTCTCCGGGGGCGATGACCTCACCGGGGCTAGGGTGTGTGACCGCCTGGATGATGCCACGAGCCGGAGCAGAAATGCGCAGGGCGTCCAACTTGGAGGTTACCACGCCAACCGATACACGCAGGCGCGCATCTTCCTGTTCCAATTCGGAAAGCCGAATAAGCGTTTCTTCGCGTAACGAAAGGGTTTCCCGGGCCAGAGATGCCTTTGCCAAAGTCAGGGCGTTCCTGAGTTCCGCAACCCGGACCCGCGCGTCAGAGACGGCAGCGCGCAATGCATCAACCTCGTCCTCTTCCTCCAGAAAATCGCTTAGGGATTTGAGGCCTTGTGACTGCAGCTGCGCGTATCGCTGCAAGGCAATCTCTTTCTTGTCCACCCGTTCCTGAGCGACCGTAGCCGCCTTGGCTAGGATAGAAAGTGTCCCCTCCTGCTGGGCGATGGACAGGCGCTGGATACGCTGACTTTCGGCATACAGCTCCAGCGCCGCCGAAGCGCTTGTTAAACCGCTCAGGGCAAGAACCTCGATTTCCGACTGAGACAACGGTTCTGAACTGCCCAGTTTTGTCAGCACGGCGCGCGCGTTCGCCAATTCCTGCCCGACCGCTGACATCTGCCCCGCAAGGACATCGCGCTCGTGCAACAGGTCTGGGTGTTGAAGCTGAATCAGGACATCGCCCTCTTCGACAATCTGACCGTCATGGACATGCACAGACTGAACGACACCGCCCTGCAGTGTCTCGATCTGTAAATAGTCTCCGAAAGGGATGATTGTACCCGGTGCGCGCGTGATTTGCGGGATCGCCGTTTGCGTTGACAGAGCAATCAGGCCGGCGATCATCCCCAAAGAGGTCAATGCCAAAAAGGCTGCCAGGCGCGGTTTCTGCCTGCTGCGATTTCGGCTGTTCACTTCCGACGCCTCTTGCGGGATTGGTTTATTCAAGAATATGGCCATGGCTATCCTCCGAGCGCTTTCAACACGGCTTGCAGCTTCTTCCGGCCAGCCTCTCCGGTGGCATTCACAGCAACCTTGTCGCCATTGAGAAATATGAAACGGTCGGCGATCTGCATGAATGAGCGGTCGGCGGTTGCGATGACTACAGTGCATTTCCCCCGCTTGTCACCAACCCAGTGCTTAAACAGGTGACGCCGACGATCCGAAAGACCATTGGTCGGTTCGGAAAACAGAAAGAGCGAAGAAGGCCGCGCCATACAGCGAGCCAGAGTCAGCGCTTTGACCGCCTCTTCAGGCAACTGCGACAGCACAGTGTCGGTCAGTCGCGTTTCCTGGCCTTCTGGTAAAAGTTCGAGATCATGCAGCAGGTCCATCCCGTCCAGAGCCTCGGCAACCTGGTCCGGAGAAAGGCTGGGCACCGCCAGGCGGAAATTCTGCGCGACCGTGCCATAGAACAAGGATTTCTCATAGGTTGCGTATGTGACGGATTTCCGTAATTCGTCGCGAGCGATCTGGCGAATATCTATCCCATCATGCTCGATGGTGCCGCTCAGGGGGCTATACAGCCCGTCTATCAGGTCGAGAATGGCAGTGCGACTTGCCGTATCACTCCCCATGACCAGCACGACCTCACCCGGATTGCACTGGAAACTGACCTGCGAAAGGATCGGAGGATTCAACGGATCTGGACGGTACGTCACCCCCGAAAAACAGACCCAACCGCTAAGCGTCTTCTGATGCGATTGCTTGAGCCCCATTTCCAACTCTTCGGGCAGTCCAAGAACTCGATCGGCTTGTGTGCTGCTGGACCGGAACGACAGAATTTGCGGGAAGCTGGTGTACAGAGATTGAATCGGAGCCAGCATTTTGGACACCAACGCGATGGAGGCGATCATTGCGCCAAAGCTCAATGAGCCATTCAGGGCCCCATATGCGCTTAAAACGACTGCCCCGACCGTCGCCAACCCACAGATTGACTGTACAAGCGACTGGGTAAGTGACTGAAACAAACGCGCACGTGCTGTCGCGCGTTCGCCGGCTTCAGCAAGGGGCAGACTGCGTGCCAGCCATTGTTTCTGCATTCCCAGATTGACCATCACCTGTTGATGCAGCACCGCGTCATGAATGGCGGCTTGACTGGCCGCATTAGCCTCGGCCGCCGACTTGTCCAATCGTTGTTGAAAGGCAGAGGTAAAGATACCAAGGCCGACAAGGAACAGGATCGAACCCAATGTCAACAGACCGACAGATGGCGCCAGATAACACAAAACCGCAAAGAAAATCAGAACAAAGGGCAGGTCAAGAAAAGCTCCCATTACCGGACCGGTAAACATGTCGCGCAGGGATTCGAATTGTCTGAACCGGGACAGTTGCTGATTTATGTCAGACTTCTGAAGCTGGCTCAGTGGAAGGGACATCAACTTGCGAAACAATGCCTCCATCATCTGTCGTTCGCCATTCCAGCCAATGTAAGCAAGCGCTCGGGTACGAGCGTGACGAAAACACAGGTCGGAGAGGCCGATTATGGCCACACCGAAAGCCAATGAAATTAGAAGATCGACTGATCCTGACGGAATCACGCGATCGTAAATGGCCATAACCAACAGGGGCGCGGTCAGCCCCAGCAGGTTAGTTAGAAACGACGAAATAATCAGCCATGGCATCATCGCCCGCAAGCCACCAAATGCTGCTCCTACAGTTATTGGGCGGTCGTCTTCGTGTTGATGATCAAACCGGTCGATCCTGATAACCCTGCAAAAACGATGTGTTGGCTGTAATAAACGCAGATCGGGATTGTGATCGTCGCTGACCTGGATGCCGCGCCCTGTTCGTCCTATCGCAAGATAGCAGCCTCCCTGATCTGGAAAGACCATGGCCGGGCATTGCCAATCAGATATCTCGTTTTCGCGGCACCTCAACTGCGTATGGGGAAGACCAAGGTTGCGGAGCGTCTGAAGAATATCCTCTACCCGAAACCATTCGGACATGTGTGGCGTAGCTTCGATGATCGCATCTGGACGGTTTCGCCATCCGCCCTGAACCAGAAGCTGCTGTAACAACTGCGCTGCAATTTCCGCGTTCAAAGCGATCATGCCGCCCCCTTTCTGATAAGCTTTGCCGCTGTTTGCTCTAAAGTCGTGTCGAGTTCCCATTCCGCATACACACCCTCGGCAGAGGACCTGAGGCGAACTGTCTCTTGTGTGAGATTCTTCATTCGGGGATCGGGGCTGGCAATAATCAGGGTCAGTCGCGGCGAAACAGACATTAGATAGTCAGCCAGCGCTTGCCTTTCGGCAGTGTCCAAAACTGCCGTTGGCTCATTCATAAGCAGGATGCGCGGCTGCAAGGCCAGAGCCCGTGTCAGGGCGATCATCTGCCTGTTCACCGGGTCTTTTTCAAATGCTGTCCCGGTGTTCAGCGGAGTGTTATAGCCCAGAGGAAGACGATGAATGCGTTTCTCCAGCCCTAATGCTGCAGCTACTGTTTTTGCTCGCTCGACCATCGCGGCATCACCAAAAGCACTGAGGTTTTGCAACAGCGTGCCGGACAGGATCGCTGGCTGAGCCTCGAGCATGACCATGGCGTTCTGCCCACGCTGTGCCGCACGTTGGACTGCGGGCCGTTCGTCGATCCAAACTTCTCCTTGATCGGGCATTCGTTGCCCGGACAAGGCATCGAAAAGCTCGTCTACCATCCAGCTTTTCTCAGCTTCAATCAAAACCCCAACAGAAGGCGCGCCGCGAAATCTGATAGGGCCGAAACTATGCCCAGAGCCATTCAACCGCTTCATCGAGACATCATTGATCTCGATCCTGCCGGTCAAGGCTGGCTGATCAGAGACCGCACTGGAAACCGTCTGCAGACTGCCCATTTCGCCGAGCCTGCTGCGCGAGATCGCGACATTCTCGGACTGGACCCAAAGCGCCATCAGCTTGGTTAACGGCTGCACAATCCGGCCGTTCAGCAACATGCAGGCAGCCATTTCAGCAATGCCAATCAGATTGCTGATTACCAGATAGGCTCCAAGCAGACCCATGGCCGCCACGGTCGTTTGCGAAAAGATCGCTCCGAAGTTTTGGGCCAGACCGGAAAACTGAATCAACTTCCGGCTCATATCCACTGTCTGGCTTTCAAGCATCTCAAAACGGCGGGTCATTTGCCGCTCCATCCGGTTGGCCTTGACCGTCTGCATGCTAGTCAAAATCTCGGATAGAAACGCATAGCGGCGCGTGTCGATTGATTTACGACGGCGGAACAAATGCCATTGCGCACGCCTCATGATGGCCGCGAAAATGGTGACCGTACAAAATGCTATAAGCGGGACCAAAACAAGCCAACCCCCGATCAACCCGATCAGCACCGCAAACAACAGGGTGAATGGCAGATCAATCAAAAGAGTTTGCCCCTGCCCGGCCTGGTGATCTCTTAACTGGCCGATCGCCCCGAAACGTTCCGCGTAAGTGCTTGCCGGAACCTTGGAAAAGCTCAGCGTATTCGCTGTGATCACCGTGGTCATAAACCGCTGGAAATTCGATACAGCGGCATCCTCAGCTGCAGCCGAGAGCAAAATTGCACGGCATTGACGCAAAATCAGCTCCAACACTGCGCTGACCAATAACACAAATGTCAGGACCCGCAGGGTGTCGACCGACTGAAATGGAATGATCCGATCAAAGATCAGCAGGATCGAAATTGGCATCAGCAACGAAAGCACATTCAGCGAAATGGATGCGGCCCAGACAGGGATATCGCTTTGTCCTGCCGTCATTCGCCCGGATAACCCACGCGGTTTCATCGTTCTCTTCACCCAGTTGGTTGGCCTTCAGCTTTGGGGACGTAAAATTGAAGAACAGTAAATCTGAGCGCCGTGAGAGAGGATATTTTCTCTTAAAATTTAAAGGTTTAATTGACCTTCGCTGAACACCTGCATGGTAAAAGGTGACGTGAATCAACAAATTTCCTGAGGTGTCACGCGATGAGCAATATGAAAGACAATCCGGAATTTCGGGCGAAAACACTGCAGGCCGAACACGACGAAACGCATGAAATCGCCGCTCATCTATCGCGCAATACTGTCAACACCTCTGACGATCCCAGCCGCAGTACATTGCATACCGGCGAGCAACAATCCGGCGCGCTGGAAGACCGCGCGCGCTTTGAAGAGTCGATTGAAACGCTGAACGTAACCGCGCCAACCGCGGTTGAAAGTTTCGAGGCACCAACCGACCAGAGCCTATCCAATTTCAGCACAACTGGATCCTCAAGTGCCGCGCAGCCTTTGCAGTCTGAGGACACAGCGGACACAGCGGACACACCCGCGGTGCATACCCCGCCTCTCGAAGGGAACATGCCCGCCCAAACTCCTTTCGAGCTACAACAGGCCATTGAAATTGACCCACTGGCTCTGCAAGCGGCGGAACCAAGTCAGCCGATTTCATTCCAGAAAACTGCCGGACAGTCTCCAGATTTTTCGGAGCCGGACGTGAACGACGCCCCCGAAGAAATCTTGTTGGACGGCACGACTATAGCCGAAAATGCAGTGGGCGGCGTGGTCGGAACCCTTTCGGTTGTGGACCCGAATGACGGGGAAACACATACATTCGAAGTCTCGGATGCCCGCTTCGAAATTGTCGACGGTCAGCTACAGCTAAAACCCGGCCTCTCGCTGGATCATGAAGAGGCGGCGCAGGTCGAGGTGGATGTCACAGTCACCGATGCCGGCGGGTTGAGCCTGACGGAAAGATTCACGGTTGATGTTCTCGACGTGAATGAAGGACCAGAAAAAATCACCTTGGAAGGCAATACCATTTCCGAGAACTCGACAGGCACGGTCGTCGGCCACATCACAATCACTGACACGGATGACAGCGACACACATACATTCGAAGTCTCGGATGCCCGGTTCGAAGTTGTCGACGGTCAGCTACAACTAAAACCCGGCCTCTCGCTGGATCATGAGGAGGCGGCGCAGGTCGAGGTGGATGTCACAGTCACCGATGCCGGCGGGTTAAGCCTGACGGAAAGATTCACGGTTGATGTTCTCGACGTGAATGAAGGCCCAGTAGGTATCGCGCTGGACGATACCACAATATCGGAAAACGTCGCCGGTGCGATTATTGGCCGAATCGAGGCGATCGACCCGGACGCTGAAGATGACCACGTATTCGAAGTGTCAGATGACCGGTTCGAGGTCTTCAATGGAGAGCTTCGCGTGAAACCCGGGATGCAGTTTGATCACGAAGAGACCGCTCAGATCGACCTGCAGGTCACCGCCACCGATTCTGAAGGGCTGAGCGTGACCGAGTCTTTTGTGATCAACATCAAAGACATCAACGAAGGACCCACAGATCTTAGCCTTGGCAATGACACCGAAAACCTGATCCACAACGGTAGTTTCGAAGAGTTTGACCTTGATGAAGGTCGCTGGCGGGGATTTGACGGCGACGATAGCGGCGCCTGGACCGACGCAAACGGGATCGAAATCTGGGACCGTCTCGGCGGAACCCAGGCTTCTGAGGGTGATCAACTAATGGAAATGGACCATGCGCGCGGCGTAGACAGCATCTCTCAGGTCGTCGAAACCGAGGCAGGCCAGCTTTATGATCTTGGCATCGACCTGCGCGAACGCCTTGCAGGTGGAACGGACACGGTTGAGGTCTGCTGGAATGGCAATTTGGTCGCGGAGCTTGATCCTCAATCCGCCGAATGGCAAACATTCGACCTTCAGGTGGTTGGAACCGGTCAGGACAACCTGGAGTTGAGGGAAGCTGAAAACCAAAATGACAGCTATGGCGCGCTTGTCGACAACATTACTCTGACTGCGGCCGAGCTAACGGTGGCCGAGAATGTTGAAGGTGCCGTTGTTGGAAAAATCTCTTTTGACGACCCTGACCTTGGCGGCTCGCATCGGTTTGAAGTCTCTGATGACCGGTTCGAGGTTGTCGACAACCAGTTGCGGCTAAAACCTGATGTGGCGCTTGATCACGAAGAGGCCTCATCTGTAACGGTGGATGTAACTGTCATTGACGAGGGCGGTCTTACTCTGACCGAAAGCTTTACCGTCAATGTCGCGGACATGGTCGATCCCCGTATTTCCGCCGGCACAGATGGGGACCAGCCCCAAGTCACCGAGAGCGAGCCTGACGAGCCTGAACCAGATGCAAAACTCTCTGATGGGAGTGATGCCCAAGACCCCATTTCGGAAAAGGCAGAGTTTCAGCCAGATGGTCTCGGTCCGGTTCAGCCTGAATCGCCTGCTGATCCAAACCAACCTTCGGCACCATATGAGAGCGGAGCACAGCCCCCTGCCCCAAGCGCCGAAATGCAAACTGGTTTTCATGCAAGTTACTACGATGTAGACCAGAGACTGACCCGAATGGATCAAATCGACTGGAACTCAGCCCCGACTCATCAGGAAGTTGTTTCCGAAATCGACTACGAACTTGGAAAAGACTCATTCTGGGAAGGCGGATCCTCCGACACATTCGGTGCCAGGCTGGAAGGGTCCTTCACTGTCGAGGAAGGGGGCAGCTATACTTTCTTTGCCGGAGCAGATGATGGGATTGCTGTTTTCATCGATGGAACAAAGATCATCGAGTACGATAAGCCACATGGGTTTCGCACGTATTCAGAAGAGGTCAACCTTGAGCCTGGGACTTATGGCATCGAAGTCCGATATGTCGAGAACCAAGGCCATGCGGGGCTGAAGCTGGAATGGGACGGTCCGGATACCGATGGCCGTGAGGTGATGCAGGCCGATCCCGGTTTGTCGGTTCCTAAGGACGACGCGATCCAAGTTGGCATCCAGGTGTCGCATGCGTCTGATCAGGCGAATGTTACACTGGAGGGGTTACCGGCAAATACCCTGATAATCAGTGGTGAGCATTCGGTGATCACCAATGGTGATCCGGTGGATTTGTCGGGTTGTAACCTGAACCACCTGGAGCTTTCCCCGCCAGTAGGTTTCGAGGGCGTAATTCATGGTCAGATCGTTGTGTCAGACATAGACAGCGCCGGCACTCTCATCACTTCGGAAAACCCATTTGCCCTGACCGTCGGTGACGACCCTGTCAGCGCAGGGAATTCTTTGGACGAAGAACTGGCTTACGAAGCGCTGTACTCGAGTACTCCTGGAACCCTGCCTTGGGATGCTATCCATTCGACCGACAATGCCCCAGAGGTGGATGTTCTGGACGAGCCGATCTCAACCCTCGGAGATGCAAATATTACTTGTATTGAAACAGATACTTATGAGAGATTTGATTGGTAGTGAATGCAATGCTCAGTGGAGCCGACCTGCATTCTGTTCTGGGATGCGATCTTTGCCACAGGCTTCTTGCCGAGACGCTAGAATCTTGATTTTGCAGACGGTCCAACACCTATATTTTCTTTGGTTGTGCCCAAGGCACAGTCTGGCCAGAATTTCAGCAAATTTATGACAGAAATCACACCTAGCTGCGGCGTTCGAAACGAATCTGCTCTAGGTGAGATCAAATGAAAAAGTTGGCCATTCTTCTTATATTTATGCCCTTCACGGCGCTTGCAGAAGAGCGGGTGTTTGAATGTCAGTCGCCAGACGAACAGCATCCCGAAATGGCTGCGAAACTGATCAAATATGAAGATCAAAACAAAGGTCGTATCAAGATCGGTGACATCGACAAAGAGGTCGATGTTTTCCCGGGGCTCGATACCTTGACCTACCTGTATATCGGCGAGGATCACACGCTGAGTTATAACGTCCACCCCCAGAAAGGCACGTTCGATTTCTCTGCCTCTGGTAGTAGAACCGGTTGGGGCAAAGGAACTTGCACGGAAATCACAGGGCAATAACCCGCATCTCCTCCTAACAATGCACCGGCCTGTTCCATGGGCGTGTGCTTGCGGCAAACAGTGGCTGCACCCGCAGTAGCGCCACATATCTATCGGCGGACCAACCAGCACTGTGCCTTTTTCAAATATACGCATCGCGCCGTTTCCGTCCCGAAACGGCGCGATGACATTTCAGTTAATGCGCGCCACTGCGCTTGGCGTTGACGACCGTCTGCTCCAGAGGGTTATAGCCTTCTGGAACAGGCACAAGATTTACCCTTTTTGCATAGTCCTCAAAATAGGCCTGCATCGCTGCGACACGCTCGGGCATCTGGTCCGCCAGATTGTGTAATTCCGACGGATCAGCTTCGATATCAAACAGTTCCCATTCGCCTGTGCCTTTAGGGGCCAGATTCTGCATCAGTTTATATTTGCCCTGGAATACTGCTGAGGACCCTGCAAGCTCATATCCGACCGGGTTGTTATCGTCGCGCACGGTTTCCGTCTCACCCTTCAGGACCGGCATCATACTGATACCGTCTGGCGTATAAATTTCGCGACCGTCATAGACCGGTCCGGGAACGTCTACGCCGGCAACTTCAAGAAGTGTCGGAACGATATCGCGAACAAAGGCAAATTTATCGACTTGCGATCCAGGCTCGACAACACCCGGGAATTTCACGATCAAAGGGACACGCAAACCACCCTCGGTCGAGAATGTCTTAAAGTAGCTGCCCGGAACCGCTGCGGCTGCCGCCCAGCCAGGGCCGTAATCAGCATAGACACCCTGCTGCCCCATATCCGAATATTCGCCGTCAAAATCCTCGATATAGACCTTGTCGTAATGGGCTTTGTACCAATCACGATAGGCTTCAGACAGCGGCAACTGGTTCGGATCCGGGCCGTTATCCGCAAGGAAAATGACGATGGTGTTGTCCGCAATACCTTTTTCATCCAGATAGCTCAGGATCCTGCCGATATTGACATCCATATTGTCCAGCATTCCGGCATAGGTCTGCATCCGTCGCGCGTTGAATGCTTTTTCTTCGTCGTTAAGCTTTTCCCAATCCGGCATCTGCCACGGTTCATAAGAGGTTTTCGCAAACTCCGGGTCCAATTCCACATCCGGAGAGATCAGCCCAAGTTCCTTCTGCTTTTCCAGACGCGAAACCCGCAGGGCCTCGAACCCTTCGTCATAAACGCCGTCATATTTGTCGATGAATTCTTTTGGCGCCTGATGAGGGTAATGGACGGCCTGATACCCGACCCAGGCCAAAAATGGTTTACCGTCATCCAGGTTGCTGTCGATGTAATCGATCATCGTTTGGGTATAAAAATCGGATGAGAAGTAGTCGTCCGTTGGCAGGCTGACAAGCTTGTCGTCCTCGTAATAGTGCACCCGCGTATAGAACGGGGCATAGGGCTGCTCGACCCAGTTATCCGCACCGCTTTCGCCCAGCATAAAGGATTTCTCAAATCCGCGGTCATAAGCGATCGTGCCAGGCTCATGACCTAGGTGCCATTTGCCGGTCATATAGGTGTGGTATCCTGCGTCGCGCAACAGACGCGGCAACGCAACAACTTTGTCGTTCAAATGACCTTCATAGCCAGGCTTGCCGAATTGGTTATCGGCCTGAATCTCTAACATATTGCCGAGGCCTGCGAGATGGTTGTCGACACCGCTGATCAGCATAGTCCGAGTGGGCGAGCAAGACGCTCCGACGTGGAAATTGGTGAACAGCATACCGTCATCTGCCAGTTGGTCGATCGAGGGCGTTTCGATTTCACTGCCAAATGCGCCAACATCGGAAAACCCCATGTCATCTGCGATTAGAATAAGAACGTTTGGGCGTGTATCCTCAGAATCGGCAAGTGCTGCAGTCGTTGATAACGCCGAAGCGCCAAGCACAGCTAATATATTCCTTAAAGGAACCATTGAATCCTCCGTTATGTGGGAAGTCCGGGGCGTCGTGCCACGGTCGACAATAATGTCGCAGGAAACGACAATTCCGACTACAGAAAGAGACGGTCATACCATCAATTGGTATGAGCGTTCTGAATATTGGAACGAGGGTGCAAATGATTGATTCCAAAGCCATAGATGCGGTGCGCTCATTGGCCAGACACGGCAACTTTCGCGTGGCAGCGGATGCAATCGGAACCTCTCCGGCAAGTTTCTCACGCTATATCGGCCAGGCAGAAACTTATGCCGGTCAGGCGCTATTCGAACGGACAGGCCGCGGCGCAACCATCAGACCGGCGGGAAAACGCTTTCTGCAACTTCTGGACGCGTTGCACAATGCGACCAGCCAGTTTGAAGCAGGAGTCAAACGGCTGCGTTCGGTCGGCCCGGAGGTGCTGAATATCGGCTGCGGCCCCCTGACGACCCGGACGATCATCACGCCGCTTCTGGCAGAGCTGCTTGATAACTGGCCAGATCTTCGCGTCCGCGTTGATGTGCGGGCCACCATGGAACCCCTCGAAGCATTGCGGATAGGGCGTCTGGACGTGGCGGTTTGCGATCTTACGCACACGCCCAACCTAAGCGATCTGGACATTCAGGTCGTTCGAAAGGAACCCGTTTTCTTCTGCGCTCGCCCCGACCATCCCATCCATCAGGCAACTCCGGTCTCAATCGCGGAGGTGTTTCGGCATCCGTTTATAACCGCGCATATGCATCGCCACTGGCGCTCTGCCATTGCCGCCACTTTGGGGAATGACGAGAAAGCCTGGCATATTGTTGACCAATTGCCCCAGGTCGAAAGTGACGATTTCTCTTTAGTGACCGATATGGCCTGCAGAGCAGACCTGATTGCCGGAGGAATGAAGGAAGATTTTGATCAGCACCTGAAATTGGGGATGTTGAAAGAGATACGAACCACGCAACCTCTGACCTGGAACATATGCGCTGCCCGTCGCAAGGGCGTCAAATTTGCCGCGCTTGATATGTTCTGGAATCGATTGTGCCACCGGTACGGGGCGGAATAAGCCCGCCGCATGACCGGAATACCCGGCGGTTAGTCTACATCGCGGACAACGCGAAATCCGACATGATTGCTGCCCAACGACATCTCAACCGGCTGCCGCGCTGCAGGTCGGTAACGCAGACAGAAATTCGGCGCGCAAAGCCATGAGCCCCCTTTGACCAACCGCATTGCACCCATCGATGCGCTACCGAACTGGGCGGCAAAAGCCTTTTCCGGGCCGGTAGGATCAATTTGGTCGCCAGGAATGTGCCCCGGCACCCACCAGTCGGCCACGTGCTCCCAGACATTGCCCGCCATGTCATACAGGCCGTAGCCATTGGCCACATATGAAGCTACGGGTGCGGTTCCGACATGGCCATCGTCAGCCAGGTTTTCGCTTGGGAACTGTCCTTGCCAGGTGTTTGCCTTCCACCCATTGCTGGGATCATAGCTGTCACCCCAGGTGTAGTCGGCGCCTTCGATCCCGCCGCGAGCTGCAAATTCCCATTCGGCCTCGGTCGGCAGACGACCTCCGATCCACTCTGCAAATTCTGCGGCATCCTCGGGTGACACATGCACCACCGGATGGTCGCCCAGTTCCGCAATCGAACTGCCCGGTCCTGCCGGGTGTTGCCAGCTTGCACCTTTGACATAGCGCCACCATGCGTTGGGATTATTCAGCGACACCGCTTCCTTAGGCTGGGCGAAGACCATCGACCCAGGCTCAAGCAAATCTGAAGGCAGACCCGGGAAATCCTCCGCCGACAAGCCACGCTCTGCCGTTGTCTGATACCCGGTTTCTTCGACAAATTTCGCAAATTGGTCGTTGGTAATTTCTGTCCGCGTAATGTCAAAGGACCTGACATTCACTGGATGGACCGGAGTCTCTTCCGCTTGAAAGTTTTGCGAACCCATCAGGAATTCTCCACCATCCAGCCGGACAAACTCAGGACCTGGTTTGGAACCGATACTGGTATACCAAACGGCAAAGCATACAATCGCAACCACGGGAACCGAGCCATAGGCTAGCAATCTTCTTGAAAGGGGCATGTAGCATTAACCTGTTGGATCTATCAGGGGTGAATGTAGTGATTTGGTACGGTTTTCAATCCCCTACTGTGAATGGGCAGCATTTCCCCCCTTCGACCTGAGCTTCAACGAAAGGCGCGCGCCTGCCTGCTGCGAAGCAAATCCACCTACACTTGTAAATTCATGTCAAATTGGGACCGCTGTTCAATTCAAACGATCCACAGCTGCCAAAGCACCCGACAGAGCGACCTTGATCTCTAAGGGCATGCCTCTGCCCTGTTTATATTGATTGGCCGCGATCCAACCTGCCTTGTGCCCCCGCGCACCGATCGCCTTCATCCGTGCATCAGCCGCAGAATCCGGCATTTTTTCAACCAAGTTTCTCGAATACTCGATCTCATCGCGGGACAAAATCATACCAACCGCACTGTATACATCCATGCCTACTTGCATCGTCAAATGATCCAGCCGATGCGTTGCCCCAGACAACATCCGCGTGCAATAGGCCGCCAGAAAATACCAGCGAAAGATCGCAAGTATGCGCTTCTGAGTATCAGTGACTGTATCCACCTCAAATATTGCCGTGGCGGATATCTTTTCAAATGCTGAACTGGCCGCCTGCGAGGCCTGAATAATCTGATCCTCGCGCACGTCTACGGGTATGACTGGCGGGACAGGTGTCACGACCGGCTGGTAAGTTTCGAAATTCATGCATGGCCTCCGGCTTTGGTTGCTGAAGGGAACATGGGGGTTCGAAAATGCATCCCGATGTGAATCTCTGCCATAGTTTGTAAGTATACCCGGTATTTTGGCTAAACTTAAAAGCCATTTTTCATATGTAACGCAAACTCAAGGACAAACTTGGCTATTTGAGCTATTAATTGTGTGGGATTTGAGCCGCATTTTTTGCAGAAATCTGGGCCTTTATATCGCCCTAAACCCCCTTACATCTGACACGATCTTGCAGAATTTGTGCCCTTTTTACCAAATACAAACAGTCAATCCTGCTGATCAGTTTACGAGTTTGAATTTAACGAGGGGGTACAAGCGGGACTAGGGGGTGAGCGCCTGCCGGGCCGGGCTCGCCCTAGGGCAGAGCAGCTCCCCCCGCCGCCTTCCGTCAATCGATTTTGCTTTTTTGCGAATGCGGTGTGACACCAAAACTGGATCGATAAACCCGCGAGAAATGGCCGGGATTTTCAAAGCCACAAGCCAAGGCGACCTCAGTGACGGATGCTTCGGTCTGAAGCAAAAGCTTTTGCGCGCGTTCCAGGCGTAATTCCATAAAGTATTTTTTGGGCGAAGTGTTGAGATACTTACCAAATAACCGCTCTAACTGGCGCGTGGATATGCCAAGATCATCCGCGATCTTTGACGGAGAAACCGGTGCTTCAAGGCATTCGCGCATGGTATGGATAGCCCGAGCCAGATGTGCGTTACGCATCCCGTTGCGCGATTGCAATGATACCCTTTGTTTGGCCGTTGCGTTGCGGGCAGCATTATACACCATCTGGTCTGCAACCGCGATCGCCAGCTCCTCGCCGTGATCGCGTCCGATCAGATGCAGCAAGAGATCGGCAGTTGCCGTCCCACCCGATGCCGTGATGTGTTTCGCGTCTGCCACGAAGACACTGCGCACAAGGTTCACCTCTGGGAACGCTTCCATAAACGCATCGTGATATTCCCAGTGGATCGCAGCCTGAGAGCCATCCAGAAATCCAGCCTCTGCTAGAAGCCAAGCACCAGAACACAATGCCCCGATCGGCGTGCCCCGCGCACGTTCGCGTCGCAACGTCGCCAGAAGGTCGCGTGAGACATGGTTGCGCATGTGGATGCCCGACAAGACAAACAGCTGATCAGTCTTTGGAATATCGCCCAACCCGCCATGCACAAGTGTCACCACCTTATTGGAACACACTGCACGCTCTGCGTCCTCCGATATCAGCGTCCAATCATATAGCGTTTTCTCACTGACCAGATTGGCGATCCGCAGTGGTTCGACGGCACATGAAAAGGCGAGATGCGAGAACTCCTCGATCAGAACAATGGTGATGTGCCGCATCTGAGGCATAGGGTTTTCCACTTTGTTCGGCCGGATTGGCTGAGTCTTTGTCGTTGGATTATGCTGCACGAAATTTCTATGTATACAATATGTATTTTATTCGGATACAAAAAGGAGGCAATCGAACCCAATCGATTCTTGCTGGCTGGGCTGGAGGATCCGGATGAAGGACGTCGCAAAAACCCGCAAAACGCAGCTGGCCGAGCACTTGAAGGTCTCGATCCTGACTTTGCGCCTGCAACCTGGCACCGATCTGGACGAGGTGCATCTGTCCGATGCGTTTGGCCTGTCGAGAACGCCTTTACGCGAAGTGTTCCGACAACTCGCCGGAGAAGGGTATCTGGACCTGCGAACAAACCGCAGCGCGCGCGTGTCCGAAATGTCGTATACCACCTTGCGCGATTTCTTTCTGGCCGCGCCGATGATCTATGGTGCAATCCTGCGACTGGCAGCGGCGAATGCAAAGCCTGTGCAGATTGAAGCCCTGAAAACCGCACAGCAGGCATTCAAGGCCGCGCTGCGGGATGGGGCAGCCGAAGAGCGCGCCCTGGCCAATAACCGCTTTCACGAAGTGACCGGCGAAATGTCGGGCAATGTCTATCTATTGCCCTCTTTCAACCGTTTGCTGATTGACCATGCCCGTATCGGCATGACCTTCTACCGGCCACAGTCGGGCAGGATGGTCGAAAACCTGTCCGAGGCAAGCCAGCAACACGACGCCATCATCGACGCCATCGAAGCACGCGATGAAACGGCTGCTGCGCAGCTGGCCGAAGATCACTGGAACCTGTCACGCGATCAGATCGAACTGTTCGTGATGCCCGATGCGCTGGATGTCCCAATGGGCCTCCCACCGCTTTCGAAACCTGCATGAGGACGGAATGAACCCAATTTTCCGATTTGAGGGGGTCTATACCCCGGTGGTCACGCCCTATCAGGCCGATGACAGCGTGAACTGGGACGCGCTGGCGCAGGTGATTGAGCTTCTGATCAAGAATGGCGTGCATGGTCTGATCTCGGGCGGGTCGACCGGTGAGAATTATGCGCAGACCGTGGAGGAACGGCTGGAATTGGCGCGGTTCACCCATGTGCGTCTGAAAGGCCGTTTGCCTCTGGTTGTTGGCACGGGCGCGATGTTGACGTCGGACTCGGTTGCGCTGGCGTCGGGTGCAAAGGAAATCGGGGCGGATGCGATCCTGTTGGCCAGCCCGCCCTATTCGGTGCCCACCGACCGCGAAAATGCGCTGAATGCGCTGGCCATCGACAAGGCCGCCGACCTGCCGGTAATGCTGTACAATTATCCTCACCGCACAGGCACGATGATGGGCGAAGAATTCCTGGACCGCGTCGGACGCAGCAGGAATTTCTGCGGCATCAAGGAAAGCTCGGGCGATATCAACCGGGTGCATCTTCTGGCGCGGGACTATCCGCATATCCAACTGGGATGCGGTATGGACGATCAGGCGCTGGAATTCTTTGCCTGGGGCGCGCCGTTCTGGGTCTGTGGCGGCTCGAACTTTCTGCCTGCCGAGCATGTGGCGCTATACCAGGCCTGTGTAATCGAGGGTGATTTTGCCAAGGGCCGCCGGATCATGTCGGCGCTGATGCCCTTGATGCGGGTATTAGAACAGGGTGGCAAATTCATCCAGACCATCAAGCATGGTGTCACAATGAATGGGATTGACGCGGGCATCGTTCGGCCGCCGCTGAAATCTTTGAACAAAGATGACAAACGCGCGCTAGAGCAAGTGACGCGCGTGCTGAAACAGAAAATCGCTGACATCATGGCAGAGGAGTAAGGTATGACATTGCTGACGCAGGACGAATACGACTCCATCGCCGCGGGTCTGACCTTGCCAACCGGCGCCTTTATTGATGGCGCGTATCGCCCGGCGATTTCCGGGCAGTCCTTCACAACGGTTAACCCGGCGACCAATAAGAAATTGGCCAACATTGCCGCCTGCGGTGTAGCGGACGTGGATTTCGCCGTCGAGAAGGCGCGCGAAGCGTTCGAAGATGGCCGCTGGTCGAGGCTGCACCCATCCGAGCGCAAAAATGTGCTGATCCGGTTGACCAAACTGATCACACGCAATGCACGTGAACTGGCGGTGATGGAAAGTATCGACAGTGGCAAGACCATCTTTGACTGCGAGACCGTCGACCTGCCCGAGACCATTCATTGCCTGAAATGGCATGCTGAGGCGATCGACAAGATCTATGATCAGGTCTCGCCCGCCAGTGACGACCACATCGCTTTGGTCGTGCGCGAGCCGATTGGCGTTGTCGGGCTAATCCTGCCCTGGAATTTCCCATTGCTGATGCTGGCATGGAAAATCGGGCCCGCTCTGGCTGCGGGCTGCTCGGTGGTTGTGAAACCGGCCGAGGAAACTTCACTGACGGCATTGCGGCTGGCCGAACTGGCGATGGAGGCCGGTCTGCCACGCGGCGTCCTAAACATCGTCCCCGGCGCAGGTGCCGAGGTGGGCGAACCTATCGGACGGCACATGGATATCGATATGGTGTCCTTCACCGGTTCAACCGTGACTGGCAAACGGTTTCTGAGCTATTCGGCGGAAAGCAACGCCAAAGAGGTGGTGCTTGAAATGGGCGGCAAGAATCCGGCCATTGTGATGGAAGATGCAGAAAATCTGGACCGCGTGGCGGCACATATCGTCAATGGTGCGTTCTGGAACATGGGTGAGAACTGCTCGGCCACGTCCCGCCTGATTGTCCACAAGGCCGTAAAGGCCGAGTTGCTCGACCGCATCGCCCATCATGTAAAGCAATGGAATATCGGCGAGCCTCTGAACCCGGAAACACGATTGGGCGCAATGGTCAGCGAAGCTCATTTCGATAAGGTCTGCGGATATCTGGATCAGGCCGAAAACGTAGTGATCGGAGGCAAAGCGGACAATGGCTTTGTCGAGGCCACCGTAGTCGAACTACCTGGCAATGACGCCATCCTGGCACGTGACGAGATCTTTGGTCCTATTCTTTCGGTGATCACGGTTTCCAGCTTCGATGAGGCCATCAAGATCGCCAACGATACCGAGTATGGTTTGTGTGCGTCGATCTTCACAGCCAATGCGAAACGCGCCATCCGCGGGGCGCGGATGATCCGGGCGGGAACGGTGACTGTAAACAGTTTTGGAGAGGGCGATATCACCACGCCCTTTGGCGGTTATAAACAGTCTGGCTTTGGTGGGCGCGACAACTCGATCCATGCGCATGACCAGTATACCCAGCTAAAAACCATCTGGGTTGACCTGTCCGACGATGCGGATGAGGCCGTGGATTGAGCAGCTATGCCGCCCGAACCCTGCCAGTCCATCGCGGACCTGCGGCCTGGAGCGTCATATTAGGCGATCCACCCCCAGCCCAAGAACTGGATGGTGATCTGACGGCGGATGTCGTGATTGTTGGTGCCGGTTTCGCAGGCCTGTCAGCGGCACAGCGTTTGAGGCAGCTGCAAAGCGACGCAAAGATCATCGTGCTTGAGGCTGGCCGCGTGGCCGAAGGGGCTGCGGGGCGCAATACGGGTTTTATGATCGATCTGCCACATGACCTGGCCTCGGACAATTATTCCGGGCCGGGGGATGATCGCACCATGATCACACTAAACCGACTTGCAATTGATTTTGCCCGATCGGCGGTCGAGCAATATCAGATCGACCCGAATTTCTTTGATCCGGCTGGCAAGGTTAACGGAGCGGTGAGCGCGGCGGGACATGCACATAATATCAGCTATGCGCATCATCTCAGCACTTTGGGTGAGACCAGTGAAATGCTCGACCAACAGCAGATGCACGCCCTGACAGGGTCGCGCCACTATCGGTCGGGGCTATACACACCCGGCACGGTTATGTTGCAACCAGCAGGCTATATTCGCGGTCTGGCTGCGGGACTGATCAAGGATGGCATTGCATTGTACGAGAGCTCTGGCGTGTCCGGATTTGAGAAGCAAGGCGGTGCGTGGCTGGTAAAAACCGCGCGCGGTACCGTCAGCTCTGGTGCAGTCATCCTGACGGTGAACGGGCATCTGGAAAGCTTTGGGATCGAGCGCGACCGACTGATGCAACTGTTCCTTTTTGCGGCAATGACCCCGGAGCTGGACGCCGAAGTGCTGTCGCGGCTTGGGGGGCAACCCCGCTGGAGTGTCACACCATCTGATCCGTTGGGTACAACGATGCGGCGCATTGATACGGCGCAGGGCGGCAATCGGATCATAACCCGTACTTGCGCGGCCCTGCGCCCGGGCATGACCTCAACTGCTGGTGATCTGGCGCGCGCCTCGCGGGTGATGCAGCGCAAATTCGACCAGCGATTTCCGCAGTTGGCGGGGCTGGACATGCAATATCACTGGGCCGGTCATCTCTGCCTCAGCCTGAACGGCGTTTCCGTCGCGCGAGAGGTCGAACAGGGCGTGATTTCCGGCTGCGTCCAGAATGGGCTAGGCACGGCGCGCGGCACCCTGACCGGTATCGCGGCAGCAGAACGCACCTGCGGCCACAGCTCGAATATCACCCGGTATTTCGACGCCCAGGATCAACCCAAACGCCTGCCCCCAAAGCCATTTCGAGAGATCGGTGCCAATGCAGTGCTGCGCTGGAAAGAATGGCGCGCGCGGGACGAGTGATCAGGGCAGGCTCAGCTTGGCCATGCGGCCTCCGTCGACTGTGTAGACCTGCCCAGTGATAAAGCTGGCATCATCCGACGCCAGGAAGGCGACCAGCGCCGCAACCTCTTGCGGGCTTCCGGTTCGGGCAACGGGGTGTATGCGCTTGATATCCTCGTGAAATGTCTCCGGGTCCGGCATTGAGGCGATGAAATCCACGTTCAACTCGGTGTCGATCCAGCCAGGGGCCACGGCGTTGCAACGAATGCCCTCTGCCCCATGATCCACGGCCACCGCTCGTGTCAGGCCATGCAACCCGGCTTTGGATGCGCAATAGGCAGCATGGCCGGGATTGCTGCCCAGCCCCTCAATCGAGCCGATATTGACAATCGCCCCGCCCGCCCGCCGCAGATGGGGCAGCGCCGCCTTGATCAGCAGGAACGGGGCCGTGAGGTTGACTGTCAGCGTGCGCTGCCAGTCTGCAAGGCTCATCTGCTCGACGCCGGCTTCCTGCATCATGCCTGCATTATTGACCAGAATGTCCAATCGCCCGGACAGATCAACGACCTGATTGACCACCGTTTGCGGGCTGTGGGGATCTCTGAAATCGGCCTCGAACCCTTCGAATTCCGGATCGCTCCCACGTTGCACGGTAAAGACCCGTGCACCTTCGTGTTGCAAACGTTCCGCGATGGCGCATCCGATACCGCTGCGCCCGCCCGTAACCAGTGCGGTTTTGCCGGTAAATCGCGTCATGAAACCGGTTTTCCTCCGTTCACTTCCAGCAATGCCCCGCACACATAGCGCGCGGCGTCCGAGGCAAGAAACATCACCACATCAGCAATATCCTCGGGCTCGGCGATACGCCCCAAGGGCACCGTCCGGCCCAGCTCGGCCACGGCAGTATCCGGATCGAAGCCGCGTTTTTCAAACCCCGACCGCAGCATCGGCGTGTTTACTTCATTCGGGCAGACGGCGTTAATGCGGATGCCCTGATGCGCGTGGTCCATACCCATGCATTGTGTCAACGACGCAATAGCTGCCTTGGTCATGCAATAGACCGCGTGGTTCGGCCCAGGGCGCAGCCCCCAGCATGACGCGGTGTTCACGATCGCGCCACCACCACGCGCCACCATGATCGGGATTGCGGCGCGACAGATGCGAAAGGGCGCCTCGACATTTACGCCCAGCGACAATGCCCAGTCGGTATCCGAAGTCTCGGTCACCGCTCCGCGGGTGATGACCCCCGCATTGTTGACGACGATATCCAGCCCGCCCAGCGCATCCGCCGCATGTTGCGGCAATGCATCTGCATAAGCACTCTCGCGCAAATCGCCGGGCAAATGGGCGTCGGCCTCGATACCCTCAACCGAAACGTCCGCAACCGCAACCCGTGCCCCTGCCTGCCGCATCCGCTGTGCAATAGCAGATCCGATGCCGCCCGCAGCCCCTGTGATGAGCGCTGTTTTGCCCGTCAGCTCCATTTTCCCTCCGAGTGCTAAATAGAAACCCACCCGACAATGCAGTCGGGATAGGTCCAAGGCGAAATCTTTAATAGGCTTGGTTCAGCTCGTCAGCGGCGGGAATTTCCCGTTCCCGCCGAGCGATATAGTCCAGCAGGGCCTCGTTTTTGGCCACGTCCAGTGTCGGTTCCTGGTATTCGGCCAGCAGCTTGCGCGCGTGCTTCAACGCGCGCTCAGTGATCTCAACCCCGCCTTCTGCCACCCATTGCTCAATCGAGTTGTTGTCGAACATCTCGGGCATGAAAAACGCCGTTTGAAAATTGTCCTGCGTGTGCGGATGACCCAGATAGTGCCCGCCTGGACCGACCTCTGGAATGGCGGCAAGAGCTTGGTCGAAATCATCCCATTGCGGGCCTTCTGCCATGCGATAAGCCATCGCACATTGTTCAGCATCGACAATGAACTTGGCGGTGGAACAATGCATCCCGGCCTCATTCCAGCCGGCCGAATGCCAAATATAGTTCGCACCGGAATGAAGAACGGCCTGTAGCGTCGTGGCGGATTCGTACCCGGCCTGCGCATCAAATGTCTTGGCCCCACCCAGCGTATTCGAGGTGCGCCATGGAACGTCGTAGAACCGGGCCATCTGCCCGATCATAAAGTTCATCAGGCTGATCTCGGGCGTGCCGGCCATCGGGGCACCTGATTTCATCGACACCGTCGACAGGTAGTGCCCGTAAATCGCCGGAGCACCTTTGCGAATGACTTGGGTATAGGCCAGCGCGCTCAGTGCTTCGGCGTTCAATTGCGCCACGGTGGCGGGAACCGATGCGGGCGTATTGGCCCCGCCCAGCACAAAGGGCGAGCACAACACAGGCTGATTGCGGCGAGAAAAGGCCCGCATCGCGCCCAGCATCGTTTCGTCCCAGACCAGCGGAGAGTTTCCGTTGCAGTTGCCCGTGGTGACCGGATGATCTTCAATGAAATCTTCCCCGAACAGGATCGCACACATCTCAATGACGTCTTCGGCGTTTCTCGGCGAGGTGGTCATACCCATGAACGTCTTGTCCGAATGTTTCATCGACGAATAGGTAATGCGCAAATGTCGCTGACTGATCGGGTGGTCGTAAGGTTCGACAATGTGATGCGCCGAGGAATGCATCGCCGGCAGCATGTGGCTGAGTTTGTGGAACATTGCCAGATCATCGAGCGTCGGATTGCGCCTCACGTCATCGAGATCGCGCAGAAAGGGCGCGCCGGTCATCGGCACAAAGATCGAGTGCCGTCCACCCAGTCGCACGTTCTTGTTCGGATCGCGAGCATGATAAGTGAAGGTGCTGGGAATAGTGGCGATCAGCTCTCGGACCAGGCCCCGGTCCAGATAGACCAGTTCGCCCTCGACCTTTGCACCAGCTTTTTTCCAATCCTCCAGTGCGATTGCATCGCGAAACTGAACACCGACATTCTCAAGAATATCCATTGAGGCGCTGTCGATCCGGTCGATCTGGCTGCCATCCATCACCTCGCATAGGGGGATGCCTCGGGTCAGGCCGGGCAACATCTCGAAATTCGGAGCAGAGCGCAGCGCGCGCCGGGCCGCGCGGCCACCGGTTCGGGTCATGGTACGCATATTCACAGGGCGATCCTCCAATCCTCCCCAAAAGATTGCGGTATTTGGTCAAAGCAAGCCTCACTAATTGCGATACATGTTTGCAGGAAGCGACCCACACCCGAAACCGCCGAAATGATCTACAGACCCATGATGATGACTAGACCTGCTATCAGTTCAACCTTGCTTGGCTCGGGATCATCTCCGCCCATATCTATGATCCACTCCATGCCGGTGATTGCATAAGAACCGTCAATGAACTGGCTGACACCAAACCCGGTCGTCACAGAAACATTACCTGATTTTGACGGCACGCATCGGAAACACGGCACTCGACATCATCGTTTTTGAAAATTTCTTCTGGCGCACAATCTTAAAAAGTCCAATATTTGAGTGAGAATAATTAACCTGAAGACCGCCAACGGCTACACCTGTCATGTCCAGACGTCACTATAATCTGCCGCCACTCACCACGCTGTCGGCCTTCGAAGCCGCTGCGCGCCATCTAAGCTTCAAGAATGCGGCTGAAGAACTGTCAGTGACGCCGGGCGCGGTCAGTCATCAGATCAAAGCGTTGGAAGGTGATCTTGGCACCGCCTTGTTCCAGCGCAAACACCGGGGGGTCGAACTGACGGAAGACGGCAAAGCGCTGTATGACGCGCTGGCTTCTTCGTTTACCCGCATCTCAAAAACACTGGCAACAATCCGCGACCGTGCCACCGTCGAAAAGGTAACCGTAGGATCAACCACTGCAGTGGCTGCTCTTTGGTTGTCGCCATCGGTAATCCGGTTCTGGCGCGAAATGCCTGAAGTAAATGTTGACCAGCTTTCACAGGATCGACCATTTCGGGATCGACCGGATATCGATTTCTTTATTCGCTACGGCCGGGACGGCAACGGTGACCTGTCGCACACCCCTCTGTTTCGGGATTGCCTGGTCCCCGTCGCCTGCCCAGAGGTGGCGGATCGGTTGGCCGGTGCAAGCCTCGAAGATCTCGCCGCTGAACGACTGATACATCTGGACTCTGAAGACCGCAGCTGGACCACTTGGCCCGAATGGTTTCAACAACTCGGGTACACGGGAACCATTCCGATCGATTCTCGTGTGAACAGCTATTCAGTAGCCCTCCAGCGGGCGCGTAAGGGGGCCGGGCTGGTTCTTGGATGGCAACGCTTGATCCAACCCATGCTGCAATCGGGAAAGCTGGTGGCAATCGGGCCCCACCTCCAGATCGCTCCAAACCAGTTTTATCTGGTTGGCCGCTCGGATGAAGACTTGTCCGAAAGTGCCCGGGCGCTGAAAGATTGGATCATTCAAGAGGTTCAGGACGGTTCGGTTTAGGTGAAATCACTCTGTGATGAGGTTTTCTGATATTGAGTGGATGCCAGCGTATCCGCCAATAGAGACCAAACAACACCTGCAGGAGAGCCCGATGAACAAGCATACTGCGCTGTCTTCCGTTCTGGTCGATGTGAATGTCGCAAACGGCCTGCCAAACGAACACTATATCGACCCGGCACTTTTCGCCGAAGAGCGTAGATCGGTTTTGTACGCCAACTGGTCTGGGATCGGCTTTGGCAAAGACGTGCCCGAGGAAGGCGATGCCATGCCGGTCGATTTCCTAGGCATGCCTTTACTAATCGTGCGGGATCGGGATGGTGAGGTTGGCGTATTTCAAAATACCTGCCGTCACCGCGGGATGATCCTTGTCGATACCCCTCGCAAGATAAGTGGCGCGATCCGTTGCCCCTATCACAGCTGGTGCTACAGCCTGAAGGGAGAGCTGCGTGCGACGCCACATGTTGGCGGCGCCGGTCACAACACCCATGAGGACGTGGATCGCAAATCTCTAGGCCTTATCCGTATTCGCTCTTATGTCTGGCGGGACGTGGTCTTTGTTAATGTGGACGGCAATGCACCCGAATTCGAAGAGGCGCACGCCGCCTTATTGGAACGCTGGAAAGAGTTTGATCAACCAGTACATCACGGCGGTGAGGCCTCTTCGTTCAAGTTGGAGGTCAAGACCAACTGGAAGCTGGCGGTTGAGAACTATTGCGAAAGCTATCACCTGCCCTGGGTGCATCCCGGCCTGAACAGTTATTCGCGACTTGAAGATCACTATAACATCGAAATGCGCGGGCATTATTCCGGTCAAGGCACGCTGGTCTATCGACAACTCACTGACCATGACGGCACCACATTCGCCGATTTCGACGGGCTAAGCGATCAATGGAATGAGGGCGCAGAGTATGTGGCCGTGTATCCAAATGTTCTTTTGGGTGTGCAGCGTGACCATGCCTTTGCCATTGTCCTGGAACCGGTTGATCACGAAAATACCGTTGAGCATATCGAGCTTTATTATGCCAAAAGCATCGAAGACACACCTGAACATGATGGCCTGAGGGCGGCAAACGCCCAGCAATGGAAAACTGTGTTTGAAGAGGATGTCTTCGTTGTTGAAGGGATGCAAAAGGGTCGGCACGGAATGTTGTTTGACGGCGGTCGGTTCTCTCCGGTGATGGATGGTCCGACCCATAATTTCCATCACTGGGTTGCGACGCAGATTGAAAGCGGTCGCGCTGACTGAACCAGCTGTCTGGCCACGCTCGGCTGGCCAGACGCGACGGAGACCTGATGGACAGAACAGAATTGGATCGCTTGCTACTTGAGGCGCATGATCATGATGATCCTGCCGCGTTGGTCCGCTATTACACTATTGCAGCAGATGAATGCGAAGCGGTGCAAGATATCGACGCGGCCTGTTTTTACCTGACCCACGCCTTTATATTCGCCCTGGAAGCCGGGGCCTCTGAAACAGATGAATTGAACCACAGACTGGTCGAATATGGACGTGCATAGTGGTGGGCATCGGAGACTAACCTTGGTCTATATCTGTTCAATCCCACGTGAAATTTAAACCCGTTGTCTTGGGTTCAATACTGGTAACACATGACGACAAGACCAAAATTTTGGATGACAGACTCATGAAGACAAATGCACAGGCAGTGGTAATCGGCGGTGGTGTGATTGGGTGCTCGATCCTGTATCACCTGACCAAATCGGGGTGGTCAGACGTGGTGCTGTTGGAACGGGATGAACTGACATCCGGCTCGACCTGGCACGCGGCGGCGAACATCCACGGACTGCATGACAGCACCAATATCAGCCGCATCCAACACTATACGATGACGCTGTACAAAGAGCTTGAGGCTGAAACCGGCCAAAGCTGCGGCGTGTTCCAGCCCGGCTCGTTATATCTGGCCCAAACCGAAGAGCGCGAGCACCAGCTGAGGCTGCAGGCCGCCAAGGCCAAGCTGTACGGGATGAATTTCTATGAGATCAGCATCGAAGAGGCGCAGCGTCTGAACCCGCTGGTCAATTACGATGGCATCCGATGTGTCATGTACGAACCTGATGGCGGTAATGTTGATCCCTCGGGGGTCACCAACGCCTACGCTGTCGGCGCGCGCCAGCGTGGGGCCGAAATCCACCGCTTTACGCCGGTCACTGCGACAGATCAGCAAGAAGACGGCACCTGGATCGTACGCACCCCTAAGGGGGACATCCAAACGCCGTGGGTTGTGAATGCCGCCGGTCTGTGGGGCCGCGAAGTTGCCATGTTGGCCGGGATTGAGCTACCCCTGCAACCGACCGAGCATCAGTATTTTGTCACCGAAACCATGGCTGACGTCGCGGCGCATGATACCCGCCTGCCCTCGGTCAGTGACCGCGATGGCGAGTACTATTTGCGGCAGGAAGGTCAGGGCCTTTTGGTGGGGGCTTATGAAAAGGATATGAAATTCTGGGCCGAGGACGGCACACCCCTGGATTTTGCCCATGATCTGTTTCCCGACGATCTGGAGCGGATCGAAGAGAATATGATGAACGCCATCGAACGCGTACCTGCCGTGGGCGACGCCGGGATCAAACGGGTCATCAACGGACCGATGATCTGGTCACCCGATGCCAACGTTCTGATGGGGCCAGTGCCCGAGGTCGACGGCTATTTCTGCTGCAACGGCATCATCCCGGGTTTCTCGCAATCGGGTGGCATGGGCCTGATGGCGGCGCAGTGGATCATCGAAGGCGAAACCCAATACGACATGTTCGCCTGGGACGTGGCGCGGTTCGACACATGGGCTACGAAAGATTTCACCAAGGCCCGCGTGCAGGACCAGTACGCACACCGCTTTGCCATCCACTTCCCAAATGAAGAACGCAGCGCAGGACGCCCTGCCCGGACCCGCCCGATTTATGACAGGCAAAAGGACATGGGTGCCGTCTTTGGCCTGAATGTCGGATGGGAACACCCGCTGTGGTTCGCAGAGGCGCCCGGCGCCACGGACACCAACGGATTCACCCGCCAGAACTGGTGGGAACCGGTGGGCGCGGAATGCCGGATGCTGCGCGATCGGGCCGGGATCATCGACATCTCAAACTTTGCCAAATATGTTTGCAAAGGTCCGGGAGCCGAGGGTTGGCTTAATGCCGTATTCGCAAATTCCATGCCGAGATCGGTTGGTCGATCCTGCCTGACCCCGCTGATCTCAAAACGGGGAGGTATTGCCGGCGATTTCACCGTGACCCGCGTGGCCGACGACGAATTCTGGATCATCGGCTCGGGCATGGCCGAGCGCTATCACAAACGGTTCTTCAAACAGGTTCCTCTGCCCGATGGCACCCGTTTCGAAAGCCGCACCGAAGAGACTTGCGGCTTTAACGTGGCTGGCCCGAAATCGCGCAAAATCCTGCAACGGCTTACGAATACCTCGCTCAGCCCCGAGGATTTCCCCTTCATGCGCTCGCAACAGATCGAAATCGCCGGAATTGCGGTCCTGGCGCTGCGTGTCTCCTTCACCGGCGATCTGGGCTGGGAGGTGCATTGCGCCGCGAAAGATCAGCTCCGCCTGTATGAGGCGCTGATCGAGACCGGAAAAGAGTTCGGCGCAGGCCCAGTTGGCAGCCGCGCACTGATGTCGCTGAGGATCGAAAAGGGCTATGGGTCTTGGGGGCGCGAATACAGCCCCGAATACTGGCCACACGAGGTCGGGTTGGACCGGTTGTGCAAATTCGACAAATCGTTCCTGAACAAAGATGCCGCAAATACTGCCATGACCTCTCCGGCCAGAGAGCAGCTTGTCCTGCTGCATCTGGACGAAGCCGACACCGCAGCTTCGAACGCTGACGCGACCGGAGGCGAACCCATTTTCATGGACGGGCGCGGAATTGGTCGGGTGACATCGGGCGCTTATGGCTATTCCGTGGGTATGTCGCTGGCCTTGGGCTATGTTTCGGGTGCCGAGGCAGGCGACAGGGTCGAGGTCATGGTATTAGGGCGCCCGCATAGGGCAACAATCCTGAAAGAACCGCCCTTTGATCCAACTGGGACGATCTTGCGCGGCTAACCCAGTCCGCATTAGATCCTTCAAGCGAGCTGTGGACATTGCCTTCGGGTTGTGGCGCTATCCGGTCAGTAATCTGATCTACTCCATCCAGAGGATAGGCTGATGACAATCTTCCTGACTATTGCGCTGTTCATTGCGCTGTTTCTTGTTGCGATGAATCTTTGGACACGCAAGCTGACCCGTGACGGCCGGACGCGTGTCCCACAACAGGGGGTTATCATTTCCGTGCGCGGCGGCGATATCCACTATGTGGAAAAGGGCGACCCTTCCAATCAGACGGTTGTGCTCATTCATGGGCTGGCCGGGCAGTTGCAACATTTCACCTACGCCTTGATGGATAAACTGGCCGAGGATTTTCACGTCATTGCCGTGGATCGCCCCGGTTGCGGATACTCAACTCGTGAGACGGCAGAGCTTGGGCGGTTGCCCGAACAGGGCCGCATGATACATGAATTTCTAGAGGCAAAGGGGGTCAGCAACCCAATTCTGGTCGGCCATTCGCTGGGTGGCGCGGTTTCTCTGGCGATGGCGCTGGATTACCCGGACAAGATCAAAGCGCTGGCCCTGCTAGCTCCGCTTACTCAGGCGATGCCCGGGCCGCCCGCCGTGTTCAAACCGCTTGAAATCCGGACGGCATGGATGCGCAGTCTGATCGGCAACACGATTGCCGTCCCGCTGGCCGCAAAAACCGCACCGCACACCCTTAGCGCGGCATTTGCGCCAGAACCCGCGCCCCAAGACTTTCTGGACCGCGCCGGCGGCGCTTTGGGGATGCGTCCATCCGCGTTTATCAGCGCCTCACAGGATGTGATCGGGATTGAACAGAGCATGCCGGCCCAGGTCGCCCGTTATGGCGACCTGAAAGTGCCTGGCTCCATATTGTTTGGAGCACAGGATGCGCTCTTGTCAGCCACGCAACACGGTGAATCAATGCAGGCGTTTGGTCTGAGTTTTGAACAGATCGAAGGGCTGGGCCATATGATCCCCCTGACAGTCCCGGACATCTGCAACAACTTCATTCGCGGCGTGGTACAAAATACAGAACCCAGGGCGACGGTTGTGCCGAATTCGGATTAGTCCCAGCTAAAATATTCCCAACAAAGGCGCCATTTCCCTCTTGACCCTCCCCAACCCCTCCCTTAAATCGCCATTCACTCATGGCGGAGTAGCTCAGTTGGTTAGAGCAGCGGAATCATAATCCGCGTGTCGGGGGTTCAAGTCCCTCCTCCGCTACCAAATTCCCATAACATATCAGTTAGAAACGTGAACTCAGCGTTGCTCTCACGTACCGCAAACATGGTTTGGGTGGCATTTTGGGTAACAGCAGACGAATTTTGTGTTCAAAAAGAACTGGGAATCGTCACGAAAAAGCGGGAAACGCCACACGCCGCAACCAGTCCCATTTCGCTCCAAGAGTTGAGATGCAGGCTCTCAGGGGCACCGGTGTAATCGCTAACTTACCCGCCGGTACCGAAGAAGTTGAGTAGACTTCTTAGTGATCAAGACGAAAGCAGCTTTGCACACACAGCCTTTCTTTCTCCATTTACAAATAATAACATTCATTTTATTGATTGTGTATGGATGGAAATACATTTTCTCGCCGCACTTTCTTGTACAGCGCCGCTTGCCTTGGGATGCTTGGTACTCAATCCAGGATCGTGAGGGCCGAGTTGCAACTCGGCCCTTCAGCTCGGATTTCAACCGTATCAGACGGGTACCTGTCATTGCCACCGGAAATGATCTTTGGGTCCATGCCGAAAGAAGAACTCGAACAGCTTCTGAATCGCAATCGAGTGGACGCGACCAAGTACGAGCCAGAGTGCAACGTGGCGCTCTATCGTGATGGTAAAAACACGGTGTTATTCGATGTCGGAGCTGGGCCGGATTTCATGCCCACGTCTGGCAAACTTATGGAAACTGTTGAAACAATCGGCCTGTCGCCCGAAGACGTTTCGCACGTGATTTTCACCCATGCGCACCCGGATCACATCTGGGGCATTTTGGATGACTTCGACGACCTGCTTTTCCCCAACGCGACGCATCACTTTGGCCGTAAAGAGTGGGATTATTGGTGGAACCCTTCAACGGTAGATTCAATAGGAGAAGATCGCGCTGCGTTCGCTGTAGGCGCGAAGCGCCGGATGGCAGAAATTGAGGATCAGGTGGCGTTCTTTGACGACGGACAAGAGATCCTTCCAGGCATTGCCGCCCGTGCAAGCTTTGGGCACACACCCGGCCACATGGCGTTTGAAATCCGCAGCGGCAGTGAATCCGTGATGATTGTCGGCGACGCGTTGGGAAATCCACACGTGGCTTTTGAACGGCCTGATTGGCACAGTGGCACGGATCAGGATCCACAGACAGCTGCAGCAACTCGTAGTTTGCTGCTAGATCAGATTTCTCGCGAGCAAATGAAGATAATTGGCTTCCACCTGCCGAATGGTGGAATCGGCCGGGTCGAAAAAACTGGCTCTGCGTATAAGTTCATTGGAGAACCAACATGATACGAACGCTTGCGATTGCCTTGGCCTTGGCCGCACCAGCTTGGGCAAGCGAGGAAATTGCAGACCAATATCCGCAAAGCGTGCTGTATTCCAAACCGGTCGAGTATTTCCCTGGCGTCTATTCCGCCATTGGCGCAACCGCCCCACCAACCTACGAAAACTCTGGTCACAACAACAATCTCAGCTTCATTGTAACCGGTGAAGGTGTAGTCGTCATAAACGGCGGTGCAGCCTATGTCCTTGCCGAAGCGCTTCACAAGGAAATTCAGGCCATCACGGATCAGCCGGTCAGACTTGTCTTTAACGAGAATGGCCAGGGGCACGCGATGCTTGGCAACGCTTACTGGTCAGAACTCGGCATTCCGATCATCGCACATTCAGAAGCAGCGGCCGAATTCGAGGAATATGGCCCGCAAATACTGCAGGGAATGCAGCGATACAATCAGGACAAGGCAGACGGAACATTCCTGGCCGGCCCAACCGAGACATTCGATGATGAGTACGTGGTTGAGATGGGTGAATTCCGGATTGAGGCAAAGTACCTCGGCCCTGCCCATAGTCCCGGCGATATCTCGATCTGGTTGCCGAACCAAAGCCTTGTCATTGCGGGCGACATGGCGTTTCACGAACGCATGCTGCCAATCTTTCAAGACACCTATACAGCGGATTGGCTTGAAACTTGGGACACCGAATTCGAGGCTTTAGATGCCACTTATGTTATACCGGGACACGGCCATCCTACGAACATGGATCAGGTGCGCCGCTATACACGCGACTACCTGATATATCTGCGCGGCAAGATTCAAGAGCATATGGATGCAGGAGGTGATCTGGCTGAGGCTTACTACGTCGATCAGTCACCTTATGCCAACCTGGACACGTTTGAAGAACTGGCCACGAAAAATGCAGGGCGCGTTTTCGAACAGATGGAATTCGAGTAGCTCAGGAATGTTGCGGAACAGGGATTAGCATCAATAGTCTATGCGTGCTGATCGCCCCGACCCACATGAAAAATACGGCAACCCATGCGGTCAATGACAGGGCGGACCCTCCTGAAAGCCCGGCACCCACCGCGCAACCTCCCGCCAGCATGGCCCCAAACCCCATGAGAACAGCCCCTACGAGGTAGCGTTCCATCGGAGTATCCGAGCCAAATCGTTCGATCCTCCACTCCCCTGCAGTCAAGGCTGAGCCTGCCGCGCCAATTACTACGCCTGGGACAAGGCCGATACCGAAGGACAACACAACGTTTCGACTTGCAACCAACGCCATTAGTGTGTCCGTGGCCGGTCCGGTAAAGGTGACAGAAGACACAGGCACGACTTCAAAAGATGCTTGCGCGATGGCAAATGTTATCAACCAGCCGAGCGCCACAGCCAGGCCAACTCCTGCGGCCGCTATGATCCTTATAGGCGCGACTTTCCGGTGGGACGCAAAGACAATGGCCGACACCAATCCCAACGCTGCAACGGCTGTATAAACCGTTGGCGAGAGCCCAAGTATTTCTGAAAGATCACGCGGCGCGCCTCCTGGGACAGCCCAGATACCAGACAGCAACTCGCGGGCGGGACTAAGAACACCTGTGTAGGCGGCTTGAGCCACTAAGGTCAAAACCAATCCCGTAACCAGGGCGCGCAAATTACCGCAGGAGGCTAATACCAAAAGGCGAGATGCACATCCACGCGCCAGAACCATGCCTGCGCCGAACATCGCTCCACCGATTACCGCGCCGCTCAGGCTACCTGTCGACGCGATTGCACGTGTCTCGGAAAGGTCTAGCCACTCAAACGCGATAAGCGCCTGTACCAAGGCGAGCGCAGTGGTGAAGGCGATCAGCCAAACCGCCAAGCGGGGACCTAGCTCACCTTCGGCGACTTCGACTGCCGACGCTCTTAAACAAAAGTGAGACTTCTGAGCCGTCACGCCGAACAAGATACCGACGAGCACTCCGGCAAATGCCAAGGCACCAGAGTCTCCCAACAGATCGATGAGTCTCTCCATCAGCAGAAACTCTCACTTCGTAGCGTGTGCATCCTTGTCTTCGGTCAAGTTGTCATTGTGCGACCATTGGCCTGCGCGCCAACTGGCATTGCGTCCACAGCTCACCCAATGCAGATACCAGTCGATCCACGTCTTCAGTAGAATGCACCGGCGACGGTGTAATCCGTAGACGCTCCGTTCCCTTGGGAACGGTTGGATAGTTGATCGGCTGGATGTAAATTCCATAGTCACGCATCAGTACATCAGAGATGAAGCGACACTTAACCGGATCGCCGACCATGACCGGAATGATGTGACTTGGGTTCGGAGTATGGGGAATACTCAGTTCGTCCAGCCTGCCTCGAACTTCGCGCACTCGCTGCTGGTGCAGATATCGTTCCGCATTGCTTTGCTTCAGGTGCCGAACCGAGGCTGCCGCACCTGCGGCTACGGCCGGAGGCAATGCAGTGGTAAAGATAAACCCGCTGGCAAAGGACCGGACGAAGTCCACAAGCTCTTTCGACGCCGCGATGTATCCACCGACGACACCGAAGGCTTTGCCTAATGTCCCCTCGATAACGGTTAGGCGATCCATCAGGCCTTCACGTTCGGCGATGCCACCGCCGCGCGGTCCATAAAGCCCTACGGCGTGAACCTCATCCAAATAGGTCATCGCGCCATAGCGATCCGCCAGATCACAGATCTCGGCAACTGGCGCTATATCACCATCCATGGAATAGACGCTTTCGAACGCAATGAGCTTTGGTGCGTTGGCTGGTATGTCAGCAAGCTGCCTTTCAAGGTCTGCAATGTCATTGTGCTTCCAGATCCGCTTTTGACAACGGCTGTGGCGAATTCCCTCAATCATCGAGGCATGGTTCAACTCGTCTGACAGTACGGTGATACCAGGAATGCGGGAGGCCAAAGTTCCCAAAGCCGCCCAGTTTGAGACGTAGCCGGACGTAAATAGCAATGCCGCCTCTTTGCAGTGCAAGTCGGCAAGTTCCTGTTCCAGCAAAACGTGCTCGTGAGTGGTTCCAGAGATATTCCGCGTACCACCCGCCCCGGCACCACACTCATCAATCGCATGGTGCATTGCTGCAAGAATGCAGGGGTGTTGACCCATGCCAAGATAATCATTTGAGCACCAGACAGTGACTTTTTCGGGACCGTCTTCTGCGTAATTGCGCGCGGTCGGGAATGCACCGCACTGCCTTCCGAGATCCGCAAAGACCCTATAGTTCCCTTCCTCTTGAAGCTGGTCCAGTTGATCACGAAAAAACTGCTGATAGTTCATTTCAATTCCCTACGGCCTCTTCGACGATCTCGGATAACAGGGTCTGAACCTTTTGCATTGGCCCGTCAGGGTAGCCTCGATATCCCACCATCACGCCACTGTCGTCCTCGGCTACAAAAATCCCGTAGGGGCAGAAGCCGATATTCATAGGGTCGGCTTCCATCACCTCGCGCGAGATTTTTGCCGAGCAGAAAATGAAGATGTCTGCGGCCGCAAATATCTGCTTGTCACTGCCGACATCAGCGCCCGTGCGATTCAACATGTCGCCTACGTGGCTTACATGGTCGATGACCAGTCCCTGTCCGACAATCGCGGACTCGACGGCGAAGGTTGCATCATCAAAACTGCCGTCAAATGGGGCGGTGATGATCTCTTCCGCAAACGCATGGCTCACCAGAACAGTGGAAAACGCGGCTACAGCGATAAAGTGTTTCATGATTTTAATCCTCCTCTTGAGCCGCATCTTCTCAGATTGCTCATCAGGGTCTTTGACACCAGTCAAAGCCCCTGAATACCTTAACCGAACATGTCTGAAGTGATACCAGCGTACCAACCCAGCGACTCTTCATAAGTTGCTTTTCTCAAGTCCGCATCTTCGCCGGTCTGGCTGATAAAGCCGTCCACTTTGGCAATCTTTTCGGGAGTCGCTTCGTAAGTTGCGCCAACCTTGACACCATCATCGGTGTCGATGAGCGACCAGCACGTGTTGGAGAACTTGGCCGGAAAAACTTTGGACCCGGTCAACGCACCTCGCACGGCATTCGCACAGACTTTCGCCTGACTGTTGGCCGAGAAGCCGGATTTGGGCATGTCACCCTGTTGGCTGGCGTCACCAAGAACGTAGATATCTAGGTCGGCTTTGGAGGACATATCCGCGGCGTTCACGGGTGCCCAGTTGCCATCGGTCACCCCTGCCATTTCCGCAATGCGTCCGGCTTTCATCGCTGGGATCACGTTGCAGACATCGACCTTGGTTTCTTCGCCGTCGATAGTAACGGTCATTGCATCCGGGTTTACGGCGACATTGCCGCCGCCGAAATCTTCGCCGATCCAGTCAACCATTCCTTCGTAGTGGTTGGCCCAACCCTCTTGGAACAATGACATCTTGGAAAACTTCGGTTTCGGGTCAGCAACGATGATCTTTGCTGTCGGGTTGTTCGCCTTCAGAACATGCGCAACCATTGAAACCCGCTCATACGGTCCGGGTGGGCAACGGTACGGATTCGGTGGCGCGACCATTGCAAATGTACCCCCTTCGGGCATTGCCATGATCTGCGCCTTGAGAAGCTCGGTCTGAGATCCAGCCTTGTACGCATGCGGCATTTTATTTTGCGCCGAGACGTCCCAGCCCTCGACCGCACCATCAACAAAGTCGATACCCGGGCTCAGGATCAGCTTGTCATATGGAACAGACCCGCCACCTGCCAAGGACACCGTCTTGGCATCGCGATCCACCCCTGTGGCCCAATCATGCACCACGTTGATGCCGTAGTTCGCGGCAAGCGTGCCATAGCTGTGGGCAATGTCCGAAAGCTCCTGAAACCCTCCCAGATACAGGTTTGAGAAGAAACAGGTGTAATAGGTCCGCGACGGCTCGATCAACGTTACGTCGATCTCACCACTGCTGTCTTTTGCGATGTAGCGCGCAGCAGTTGCACCGCCCGCACCGCCGCCGACAATTACCACGCGTGGTTTGCCTTGCGCCAACACCATCGGTGCCGATAACCCGGCTGCTACCACCCCGGCGGCTCCAAGAAATACTCGTCTATTTAGCGTCATCGCGTTTCCTCCTCTTGGACACAGTCACTATGGATTATTGAAGTAGGCAGCCAATGCCGCGATCTCGTCATTGCTCAGCCGTCCGGCAATCATTCGCATGACCGGGTGTGGCCGCTGTTTGTCTTTATATGCGTGCATGGCGACTACGAAGTCTTCGTCAGGCCAATACACGATCGAGGGAATGCCCTCATCGCCTCCGTCGATCTGATGGCACGTTGTACATTCGCTGCTGAGATATGCGCCGTACTCCGGATCTCCTTGAATCGCCAAGATCGCGGGGTCGATAGAATGATCCGTGCCCTTCGCCGTCGGGTCCGCTTCTGGGATGTCCTGAGGATTGTCGGAAAAATCCCGCAAATAGGCGATCACGTTGGCGCGGTCTTCCGGGTCTTTCAGGCCACCAAAACTCATCCTGGTGCCTGACGCGAATGCACGTGGGTTTTCGATGTACGCAGACAGTGTGTCAGCGTGCCACTCCAGACCCGAGCTACCCGCGCGCGCAAGGCTTTTGGAATAGCTAAAGCCATCCAGACCAGCTGCCCTGCGCCCAAAAATCCCATTCAGATGCGGACCGATTTTGTTTTCGGCCCCCTTTCCAACCTGATGACAGCCTTTGCATTTGGCGAACACGGTTTTCCCTGCCTCAGCATCGCCAAGGTCTTCTGCAGCGTAGGTCGATGAAGCAGTAGCCCCAAAGAACGCGGCACAGACAAGCGCGTTCGACCAACGCATCGTCAACTTCCAAACGTCTTAAGATAAATGATCAAAGCTTCGATATCGTCCTGTTTTCTGAGACCTGCAAAAGACATCCTTGTGCCTTTCATGTATTCCTTGGGCTTCGTAAGAAAGGCAGTCATTTCTTCATCGGTCCAGACTAGCCCTGCCTCCGCAGACGCCTGCATCGCTTTGGAGTATTTGAAGCCCTCGACCGATCCAGCATTAGCTCCGATTACCCCGTTCAGAGCAGGCCCAGTGCTGTGCTTTGCACCTTCACCAATTTGATGGCAGGATTTACACTTCTTAAAGACTTTCTCTCCGGCAGCAGCCAGTTCTGTAACCTCGTCTGTCACTTCGGTTTCTTGAGCGGACGGTATGGCTGCGGCCTCTTCATCAGGCTTTGGCGCTGCAGTTGGAATGAACGAGGGGCCTTTCGCCGAAAACACCGGCAACTCATCCGGGCTGGCGTTATTCATGACCGAGTTCGAACCACCCTCCGCAGGAGTCTCAACCAGAAAAACAGAACGCATCGTGACGGCGGTCTCTGCCTTGCAGTTCTCCATGCAAGGCTCTTCGCGCCATTCAGTGTATTCGGTCTCGGGTCGTACATCGACTACGAAACCGTCCATATTGTACATTTTGAACTCGGCGAAGTTTTCGTTGTTCAGCTCGAAATCGTCATCCACCAAATCATTGGAGTAGAGGATGTATGCGACAATTGCGTAGGTCTCATCCGCTGTCAGCGTGCCCGCTTCACCAAAGGGCATTGAGCGGGAAATGTAATCCCAGGCAGTCGACAAATGTGGCCAATATGACCCAACGGTTTTTACAGGATCTTCGTCTGCAAGCGTGTCAAACCCACCGGCCAGAACAGGCCAGTTATCGGCACCTTCGGCAAATTCACCGTGGCACGACGCACAGCGGGCCACAAACACCTCTTCTCCGGTCCAGACGTCGCCTGAACCTACGGGTAGGCCACGCCCATCAGGCAAGACGTCAACGTCCCAGGCCGCGATCTCTTCCTTCAGTGCCGACCGCCCAAGCCCAATGCTACTCTCGTGGATGGGCGCGGATGCGGTCAAGTTCGCACCATTGGCGACCCGTTCTGCCGCCGCTGCCTGGATTTCTTCGACTTTGATCTCCAGTTCGGCTGCTCGTTTGGATTCTGCTTCCGCATTCCCCTGGGCAACTGCTGCATGCGCCTCAACCTGCCCTATCCGGGTTTCCAATGTCTCTATCTTCGAGTGGCCGTAGTTCCGGTTCGCGAAAGACACAGCTACCGCAAGCACCAACGCCGTACCGCCAAATACGGGCAGGAAAACATGACTAAGAGACTTCAACATTCTCGGCGATCCCTTCTGCGCTCACGTACCAAGTCTGGATACAGTTGTTGTGGTAGACCGAGTTTTCTCCGCGTTTTTCACGCAACTGGTCTTTGGTTGGTTGCACATAACCGGTCTCGTCTATCGCCCGGGCCTGCAAGAGCATTGGCGCCCCGTCCCAGTTCGTATCGAGATAGAAACGTGTAAGAGCCTTGGTGTCGCCCTGCTTACCAAGACGCGCTGTCTCCCATGTGATTCCACCGTCCTTTGACACATCGACCCGTGTAATTTGTCCGTGGCCTGACCAGGCAAGCCCGGAAATGACCAGCGGACCCGGTCCGTGTTTGATCGGCATTTGCGGGCTGGGTGAGGTGATGACAGATTTAGCATCCATCACCCAAGTCCATTTCTGGGCCGTGCCATCGACGTAAACATCGGTGTATTTTGATGTTTCTTCGCGGCTTTCGACCGCCATATCAACAACCTCGATCCGGCGCAGCCACTTGACCCACATGTTGCCTTCCCAACCCGGCACCACGAGACGCACAGGGTACCCATGCTCCATCCGCAGCGCTTCGCCATTCGCCTTGAAGGCAACCAACACGTCATCCAGCGCTTTTTCCATCGGGATAGAGCGGCCATTGGACGACGCATCTGCGCCCTCAACATAGACCCATTTGTCAGGTGAGATGTCGGCACCTGCTTCCTGCAACAGCGCGCGCAGCGGAACACCGGTGTATTCCATGTTGTGAATCATGCCATGAGTAAATTGGACGCCGTTGAGTTGCGCACCAGCCCACTCCATACCTGTGTTCGCCGCACATTCGCAGAAATACACGTGGTTTTCGCGCGGGAACCGCTCAATGTCTTCGTATGTAAAGACAAGCGGGCGATCAACCAGCCCGTTGATCATCAGGCGGTAGTCCTCCTTGCGCAGCTCGATCGCGCCTGAATGGTGACGCTCAAAGGCGCATCCCTGCGGAGTGATCGTGCCATCGAGCGCGTGGATCGGCGTGAAGTTGATCGACGAAATCGGAGAGGCGGTCAGCCATTCCACATTGCGGCGCACGACATGGGATTCAAAGCTGATCGGCATGCCATAAGGCGTCTCATCTACACCTGCCCCCGTATAAGATGCCCAATCCTGAAGCTCTGTTATCAGTGGGTCGGGTGTTTCTGCCGCTGCCGCACCTGCAACGGATCCTGCGGCGACCGCGGCACTGCCTTTCAGGAAGGCCCGGCGGGACGGTTTGAACGCGTCATCCATATCTCTTAGGTCTCCATCGGTTTCTTAAGCGCCGATTACTTCGACACTGGTGTTCTCTTGCACCGTTACGGTGCCAAGGTTGCGAACATGGTTTTCGACGACATCCCAAATCGGCGGGCCCTCGGTGCCTTCGTTGACGCTGGCCCAACCGGCCACGACATAGGACTTGGCCGGGTCGATCGCCTCACCGGTTTTCAACAGCGTCATGTCGCTGATCCTCTGCCCCTGCGGCTTGGTTACGTCGATCCGATAGCCCAGCCCGCCAACGCGGACCATGTCGCCACCCTGCTGGTAATAGGGGTCGGGATTGAACAGATTGTCGCCGACATCTTCCAGGATGACATGGATGAACTCCCCGGTCATTTCTGTGCGATAGGCGTTCGGATAGGACATCGAGGTGACGTTCCAAATATCCTCGCGCGTTATTTCCTGTCCCGGAAGGATTGACGGCCCCCAACGGACGCCGGGCGACATTGCGATATCTGCCTCACGCTCATTGATCAGAGCATCGCAGATCAGGTCATCCCAAGTGCCGTTGAAATTGCCGCGGCGGTACAGCAACGAGTCCGTTTTACCGATCACCTCACTCAGCGCCGCCTCATAAGGCGCGCGCTGATCATTTATCAGAGCAGTGATCGCAGGATCTGGTGCAATAACATCAGAGAAAATCGGGATAAGTTTGTGCTTTAGCCCCATCAACTGCCCATCGCGCACGTCGAGATCCACACGGCTGACGAATTTGCCGTTCGATCCAGAGGCGATGATATGCGTTTTACCCACCAGAACCGGCTCGGGCAGCGCGTCATGGGTGTGGCCACTGAGGATAACGTCTATCCCCTGAACACGACCCGCCATCTTCTTATCCACATCAAAGCCGTTATGGCTTAGGACAACAACGACATCGGCGCCGGCATCGCGAACTTCGTCCACCATTGCCTGCATGTTCTCATCCCGGATCCCAAACGAGTATTCGGGGAACATCCATCCCGGATTTGCAATCGGCATGTAAGGGAAGGCCTGTCCGATCACCGCAATCTTGGAACCGCCCCGATCAAAGAACTTGTAGGGTTTGAACATCTCTGCGGGTTCATCCCATTCCGCATCAAAAATGTTCTGCCCCAAGGCGGCAAAAGGCAAACCTTCGACAATCTCATTGACCCGGTCACTGCCCAACGTGAACTCCCAATGGAAAGTCATCGCATCGGGTTTCAACGCATTCATGACGTTAACCATGTCCTGACCGGCCGTCTGATAGCAGGTGTAAGAACCGTGCCAAGTATCACCCCCGTCAAGAAGCAACGCATCAGGACGGTCCGCTCGAATGGCGTTGATGACAGTTGAGACCCGATCCAAGCCACCCACCCGACCGTAGGTCTTGGCCAGTGACTCAAAATCAGTGTAGGTCAGCGCATAGGCCGACGGGCTTCCATCTTCTATCCCGTATGCCTTGCGGAACGCGGCGCCAGTAACATGCGGCATCTGTCCTCTTGCCTCGCCAATACCAAGATTGACTTCGGGTTCACGGAAATAAATTGGTTTGAGTTGCGCGTGAATGTCGGTGACATGAATCAGGCTGATATTGCCAAAGGTCTCGAACTCTAGCAGTTGATCCTGCGTTAGACTTTGCTGCGCAGCAAGCCTGGCCCAGTTGCCAAACCCGGACGCTCCGAACAGAGCCGAGGCCGCCATTGAGACCTGCAAGAAGTCACGTCGAGAAATCATCTATCAGCTTTCCTGTTACACATATATATGTGTGAATGTTATATAAGTGAAAAACCCGCTCCGGGCATTGCCCAGGCGGGTCATTCGTTATTGACGTACAGCTGGGGTTTCGACTGAAAGCCCGTTGCCACGCGAAGCGACATAGAGCTCCAGTGCCCGGAACTCGTCCGACCCTTCGGCAAAGGTTTCAGCACGTGTATCGCGAATACAACCGCGGAACCGATTGTGGCGCGAGATCAGTTTGGCCTGCTTCAAACGATAGGTAGGGAATCCATTTATCATACCCTGGCTCAAGTGATCCGCTCGGATCATATTGCCCCAGTTTTCTTCATGACAGTTGGCACAGCTCAGTTCCAACTGACCGTAGCGGGTATAATAGATTTCCTTGCCCTCTTCCCAGAATGGCGCGGCATCACCATCAATAGCAACGTTCATGGGCATCCCGCGTGACTGCAGACCGATCAATGCGACCATACCCTGCATGTCACCACCAGACCATTTCCAGGCATCGGCCTCCATGCGATCGGTACGGCACTTGTTGATCAGATCTTCCATAACCACCAGCTCGCCGCTTTCAGCATCGACCTTGGGCATGAACGCCTGCAATCCTTTGAAGCTTTCCACTCCATCATGGCACGAGGCACAACTTTCACCTGCAGCACCATCAACTGCCTCATAGAGGTCGGCTGCCTGATCGACGAAGATCATTGCCGGATTGTCAAAATCATCAATCTGCAGTGCCTGAGTTTCATCTGTGCGGAAATGCCAACCCGAATAGATCGTGTCCAAATTCTCCAGATGCGCCGAGGCCTCGGTGACCGAGGTCATATTCAGCTCGTCATTGATCACAAGATTATCTTCGTCCGGTCCAGCCATTGCTGCCATTGGGAAAGCCAGAACAGCCGCGATCGCCGTAAGTGCCTTGGTATTCATTACGTTCCTCCCTTGGTGGGCCAGCGCCAGAAATCACAACCAGCGCTAGCCTTCCTTAGTGGTCGAGCCGTCAGGCGATCTCGATCGTTTTCTTCTCGTCGTAAACTGAGCCATCATCATCGTACCAGGTGAAGACAAACTCACCGGCCTCGGGCACGGTTGCTTCGAACTGGAAGTACGGATTTGTCGAAATCGCTGGCTCCATAGTCACATCAATCACCATTTCTCCGTCAAACTCGCAGGTGAAACGGTTGATGATCGAACGCGGGATGACGTTGCCTTCTTTATCCTTGCGCTGGCCGCTTTCCATCTTGTGGCTGATCAGTGTCTTGATCGTAACAGCTTCGCCAGCAGCGGCTGTCTTTGGAACCTTGACGCGGGGCTTTACACCGGATGCCATTGGTTAATCTCCTGTTCTTCAGGGCGCGTGGCGATTAACCGCCGCAACCGCCGATTGTCACTTTTACGGTCGCGGACGCTTTGGCAAAACTGCCATCTGCCATCTTCGCCACGGCAATGACATCCTGCGTTCCGGCAAGACGGATGCGGGTTGAAGCGGCTTGTTCAGCAGCCAGCGGGCCGAAATTGAACGTTGCCACACCCGGTTCGGGGTTGCCTGCGGCCACGATCAGAATTGCAGCTGCGCCCGGAGCACTGACTTCGATTGGTACGGTGTTTCCGTTTTCCGCGATTTCCGGTGCCGTCAGTGTAACACCGCCATCAGCCACATCTGCCCCGCCTGAAAATGCGGAGATCGCATCTTCAGCAGCTGCATTCGCTCGTAGCGGCATAATTGTCAGGAACGCGGCGCCCAGCCCAAGGGCCAGAGTCTCGCGGCGAGAGAGTTCCATTTTCAATCTCCTTTGAATCTTCGAAAAGTCACGCCTGAAGGCGAGATTATTCCTCTTTAAGTGTCGCTAGAAACGCGACCACGTCCTCAATTTCCTGTGCAGTCAGGATCGTCGTTAAAGGCGCCGTTGGCGCTTTGCCGGTATAGGCATCGCCTGGACGGATATAACCGTCATCCTTGTAGAACGCCGGCATTACCGTGCCTTCGAACGTCATTTTTGCGTTTGCGACTAAACCGCGAAGCTCTGCTTCGGTCCAACGATCACCGGCGCCATCCAGCATCGGGCCAACCTCACCATGGAACGGAATATCCGCCAAAGCTGAGACCGCGTGGCATGCCACGCAATTGCCTTTGGACTTGTCGCCAACGATGAGTGCACCGTTTGCCGCGTCCCCATTAACATCGGTCAGAGAGACCTCGATTGCACCATAGTCGTCATAGGGTACGTCTTTCGGACTTGTCTCTTCGGCAAATGCGGCAACGCCCATCATAGCGGATGCCAGTGTTAAGAGTCTCAGCTTCATGATCCCTCCCATTTGCTACCGCGCCTGTGGCGCTTTGCGACCCAAAGACTTTGTGCACCGTAGTCGACGAACATGGTTCATCGCAACATCAAATTCATCATAATGAATTTTTTTATCTGTAACGTCCAATCTCACTCCTGCGAAATATTGTTTCGCTCCTGAATGCGCCGCGCGTGATACCTTTGGAAATCTTCGCCATTATCAAGTTCATATCGCTTCTGATCGACCCAGGTGAAAAGGTCTAAGGTTGTTCCCTTGGAGAATGCTCCCGGCATTACAGCAACGGCAGCATCGATGGCTGAGGCATCCTCGGGCACCTCTTCCGGCAGAAAAACAAGCGTTGGGGTAAACAGAATCCCCCATTTGCGCATCAGCGCTCTCTGCTCACTCTCTTCTCCGTCAAAATCTGTGGCCGTGGTGCTTCCATGCAAATCCAGCTGGACGACAAAAAAGTTCTCTTCGATAAACGCCGCCAGGTCGGGCTGCGGGAAAACCTCTTCGTGCATCTTTTTACAGTAGATGCAGCCCCGTTGTTCAATGAACAAAACCAACCGCTTACCTTCACCTGACGCCTCTTCAAGATCCTCGCGAAGATCTTTGAACGTATCACGCATCCACGGTGTTTTATGCAATCCATCGTCGCCCAGATCAGCAGCAGAGACTGCAGCCCCTATCATGCATGCGATCAAAACTGACAAAGTGCGTTTCATGTCTTCCTCCCGGATTAACCAATGGCCGCAAGCCAGGGCATATAGTCCAGCAACCATTGTGCGATGTGATTGATCGAGTTGGTTGCGATCAGGACCCCGAACAGGATCAACAGCCCCCCCATTGCCATTTCGATCTGCGGCAAGTGCTTCCTGAACCGCACCATCCATTGCATGAAGGGGCGAACCAAAAAGGCCGCCAGAACAAACGGTGCAGTCATTCCAACCCCGTAAACGAACAGAAGCCCCGCGCCCCGCCAAGCCGTTTCAGTTCCGGCCGCTGTAAACAGGATTGCAGCGAGCACCGGCCCAACACAGGGCGTCCAGCCAAAAGCAAATGCCAATCCAAGTACATATGCCCCAGTGAGGCTCACGTTTGATGTCTCGCCAATATCTGCACGTAACTGCCGATACAGGAACCCGATGCGAATTAACCCCAGGAAATGCAGGCCCATCGCTATGATGATGGCTGCAGCAATCCAACGCAGAATATCGAAGTATTCTCGTACCAGCTGACCAAATATCGAAGCCGTGGCCCCGAGAGCCATAAAGATGGTTATGATTCCAGCCGCAAATGCGATTGCAGCAAGCGTTGCCCGGCGGCGAACCTCGCCGGAAATGGCGGATGTCGCAGAAATCTGCTCGATCCCGACACCCGCCAGATAACTAAGGTAAAACGGCACAATTGGCAGGATGCAAGGCGACAGAAAGGACAAAAGTCCGGCGACCAAAGCTCCTGCAAAAGTAATGTCGAGCATGGTCAAACCTGTCCTGACGCGCTATTATTCACACATTCAAAATTATAAAGATATGTCACTGCGGTCAATCGGAGCTTTGGATGCGCCACCTAATCCTACGTTTGCTTGCGATCACGTTGCTTGTTTTTCCCGTGGCTTTACGGGCCGAAATGACACTTCTGATGGCAGAAGAAGATGGGTGCATGTGGTGCGCCCGCTGGGACTCCGAAATTTCAGAAATCTACCCTAAGACACCCGAAGGAAATGCAGCACCGCTTCGGCGTGTCGATATCCGCGCAGCCATGCCTGACGACATCACATTGGAACGGCCTCTCTACTACACACCAACCTTTGTTCTGTTGGACAATGGCCGAGAGGTCGGACGAATCGAAGGCTATCCCGGTGAAGATTTTTTCTGGGGTGTGTTGGGCGTTTTACTGCGTGACGCTGGGATACTAATTGAGACCTCTGGATAAACTGCAGTATATTACATAAACTGTTTTGAATGCGTGAAGCCATGAAAGCGAGGCGATCTTGTTGGACAAATCTTCGAACCTGCCTGTGTTCTCCAAGGACATGTGCGCCGAAGACATGGACAGAATGATGGAGAATGCTCAGACCGCGTCAAATTTCCTCAAGGCAATCAGCCATGAGGGGCGCCTGATGATTTTGTGTTATCTGTCGTCAGGGGAAAAATCGGTCACGCAGATGGAGGAAATGCTCTCAGCGCGTCAAGCCGCGGTATCTCAACAACTCTCCCGCTTACGCTTCGAGGGCTTGGTGAAGACACGACGCGAGGGGAAAACGATCTACTACAGATTGGCTGATGATCGTTCGACCCAAATCCTGGAAGTCGTTTACGACCTTTTCTGCAGGGAGAAGTAGAAGCCGGTCAGAAAGCCGCCAGCTTTGGGAGGAGACTGGCAATGCTCGAAGCATTGGGAGACACAAATACCGTTGCTCTGATCGGTTTGATTGGTGGCATCGTATTGGGATTGGCCGCACGCATCGGCCGTTTTTGCACGTTGGGTGCAATCGAAGACTACCTTTACGCAGATGATGACCGGCGGCTGCGCATGTGGGCAATGGCAATCGGTGTTGCGATTGTCGGCGGCCACACAGCTATGGCATTGGGGGGACTTGACCCTGTCGGAACAAGGTATCTTGCACAGACCTGGAACCCCCTCGGTTCGATCGTGGGGGGCCTCATGTTCGGGTACGGAATGGCCATCTGCGGTAACTGCGGCTATGGCGCGCTGGCAAGGCTGGGAGGTGGTGACCTTCGATCATTCGTAATTGTTTTGATCATGGGTCTTTCCGCTTACGTCGTAATGTCCGGACCCCTCGCCTATCTGCGGGTATGGATCTTTCCAGAGGAAATGGATCTCAATGGCCCCCAGAGCATTAGCTTTCTTGCCGAACGGTTGACCTCTATTCCAGCTTGGCTCATTGGCTCTGTTATCGGTGTGGCTTTGGTGTTTTTTGCTTTGGCAAGCCATCGCTTCCGCCGCACTCCGGCACAGGTGTTTTGGGGGTCTGTAGTTGGACTGGCAATCGTTTCGGGCTGGCTTGGCACGAATTGGGTTGCGACACATGGTTTCGATGGTGAGCCGGTGCAAACCCATACCTTCGCGGCACCCCTGGGTGACACTATTTTCTACCTTATGACTGCGTCCGGAAACACTTTGTCCTTTGCGGTCGGATCAGTCTCCGGCGTTCTCATTGGCGCGTTTCTGGGGTCGTGGTCTAAGGGCCATTTCCGATGGGAAGCATGCGAAGATCCACGTGAACTCAAGCGACAAATGCTGGGCGCTGCGATTATGGGTCCAGGTGCGATCATCGCGGTTGGTTGCAGCGTCGGGCAAGGTATATCTGCATTCTCACTTCTGGCCTACAGCGCGCCCGTCACATTCGTTGCAATCTTTGCAGGTGCCGCACTTGGATTGAGACAGCTTGTGTCTGGACTGTCCTTCATAACTGAGCGTTGAGTTCACAGTTCAAACCCGGTTAATTTGTGATGGTGCTGGCGACTCTGCCATCACAAAAGCAAGCCAAAACGTTCTCTTTCCGACTTCGTCCTCGATCTCGCTTCTAAGGACATACCAAGGCTTATCGAGCCCTTGCTTCAGCCTGTTCTCTGCGCCCTCAGAAGGTCGGGACAAACGCGCAAACGAAAAATGTGTTATGATGGCCCCTTAGAAAAGGGGGCTACTATGTACAATCCCGTATCATCTATCTCAAAATTTCGGATCGGCTTGTCGGCTTTGAACATCGCCGAACAGAAGTCAATTTTTGACTGCCTTCCCGCCGCTGTTCAGGCGGCAGTGTGGCAAGACCGGCTTAGTGAAGGCATTGCGGCACTGTCTGACAAGTCTCAGTGCCGATTACTTTCCGAGCTTCAGGAGTTACTCAATCCTGACTGCTACTCGGAAGACAAAGCGAACCATACGGCCACTTCTCGTCTTGATGAGTTGTCGCCTGTGATCGAGAAGGTTTTTCCAGATCACTCGGTGTTTCATAAATATACGCAGCAACTCGGCGACAATGCTTGCGATAGCCCGATTATCGAAATTGCTAAAGGCGCGCCGCCTACCTGCACTTGTTCGTCTTCGAGATCCTGTATGTGGTGGCACAATGATTGTGGGGCAATGCAGGAATGTCTTGCCGGTGGATGCAAGAAGACTAACGTTGGATGTGGGGTCCTCTGGCTTCAGACATGCGATGGCCTTTGCACTGGAAACTGGTGCTGAAGAACGCAGGAAAGCTCTACCTGTTCCGGCAGCAAAGCCTTTGCATTCTTTGCCGAATTACAGGCCTGTGTTGAGGTCTAAATCAGGCGCGTCGCGCGTCACGGTGTGACGATCAACCTTCCCGGATATGTCGATCTGAACAATCAGAGATTCAGCACGTTGAAAGCGGTCAAAATAAGGAAAGGTGACGTGGTCCAGATGCGTCATGTCCTGGCACTGCATCTGATAGTCTGCCCTGAATTCGGTATGCACATTTGATCCGTTGTCTACGACCGGTCCCAACCCTTCACCAGACAGGGTGACATTGGCCGAGACAGTGAAACACCCCGCCTCTTCAGGCAAACTGAACAGATCAAGCGGGTTAGACAATTCGGAAATGGCTCCGGCGACCGAGGCCTGATCGCCTTCGGTTTCCGCTGGGCCTTCGAACCCCAGGACGTCAAGACCGGGAACCACAAGGGAAATTGAAATCCCGGCTTCCGAAAAGGAAACCTCCAATCGACCCTGCCCATGCTCGTGCTGATTTGCAACCTGGGACTGAGGCAACGCGTTTACCGGGAAAAGCGTTAAAACAAACACTAAGAACTTCATGACCATGGAACCATCTGAAAAGAATCAACTAAGCGACTCTAAACTGAAAAAACATTCGCGCAATCGCGTCACAATACACCAAAGCCCACTAGATTTGGGTAGGAATGAGCTATTTTCACTCACAATTTACCTGACTATAAAACTCAGGTTGACTTAGTTGACTATTTCTATCAGTTAATTGGTCGAGCGTCGCATCGCGCGAACCCATTGTTATCTGACAAGAAAGACTACCCCCCAATGAATACCCCCCTGAACCTGACAAGCGCCGTGGCTCTGATGGCCGCCACCTCTGCTTTTGCAACCGAGACCCCCTCGAAAGCCGATGTTCTGAATACCTACGCCAATATCGCCGAGGCGAAGTACGATGACAGCCTGATTGCAGCCAAATCGCTGCAGCGCGCCGTGACCGCGCTGATTTCCGCGCCAAACGACGCAACACTGAATGCCGCCCGATCCGCTTGGATTGCGGCCCGCGTCCCTTATCAGCAGACCGAGGTTTATCGGTTCGGAAATGCGATCGTTGATGATTGGGAAGGTAAAGTGAACGCATGGCCCTTGGATGAGGGCTTGATCGACTATGTAGACACCACCTACGGCGGCCCGAGCGACGAAAATGAGTTCGCCGCATTGAACGTCATCGCCAACCCAAGCTTTGAACTTTCAGGCGAACCAATCGATGCCAACGAAATCACTCCGGAACTGCTGTCGGGCACCTTGCACGAAGCAGACGGGATCGAGGCCAACGTCGCCACTGGTTACCACGCGATTGAGTTCCTGTTGTGGGGCCAGGACCTGAACGGCCACGGTGAAGGCGCGGGTAGCCGTCCATGGACGGACTATGCCCAAGGTGATGCCTGCACCGGCGGCAACTGTGACCGCCGCGCCCAGTACCTTGAGGCCGTGACTGAACTGCTGGTCACCGATTTGGAATGGATGGCGACCCAATGGCAGGACGGAGGCGCGGCACGAACCGCCCTGACCGAAAATGAGAGCGCAGGAATAAGCGCGATCCTCACCGGAATGGGCTCGCTGTCCTATGGTGAGCAGGCCGGTGAGCGGATGCGTCTTGGCTTGATGTTGAACGATCCCGAGGAAGAGCATGACTGCTTCTCGGACAACACGCATAACAGCCACTACTATGATGGTCTTGGCATTCAGAACGTCTATCTGGGCAGCTACACCCGCATCGACGGAACTCCTGTCAGCGGCGCATCGCTGTCGGATCTGGTAATTGCCTCGGACCCCTCGCTGGACGCCGAGATGAAGCTGAAGCTGGCCAACACAATGCAGGCGCTGGGTCGGATCAAATCCACAGCCGAGGCCGGGTTCGCCTATGACCAGATGCTGGAACGCGGCAATGAAGGTGGCGAAGTTTTGATCATGGGCGGTGTGAACGGGCTGGTGGACCAGACCAAGACAATCGAGCGGATCGTCACCATTCTGGACGTCGATCAGATTGAGTTCGAAGGTTCTGAAAGCCTGGACAACCCGACGGCTGTTTTCCAGTAAACCTAGCGGTTCGGGGGCGGAGGACTATCCCGCCCCCAACTTATTTTCGGCTAATTGACAGTATGCCGCAGGACACGCACTTAATAACTGACTAATATAGTCAGAATACAAACCAGAGCGCCACCTCCATGATCGTCTGCCATTGCACCAAGATCACAGACACCGAGATTCATGCCGCCATCGACTGGATGCGCGTTTCCGACCCTAGGGCAGTCATAACCCCTGGCAAGATCTATCATGCCCTTGGAAAATCAGCGGATTGTGGCGGATGCATGCCGCTTTTCCTAGACACCATGCGCGCCAGCGATAATCTGGAAGTCCCCATGCAGCTTTGTGCATTACGCACCAAGGCATCACAGGAGAGTGTAGATGAAGGGCGATCCCAAAGTCATAGAATACCTCAACAAATCTCTGCGGCATGAATTGACGGCAGTCAGCCAGTATTGGCTGCATTACCGTCTGCAAGAGGATTGGGGCCTGACCCACATGGCAAAGAAAAGCCGTGAGGAAAGCATCGAAGAGATGGGTCATGCCGACAAGCTGATCGAGCGCATAATCTTTCTGGAAGGTCACCCCAACCTGCAGAAACTGGACCCGCTTCGGATTGGACAGACCCCGAAGGAAACTCTGGAATGTGATTTGGCTGCCGAGAATGATGCGCGTGCCCTGTACGTTGAGGCCCGTGAATATTGTCGAGAGGCGGGCGACTACGTCACTATGTCTCTGTTCGAGAACCTGATCAGTGACGAAGAAGGCCATATCGACTTCCTCGAAACACAGCTTGATTTGTACGAAAGGATTGGCGAAGCCAATTATGCGCAACTTAACGCATCGAAAATGGACGAAGGCGAGTAAGCTCTCGCTTGTGGCGGTGGCTGCGATTGCAGCCACCCCGATCCTGTCCGCTGAACTGCAGGATCTGCATCTCAACTTCCAACCCAGAACCGAAGATGAAAAGGCCCGGATCGCGGATGTGATCGCCGTGCCAACGGATTTCGACGCCGCGCAACGGTTCGAGGACCTGCCCGCCGGTGCCGCAACCGTAAGGGCACGTCAGGACGCAGATGCATTTTCGCAACCTTCGGGCAATCTGAAATTCGAACAGGAACTGGATTTCAAGGTCGGCAACGGGCTGTTCAAGAAAATCTGGGTGTCTTCGCCTTCCTCGACCCTGGCCTCGGACGGCTTGGGGCCATTGTACAACGCGCGCTCTTGCCAACGGTGTCACATCAAGGACGGGCGCGGCCACACACCAAATGGGCCCTATGACGGGGCTGTTTCGATGTTCCTTCGGGTCTCAATCCCCGGTGGCGGCACAATCGATGAAATCGCGGACTACATCGCCACTCAGCCCGAACCCAATTACGGCGGGCAGATGCAGGATCTGGCCCTCGCGGGCCACCCCGCCGAGTACCGGCTGGACATCACCTATGAAAACCTTCCTGTCGCGCTATCAGACGGCGAAACGGTCATTCTCCGCAGCCCGACCTATACCGCGGCGGATCTTGGATATGGCCCGCTGCACCCCGAGGCGATGCTGAGCCCGCGCGTGGCCCCACAGATGATCGGTCTGGGATTGCTTGAAGCGATTCCGGTCGCGGACCTGCTGGCAAAGGCCGACCCGGACGACGCGGATGGCGACGGCATCTCGGGCCGTCCCAACATCGTTTGGTCAGCCGAATACGACGCGCCGATGATGGGCCGGTTCGGATACAAGGCCGGGATGCCCACGATCATGGAGCAATCAGCGGCGGCTTTTGCCGGGGATATCGGGATTTCGAGCCCGCTTTTCCCTACAGCCCATGGCGATTGCACCGAATTGCAGGCGGATTGCGTCACCGCTCCCCATGGCGACAACGACGACCGCGTGTTCGAGATTGACCAGCAAGGCATGGACCTTGTGGCGTTTTACAGCCGCAATCTCGGCGTCCCAGGGCGGCGCGACATTGATGACCCGCAGGTCCTGCGCGGCAAGCAGGTGTTCTTTGATACCGGCTGTGCCTCGTGCCACACGCCGTCTTATGTCACCCACCGGATGGACGACCGGCCCGAACACAGTTTTCAGCTGATCTGGCCCTATACCGATCTGCTGTTGCACGACATGGGCGATGGTCTGGCCGACAACCGCCCCGAAGCGCGGGCGACAGGCCGGGAATGGCGCACGCCACCTCTTTGGGGTGTCGGCCTGACCGAGCAGGTCTCGGGTCATACCCAATTCCTGCATGACGGGCGGGCGCAATCGCTGCTGGAGGCCGTTCTGTGGCACGGCGGAGAGGCGCAGATGGCGCGCGACACCGTTGTCTCGATGCCCAAACCCGACCGCGACGCTTTGATCCGCTTTCTGGAGAGCCTCTGATGCGTGCCCTCGGCCTGGCCATTGCCCTTATTCTGCCCCTGTCAGCCTTGGCGCAAAATCCCAGCCAGATCCTGACAGAAGTTGTTGAAGGGCACATTCTTCCCGGATACGCACAGCTATCTGACGCAACAGCTGCGCTGGATGCGGCAGCGCAGGCGGATTGCACAGCCGCTTCACCGAACCTTCGTGCAGCCTATCACCTGGCATTCGACCGCTGGGTCACGGTAAGCCACTTGCGCTTTGGCCCCTCCGAGGTCGATGACCGCGCATTTGCGATGGCATTCTGGCCGGACACAAAAGGGTTTACACCCAAAACCCTATCCGGCCTGATTGCCACCCAAGACGCGGTGGTTGACACCCCCGAGGCTTATGCCGAGGCTTCGATCGCGGGACGCGGGTTTCTTGCACTTGAATTGATGCTATTCGACCCAGCCCTCGCGGATCAGGGCGACAGGGCCTATCGATGCGCTTTGATCCGGGCGATTGCTGCAGATATAAACCGCAATGCGAAGGCGATGGACCACGACTGGCAACCTTTCTCTGCCAACCTGACCATGCCCGGCGGAGACAGTCCTTACCGGTCTGCTGATGAGGCCATGCAGGAACTTTATAAAGCTCTGATCACCGGATTGGAATTCACTGCCGAAACACGCCTTGGGCGCCCCATGGGCACCCTAGAGCGCCCCCGCCCCAATCGGGCCGAAGCGCGCAGGTCTGAACGGTCACTACGCCAGGTCGAACTGTCATTGATCACGCTGCGCGATCTGGCCACCGGGCTGTCCGCAGATCATCCGCAGATTGCCGCTGATTTGGATAATGCGTTCGACAAGGCTATCATCCGCACGCGTGAGTTAGACGACCCTACACTGGCCGGTGTCTCGACACCTTCGGGTCGGATACGGGTCGAAGCCTTGCAGCAGATGATCAACGACATCCACACGATTGCAGCAACCGAGCTGGGCCCGACCTTGGGTATCAGTGCCGGATTCAATTCGCTGGACGGGGACTAAGCCATGACAAGCCGCCGTCAATTCCTTGCGGGCCTGGCTGCAGCTAGCCTTGCCCCAACACAAGGTTGGTCGACTGTCGGCGCGCCAGATTTCCTGGCGGCGGCGCTGTTTCCGGACGGCACCTATCGGCTGGCGGGCCTGAGTTCTGAAGGCGGTATCTTATTCTCTCTCCCCCTGCCGGCGCGCGGCCATGCCGCTGCGGCGCATCCGTCACGCGCGCAAGCCGTGGCTTTCGCTCGCCGCCCTGGCACCTTTGGCGTGGTGATCGATTGCAAGAGCGGAACCCAAACCGCACGGATGGATGCTCCCAAAGGCCGCCATTTCTATGGCCATGGCGTGTTTTCCCGGGATGGAACCCATCTGTTCACCACCGAAAACGACTATGAGGCCGGTGAGGGTGTGATTGGCGTTTGGGACTCGGAGGACTACACGCGGTTGGGCGAGTTTTCTTCGGGCGGGGTCGGGCCGCATGATATGCGGCTCATGCCGGATGGGGAAACTCTGATCATCGCAAATGGCGGCATTGAAACACATCCTGAAATGGGCCGAACCAAGCTGAATCTGCCCATCATGCAACCGCGCCTAAGTTATCTGAGTCTGTCAGGCTCGGTCCTGGAACAGATAGAGTTGCCCCGGACACTGCATAAAAATTCGATCCGACACCTTGCCGTTCGATCCGACGGTCTGGTCGGGTTTGCAATGCAATGGCAGGGCAACAAGTCAAACCACCCGCCTTTGCTGGGACTGCACAAAAGAGGCGAGGCTCCGCGCCTGCTTGCAGCCCCGGAATCGGTGCAAAGTGTCTTGCAGGGTTACGCTGGCAGCATTGCTTTTGCCGGGGACGGCAAAACCATCGCCATCACCTGCCCTCGCGGCAACAGTTTGCTCCGGTTCGACAGCTTGACCGGTCAACTTAACGACATGACCCCGCTTGAGGATGTCTGCGGCCTGGGTGCCGGGCCTTCCGGTTTTGTCTTCACCACAGGCACCGGACTGGTCGGAGCGCTTACTGCCAAGGCCCGCATTTCCGCCCGGCCGGATTGTCAGTGGGATAACCATCTGGTTCCCGTTGGTCTGCCTGTATAAATTCGGAAATACCCGTCACATAGATTACACTTGGACGAATCGAATTGCTGCCGTATTGGCGGGCGCGAAGCAGGCACCCTAGGTTAAGGACAGACTTGATTGAAACAGACGCCCGACGCACCGCATTCCATCTACGGGGTTGAGAAATGGGGCAAAGACCTCATCGAGGTGACGGAAGACGGCGAAATCGGTCTGCGCAATCCCCTTGCACCAGAGACTGCTGCAATCAGCCTGCCCGGTATTCTGCGTGATCTGGACGATCGCGGCATCAAAGCTCCGATGATCCTGCGCGTCAGCTCCTATCTGGAGCACGAGATTGTCCATATTAACGAAAGCTTTGCAGAGGCGATTGCCCGGGTTGGGTACAAAAGCAGCTATCGCGGTGTCTTTCCGATCAAGGTCAACCAACAGGCTCAGGTGGTCGACCGGATCGTCGAGTTTGGGAAGAAGTACAATTATGGCCTTGAGGCTGGCTCGAAACCGGAACTTGTGGTCGCGCTTGCCCATCGTCTGGCCAATGAGGCGCTGATCGTCTGCAACGGCGTCAAGGATGCCGAGTTTATCCAGCTGGCCATCCTCAGCCGTAAAATCGGGTTCAATACGGTGATCGTGCTGGAAAGCCCGAAAGAGGCCGACACGGTGATCGAAGTCTATAACCAACTCGGCATCGAACCGCTGATCGGCGTACGGGTTAAACTGACCAACCAGATCAGCGGAAAATGGGAAGAAAGCTCGGGCGACCGTTCCGCCTTTGGCATGAACACCGATCAACTGGTCGCCACGGTGGACAAGCTGAAGGCCGCCGGATTGCTGCACTGCCTGAAGCTGCAACACTCGCATCTTGGATCGCAGGTGCAGGACGTCAATGACGTGCGCCGCGCCGTGGGTGAGGCCTGCCGATACTATACCGAACTGACCCGCGAAGGCGTACCGCTGACCCATCTGGACTTGGGTGGCGGCATGGGCGTGGACTACACGGGCGAAAAGAAAGCCGCCGAAAACTCGATCAACTACACGGTCGAAGAATACTGCGCCAACGTGGTCGAAACCGTCGCCTATGCCATGGATGAAGCCGAGGTCGAGCACCCCACATTGGTCACCGAAAGCGGGCGCGCTATCGTTGCGACCTCATCCATGCTGGTGTTCAACGTGCTGGAAAGCACGCTTTATGACGCGCCGGATGGGCCGGAAGTCGAGGCGGATGACCATCATCTGGTGTCAGACCTTGCAGCTGTGCACGGATACCTCTCCAGCGACCGGTTGCAAGAGTGCTGGAACGATGCCACCTTCTATCGCAACGAGCTGCGCGCCCTGTTCCGCCGCGGATATATCGACCTGCGCCAGATGGCGCGCGCCGAACGCATTTATCTGTCATTGATGGCCCGCCTCAAGGCGTTGGCTGCCAGCGATGAGCTCGACACGGATGTCGACGAACAGTTGGAAAAAGTGGCTGATATCTATCACTGCAATTTCTCGCTGTTCCAATCGCTGCCCGACGTCTGGGCCATTGACCAGCTACACCCGATTGTGCCGCTGCAGGGTCTGAACGATACGCCCGACCGCCGCGCTGTGCTGTCCGATATCACTTGCGACAGCGACGGCAAGATCGACCGGTTTATTCTGGCCGAAGGTGTCTCGCCCAGCCTGCCGGTACATTCCCTGCCCGAGAATGACGAATACTTCATGGGCGTCTTCTTTGTTGGTGCTTATCAGGAAACGCTAGGCGATCTGCACAACCTGTTCGGCGACACCAACGTGGTTACCATCGACCTGCGCTCCGATGGCGGTTTCGATCTGCTGCACGAGCAAGAGGGCGACACCATTGGTCAGGTCCTGTCCTATGTCGAGTTTGATCCGGCCGACTGTGTCGCCGCCTTCCGCAAAATGGTGGACGAGGCGATCTCGACCGGTACTCTGCTGGCCAAAGACCGCAAAACCCTGATGAGCGCATATCGCGACTCGATCAATGGCTACACCTATTACGAATAACCCCCGAGAGGAGATGACCCCATGGGAACTTTGAGTGGCAAAACGCTGGTTGTCGGCGCGGGCGGCGTCTCTCACGCTGCGGTGCACAAGATGGCGATGAATTCGGACATCTTCACTGAAATCACGCTGGCCAGCCGCACCAAGTCGAAATGCGACGCCATTGCCAAGGCCGTGAAAGAGCGTGTGGGCGTTGATATCGCTACTGCGGAGCTGGACGCTTATAAGGTCGCGGACACGGTCAAACTGATCAAGGACACCGGTGCCGAGGTCCTCGTGAACCTGGCCCTGCCCTATCAGGACCTCGTGCTGATGGACGCGTGCCTTGAGGCGGGCATCCACTACATCGACACCGCGAATTACGAGCCCGAGGACGAAGCCAAGTTCGAGTATCACTGGCAATGGGCCTATCAGGATCGGTTCAAACAGGCGGGACTGACCGCCATCCTCGGTTCGGGCTTTGATCCGGGCGTAACGTCTGTCTTTGCGACGTGGTTGAGAAAACACAAGCTGGATACGATCCGCCAGATCGACGTGCTGGACGCCAATGGCGGCAGCAACGATCAGGAATTCGCCACCAACTTCAACCCCGAGATCAACCTGCGTGAGGTTCTCGCCGAGGTGCGCCACTGGGAAGGCGGCGAATGGAAACACTCCCCCGCCATGACCCATAAGGTCGAGTTTGACTTCCCCGCCATCGGCCCCAAAAACATGTACCTGATGTATCACGAGGAGCTGGAGAGCCTCTCCACCCACTTCCCCGAGATTGAGCGTGCCCGCTTCTGGATGACCTTCGGCGACGCCTACATCACCCACGCCAAGGTGTTGGAGAATGTCGGCATGACCCGCATCGACCCGGTGATGCACGACGGTAAAGAGATCATCCCGATCCAGTTCCTGAAAACCCTACTGCCCGATCCCGGCGATCTGGGTGCCGAAACCAAGGGCAAGGCCTGTATCGGCGATATCGCCACGGGTCAGGCCAAGGATGGCTCGGGCGAGAAAACCTATTACATCTATAACATCTGCGACCACGAGGAATGCTACGCCGAGGTCGGCAGCCAAGCGGTTAGCTATACTACTGGCGTTCCGGCTATGATCGGTGCCGCGCAGGTGCTCAAAGGCAACTGGACCGCGCCAGGAGTGTGGAACATGGAACAGCTCGACCCGGATGATTTCATGGACATGCTGAATGAACATGGTCTGCCATGGCAGGTCCACGAACTAGACGGCCCGGTCGAGTTCTGATCCGCAAAGCTTCATCTGGCCCTAAATACCTCGGGGGGTCCGGGGGGCAGCGCCCCCCGCCCTCTCCAAATTCGGAGACGCCTGATATGTCCGACATGATGACCACACAAGCAGGCGATGCCGGTGCTTTCCGCAATTTCGACCTCACCCGCGTGCCGACCCCGTGCTTTGTGGTCGACGAAAAAGCAATTGAGAAAAATCTGGCGATCCTGTCCGATGTCGGCAGCAGGTCCGGTGCACATGTCCTCAGCGCGCTCAAAGCGTTCTCGATGTTCTCGCTGGCCCCCTTGGTCCGCCAACACCTTGGCGGCACCTGCGCCAGCGGTATCTATGAAGCCCGTCTAGGCCGCGAAGAATATGGCGGTGAGGTCGCCACTTACTGCGCCGGGTACAAAGACGCTGACATCGATGAAATCCTGTCACTGTCCGACCACATCATCTTCAACTCACCCGCACAAAAGGACCGGTTCCTGACCAAAGCACAGGCCGCCAAAGTTCAGGTCGGCCTGCGCATCAATCCCGAACACTCCGAAGGTGAAATCCCTAAATACGATCCCTGCGCGCCGTGTTCGCGTCTGGGCACGCCAGTCAGCCATCTAAGCGCTGAAATCATGGCCGGGGTCGATGGCTTGCATATGCACACCCTCTGCGAACAAGGGTTCGAGCCCTTGCGACGCACCTGGGAAGCCGTTGCACCAAAACTCGCCCCGTTCCTGGGTCATCTCAAATGGCTGAACTTCGGCGGTGGCCACCATATCACCCGTGACGACTATGATCGTGATGGGTTGATCGCGTTCATCAAGGCGATCCGCGAAACCCATGACGTCGACGTCTATCTTGAACCCGGCGAGGCTGTGGCACTGGATGCGGGCATTCTGGTGGGCGAAATTCTCGACCTGCCGACCAATGGCATGACCCTTGCGATCACCGACATTTCGGCCACCTGCCACATGCCGGACGTGATCGAAGCCCCCTATCGCCCGGCCCTGATGGACGAGGCCGAGGCAGGCCATACCTACCGTCTGGGCGGCCCGTCCTGTCTGGCGGGGGATGTGATCGGCGACTATACGTGGGACAAACCGCTTGAGATCGGCCAACGCTTTGCCTTCCTAGATCAGGCGCATTATTCGATGGTCAAGACCAACACCTTCAACGGTGTCCCCCTGCCCACAATCGCCCTGTGGAACAGCGAAACCGACGCGTTGAAAATTATCAAACAGTTCGGCTATGACGACTTTAAAGAGAGGCTCTCATGAGCGTTTTCCTCGACAGTGAATTGACCACATCGGAACGGACCGAAAACGCCCGGTTTCGTGTAATCCCAGTACCGCTGGAGCGCACGGTATCCTACGGCTCGGGTACAGCCGGTGGCCCGGCGGCGATCATCGAGGCCAGCAACGAGCTGGAGCGCATCACTGGCCTTGCCGAGCCTTGCACAGCGGGTATTTTCACTGAGGAACCTTTGAACTGTGACGGCCCTATGCCTGCAGTGATGGAACGCCTTGCCCTGCGCACCGAAGCCGCCATTCGCGCTGGTAAAGTGCCGGTTACTCTGGGCGGTGAGCATTCTCTGAGCTACGGTGCGGTGATGGGTGTGGCCCGCGCGTTGAACCAACCGATCGGGATCGTCCAGATTGATGCGCATGCGGACCTGCGCAACACGTATCAGGGTGAAAAGCACAGCCATGCCTCGGTCATGCATCTACTGGCCGAAGAAGGCGTCCGACTGGCCCAATTCGGCGTCCGGGCCTTTTCGACCGAAGAGGCGCAGAGCCGGGTGAAGAACAGCGTGTTCCACATTGATGCCGAGGAGCTGGTCACCGGTAACATCAACGCGGTCGATCTGCCCAAGGATTTCCCCGAACTGGTCTATGTCAGCTTTGATGTCGACGGGCTGGACCCTTCGCAAATGCCGGCCACAGGAACACCCGTGCCCGGCGGCTTGGGCTATTATCAGGCGCTGCAACTGGTCGAGCATGCCCTTCGGGGGCGCAAATGCGTGGGGTTCGACGTGGTCGAGCTGGCCCCGGACGGCAATGCCGCCTGGGACTTTACCGCCGCACAGATCGTCTACCGTCTGATGGCCGCCTGCTAACCTTCGGCGGTTTCGTTCAACTCCATATGCCCCTCGCCGCGGCTTAGGACACGGCGCAGCATCGGCTCGAAGAACTCCAACGGTTTGGTCGGGTAATCCGGATCGAACGCCTTTTGGTCGTATTCATGGCAGAAATAGCGGCATTCCTCCCAATAAGGACTGTCGCGGTACTTGTCTCGGGCGTTGCGGTCTCCGCCCAGGTGGTGATTGTAGTAATAGCCCAGGAACACGCAGTGATGTTTGAGGATCCAATGGGTTTTCTGGCTGACATAGGGCTTCATCATCGCCGCTGACAGCTCTCCATGGTTATAGGGAGACAGGATATCGCCGGTGTCGTGGATCAGCGCTGCGACGACCAGCTCTTCTTCCGCCCCATCCTCATAGGCGCGCGTCGCGGCCTGCAGGCTGTGCTGATAGCGGTTCACGGGATAGGGCGTCCAATCCTCGTCCAGCGAACGGATCGCATCCAGTATCCTGTCCGGCAACGCGGCGTTATAGGCCTCTTCGTATTCCATGACGGCGTCCCAATCGGCCTTGGTCGCCTCTTCAAAGCTGGTCCAGGTGGGTTTGTGGGTTTTGTCCAGCATGGACCGGTCCTTTTGACTGATCATCCAACCGCAGCCTAACGCAGAAAACCTGAGCGAAAAAACGAATTAGCTTGGCCGAAGAACATTGCGCCGAAATGCGCCGTAACTTCAGGCTTGGGACAATGCCTGCGAGTGTTTTCTTGCGCGCACGCGCAGAAGCGGACGACCTGCAATCAAAAGAAACAGGCACGAGATCAATATGCCCATGACAGCAGGCAAATAGAGCAATAGCCACAATTTCGGGTCTTCGATCACCAACGGGGACACAAAGCCGCGCATACCTTCCAAAAGGACCAGAATTATGAATGCTCCAAAAATCTGTGGCCACAGGCCAAATCTGGAAAAGCTGCCCAACATAAGGGTTGCATAGCCCGCCATTGCGACCGCGATACAAATGGTGATCCATGAAAATCGCTGATGCAGCTCGTCGATCAACGCGCCCTCAGTGAACCCTTCTGCTGCCGCAATCGCAGCCCGGTCGCGCAACAGCTCTGCGGTGGGAATGGCCTCGAGGCTTCGCTCGGCCGTGTTGTCGGTACTCGTCAATTCTGAGATGTCATAGGACGCGTCCTGAAACAGTGTAGACGACAGGGTACGTCCCTGCCGGTCCTGACGCAGGGCAACCCCGTCAACCATCACCAGATGAATGCCCGAGCCGTTATTGACCAGATAAGCTGTTTGGCTGGAATAGCTGACCGGGCTGGTTTTATCCCGCCGGTCCGAAACAAAAACTTCGCGCAAAGTCCCGTCCTGATCAATCCCCCCAATATAGACGGTCACGTCACTTGCAGGATGCAGGAATTCGCCTTCATTCAATAACTGCGCTGTGACGTCACCCGCCACTTCGGCCTGCCGTTTTTCCAGTAGATCGACCGAGGCCGGGCGCAGGAAAACACTGATCGAGGCCATCATCAGACCAGCAACAAGACCGAACAGAACCACAGCGCGAGCCAGCCGCCACGGGCTGGAACCTGTGGCCAGCATCACCGTAAGCTCGCTTTCACGGCTCAGGCGGTTGGTGGCATAGACGGCCGCTGCGAACACGGCCATGGGCATCACCGTACGGATCAGCGTCGGCAAAGTAAGAGCGGTAAATTCAAGAAACACCATGGCCGATTGACCACCGCTGATGACACGGTCAAACAGGCTGACCGAGCGGGTGATCCAGAAAACCCCCACCAGAATCAGAGTGAAAAAGCCGAACAGAATCAGCAGTTGCCGCAGGAAATATCCATCGAAGCGCGACATGTATCCTCATCCGGCTACCTGAAATTCGTTTGAACAATATGCCAATCCCCTGACCGAGGAAACCGCATAGCCCAAGAATTATAGAATTTGAGCCGTGCGCACTAAAACGGCTTATGCCACATCGGAATTGGCACCCCGGTCCAGAATGCTTACCTGCCTGGATCAGTCCAGCGTTTCAGACAACGATCTGAGCAGGTGATTGAGCTGATCGCGCTGTTGCAGGGACAAACCCTGAACCAGGCGCTGCTGAGTCTCTACATGATCCGAAACGGCGGCCTCGATCGCTTTGAACCCATTTTGGGTAAGACGGATCAGGAAGCCCCGGCCATCCTCAGGGTTTTGCACTCTTTCGACCATCCCCACCTTAACCAGTTGATCGACGCGATTCGTCATTGTGCCGGACGTCACCATTGTAAGCTCCAAAAGCTCGCCAGGTGAAAGACCCTCTGGCTTGCCAGACCTTCGCAACGTGGCAAGGACATCAAAGCTGGCAGCGTTCATGCCATGAAGAGCCCAAGTATGCTCCATCGCCCTTCGCAACTGAACCGCCAACCGCGTCAGTCGACCAACGGTTTCCATCGGCCCCACATCCAGGTCGGGCCGGGCACTGTTCCACTGCGCGATAATTCGCTCCACATGATCCATGAGTTCTGGCTAGCCCAACTTTATCTTGACGTCAAGATTTTGCAATATATCTTGACGTCAAGATAAAGGGGAATCGCCATGAGACACCAAACCGACATCGCCCTAACTGCTGTTGCCCCTTTGATCTGGGGTAGCACCTATTATGTTACGACCGAATTTTTGCCCGTCGGATATCCGATCACGATGGCCGCGCTGCGTGCGCTGCCTGCCGGACTGCTGCTGCTAGTTTTGTCCCGTCAACTTCCAACAGGTCATTGGTGGGGCCGCATATTCATTCTGGGCGCGCTCAATTTCACCGTGTTCTGGACCCTGCTTTTCGTCGCGGCTTACAGGCTCCCCGGTGGGGTCGCAGCCACTGTCGGCGCGGTACAACCTCTTATTGTAGTCTTCCTGTCGGCATTTCTGCTGAACACCCCGGTTGGGCTGAGATCGGTCGGCGCAGCGCTGCTGGGGGTGATCGGCGTCGGGTGCCTTGTCCTCGGAACAGCTATCAATCTTGATACGGTTGGCCTGATCGCTGGACTGGGTGGCGCCCTTTCGATGGGGGCAGGAACTGTCCTGACGCGCAAATGGCAACCGCCAGTGCCGCTGCTGACATTTACCGCTTGGCAACTAACCGCCGGCGGGCTGTTGCTGGTGCCGCTTGCACTGATATTTGAGCCCGCCTTACCAGCGCTTGAAACAAACAGCCTTCTCGGAATTGGATATCTGAGCGTCATCGGGGCTGCCCTGACCTATATCCTGTGGTTCCGAGGCTTCGCCCGGATCGAACCCTCTGCGGTCTCGGCACTTGGCTTTCTCAGCCCGTTATCCGCCGTAATGATTGGTTGGGTCATGCTTGGGCAAAACTTGACCTTTGTGCAGATCGCCGGTGTCTGTATCGTACTTCTGGCGGTCTGGCTGGGGCAAATGGGCAAGCGTACCGGCCGTTCGATTGTCACCATCAGAAAGCCCGCCTGAAACTCCAGGCATCGATGTACGAGTTTTGTGCTAAACTGTGTGCTGTGCAACGCCCCGGCAAGAAAGGTATCACGTGTCAAAAAGCCGAGTAAAACCGCGCTATTTTGCCATCGCCCTGCTGCCGGTATGTGTTTTCGCAATCCATAAACTGATCCAGAACCAAATGATCGCCAATGAACTGGACGTTCCAGTGAACTTTGTGTTGAGCGGTAGCTCTTGGCAGGAAGCCGTTGGTCGGTTTCGGTTTCTTGCCGCGTCCTGGTTCTTTTTATCGCTGGCCTTGTTGCCCGTGGCAGTCTTGTTCCGGACCCTGTCACGCCCGATCGAAAAAAACACCCGGATCGCGGCAATCGCGATTGTAGTCGCCATCGTGTTTCTGGCTCTCGTGCCGACCATTCAAAAGCATATGACCGACCAAAGCCCGCAGATTTACCACCAGATCGGCAAAGCCGTTTTTGAAACAGCATTGTCGCAAGGCACCTTACCGGCATGTTCCGGTTCGGAAGATAGCTGGATGTTTGGGAAATGCGGGCAGGCCCCTGTTCTTTCGCTGTTCAACCGTATTCTGGACCTGGTGAATGCAATGGCCGGCCTTGCGATCGGGTCGCTGATTGTCGGAATGATATTGTGTCTTGGTCGGCATGAATCTCAGGACATCGAAGCAACCGCAGCTGAGCTGGCGCAAAACCTGCGGCAGATGCGGCAGCAGCTCTACCTGTCCAGTCTGGTGCTGACCTTCGGCATGTTCTTTGCCGCAAGCTGGATGTACTGGCCCTTGCCCATGATCGCTGAATCAGAAAGGGCCGCCTATAGCGCATTGCTCAACGCATCGGCCTTGTTCACCGGCACATATTTTTGCTTGCTAATGCTCAGCTACTTTCTTCCCGTGGCAGTCCTTCTGGACGGAAGAATTTCTAACCTCGCTTTGGCTGCCCGAAATCAGGGCGGCACAGACCAGGCATTCGACATTGATGACTGGAGATCGTCGCATAAGCTGACAGAAGGCACAGGTGACATCATCCGCGCCGGCTTCGCCCTGACGGCCCCAATCTTGGCCGCTTTTGCCGGTGGCATATCACCGATTTTGGGTTAGACCGTGATTTGTTGAGCAACCAGAACGCGGTTTATCGCATCGGTCGAATGCTCTGCTGGTCCAAGTTGTAACAGCTAGGCTGCGCAAAGGGTCACTCGTGTCCCATTCCGCCCAAGCTGGCACAAACTTCTGGCAATGGAGAGAATGGCAGGGGCAGCAGGGTTCGAACCCGCGACCTACGGTTTTGGAGACCGTCGCTCTACCAACTGAGCTATACCCCTAAGGTCCGCCTCAAATATGCCAGCCGCGCGGCGGACTCAAGAGGCTTTTTCAGATTCCTCCTCAGTTATGCGCACGACAAACAAGTTGCGTATGGCGTTGAGTTCTATAAGACACGGTTTGATCAATATGAGGGTCACCATTAGTGAGTATCCGCAAGAAAATCGCCGATAGCGAGGCCGTCCTGAATTGGACCGCCCGCCGCATCGCGAGCTATATTCGGATGGTCAACCGCAACACCCAATGGCAACGCATCGGCTATGAAGAGCTGGACCAACTGGCCGATCAGGGCGAGCCGGTCATCGTTGTCCTTTGGCATCAGCGACTGGCACAATCACCCTATTTCTTTCCGTTGGATAAGGGGCGTATCTGCTCGATCACATCTTCGGCACGCGCTGGCAGCATGGTTGGTCGGGTGCAGAAACTGTTCGGCATGGACACCATCGCCATGACCAGCAAAAACGCCAACAACATCGCGGTGTCACGCGAAGTGATCGGCAAGATCAAGCGGGGCATTTCCATCGGTATCGCCGCTGACGGCCCGCGCGGTCCGGAACGGGTGCTGTCGACAGTGCCTCTGGTTTGGGCACGCACCTCGGGCAAGCGGGTCTTCGGTATCACTTATTCCGCCCGCCACGGCAGCGAGGCCGGTACCTGGGATCGCCTGCTGATGCCGCGCCCCTGGCGCAACAAAGGCGTGTTTCTGTGCCGGGAATGGACCGAAAATGTTCCCCGCAAGGCCAGTGAAGAAGAACTCGAGGCCCTTCGCCTCAGCCTTGAGGCGCATATGAACGACGTCACCGCCGAAGCAGACAGGATGGTCGGGCGCGAACCCTGGTCTCCCCAAGGCTAACCGCCGCGCAGCCTTTGCATCAGATACACTTCGCTGCCCTCGGGGATCGGTTCGGTCAGCCCGCTGGCGATCACGCGCCCGTTGATTGAGATGGAAACCCCGGCATCAATCGGCGCCTGAAGCTGCGGATGAACCCGCGCAAGTTCCCGCAGCAGCTCGCCGGTGGTTTTGGCCTCGACCTCGACCACCTGTTGGCCCCCGGTCAAAGACCGAAGGCCGGACCACAGGTGGACCTCAACCATTGTCCTTGAGCGCCGCCAAAATGCGCGGCGGTGACATTGGCAGTTGTTTCATCCGCACACCCGCAGCGTTCGAAACCGCGTTGGCGATGGCTGCCAGCGGCGGCACGATGCCGGTCTCGCCCACGCCGCGCACCCCAAACGGGTGGCCGGGGTTGGGAACTTCGACGATCACCGTATCGATCATCGGCAAGTCGCTGGCGACCGGGATGCGATAATCGAGGAAGATCGAATTCTGCAGACGACCATCCTCGCCATAGACATATTCCTCGTTCAGCGCCCAACCGATGCCCTGCGCCGCGCCGCCCTGATACTGGCCTTCGACATAGGTCGGGTGGATCGCCTTTCCGGCGTCTTGAATGACCGTATAGCGGGTGATGCTGGTCTTGCCGGTCTCCGGGTCGACCTCGGCATCGACGATATGGGTGCCGAAGGACACGCCTGCGCCCTCGGGCGTCGCTTCGAAATGGCCCGAAATCGGACCACCGGTCGCGCCCATATCAGCGGTGATATCGGCCAACGGCATCGGATCGAAATCGCCCGCATTGGGGCCCGAGGGCACCGCGCAGCCGTTTTCCCATTTCACCGCATCCACCGGGATGCCCCACTTGGCCGCCGCCCGTTCGCTGAGCTTTTCGACCGCGTGCCGGGCCGCCTTGATCGTGGCCAGACCCGAGGCATAGGTCACGCGCGATCCGTGGCTAACGTCATTGTATCCCAGCGTCGCCGTGTCCGCGATGGTGACGCGGATATTCTCGTAGGGAATGCCCAACACCTCGGCTGCCATCAGCGCCATCGACGCGCGCGAACCGCCGATATCGGGCGTGCCGACCATCAGCTGGGCCGAACCATCCTCGGACAGGGCCAGCGACACGGATGTCTCGCCCCCGTGATTAAACCAGAATCCACAGGATATCCCACGCCCCTGCCCTGGTTTCAGTGGCGCAGAATAGTGCGGATGCGCCTTGGCGGCCTCAAGCGTTTCGACCAGACCGATGCGTTCGTAGCGCGGGCCATAGCTGGCCTTCGTACCTTCGTAGGCGGCGTTTTTCAGACGCACATCCACGGGGTCCAGACCCAGTTTCTTGCACAGCTCGTCAATCACCGACTCAACAGCAAAGGCTCCCATCGGTGCACCGGGCGCCCGGTAGGCCGCCTGTTTCGGGCGGTTGGCCATGACATCATAGCCCACCTGCTTGACGTTAGTCAGGTTATAAGGAGCAAAGGCACACATGGCCGTCATATCACCCGGCGCGCCGGGGAAGGCCCCACCCTGCAGGCGGAACACGCCTTGCGCTGCGGTGATCGTGCCGTCTTTCTTCATCCCGATCTTGATATCCATCGACGCGGAGGCCGTCGGACCGGTGGCCCGGAATACCTCGGATCGGGTCATCACCAGCTTGACCGGCCGGTTGGCCTTGCGGCTCAGCGCCAGCGCGACCGGCTCGATGAATACGGTTGTCTTGCCACCAAAGCCGCCGCCAATCTCGGACGCCGTCACCCGCAGTTGCGATGTTTCGATCCCCAGCAAAGCCGCACAGGTTTTCTGCGCGATCCAGTGACCTTGGGTGGTGCACCACAGCTCACCCTTGCCGTCATTTCCCAGCGTCGCCAAACAGGCATGAGGTTCGATATAGCCCTGATGGGTTGCCTCGGTGACAAAGCTGTCTTCAACGACCAGATCCGCCTCGGCAAAACCGGCTTCGACATTGCCATGCCCGCTTTCGTGATAGCGCACGACGTTCGGGTGCATCCCTTCGGGCACGGAATAATCCGCCGCCCCTTCGCGTATAACCGGAGCGTCCGGGGCCATCGCTTTGTCGACATCGGTCACATGGGGCAGCACCTCATATTCGACCTCAATCAGCTTGAGTGCATCACGCGCCGACAGCGCCGAAGTTGCCGCAATAGCGGCCACCGCGTGGCCGTCATACAGGGCCTTCTCGCCTGCCATAACGTTTTCCAGCACGTTCCAGAACTCACCTTCAAGACCGGGCTTAAACGGCACCTCAGCGAAATCGTCACGGGTCACAACGGCTTTGACGTCTTTATGCGCTTGGGCCTTGGAGGTATCGATCTTTACGATCCGCGCATGGGCATGGGGTGAGCGCAGAATAGCCCCGTGCAACATGCCCGGCGCGGTGGCGTCAGCGCCAAATTTCGCGCGCCCCGTGACCTTGTCCAGCCCGTCAGGGCGGTTCGGTCGGGTGCCAACGAAAGTGAATTCAGATTTGCGATCGTCGAGTGCCATTACGAAGCCTCCCGCAGTTCAGCCGCTGTATCCATCACGGCGCGAATGATCTTGTCATACCCAGTGCAGCGGCAGAGATTACCAGCCAACCAATACCGTGTCTCTTCCTCGGTCGGGTTCGGGTTCTTTTCCAGCAACGATTTGGCCGCGACCAGAATACCGGGGGTGCAGATACCGCATTGAAGAGCAGCATATTCAATCATCTTCTTCTGCAGCGGATGCAGAACGTCCCCGTCTGCAATACCTTCGACCGTCTCGATCTGTTTACCCTCTGCTTCGATCCCAAGCATCAGGCAGGAACAAACCAAACGGCCATCGACAGTTACCGAGCAGGCACCGCAATCGCCGGTGCCGCAGCCTTCTTTCGCACCGGTCAGGTTCAGCTTGTCGCGCAGACAGTCCAGCAGGGTCTCGCGTGGGTCACACAGGTATTCGACCGTGTCACCATTGACGGTGGTGGATACGTGGAACTTGCTCATGCTTGCTCTCCCTTGGCGCGGGCATAGGCGATTTTCGCGGCGCGTTTGGCCAGAACCCCGGCCACTTCGGTACGGAATGCGATCGTGCCGCGCTTGTCGTCGATCGGGTTACAGGCAGTAGATGCGGCAGCGGCAAGCGCGTCCAATGCAGCATCGTCAAGGGTGCTGCCCATGATCGCCTTGGCGCAGTCTTCGACAAGTAGAACAGTCGGAGCCACGGCACCCAGAGACACGCGGGCCTCGGTGATGGTATCCCCGTCCAGACGGAGATTCACACCTACGCCAACCACCGCAATATCCATCTCGGTCCTTGGGATGAACCGCAGATAGGCATCACCTCCGTTTTCGCCGCGTGCAGGAATATTGACCGCCGAGATCAGTTCACCCTTGGCCAAGGACGTTCTGCCGGGGCCGGTCGGAATATCTTCGACGGCAACCTCACGGATGCCACCTGGTCCGGTTACTGTCACGGTCACGCCCGCTGCCACCATGGCTGGCACCGAATCCGCCGCAGGCGAGCCATTGCACAGGTTGCCAGTCAGCGTCGCCCGCCCCTGCACCTGAGTCGATCCGATCAAATCCATCGCTTCGACCACGCCGGGCCAGTCGCGGCCCAACCCGGGATGTTCGCTCATTTCCGCACCCGTCGCCGCCACGCCCAGCGTCCAGCTGCCGTCAGCATTGCAGGTGATATCGCTTACGCCATTGATTTTCTTGATGTCTATCAATGTATCAGGCGTCACCAATTCCGAGCGCAACTGCACCAGAACATCGGTGCCACCGGCAAGAAACCGTGTAACGCCTTTTGCATTTTCTGCCAGAGCCGACGCCTCGGCAAAGCTGGCAGGGCTGTGATAATCCATGATTTTACCTCGCGCCTGTTGGTCAGGATCCACTGGGGTTCGCAGGGACGTTAGTGCAGCAACACACTGGCGTCCATGGCAAGAACGACCTATTTTTCGATCCCGAAATGTCGTTTCCAGACCTCGGATCAGAGGTCGATCTCGACCACCCCGTCCGGGTCCGCAGCACGGCTTTGGCACAGGATGATTGCGCCTTCGCGCTGCTTGTTCGACAGCACGAAATCCCTATGCTCGATTTCACCTGAAATCACACCGCATTTACAGACGCCGCAAATTCCGTCCGAACATTTCACATCGACCTGAATTCCGGCTTCGTTCAGCACCTGCGCCGCGTGTTTGTCGGCGGGAACCTGCAGCTCTCGCCCCGATTTGGCCAGTTTCAGCGTGAAAGAATGGTTCTCATATTCGGGCTGCTCGGGAACGGAGAAATACTCCAGATGCCGCGCCTCGTCTGGGAACCCCTGACGTTCCGCTGCCTGCATCACGCCTTCCATGTACCGATCCGGGCCGCAGGTATAGACGTGCCAACCTGCCTGATATCCCGACAGGATTGACTGTAAATCAGCGCGCGTGCCTTCGTCCGAGAAATGATAGTGCACGTGATCGGCCCAGGGCATTGCAGCCAGATCGTCCAGATACCCCGCTCCGGCGCGGGTACTGGCCGAGTAATGCAGCGCAAAGGGTTTGCCCAGACTGTGCAGGCGGTGGGCAAAAGCGATCATCGGCGTGATACCGATTCCGCCGCCCATCAGGAATGTCCTGGTGGCGGTCTCATCCAGTTCGAAATGGTTGATCGGCTTCGAGATGAAAACCTTGCGCCCTTCGGTAAAAATCCGATGCAACAGCGCCGAGCCGCCCCGCCCCTCATCCTCGCGCAAGACACCGATCTGATAGGTCGCTGCGTTCGCCGGATTGCCGGACATTGAATATTGCCGCAGGAACTCTGGCGCGACCAGCACGTCCAGATGGGCGCCTGCGGTCCACTGAGGCAGCGGCGCGCCATCCAGCGTCGCGAACTCATATTTGGTCACATCATCTGTCATCCGGTCGACCATGCTCAGCTCGACCCGCATGACAGGGGCATCACCTGCGATCGAATAGTTGTGAACAACAGACATGTCCCCGGCGGCCTTGCGTGCCTTGTACTCCTCTGCCGTGACCATCGCTTCATAAGCTGCAATCCCGGCTTCGCGGTCCATGGCAAAAGGATAGGGCCAGGGATGCGGGGCCAGATAGGCGGGATAGACCGCCAGCGTCTGATCCTCATATTTCAGGGCAAGGTCCGTCTGCAGGTTGCGCCGGTTCAGCGGATGCTGGGTCGGGCGATACGCGCCGTCGGGCTGCAATTCGATATCCCACCACCATTTCTTGGTGTCGTTCAAGCCGCCATTGCCCACCGCATCGTCCAGTTTCGCCAGCGCTGGCGCGGCTTGGGGGAAGTTCATCGCGGCCCAGCGGAAGGGACGTTCCTTGAAGATGCCTTCCAGATTCCATGGGCAGGTCTTCATGCACCGCCCGCACATCGCACCACCCGATGTTGTCACCCGGTAAGTGGCGCATTTCTGGCTGTCGGATTTCCAGATTTCATAGCCGTTGAACATCAGTTTTGGCCCGGCGGTGATCGCCCCCGAGGGGCATTCTCGCGCGCATTTGTTGCAGCTTTCACAAAAACTCTGCAGTCCGAAATCTATCGGCTTGTCATGAGCCAGAGGCATATCTGTTGTGACCGCACCGGATTTCAGACGCGGGCCCAAATAGGGGTTCAGGATGACCTCGCCAATCCGGCTGACCTCTCCCAGTCCCGACAACAGCAAAAGCGGAGGCTGCAGCACTTCGCCATCCATCACCGTATGGGCCTTTGCCTTGTACCCAAGGTTGCGGATCTGCTGTGCAACGACCCCACCCAAAAGCGAGAACCGCAGATAGGCGCGCATGGATTGGGCCACTGCAATCCAGTCGTCACCACTGGACCCTTCCATGGTCTCGTAACCCTGATCAATGATCATGCTGATGGCTTGATCATGCGGCGGCGTGATCTCTTCTCCGGCAGCATCATGTGAATACCACGCCCAATCGGGGCACCGGCTGAGACCGACGGCATCCGCACCCAGAAAATAGGTCGCGGCCTTGATATTGGCGGCGTTCCGGGCGGCATCTGTCGGTGGCGTGGTCTGGGCACTGTCGCCATCCTGCAGTAGAACAAACGCGCCCAGCGCGCGCCGTTGCGCGAAACTGGGGGCCGCCTTGCGCACATAATGCCCACCCTTGGCGGCGTCCTGCATGGACTTTCCCATGTCGCCGAATTGCGCCCGGGCAAACATGTCAGCCCGTTTGGGGACGCGTGCAACGTTTTCCTCGTCAATATAAGTTGTCGGCGTTTCGACACGCTTAAGCTTTTCGAAGGGATGCGCGCCGTCGACATAGCGCCGTTTGGCATAGGAGTCTCGGTTCAACGCATTCTTGGCAAAACCCGCCCCCAACCACCATGCCGGTCCTTGTGTGCGAAACCACGGTTGCTGAGCCATCGGGCACAGCGGGCGGTCATGAGCGATCTCCAACTCGGTCGTCACCACGGCCAGCCCGAACCGGGTCCCAAGCCAGGGGGCGACAAGCTGCCCACCTTCGACCGAGGCCAATCCTGCGGCGACCGCCAATTTGCCCAGATCAACATCCGACGACATCGCCGAATGCGCCCGCGCATCAAAGCCAAGCAGGCGGATGTAGTTGGCAATAACCACCGCATTTTCGGTCGCCAACAAACAGGCGCGGTGGTCCTGCGCATCCGTGATCCAATCGGCGCCCGGTTCAGAAGGGTCCGGGTCGCGGTTGTGCTCGTAGAGAAACACGATTGCATGGCGGTGAGTGTCGATTGGCTTGGGCGCAGCCTCGATACTGTCCTTCAAATCCGCCATGATGACATCAATGCCCGAGGCCAACGTCTTGGTTTGCCGTGTCCTCAGGGCATCAGCCAGCCGGTCGATATCGGGGTTGCGGCGCGGCTCGGGCAACAGCGCGTCGGACGGCAGCGGACCGCATCCGATCATCGACGCATCGTTGAAATAACCAAAGGCCTTCAAATGGTTGGCACGTTCGCGCGGCTCTGACGGGATATCGGCCATTGCCGTGTTCACCAGCCCGTTGCGGATCGCATCCATCATAGCCTGAAATTCACCCATCGCATTAACGATGCTTTGGGGTTTGTCGGGTCGGCGAAAGCTAAGATCGCCCATAGGCGTCACCTGAGACAGGTCCGGCATTGTGTCCTGCCGCGCCAACCGCTCTAGCGGGTAGCCGCCCATATGAACTGGCCTGTTCCGGTCTGAAAAGAAACGGATTCCCATAGCGTGCCTCCCCTTGCCCGTCTGACCCTTAATGCCCGGTAGACAGCAATACCATTCATACCTAATCATAAATAATATGAATAAAAATGATTTCACTGATTTGGACGGCAAAGTCCTGCGGGTCTTTCTGACAATACTCGAGGAAAGCTCGGTCTCGAAAGCAGCCGATCGGCTGGGGGTCACGCAATCGGCAATCAGCCACACGCTGTCCAAACTGCGGCAGGTGCTGGGCGATCCGTTGTTTGTACGTTCAGGTCAGGGCCTGACCCCGACCGAACGGGCCTTGTCCCTGAAGGACCCTATTCAAACGGTGCTGGACGGGATGCGTGCCTTGACCGACGGTCGCCCCTTTGACCCGTTATCCGAACAGATCGACATTCGCATCGCCACAAATGACATGCCTCGCGAAGTGATATTCCCAAGGCTGTTGCGCGACACACGCGCCGAGGGTGCACGGCTACGGTTAGAGTTCATCCCATCGGGCGTTCCCGATCCGGACCTGTTGCGCAGCGACCGGTGTCAGTTGATGGTCACCCCTCTGCCGCCGGATGGGCCGGACATTTACCAGAAACGGCTGCTCGAAAGCCCGCTGATGATGTTTTATGATGCCAGCCATTGCACCCCGCCAAACAGTTGGCAGACCTACTGCGAGAGCGACCATATCGAGGTGCGCTTTGCCGATGGCCGCAACGCCCGTGTCGTCATGCGGGGTGTTGATCAAAGCCAGATCAGAGCGCCGATTGTTACCCTGCCCCATTTCAACGCGATACCAGCCTTTGTGCGGGGCAGCTCGTTGATCTCGACCGATACCGCCTTGATGAGACAAGGTCCTCTGGCCGGGTTGGACTGTGCGCATTTGCCCTTCGAATGCACCCCGGTTCCGCTTTACATGGTCTGGCACCAAAGGTCGGCCAATGATCCAGCGCATCGTTGGCTGCGCAGAAGGATCGAAGCCATAGCAGCTGACATCAGCGCGCCTTGATCAAATGGGTCAGTGCAGCACCGGTTTCAAAGTAGGCGTGACGCAGGCGGGTCCAGCGTTCAGTATGTTCCGCCACAGCGGGAACTGGCAGCAACGCCGGATCCCCTGCCAAAAGGCTCTCAGCCGCCATACGGCCAAACACCGTGCCCGGCCCGATACCTCGGCCTGAATAGCCATGGATCGAAACCGCATCCGGTCCGATCCGAGTGATCTTGGGAATGTGATCCGAGGTCATCGCAATGCGGCCATGCCATCCCTGCTGCAAGGGTTGATCCGCAAGCTGAGGATAAAGCTCTGACAGTTTGCGCTTGATCCATCCGGTATGCGCGGCGCTGCCCGCATGTTCTAGATTGCCCATTGCGCCGAGGATAAAGCGCCCGTCGTGATCCATTCGGAAAGAGGTCATGATCAGGCCGGTATCCCAACATCCTTCGGCTCCGGGCAAAATACTGGCGCGCAGATTGTCGGACAAAGGCGCGGTGGCGAATTGAAAATACGAGACAGGAACATAGGCCGGCGACGTGTCGGGCAGGTTTTTATGATACGCGTTGGTGGCCTGGATCACTGATTTGGCGCGCACCGTGGCCTGCGGGGTTTCCAACAGCCACTGGCCATCGACATGGCGCATCGTCATCACTGGGCTGTGCGTGTGAACGCGTGCCCCGATTGCGGCAGCCGCGCGGGCCAGACCACGCACATATGCCATCGGCTGGATCGTTCCGGCGCGCGGGTCGAACAGAGCTCCACGAAAGGTGGCGCTGCCCGTGCGCTGGTACGTCTTGTCCGACGACAGCAACTCGACCGGAGCGCCTGCCTGACGCAACTGTGCATGGCGTATTTTCAAATCAGCAAGACCAGAGCCAGAATGCGCACAATGCAACGTGCCCGCGCGCATCGGCTCGCACTCGATCCCATGTGTCTGGATCACGCTGAATACTTCACTTGGGGCCGCCGCAAGGATTTCGATCAGACGTGTTCCGGCCGCATCCCCCAGATGAGCGCAGATTTCCGCAGGGCGTACCCAGAGCCCAGCATTAACCAGCCCCACATTGCGCCCAGACCCCCCATGCCCGATCTCTTGCGCTTCAAGCACACAGACCGAGGCACCGGCCCGTGCGGCCGTCAAAGCCGCGGAACAGCCAGTATAACCGCCGCCGATCACCGCAAGGTCCACAGACAAATCGCTGGTCAGCGGGGCGCTCTCCACATGCTCGCGGCAGGTGTGTAGCCAAAGGGATTGATCGTAGTCGCTCAATGCGGACTCCTTGCGGTGTCAAAAACCATTAGGACGCGGGATCAGGTCGTCGCAAGAGCCCTTTGATCCTCACGCCCCATCGCGATCAGGAAAGGCCGCGCCTCTTGCTGCGACTGAAACGCTGCCCGATCGCACATCCCCTGCCACCCGGCCAGAACCAGCGATTGCGCAACGGCACCGCCCAAAGTCGCTCCGGGGCCTGTCACGATGAACAGGTCAGGCGCGAATTCGCGCGCGGCGGTCTGGATTGCGTGGGTGAAGTCATAGGCCGCGGTCACCTGATGCCCCAGGGTGTAATCCCACAGTGCCTGCGTGTCCGTCGCACCCGGCCACCAGATTTTGCCACGCCCGTCGATCAGAGGCCGGTCAGGCTGTTTGAACAGCTCCGCACCAAGTTGCGTGCGCCCTTCCGCAGCCACCGGAGCTTGAAGGTGGGTGTGAAATGCGGCGTGATTTGCCAACCTCATGGGGAACCTGTCTTGCACACTCGGCCACGATGCCTCGAACGCGCGCAAGCCCTCTTCGTTACCCGCTAGAACCAGCATTCCGCCCAAATCAATCGACAATGCCAGCACCTGACCGTCCTGCGCGTTGATCTGCGCCACATCCGCCAGCAATTCAGCCTTACGCTGAGGATCAGCCACCCAGCTATCGTCTGAAAACGGGTATACGAGCTGCCCACCAATTAGGTGGTCTTGCATCAGCGTCCCCATTGTGTTCACCACACGAAAGCCATTCTCGGGCGACACCGCGCCTCCGACGGCGAGGGCGATGTACCAGCCCATCGAGTTGCCGGTGACAGCCACCACTTCAATGTCATCGGCCAGCACCTGAGCATCAGCCAGAGATGCCGCGTAGATCAGAGGTGAGGCCACATCTCCACGCGAATACTTGCTGACCGTGAACCGATCGGCACCGTCCAGCGCCGTGACTGCCGCTTGCCCCGCATTGGCGCGGATGGCGTCAAACCCGCCAATCATCTGCATCCGGTTTGCGTGATGACGGTGCAAATACCCCAGCTCGGCCTTGTTATAGGTGCCCCGACCCGGGCAGATCACGACGGCAGTGCGGGTCATGAGCGGTTTCCAGTCAGATTGAGCGCAGCGGCGACAATATTATCCTTTGACGGCAATGGCGCAGCATATGCAGGCCCGGTCGCGATAAAGCTGTCTTCTGCCACTACCCGGGCGATTGGGGTGCCGGGGCTTTCTTCGACGAAGAAAGTTGTCAGCGCCTCTGACTGGCTTCCAGTCCGGCGGCATTCGTCAACGACCAGAATATGCGCACAGGTTTTGGTGGCCTCGCGCAACGCTTCTGCAGGTAATGGAGCCAACCATCGCATGTCGATAATCCGGGTTCGGATTCCTGCGGCCTCAAGTTCGGGCAAGGCTTGCTGCGACAGGTAGTGGCCGTTGCCATAGGTCACAATCGCCAGATCGGTGCCGTCCCCCTGTACCCCGACCTCGCCCAGGCGGATGCTGCGATCCGGTGAAGGATAGGTCGTCATCCATCCGGCATCTTGTGCCTGATGGAGGTCGCGCATCGGATAAAGCGCAATGGGTTCCAGGAATACCACGACGCGCTGCTCTTCGCGGGCCAGCCTTAAGCCTTCTCGAAGCATCTGCACCGCGTCCGAACCGGTCGAGGGGCAGGCAATGATCACACCCGGAATATCGCGCAGAACGGCCAGAGAGTTGTCGTTGTGGAAATGCCCCCCGAAACCCTTCTGATATCCCAGCCCGGCGATCCGCAGGACCATCGGATTGGTAAATTGCCCGTTCGAGAAAAAGGGCAAGGTCGCGGCCTCGCCCCTGATCTGGTCCTCGGCATTGTGGAGATAGGCCAGAAACTGAATTTCAGGGATCGGGACAAAGCCGTTATGCCCCATACCGATGGCCAGCCCCAGGATGGACTGTTCGTCCAACAGCGTGTCGATCACCCGATCCGGGCCGAACCGCTGTTGCAGCTTTTGGGTCACGCCATAGACGCCACCCTTGCGTCCCACATCTTCGCCCATGCACACGATCTCGGCGTGTTCCAGCATCAGATCGGTCAGCGCCCAGTTGATCAGACGACTCATCGGCTGGGGATCGTCCATCGCGCGCATGTCGCCGCCAAAAGCGGCTGCACGGGCCTCGGCCCCCGGACCATTGGTGGGTTTGCAGGTGCGTTCCGGCGGGATCAGGCTGGCCATGACCTCGGACGCAGTGGTCAGATGTGGGCGGGTCACGGCCTCGGCCGCGATCCTGTCGGTGCGGGCGCAGGTATCCTGATATATCTTCAGCGCCTGATCCGACGATAACGCCCCGGCCTGATCCAACAGCCGCACCGAATGCAGAAGCGGATCATTAGCCTCATCAGCTTCGACCTCGGATTTCGCCATATAGGTCGTCGGGACGTCCGCCCCCGCATGGCCATAAAGCCGAACGGTTCTTAGATGCAGAAAAGCCGGTTTGCGCCGAGTGCGCACGTATTCCGCCGCCTCTTTCGCAACCGCATAGGTTTCGAAAATATCCAAACCATTGGCCTGGAAATATTTGATCCCCGGCCGGTGCTGCATCGACGCTTGAACCCATCCCTTTGGCGTTCTGACCGAGATACCGATCCCATTATCCTCACAGACGAACAACAGGGGCAAAGGGGTCGACTGTACGCTGGTCCACCCCGCCGTATTGATCGCCCCCTGCGCAGTGGAATGATTGGCCGACGCATCCCCGAACGAACACATCGCGATCCCGTCCTGTGGCAGCTCGCGATGTTCGGGCGGGTGCCGCCGCGCTGCACCCAGGGAATAGGCCGCACCCACAGCTTTGGGCAGATGACTGGCAATTGTCGAGGTCTGCGGCGGGATCATCAGTGCCTTCGAGCCCAGTACCTTGTGCCGACCACCCGAGATCGGGTCCTCTTTCGAGCAGGCAAAACTCAGTAACATATCCCAGGCGATCTGCTGACCCGGCACCTGCTCGGAACGCGCGATCTGAAACGCGGCATCCCGGTAGTGCAGAAACGCGATGTCTGTGGGCCGCAGAGCATGGGCGACAGCAGCCATGCCCTCATGCCCGGACGAGCCGATAGTATAGAACCCCTGCCCCGCCTTCTGCATCGCGCGGCTGGTACGGTCCAACGCCCGGCTGAGAACCTGCGACCGGTACAGCGACACCGCCTCGGTATTGCTAAGTCCGGGGCGCGGGGCTGCGCCGTCAGGCAGGTGGCCTTGCGCCACACGTGTCAGGAAATTCTCATGAACGATCTGAGCGCGATCCATGGCGGCCCCTCTACTTCAATCTGGCGGTCGCAACAGAAATGCGCCGCAACCCTTCTTGCAGGCTTTCGGTGCCATAGGCAAAAGAAAGCCGCAGATGGCCCGGCATCCCAAAGGCGCGCCCCGGCACCAGGGCCACCCCGACTTCGTCCAGCAGATACCGGCAGAATTCATGATCGACCGGCATTTCAGCCGGTGTTTTGGGAAAGACATAGAACGCGCCATCCGGAACGGCACACTCCAGACCCGCGGCATTCAACCTAGCAACCACAAGATCACGGCGTGCTCGCATCGCCTGCAGGCGTTCGCCCAAAAGCGTTTGCGGCCCGGTAATCGCAGCCAATGCTGCCGCCTGCGCGATGGAACATGCGCCTGATGTAATCTGCCCCTGAACAGCGGTCATCGCCTTGATCAAGGGTGATGGCCCGATTCCCCAACCGATCCGCCACCCGGTCATCGAATAGGCCTTGGAAACTCCATTTACGGTCAGCACTCTATCCGCCAGATGCGGCACGGCCTGAACAAATGGCGTGAAGGGAACATAGGTCAGGTGTTGGTAAATCTCATCCGAGATCACCCAAACATTGGGATGCCTGTCCAAAACACGACCCAGGGCCTGCATTTCCGATTCAGTATAGACCGCGCCGGTCGGGTTTGAGGGCGTGTTCAGCAAAAGCCAGCGAGTGCGCGGCGTAATTGCGGCCTCAAGCTGTGCTGGGGTCAGTTTGAACCCCTGAGACACAGGACAGTCCAGAACGACCGGAACTCCGCCGGACAGTCTGACCATATCCGCATAGCTGGTCCAGAACGGCGCGGCGGTGATCACCTCATCCCTGGGGTCCAGCGTTGCCATCAGCGCGCCCGACAAAACCTGTTTGGCCCCGGTTGAGACGATCACGTTTTGCGACTGCACACCGGCGTCCTCGGCTATGGCCGCCCGGAGGTCCGGCGCCCCTGCCGTCGCCGGGTACCGTGTTTGCCCGGCCAGCGCCGCTTGATGAGCCGCTTCGACCACATGTTCAGGGGTCGGAAAATCAGGCTCGCCGGTACTGAGCGCGACCACATCGACACCCTGCGCCTTAAGGCGCGCAGCCTGCTCAGAGATCTGAACAATCTCTGACAACTCAATCCCGCGCAGCCTGTCTGCACGCCTAAAACTATCTGCACCGATTTCCCTGGACACTGCCAACGTCTCTCTTGACCAAAATATTCATTTGGTATCGGGCTGGCGGGCCCTAAAAGCCAGTGATATTCCATCCGAAAGGTATGAGGAATTATCATATGATCGCCCCCCGTCGTTTTCTGCCGTCTATCCCCTCTCTGCTGGCACTCGAGGCCGTTGACCGCCTTGGCAGTGCTTCAGCGGCAGCGGAAGAGCTTTCGCTGACCCAAAGCGCCATCAGCCGACAGCTCAAGTCGATGGAGGAACAGCTGGGCATCGAACTGATCCAGCGAACCCAGATGCGGCTGCAGCTTACCCCGGCGGCAAAAGAATACGTTCAGGTCGCGCGCAAAAGCTTGCACCAACTGGCGCAGGCCTCCCTAAAACTCAGAGCCAATCCGACCGGAGGATCGCTGAACCTGTCGATCCTGCCGGCGTTTGGGATGCATTGGCTGGCGCCGCGTCTTCAGGACTTTGCTCGCCGACATCCCGAGGTGACCGTCAATCTGAACACCCGGCTTCGCCCCTTCGATTTCGAAACGGAACATTTCGACGCCGCGATTCATTTCGGGCGTCGAGATTGGCACGGCGTCAACTACCTGCCGATCATGCGTGAAAATGTTGTACCGGTTTGCGCTCCGGAAATTCTGCCCAAAAACCCGGAACAGATTGACTGGCTAATGAATGCCCCGCTGCTGCACCTGGAAACGCGCCCTGATGCCTGGGAGCAATGGTTTGCCGCACAAGGGCTTGTGGCATCAGGGCTTGGCGGCATGTTGTTCGACCAATTCTCGACCATGGGACAAGCCACAATTCATGGGCTTGGGGTGGCGCTGCTGCCCAGCTATCTGGTCGAAGACGACCTGAAAACCGGGCGACTCGTTCCCGCCTGGAAAGGCCCGGGCGTCAGTCTGGGCGATTTCTTTCTGGTCTGGCCGCAATCCCGGGTGGCATCCGAGCCGCTGAAGTCGTTCTGTTCTTGGCTGCAAGGCCAAGTCGACCAAATCTCGTGACCGGGCCATTCCGACCACCCTAGAAAACTGCGGGGCGGGAGCGTTCCGAACAGGATTATGTGTCCAACGACCGAGCAATGAGTTCCTTCATGATCTCATTTGTCCCGCCATAGATCATCTGAACCCGCGCATCCGCGTAAAGCCGAGCAATCGGATATTCCATCATGAACCCATAGCCACCAAACAGCTGCAGACATTCGTGCATGATCTCATTCTGCACCTCAGACCCCCAGTATTTGGCCATCGACGCGGTCGATGCATCCAAAGTTCCAGCCTCAAGTCGGGCAATACAGTCGTTGACAAAACTGCGCAGCACTTCGGCCTTGGTTTTACACTCGGCAAGCTTGAAGCGGGTATTCTGGAAATCCATCACGCGCTGACCGAAGGCTTTGCGCTCCTGCGTGTATTTCACTGTTTCGGCAATCGCGAAATCAATCGCACCCAGGGCACCGATTGCAATCGTCAGGCGTTCCCAGGGAAGTTGCCGCATCATCTGGTAAAAACCCTGCCCCTCTTCCGCACCAATCAGGTTTGTCATCGGGACCTTGACGTCCTCAAAGAACAGCTCGGCCGTGTCATTGGACTTCATGCCCAGTTTCTTGAGGTTCCGCCCCTTGCGGAACCCATCTGCGCCCTGCGTTTCGACCGCGACCAACGATACCCCTTTCGACCCTTGGGTCTTGTCGGTCTTTGCGGCCACAAGGATCAAGTCCGCAGATTGCCCATTGGTGATAAAGATCTTGGACCCGTTCAGACAGTAGGAGTTACCGTTCTTTTCCGCAGTTGTGCGGATCGACTGCACATCCGAACCGGTTCCGGGCTCTGTCATGGCCAGCGCGCCGACCATCTCGCCCGAGGCGAGTTTCGGCAGCCATTTCAACTTTTGATCTTCGCTGCCATAAGCGGTGATATAGTGGATGACAATCGACTGGATCGCATAGCCCCAACCGGAATCTCCGTGCGAGGTCTGGGCGTACATGGTCAGCGCATCAAATCCCATGCCACCACCGACACCACCGTGATCTTCGGTGATCGCGCCAGCCATCAGTCCCATGTCACCGGCCTTGCGCCAGAACGCACGATCAACAACCCCGTTTTCGGTCCAGCGCTCGATATTGGGCACCAGTTCGTCCTGCATGAAACGGTCCGCCATTTCGGCAAACATCTGGTGCTCTTCGGACACCCAGCTGGATGTAGGGGTAATAAGAGACATTGCGCATCCTCCAAGATCAACTTGCTGCCAGCGTAATTTGGACCGGCAATTAATCCAATGCGTTGGATGAAACGCTACGCAACGTCTTTTGGAAGATTTCGCCGGGTCACGGGATCGGTGCGGCCAACGCGTTTTCCAGCAAGACCCGCGCTGCAGCTTTGGCATCTTGCGCGGGATCACAGCTTTTCAACAGAACCGCCGTCACGATTGCCCCTTCTTTCAGCAGAAGAATCTGACATCCCAGGCTTTCAGGGTCGAAGGCACCGGCTTTGCGGGCCAGATCCGTGAAATATTCCAACAACAACCGCTTGTGTTCCGCCGCCTGCACGTGGATCGGGTGCTCCTTCTCCTGGAACTCGGCGCCAGCCTTGATGAACATGCAGCCGCGAAACCCGTCTTCGGCGAACCACTCGCCCAGTGCATCAAAGCTTGAAATCAACTGGTCCGCAGGGGTGTCGGCCAATTCCTCGACACGACGCATGAACCAGTTGCGGAAATTCTCGTCCCGCAGACGCAAAGCCGCCAGAATCAGATCTTCCTTGGTGCGGAAATGTTTGTACATCGAAGTCTTCGACACACGCGTCTCAGCCACCAGCTTGTCCATGCCGGTCGCATGAAAACCGTCACGATAAAAGACCTTCAGGGCCTTGCGGACCAGCTCATCCCTTTTGTTTGGGCGCATGATTCGCCTCCTATACGTACCGATCTGTACATAATTGTACCCTCCATAATCCGCAAGGGCCACCAATGTTCAGGAAATTCTCTTTATTTTCCACCTGGATAGAGAAAAATTTTAGATATTTTACAGGCGCCCCTTGCAAAGAGGTACCGATCAGTACACCTTAACGACACGATGTACCGATCAGTTAACTATGGAGCCGTCATGAAACGCCGTACCAGCCCCTTCAACCGCCAGTACATCCCATTTCTGTTGACCCTCGCGCTGCTCGCTGCATCGCTGACCTGAAGGACCATGACATGAGCCGCCCCCCTCTGCCGCCATTCACTGCTGAGACCGCTACACAAAAGGTCCGCATGGCTGAAAATGCTTGGAACAGCCGCGATCCGGATATCGTGACGCCCGCCTATACCGAGGACAGCCAATGGCGGAATCGGGCGGAGTTTGTCGCGGGCCATGCTGAAATTCACGCGCTTTTGACCCGCAAGTGGAGAAATGAGCAGGAGTACCGGCTGATCAAAGAACTCTGGGCCTATTCGGAAAACCGTATTGCCGTGCGCTATGCCTATGAATGGCGGAACGACAGCGGCCAGTGGTTCCGCTCATATGGTAACGAGAACTGGGAATTCGATAGGGATGGTCGGATGGCCAAACGTCATGCCTCGCTGAACGACCTTCCGATCAGGCAACAGGATCGGGTTTTCCTTTGGCCTCTTGGTCCGCGCCCTGACGACCATCCCGACCTGTCTGATCTGGGCCTGTAGAAAGGACCTATTATGCCACGTGCTTTTTCCAAACTAACCTTCACGCCTGCCGTTCTCATCCATCAAGAAAGGATGGGATCGGCAAAAACCTATGCGAAATTCCTGGAAAGCGGCCCTGTGCAGGGTCACGAAATTAGAGCCGCCGAAAAAGAGTTCATCGAGGCCCGCGACGGGTTCTACCAATCAACCGTGTCCGAGACCGGCTGGCCATATGTGCAGTATCGTGGCGGACCCGCGGGGTTTTTACGAGTACTTGATGCGCAGACCATCGGGTATGCTGATCTTTCGGGCAACAAACAGTATATCTCGCGCGGGAATTTGGATGGCAATGACCGGGTTGCGCTGATCCTGATGGATTATGCCAACCAGCGACGCCTGAAAATACTTGGGCGTGTCGAAATTGCCGAAGGCGCTGCGGCGGCTGCCAGCCTCTCCCCCGAAGGCACCCAGACCCCGGCCGAGCGCGCCGTCATTATCAAGGTCGAAGGTCTGGACTGGAATTGCCCAAGTCACATTACCCCACGATTCACCGAGGCCGAGCTGCGCCCCCACCTGAACGAATTGGGCCAGCAGCTGGCCCAACTTCAGGCGGAAAATGACCGGCTGAAACGGGAACTGGAAAATAAGAAATAAGCCCCAGTGCCAGGCATTCCCCAACTTGTGATTTAAGGACTGACACCATGATAACGTTAACGCTGCACCGAGCCTTCATAGTCCTGTTTGGTTTCGCTCTGTCGATTGCCTTTCTTATGCTGGGATTTTTCGCATCCCCCGAAGCTGTTCGGACATCCCCGCCCGCGCTTTATAATTCGCTGCTGCTGGAAAAACTGGCCCAAGACTAAGAACCGTACGGCCCTCGAAACAATAGATTGTGCCTAAATCATGATCTCTGCCCTTGACCTTCCTGTGACTGGAACCCCCATCTAGGGTTGGAAACAGGACAGGATGAGTCGATTGGCCACTCCACATACTATCAGACTGAAGGTCACCGGAATGAACTGCGCATCCTGCGTAGGCCGCGTGGAATCTGCGTTGCGCAATGTTCCCGGGGTTACCGAGGCTTCGGTCAACTTCCCAACCGAGACCGCACAGGTCACTTATGACGGGCCGATCAGCGACCTGACCGGCGCGCTGGACAAAGCTGGTTATCCGGTGTCAGTGGCAGAAGCCGTTCTGCAAATTGACGGTATGAATTGTGCTTCTTGCGTCGCAAGGATTGAACGAGCACTCTGCGCAGATCCGGCCGTCATAAGTGCTCGGGTCAACCTGGCCACTGAAACCGCGACCATTCGTTTTGCCGACGGGGCAACTGATCCTGTGAAGCTGGCGCAGCTAAGCACCAAAGCGGGCTATCCGGCGCACCCTTCCAGGATGGCCGAAAGCAACGATGAGAAACCGGGCGAAGCCTCTGCGCTGATCCGCACCACCCTGATCGCTGCAACGCTGGCTTTGCCTGTGTTTATACTCGAGATGGGCGGGCACATGATCCCAGCCTTTCATCACTGGGTTCAGGCGACAATCGGGCTTCAGACCAGCCATCTCATCCAGTTTGTGCTGACATCGGTTCTGCTGATCGGCCCCGGAAGGGTGTTCTATGCCAAGGGTATCCCAGCCCTGCTGCGCGGGACACCTGATATGAATGCGCTGGTCGCGATGGGAACCGGTGCCGCCTATCTGTATTCCGTCCTGGCCACCTTTGCGCCTCAGGTTCTGCCGCAAGGCAGTGCAAATGTGTATTACGAGGCCGCCTCGGTCATCGTGGTCCTTATCCTGCTGGGTCGCGCGATGGAGGCGCGGGCAAAAGGCCGGACCGGGGCCGCTATTCGCAAACTGGTCGGGCTTCAACCGAAAACAGCCCGGCTAGAACAGGACGGGGGCACGGTCGATCGGCCCATATCCGAAATCCTGGTTGGCGATGTGCTGCAGATCCGACCCGGAGAGCGCGTCCCAGTGGATGCTCAAGTGTTGGACGGCACCTCATACGTGGATGAAAGCATGATTACCGGCGAACCCGTTCCTATAGGGAAATCGGCCGAAGATCAGGTGATAGGGGGCACGGTCAACGGCACGGGCGCGCTGCGCGTGCGCGCCACGCGGGTTGGGTCCGAAACGGTGCTGGCGCAGGTGATCCAGATGGTTCAGCAAGCTCAGGGTGCCAAGTTGCCGATACAGGGGCTAGTCGACCGGATCACGGCGTGGTTTGTTCCCGTTGTGATTGGCGTTGCCCTACTGACCATTGCGGTCTGGCTGGTCTTTGGCCCCGCTCCTGCCTTGCCGATGGCATTGGTCGCAGGTGTTTCGGTTTTGATCATTGCCTGTCCTTGCGCCATGGGGTTGGCGACTCCGACTTCGATCATGGTGGGGACTGGGCGAGCCGCCGAACTGGGCGTCCTGTTTCGCAAAGGCGATGCGTTACAGCAACTGCAACAGGTCAAAATCATCGCGCTGGACAAGACCGGGACGCTGACAATGGGGCGCCCCGAACTGGCGAATGTCACGACCACGAACGGGTTTGACAGCGACACCGTTTTACGGCTGGCTGCTGCGGTCGAGTCGCGATCTGAACACCCGATTGCCTCGGCAATCACGCGGGCCGGACCGGCGAACCTTCCCCCCATTTCCAGTTTTGAATCGCTGACCGGGCTGGGTGCGCGCGCGTCCGTTGATGGGCACGATCTGTTGATCGGTTCACCCAGATTAATGGCGCAGAACGGCATTGATCTATCCGCGTTGAGCCAACAGGCCGACCAGCATGCCGCCGAAGGGGCGACACCTGTGTTCGTCGCGATCAACGGTCAGGCTGCGGCACTTCTTACGGTCTCGGATCCGGTCAAACCGGGCACGATCGAAGCTTTGCACAGGCTGCACACGATGGGCCTGACATTGGCGATGGTCACCGGGGACAACGCCCTGACTGCGCAGGCCTTGGCAAACAAGCTGGGCATCGATCATGTCACAGCCGAGGTCCTGCCGGACGGAAAGCTCGCCACAATCAACGCCCTGCGCGACCAGTTCGGAGAGCTGGCCTTTGTCGGAGACGGGATCAACGACGCCCCGGCATTGGCTGCGGCGGATGTCGGCATTGCAATCGGAACTGGCACGGATGTGGCGATTGAAACGGCGGATGTGGTGCTGATGTCGGGCGATCTGCGCGGGGTCGCCAATGCGGTTGAAATCAGCCGCCGTACTATGGGCAATATCCGTCAGAATCTGGGCTGGGCGTTTGGATATAACGTTTTGCTGATCCCCGTCGCCGCCGGGCTGCTGTATCCTTTTGGCGGCCCGCTTCTTTCCCCGGTTCTGGCGGCTGGAGCCATGGCTTTGTCCAGCGTCTTTGTCGTCACCAACGCGTTGCGACTTCGCAGGGTTCGCGCCAGCCTGCCCGAGGAATCACAAACGGCGGCTCCACAAATGGTGACGTCATGAATATCGGCGACGTTTCCAACCAAACCGGTCTCCCGGCCAAGACCATCCGCTATTACGAAGATATCGGACTGATCAAACCGCTGCGCGATGATAATGGCTATCGCCGGTTCCGCAGTCAGGATGTGCACAAACTGAACTTTTTGGGCCGGGCCCGCGCATTGGGATTTACGATCGAAGATTGCCGGACCCTGATGGCCTTGTATGAGGATGAAACCCGCGCAAGTGCAGATGTGAAGAAGGTTGCCCGCGCGCATATGGTCCAGATCGAAGCGAAGATCGCCGACCTTAATGCGATGCGCGATACGTTGGGTCATTTAATTGACGCCTGCGCAGGCGACGACAGGCCTGATTGTCCGATCCTGAAGGATTTGGGCGGACAACCCTGACGCGGGGTTGCCCTTTGTCTTCAGCTTTGCTTTGTCTCTGCCAAACAATCCGGCTTGCGGCATCTGACCGGGCCTGGACAGCAGAGAGGTTCACCAAATGGCAAAAGTTGCGTTCCTTGGTTTGGGTGTCATGGGATATCCAATGGCCGGCCACCTGCAGGCTGCAGGTCATGAGGTCACGGTTTTCAACCGAACCACCGCTAAGGCCGAGGCTTGGGTCGCCCAATATGGCGGCTCAATGGCCGCTACCCCGCGCGAGGCGGCTGAGCGAGCCGAGTTTGTCATGGCTTGTGTGGGCAATGATGATGACCTTCGCATGGTCTGCACCGGCGACGATGGCGCCTTCGGCGCAATGTCCAGCGGCGCGGTTTTCGTCGACCATACGACCGTCTCGGCAAAGGTAACCCGAGAGCTTTATGGTGCCGGGAAAACTGCAGGAATCGCTTTTGTAGATGCGCCGATCTCGGGCGGACAGGCCGGTGCCGAAAACGGCGTTCTGTCGATCATGTGCGGGGGGGATCAGGCTGCCTATGACGCGGCCGAGCCCATTATGCAGGTCTATTCCAAAATCTGCCGCCGCATTGGGGACAGTGGCGCCGGTCAGATGACCAAGATGTGCAACCAGATCGCCATTGCCGGACTGGTTCAGGGCCTCAGCGAGGCGCTGCATTTTGCCGAAAAAGCCGGGCTGGATGGCCGGGCGGTTGTGGAAGTGATCAGTCAGGGGGCCGCAGGCAGTTGGCAGATGGCGAACCGCTATGAAACCATGTTGGACGATCATTTCGAGCACGGTTTCGCGGTGGACTGGATGCGCAAGGATCTGGGAATTTGCTTGGATACCGCAGATGAAACAGGGGCATCCCTGCCGGTGACGGCTTTGGTTGATCAGTTCTATAAGGATGTGCAGAAAATGGGCGGGAATCGGTGGGATACGTCCTCGCTTATTAAACGGTTGCGCGCATTGGGGTAACGGGAAAAGGGGGCTGTCTGCCCCCCTCTTGGCCCGCAGGGCCAATTCACTCCCGAAGATATTTTTAGCCAGATGAAAAGGACCCCGGTTTACTGGGACAGGGTTTCAAATGAACGACATCATCGCATTTTGGGCTGATGCTTTGCAGCAAAATTGGGGGCTGGACGCACGGCTGACCCGATTGGACGGCGAATACGATCTTAATTTTCTGGTCCGGGCAACCAACGGACAGGATTATGTTCTGAAAGTCATGCGCCCCGGATGCGAAGCAGAGCTTGTGGACCTCCAGGTCAAAGCCTTGGAACATATCGCCTCAGAAGCACCGGGGCTGCCATTTCCTACAGTGTTTCCCGATTTGCAGGGGGGTTATCTGCCCAGGATCGAAGATCACGAGGGGGTACCGCGCCTTGTTTGGTTGCTGGAATGCCTGCCTGGGCAATGCTATGCGAAATCGGCACCCAAACCCGAAGAGTTGATCCTAAAGCTGGGTCGCGTTCTGGGTGCTACAGACCGCGCATTAGAGCGGTTCACGCATGAGGGTTTGGCCCGGGGCGATTTCAAATGGAATCTGACGCAGGCAGGGTGGATCGAACAGCATCTGGACACCGTTAGTAGCCCCGCGCGACAGGCAGTGCTGGCCGAGATATGTTCCGAATTCAATGCGATATCAGACAAGTTGGCAGGCTTGCCCAGTCAGGCGATTCATAATGACGCCAATGACTATAACGTTCTGGTCGAAGCAGAGCCTGGCCAGCGCCCGGGGGTGTCGGGCTTGATTGACCTTGGCGATATGTGTGCCGCGCCACGCGTTTGCGATCTGGCGATTGCCGGGGCCTATATCGTATTGGATCATCCGCAACCCGAACGCGCATTGGCGGCACTGGTGCGCGGCTATCAGGCGGCAAACCCCCTGCGCGCGGACGAAGTCGAACTGATCTGGCCTCTCTTGCGGATGCGACTGGCTGTGTCGGTTGTGAACTCGACCCTGATGGCCCTTGAAAACCCGGATGATCCTTATGTCACTATCAGTCAGGCGCCGGCTTGGCGGTTTCTTGAGGACCACAGCGTCAATGGCGGATTGATGCCAGCGCGCCTGCGCGTCGCCTGTAGTCTGCCGGTCACCGATGGGGCCGAACGCATCCATGCCTATCTGTCCGCGCATCGCGGTCAATTCGCCGAGATGTTTGGACAGGGTCTAATAGATGTGCCCATGGGCTCGCTATCGGTCGAAAACTCGGTGTGGCCGCAAAACCCTTTCCACATGCCCCTGGCCGAGGCGGCACGTGTTGGCGAGGAATATGGCACAGACTTCTGGTTGGGATATTACAATGAACCCCGCCTGATTTACGCAGAGCCGGGGTTCCGCAAAGGGCCATGGAAAGCTTCGGACCGACGCACCGTGCATCTGGCGGTGGATGTGTTCGCGCCTGCCGGCACTGTCCTGAATGCCCCGATCAGTGGCCGGGTCGAGGCGGTCGAGAACCGCGACAGTCACCTTGACTATGGCGGGGTGGTGATCCTGCATCACGAAACACCCCAAGGCGATCCGTTCTATACACTCTACGGACATTTGGACCCCGAGGTCTGCGACAGGCTGAATCCGGGCGATCCAGTCGCACAGGGAGCGGCGTTTGCACGGCTTGGGGATGTCACACAGAACGGGGGCTGGGCCCCACATGTACATTTCCAGCTGGCCCTGACTACGAACGGGATGCAGGCCAACTGGCCGGGTGTTGGCGACCCTGACGAGCTTGAACTGTGGCACGCCGTCTGCCCGAATCCGGCGGCTCTGCTGAACCTTCCCGATGACAAGGTGTTCTATCGGCCGACCGATAAACAGGCGATCCGGCAGGGACGGCAGGACCACTTCGGAGGCAACCTGTCCCTGACCTATGACGATCCAGTCATGCTGGTACGCGGTTGGAAGCATCACCTGTTTGACGAATGGGGTCGCCCTTATCTGGATGCTTACAACAATGTACCCCATGTGGGCCACGCCCACCCGCGCATTCAGGCTGTCGCAGCAGATCAGCTCAAGCGGATGAATTCCAACACTCGGTATCTGCATCCGGCCCAGACGGCTTTTGCCGATAAGGTTCTGTCCAAGCTGCCCGATCACCTCGAGGTCTGCTTCTTTGTGAATTCCGGCACCGAAGCCAATGAGCTCGCCCTGCGGCTGGCCCGCGCCCATACCGGCGCCAAAGGGATCGTGACGCCCGATCATGGGTATCACGGCAATACCAACGCCGCGGTGGCAATTTCGGCCTATAAGTTCAACAAACCGGGCGGAGTTGGTCAGGCGGATTGGGTGGAACTGGTTGAGGTCGCGGATGACTACCGAGGGTCTTTCCGGCGCGACGACCCCGATCGCGCCCAGAAGTTTGCAGATCTAGTGGACCCAGCGATTGCAGCCCTACAGGACAAAGGTCAGGGCGTTGCCGGTTTCATTGCCGAGACCTTCCCTTCAGTTGGCGGGCAGATCATACCACCCAAAGGCTATCTGCCCGCGGTTTATGATAAAATCCGCGCCGCTGGTGGTGTCTGCATCGCCGACGAGGTGCAGACAGGTTTGGGGCGTCTGGGCAAATATTATTTCGGCTTTGAGCATCAAGGCGCGCTGCCGGATATCGTGGCGATGGGCAAACCCATTGGCAACGGTCATCCATTAGGCGTTCTGGTTACTACCAAAGAGATCGCCCGCAGCTTTGACAACGGGATCGAGTTCTTTTCGACCTTTGGCGGATCGACCCTGTCCTGCCGCATCGGCAAAGAAGTTCTGGATATCGTCGATGATGAAGGCTTGCAGGACAATGCCCGCCTGATGGGCGACAGGTTGATGACAGGCCTGCGTCAGATCGAGACCGATTTCGGATCTGTCGGTGATGTGCGCGGCATGGGCCTGTTCGTTGGAGTCGAACTGATCAACCCCGATGGCTCTGAGGGCCGTGAGATCTGCAAATATGTCAAGAACCGGATGCGCGACCACCGGATTCTTATTGGCAGCGAAGGCCCAAAGGACAGCATCCTGAAAATTCGCCCGCCGCTGACGATCGAAGCGGAAGATGTGGACATGATCCTGTGGGCATTACGGGATGTGCTGGCAGAAGTTGGTGATTACAGCCCGCCACCCTCATGCGATCATGACCATCACCACGCAGGGTGCGGCTGCTGCTGAGGGCACGGAACCCCGGCGCGCATTCGCCGGGGTTCTGCACCTGCCCTGCTGCTTAGTGCAGCGTGGCAGTGGGGTTCTGATGTCTTGAGGTTGGCATCGGGATCGAGACCGTCATGCGTCGCAAAGCCAGCCCTAATTCCTCAGACAAAGCGGCCAATGCGGGGGCAAAATCGGGACGGACGATCAGGGACGCCATCATCATAGCGTCTTCGCGCGCGCCTTCTGATGCCGCCGCAATCATCTGGGCGAAACAGTTTTCATCCGCGCCAAGGCAGGCACAGCCCAACCCATGCCGGATCAGCGGGCGCCGCCCGTGATGGGCACAAAGCGAGCACAGCCGGTCCAGCGTCAACATCGCTGCCCGGCCCTGATCCGTACCCAGGGCGATCTGAAAGTCCTGCGCCGCATCCATACGCGTTTGCATTCCGTCCCCCCAGAGGCGCAGATACATGACCGCACCGGCCTCGACAGGGCTTAGGTCGGACAGACGACCAACGGTCGCGCCACCCCGGGCTACAGGCGCGCTCATTTCGTCAAGATCAGTTTGCCCGCGCGCGTGATGCGCAGGGTGTACAGCTGATCGCCCAACTCGATATGGGCCAGATTGCCCCCTTTGGTCAGATCTTCAGCCTTATGTGCAGGCAGCATTGATACGGCAAAAGACTGGCTGGGATTCGGGTTCTGAACATTCATCAGGATCACTCCGGAGGGTTTCAGGCAATGCGCCTAATCGGTTTACTTTTCGGGTATCTGGCTGGCCCGATTCCGGGGTTGCTGACGGCTCGAAATATAATCTGATTATTTTAGTCAGGTATGTCAAGCCTCAATATCCCACTCTCGCAACCGGGTTGAATTGCACTGCCTGAACACACCAGTTAGGACTTGCGGTGCAGCTTCAGAGGCAAGGATTTCAATGAGCGCTACAATTATGTTCGATTTGGACGGAACACTGGTCGACAGCCTTCCGGACATCACCGCCGCTGCGAATGCAATGCTGCGGGACACTGGTGTCCCGCCCCTGCCCCAGGACACGATCAAACAATTCGTCGGCAATGGCCTCCCGAAATTGGTAGAACGTATGATGTTTCATTGCGACCTGCCTATGGATCGCCATGCCGAGCTATCGGAACTGACGCTGACCCACTACAACGCAGCCTCCAGCGACAAAACCGTCGTTTACCCTGGCGTGGCCGAAGCGCTTGAACAGCTGCGCCAGATGGGTTGTGTTCTGGGTGTTTGTACAAACAAACCCAAAGCACCGGCTGACCATGTTCTGAAGTCGATGGGCCTGACCCATCATTTCGATGCCACCCTGGGTGGTGACAGCCTGGCCACGCGCAAACCAGACCCAGCCCATCTTGAGGCAAGTTTTAGCGCAGTGGCCGCTATAGGTCCGCGCCTGTTCGTGGGTGACAGTGAGGTCGATGCAGAAACCGCTGAACGGGCCCAGGTGCCCTTTTTGCTATTCACGGAAGGCTATCGGAAAAGCCCGGTTTCTGAACTGTATCATACCTGTAACTTCGCCGACTGGCACGAAGTGCCTGCGCTCGTAAGTGAGCTTTTGGGGGAATTGGGTTGATGTCCCCCAACTAGTGAGGGGCCGGCCGAGGGGGTAAGTAGCCAGCCCCTCAAGGGGGAAAAGTGGTAGGTCCTTGGAAACTCCTTGGATGATTTGAAGTTAACGAATCGCTCCAATCAAAGATATAGGGGGTTTCCCGTAGCCCTAGATAGAGTGTTGAAATTAAATAATAAATTATCCGTAAATTCTAGAAATTCGTTGAATATTGTCATTTTCCGTTGGTGACCCGGACCCAGGACACCGCCAATCGAAAGCTGAACAACGAAAACGGGCGGGGATGAACACCCCGCCCGACGGTTCAGAACAATTTCTGAATCCGCATGTTCAGATTGCCAGATATTCCTCGCGCAGCTGTGGATTCTCTAACACCTCGCTGGCGGCTCCATCAAACACGATGCTGCCCGTATCCAGAATGATCGCACGGTCCGCCAATTCCAGGGCGCGCACCGCGTTCTGCTCGACAATGATCGTGGTCATACCCTGCTGTTTGACGTGAAGCAGAGTCTTTTCGATCTCATCCACGATCACCGGGGCAAGCCCTTCATAGGGTTCATCCAGAAGCAACACCTTGATGTCCCGTGCCAAAGCCCGCGCAATCGACAGCATCTGCTGCTCTCCGCCAGACAGGGTAATGCCTTCTTGCTTGCGGCGCTCACCCAGCCTTGGGAACAGCTCATAAAGCCGTTCCAGCGACCAGCCGACAGGTGGAGCGATCTGGGCGAGTTGCAGGTTCTCTTCGACCGTCAGACCGGGGATGATACGGCGATCCTCGGGCACAAGGCCAAGGCCTGCGGCGGCAGCCTCATAGCTGGTCATTTTGTGCAGCGGCTTGTGATCCAGCCAGATCTCACCATGACGCACCTCGGGGTCACTGACCCGCGCGATGGATCTGAGCGTCGAGGTCTTGCCAGCACCATTCCGGCCCAGCAGGGCCAGAATTTCACCTTCGTGCACGTTAAAGCTGACGCCCTGCACGATATAGCTTTCGCCATAGTATGAATGCATGTCCCATACGGACAAAAACGCAGGGGCGGTGCTGGCCATATTGGCGTTTTTCGAAAAGTCAGGTTTCTCGTTCATTGCTTTTCCTTACGCGGCCTCACCCAGATAAGCTTCGCGAACCTTGGGATGCCCGCGGATGTTTTCTGGCGTATCTTCGACCAGAGGTGTTCCCTGCGCCAGAACGGTGATGCGCTCGGCCAGGCTGAACACCACATGCATGTCATGTTCAATGATGGCGATGGTAATGTCACGCTCGTCCTTGATCTGTTTGAGCAGGTCGATCGTGTTGTTGGTATCTGCCCGGGCCATCCCGGCGGTGGGTTCGTCCAGCAAAAGCAGGCGCGGGTTCTGGCTGAGGCACATGCCGATCTCAAGTCGTCGCTTGTCCCCGCGCGACAGCGATGCCGCGTGCATCTCGCGTTTGTCAGCCATGTTCATCTCTAACAGCATCGCCTCGGCCTGCTCGACAATCGCCTTTTCACTGGAGATGGTTTCATAGGCGTGCATCCGAAACGCGCCGTCCCGCATCGCAAAGATCGGGATCAACATGTTCTCCATCACAGTCAAATCGCCGAAAATCTCGGGCGTCTGGAACACACGGCTGATACCCATCTGGTTGATCTGATAGGGTTCCAACCCCAGAACAGAATTGTTGTCGAACAAAACAGAACCGGTATCCGGCATCAGCTTTCCCACCAAACAGTTCAGCAAGGTTGACTTGCCCGCACCGTTCGGGCCGATGATCGCGTGGACCGAGTTTTCTTCGACGTTGAGGTTCACATCCGACAGCGCCTTGAGGCCACCGAAGCGTTTGCTGACGTCTTTGACTCGTAGAATTGCCATGGTGCCCCCTTATTCCGCTGGCTCGGTTTTGCCCTTCGGGGCATCATCGGCGCCCGGTTTCTTACGCTTGAACCAACCCAGCAGCCGCTGACCACCTTCAACCAGCCCACCCGGCAGATAGATCACCACCAGCATGAACAGGATACCCAGCGTCAAATGCCAACCCTTGCCGATGAACGGATGGATCAGGAACACAACCGCGTCCTCAAGCCCATCGGGCAGGAAAGCGAACCAGCTGTGCAGAACATTGTCGTTGATCTTCGAGAAGATGTTTTCGAAATACTTGATAAAGCCTGCTCCCAGTACCGGCCCGATCAGAGTCCCTGTACCGCCCAGAATTGTCATCAGTACCACCTCGCCCGAGGCAGTCCACTGCATCCGTTCGGCCCCGGCCAGCGGGTCCATTGCGGCCATCAGCCCCCCCGCCAGACCGGCATACATGCCTGAAATCACAAAGGCTGCCAGCGTGTAGGGTTTCGAATTTAGACCGGTATAATTCATCCGCTGCTGGTTGGATTTCACCGCCCGCAGCATCATGCCAAAGGGCGAGCGGAAGATGCGGATAGAGAGATAGAACACCGCCATCATGATCACCGCACACAGGTAATAGCCCGCGTTAAAGTCAAAGCTCCAGGCACCTACATCCAACGTATAGGTCGCGCGCATGGGAATGCCGAACAGATGCGGTAGGTTCGGCGCGCTGGCCGATTGCAGGATCTGCGGATCGTCCGCATAGACCTGCAAGCCGGTCTCACCATTTGTCAGGTTGAATTTTGGGTTCGAAAGCACCGAATAGGCCAGCGCAAAGCTCATCTGTGCAAAAGCCAGCGTCAGGATCGAGAAATAGATGCCCGACCGACGCAGGCTGACAAACCCGATCAGCAGCGAAAACACCCCGGCGACAAGAACGCTGAGCGCGATGGCCGGAACGACGTTATAGCTGAGCAGTTTGAACATCCACACTGCGGAATACGACCCCACCCCAAGAAAGGCCGCATGGCCAAAGGACAGGTATCCGGTCAATCCAAACAGAATGTTGAAGCCGATCGCAAAGATCCCAAAGATCACGAACCGCTGCATCAAATCGGGATAGCCCGCGTTGAACTGCGCCATGGCGCTGCCTTCAGGGAACGGGTTCAGGATAAAGGGCGCCAACAGGGTCAGTATGGCGACGATGATCAGCAGGCTGGTATCTCTCTTGTTCAGTCCCAACATGGCTTATTCCTCCATCACGCCTTTGCGCCCCATCAACCCGCGTGGACGGGTCAAAAGCACGATGATGGCGACAAGGTAGATGATGATCTGGTTGATGCCGGGGATCGTGGTCGTGGCCCAGGTGGTCGACGCAAAGCTTTCGAGCACGCCCAGCAGGAACCCGGCCAGAACCGCGCCCGGCAATGAGCCCATCCCCCCCACAACCACAACCACAAAGCTGAGAACCAGAAAGTCCATGCCCATGTGATAATTCGGGGGGTTGAGCGGCCCGTACATCACCCCGGCAAGACCCGCGACCGCGGCCGCAATCCCGAACATGATGGTAAACCGCCTGTCGATATTTATCCCCAGCAGGCCCACCGTTTCACGATCTGCCATGCCAGCCCGCACGACCATGCCAAAGGTTGTGAATTGCAGGAACGAGAACACAGCTCCGATAATGCCAACGGCAAACCCGAAATAGACCAGCCGCCAGATCGGATAGATGATGGCGTTGGGATCGAATCCAACCATGATGCCAAGATCAACAGACCCACTCAGCATATCGGGGGGCGGGGTCTGGATCGGATTGGCACCGAAGAAATATTTGATGATCTCCTGCAGCACGATCGCCAGGCCAAAAGTCACAAGGATCTGATCCGCATGAGGGCGCTTGTAAAAATGTTTGATCAGCCCGCGCTCCATCACGTAGCCGACAAACAACATGATCGGGATCGCGAACAGGACAGCCAGAGGAACGGACCAATCTATGATTGACGCGCCAATCTCGGGGCCAAACCAGGCCTCAATATACGGGGTTTCAACCTTCAGCGGGTTGCCCAGAAAATCTTTCTGACTTTCATCAAGGGTCACGTAGCTCAAGTTAAAGAGTTTTTGCAAAGACACGGCGCAGAACGCACCAATCATGAACAGCGCCCCATGGGCAAAGTTCACAACTCCAAGCGTTCCGAAAATCAGCGTCAGGCCAAGCGCGATCAGCGCATAAGCCGACCCCTTGTCCAACCCGTTCAGAATTTGCAGAAGAATGGCGTCCATAGTCCCCACCTTTGGCCTGTCCAGTGGACTCCCCCATAGGCGGGAGAGCCCGTTTTCTAGGTCAGAGAATTTTCGTCGAAAATTCTCGCGCTTGTGTTACGCGCCCGGATTGCATTTACCCAGTTCGCCACCGGCAAACATCGGGTGCTCGGGATCGTATTCGACCTGCGCGCGTGGGGTGATCTCGACGATCTCCAGCGTGTCATAGGCGTTGGTCGGGTTCTCGTTGCCCCGCACCACCAGCACATCCTTGAAGCACTGATGATCCGCGCCACGATACCATGTCGGTCCGTTGCCCAGACCGTCGAACTCGAAATCTTCCAGCGCTTCGGCGACACCACAGGGGTTGAAGGTACCCGCCCGTTCACACGCATCCGCATAGAGCAGAACCTGCGCATAGCAGGTCTGAGCCGAATTGGACGGCGGCTTGCCGTATTTCTCACCAAAGGATTTCACAAAGGCCTTAGTGCCTTCGTCTTGCAGCTGCCAGTTCCAGTTCATCGAACCCAGCACGCCCTTGATGTTCTCGCCAGCACCAGCAGCCATCAATTCGGAATACAGCGGCACGACAATCTTAAAGTCTTTGCCGTTGGCCACCTTGTCGAGCAGGCCGAACTGAATCGCATTGGTCAGCGAGTTCACCATGTTACCGCCATAGTGGTTTAGAACCAGCACATCCGCGCCCGAGTTCAGAACCGGCGCGATATAGGACGAGAAGTCCGTCGACGCGAGCGGTGTTTTGACCGTGTTGACTGTTTCCCATCCCAGGGCTTCGGTCGAGGCCACAATCGACTCTTCCTGAGTCCAGCCCCAGTTGTAGTCAGCGGTCAGATGATAGGCCCGGCGTTCACTGCCCATTTCGGCAGCAAGAACCGGCGCCAGAGCAGCGCCCGACATGTAAGCATTGAAGAAATGGCGGAAACCGTTCGCCTTCTTGTCCTTACCGGTCGTGTCGTTGGCATGGGTCAGGCCAGCCATGAAGATCACGCCCGCTTCCTGACACAGACCCTGAACTGCGACAGCCACGCCCGAGGACGAGCCGCCGTTGATCATGATCGCACCGTCTTTTTCGATCATCGACTTGGCCGATGCGCGTGCGGCGTCCGATTTGGTCTGGGTGTCGCCGGTTACGAACCCGACCTTTTTACCAAGAATCCCGTTCCCTTTCAGGGCCTTGGACGTAAAGGTGTTCAGGCAACCGCCATCGCCCTCACCGTTCAGATGCTCGACTGCAAGCTGCTGTGCCAGCAGTTCATCATTACCCTCTTCTGCATAAGGCCCGGTCTGCGGAACATTGAAACCCAATGTGACAGACGACCCAGAAGGTTCGTTAGTATATGCAGCAGCCGACGATGCAGTAAAAATCGTAGGTAGGGCCAGACCGGTACCGGCAACAGCACCAGACTTCAGCACGCCGCGGCGTGTGACAGATTTATTAGTCATTCATTCCTCCCAGTTCCCTGTTTTACGTCTGTTGGCTCCTCTTCCAGCAAACGATTGCGCAGGTTTACGCACCGCGAGTATGGCGGGGGTTCTGAAAATTTCTCAATAACCTATTCAAAAAGCAGCTATGTTATGTAAACAAATGAACACCTAGGTGCGGATTTTTGTAAATTTTCAAACATCTTATGCTTCTTAAGAATTGAAATTAAAAGGTATTATTTGAAAACATGCCGGTGATCGCCATGCAGGCAGTGCCGCTCTGCTCGGCAAGCAAGAAGTTGTTGCTAAATCTAAAGGAGAGCCCGGGCCGTATGATACAGCTCAGATGGTCACCGGGACGAGCTGACTTCCCCTGCAGATCAAGCCGTTTGAACTTGGATTCTCAAACCCGAAGCATCGTGCAAATCAAGAATTGTGACAAATTGAAAAACGGTTAATCCCTCCACGGCTGCATCGGTGAATACAGGCAACCGCCCGACCAACCGACGACCAAACAAGCGCAATAACCTTACAAAAAAGGCATAAACCACTACGCTTCACCCCGCATTCCGCGAATAGGTCAAAGAAATAGTCCGCGGATTTTGTGCAGTTTGTTTACTGAAACGCGACGAATTGATCGTACATAATTAGGTTAATGATTTTTTAGATGAGTTTTAGACGATTATATAGAACTATAGGAATGTAAAGAATCGGTAGGAGGTTGCGCACTCTTATATTGCAAATGCGCGTTTATGTTTGTTCGAGTACAGGTTGTTATCTATGGTCCGGGGGAATGCTCAGAGCGCTGCGTGGTTGCCAAACGCGCTTCATGCCAGAGCCATCATTAATTTCATTCATTGGAGCCAGGCAGGCGTCGTTCTTGATGCCGCGCTTGAAGGTATCGTCAAAGCATTTGGCGCCGATTGTGCTGTCATCAGCCGTGTGTGGCTGAACAAAGGGGCCCATCGTGTTGCCGCACGGGCTGACACACGGGATCCAAAATTCCAAAGACCATTGTTTCATTCTTTCGCCAACGACGCCCTCGGCCCGTTTCGGAACAAACCAAAACGCGCCTCGGTGTTTAGTCTGCGAGATGACGGGGCAGACCCCAGTGATATCTCCGCAGTTTTGTTGGATTGGATGTCGCACCGCAAGCTGGATGACATTCTGTTCATATGCCTGGACCATAACGGCGGCGAAATCGACTTTCTGGAACTTCATTTCGGGCAGAGTTCCGAACCCGGTTACCGCGAAGCTATTGAACAGGTGGCTCCGCAACTATCCGAGACCTATCAGGCCCGCCGAGCCGGACTGATCACTGAATCATTGTCTCGGCAATCAGTCACCGCACTCAGAAAATCATACAGTGAAGCACCTATTCTCAGCACCGAGAACCCAACGGGCCTGACCCGTGCCGAATGGCGTGTTTGCGTTCTTGTTTCACGCGGGCTGTCGCCTCAGTCCATTGGTGCCGAACTTGAGATCGGACCAGCGACAGTTCGCACGCATCTCAAGCATATCTATTCAAAAACGGCGCTGGACACCTTCCACATGCTGGCCCGGCGCTTGGTATCGGTAGAAGAGCGCGAGGCCCTTTTTGGGAAACCTGGCCAGGCACATGCCTGATGCCTGAACTGGACTGGCAGTCCTGGCTGACATTGTGGGTATTCACACCGCTGTTCGTAATGATCGCCTGGACGGATTTCACCCAAATGCGCATCCCTAACCTGTACTGCCTGCTGGGCGGTGCAGTCGTGCTTGTGACCGCGCCGTTTCCGGATTGGAACCAACTGCTGCTGCGCCTTCTTGTGGCCGCAGCGTGTTTTGCGATTTGTTTCGGTCTGTTTGCTGCGGGTTGGCTTGGCGGCGGCGACGCCAAGATATTGCCAATCGTATTTGCCGCAATTCCGGTCCCGGTCGTATCGACCTATCTGCTAATACTGGCAGGCTGCATGGCAGCGGGGCTGATCGGAATGTCGCTGTTTCGGCGCCTCGCCCGACAAACTTCCCCGCATATCAAGTCGACCGCCCAGTCGCGCGAATTCCCTCTTGGAATCGCTATCGGATCATCCGGGGTGATCCTAGCAATCCGGTCGGCTACTGCGCTTTGGTTCTAACCATGTCAGCGTCTTAGGGGCCAAACGCATCCATATAACGGATCACGATCGGGGCCAGGATCAGCCCAGCGATTGCAGGCAGCATAAAACTGGCCATAACCGCCGACATTTGGACAGGCAACTTGTTGGCCTTTTCTTGTGCCCGCACCTCGCGCAGTTCACGCATTTCTTCGGCATAGGTGTTCAAAGCCGCAGCCAGGGGAACGCCAAACCGGGTCGATTGCAGCACAACGCTTACGAATGAGCTCATTTCCTCGATACCGGTTCGACGCGCCATACGCATCAGCGCGGTATCTCGGTCGCGCCCTGCCTGAATCTCGGAAAGCGCAATCAGCATCTCTTCGGACATTTCCGGCGCGACGAGCTGCATTTCGACCGCCACTTTCAGCAAGGCCTGATCAAAACCGAGGCCAGCCTCGATACCGATCTGAAGCAGATCCAGCATGTTCGGAAACGCATTTTCCATCAGACGCTTGCGCTCTTTGATCCGGGCGCCCATCCATAACTGCGGTATGAGATACCCGATTCCGCACAGTACGCCGACATTCCGGATAATCTCGAACGCGTTCAGGCTGGACGTATATTCCGCGATCCGCGCACCCAAGTTGTTTGCGGGTTGCCAGGACATCAGGAAGAGGAAGGCCAGCGGCAGGAACGTCGCCAGCCCCAAACGGATAAGATAGAAATTCACGATTGCGTTTTTGCTGCGAAATCCGGAACGCGCCAACACTTGCCCAACTTCGAAACGTACACTGGCATCGCTGGGTATCAGGGCCGCACTCAAACCTGTCGGCGCTTCGCCCTCGACTTTTTCAGGAACTGCCCGTGACAAAGCCTGACGTGGTCGGCTTGACACCATGCGCTCTGCGGCTGTGGACCGTTCGCTAAGCGAGGACGAGATACCAAGAAACGCTACGACCGCACCTATCAACACACAACCCAGAACCAGGATCTGCGTTGATAATTCGCTATCAAAAATCGAACTCAAATACTCCATCGAATACGCCTCTTCAAATCCGGAAATTCACAAGCTTGAACATCACAATCGCGTTCAGGACGATGGTCACGGCGATAACGCTCATGACTGGCACAAAGGCCGGAGAGTCCGCGACATCGCCATAATATGTCGGCGTCATGATGGTCATGAACACGGCAATGCCAACGGGAATGGATGACAGGATATATGCTGTCATGCGGCCTTCGGCCGAGATGGCCTTGACCTTGCGACGCAATGACATGCGCGCTCGGATCACGCGAGCCAGCGTGCGCAGGATGCCGGCCAGGTCGCCACCTGTGCCGTGCTGCATCATCAGTGCAACAGCTAGATATTGGATATCTTCTTCATCGATGCGGTCAGCCATGCTTTTGATCGCAGTTGTCAGTTCTTCGCCATAAGAGACCTGATCAACGACCAGCCCAAACTCTGTTCCAATTGGGTCAGGCATTTCTTCAGCGACACTTTGTAAGGTTGTGTTCAGTGGGTGCCCCACCTTCAATCCACGGGACATCAGGTCCAGCGCATCGGGCAACTGCTTGATCAACGCCGCCTTGCGCTTGCGCAACGTCACCCCCAACGCAACCAGTGGCGCAATCAGGAAAACAAGGGCGCAGGTGGGGACCACTTTCAACGGATCAGCCACCATAGACCCACCAATGGCCGAGATCAGAAAGGCTGCGCCACAACCGGCCAGAAACATTTCGGGAACCATGTTCAGGCCCGAAACCTTCAACGCCAGAGGCAAATCCCCCACCAGCGGGAAACTCCGCAACAGTGGCTTGGCTTCCTGCGGTTTCAACAGGCTGAGGACATCCTCACCCGACTTCCCCTCGGACAGCATCTGAATTCGGCGGTTGATCGCCTCTTCGCGGTTTTCGCCACGCCGCATAAACTGACGCAGCCCTTCAAAAGCAATCAGCGCACCCAGGAAAACCGCAAGCGCCAGAACAAACCTGACATCGAACCCGGCAACTTCCATTTCCGGGCCGATCAGGTTGTTGATGTTCAGATTGGCCAGATATGACCTGATTTTCTCGAACATCCCGGACCTCCTTAGTTGAACTTGACGGTGGACAGGTCGACACCGGCAGCCGCCAGTGCATCACTGGATTTTGGCCGAATTCCCGTGGGCATGAACCGGCCCAGAACCTTGCCGTTTTCATCCTTGCCTTCGCGCTTGAAGACAAAGATGTCCTGCATGGTGATGATGTCGCCTTCCATTCCAGTCACTTCCGAGATCGAAGTAACCCGGCGCGTCCCGTCTGAAAGTCGATTCAACTGAAGCACAAAGTGGATGGCCGAAGCGATGGTGGCCCGGATCGCCGAATGCGGCAGCTCCATCCCACCCATCTGTACCATCTGTTCGACCCGAGACAGCGCATCGCGTGGACTGTTGGCATGAACGGTCGTCATCGAACCGTCATGGCCGGTATTCATCGCCTGCAGCATGTCGAAGGCCTCTGATCCGCGCACCTCGCCGACCACAATACGGTCAGGGCGCATCCGCAGCGCGTTGCGGACAAGATCACGCTGGGCCACAGCGCCGGTCCCGTCCAAACCAGCTGGGCGGGTCTCCATGCGGAGAACATGTTCCTGCTGCAGTTGCAGTTCAGCAGCGTCTTCGATGGTCACGACCCGTTCGTTGCCGCCGATATAGGAAGACAAGGCATTCAGCATCGTCGTTTTACCTGATCCGGTTCCTCCGGAAATCAGGACATTCATCTTTGCCTCGACCAGACCGCGCAACAACGCCGCGGCACTGTCATTCAATGCATCGTTCTTAACCAACCGCTCCATCGTCAGCGGTACGCGCGCGAATTTACGGATCGACAAGGCCGGCCCGTCCAGCGCGCAGGGCCGAATGATCGCGTTTACACGGCTGCCATCCTCAAGCCGCGCATCCACCCAGGGCTGGCGTTCATCGATACGGCGGCCAACACGGCTGACAATCTTGTCGATGATCCGAAGCAAATGACGTTCATCCCGAAAACGCGCCGAGGTTTTTTCCAGAATACCTGAACGTTCGACGAAAATCTGCTTGTGACCGTTCACCAGAATATCGTTGATCGAAGGGTCGGCCAGCAAAGGCTCCAGTGGCCCAAGCCCAAGCACCTCGTGCATCAGTTCTTCGACCAAAAGCTTGATTTCCTCAGACCGCATGGCCCGGCCCTCGGACCGCAACAGATCAGTTGCGTGTTTGCCGATTTCGCCCCGCAATGTGTCTTCTTCGACCTTGTCGATCACAGCCAGATTCAGCTTATCAAGCAGCGAGTTGTGCATCCGAGCCTTGAGGTCAATACGGTCCATCTCGCGCTCGCGCTCCATGGCACGGCGTTCGGCGTTCTTGACCTCGATATCAGCAACATTTCCGTTCGGCTGTTTCGTGTCCAACGGCACAACTTTTGGGGATTGGGATGTTGTGCGACCCGTTCTGTCAAATTCACGAAACATTCTGCTTTACCTTTTACTTAACTGATCTTCACATCTTCGGACTTCGATTTACTGTTTGCCCACGCGTGGCGGCAGAGAAACTGTGGTTTCCTGCGCGATGCGGCGGATGGCCCGTGTCAGAGGCGCCCGATTTGAGACCTCTTGCAGAGGTACGCCCCGGTCCACGCATTCACGAACGGTTCGCTCATCCTTGGGAACCCAGTGGGCGAAATCCTGTTCCAACAACTTTGCCGCTGCGCGGTGGTGCGCGGCCGGGATCAGGGGTTTCTTTTCCAGACTCGCAACCAGCTGAATTTCCAAGGCCGGGTTTTCGGCGTGATAGAAATCCATCAATTTCCGCGCTGACCGGATCGAAGGCACCGCGACATCCGTTACCAAAAGCAGCCGGTCGGCTTGGGACAAAACCGGCGTAATCCACTCGACCAGAGCTCTCGGCAGATCAATAATCACATAATCATGGCTGCGCTTGAGGCTGTCCAAAATGGCCGAGATCTGTTCTTCATTAATGGCACTGAGAGGACCAAAGCGCGACGGTGCAGCCAGAACATCAACCCCACAGGGGGACTTGGTCATGGCCTGTTCCAGAAAGGCGCCATCGGGAATGCTCTCATCCATCGCCATCCGCCACATGGCGTCACTTTCCTCAACATCCATCAGGGCGGCAATAGATCCGAACTGAAAATCCAAATCGACAACCGCGACTTCGTTGGCGGCTTTCTTCTTGAAGAACCCTTCCTTGGCCTGTAGCTCGTTGGCCAGATTGGCAGCGACGATAGACGATCCAACCCCACCACGGGATTTGGCCACGGCGATCACTTTGCCCAGGGTTGCCTGACCGCCCCACACGGCCGGCAACTGCGCCTGACGGCGGGCCCGGATTGCGTCCACCTGCGGCACAATTTCCTCGTCGATCCACTTTCTCGGAAGAACGTCGTCGACACCAAGCTTTTTCAGCTGGCGCGCCTTTTCCAAGGGCAGATCCTCGTGGGCCAACGCAATGATGATCGCATTTGGCATACGGGCATCACAGATTTTCCGTGCGGTTTGCAGTAGGTCCCCGGAATTCTCATCCACATCGAACAGAACAACATCATGCTCTGCAGTCAGCGAGATCGCAGAGCCGTTTACCCCCGCAACGGTGTCCTGACGACCGGTGAACCGGCAGTTCGCCTGCCCCCGCAACGAGCCTTCGATGGCCGAGTAAATCTGCTCGTCCGGTGAAATCAACAATACTGAAATCTGCTTGGCACTCATTATGTTTCTCCTTACTCACTCGCCCCGGCCGCCAGATCTTCGGCGGGAACCGATGTGCTCATCGCGGGAAGAGAAATACTGTTGGGGGTATTTGACGCAGGTGTTGTGCCGTTCGACGCAAGAGCGGCCAGACCGGCGATTGGCATCATGAAGTTAAAGTTTACGTTAACAAGTTCGGCGGTAACGACCGGCGTATATGGCCCCCCTAAAAATCCAAGGCGCGCGTCATGCGAATATCCGATCTGTACGTTGGCGGCAGTCGTTCCCGGTGGCAGCAACATGCGGATATCATTCCAGACACGTGCGCCGTAATCCGTCGCGGTATTCAAAGGGCAAGGCGCAGGCAGGGCAGGCACGGCACAGACATTGCCACTGCGGCAGAGCACCCCAAATTTCGTACTTGTAGGAGCGCCGCTTGCCAGCGTGTGCTCGGTCGGCAACGCACCGCAAAGCGGAGGCCCAAGAGTTGCCAGCCTGGATGCTTTTTGCATCGCCTTCTGCGCCATGGTAGTCGACCAGAACAACCGGCCATAATCCACAATGCCGAACATCAGCAACAGGAACAGTGGAATGACCATCCCCAATTCGACCAGGGCGGCGCCACGCTCCTGACGCCGGAAGGTCCGCAGGATATGCGACACCCGGGTCATACGCCGAACACCCGGCTCTGATCCGAAATCACCGTGTCAAGCGTGCTAACAGCCCCGCCGAACAGGCCCAGAACATTGCCCAGGATAAAATCAATCTGGATTTTCGCGGTCACTTCGACCACTGAGGTCGGGTCAATACGATAGCTGCCAGACCGCGATATGCAGGTCGGGGTTACATCCACCAGCGTTGTTCCGACCGGCAAATGCGCCCCACCGCCCAGTCGGTTGGCGACAATATCTGTGGCCATTGCATCATAGCTTGCGACGCCGCCCGCGCTGCATAGATCCAGCGGTGCGATGCGAGCGATCATGCGCGACGCATCCCGTACGCCGGCAGATGTCGCCTGATGTATCCAGGTGATCCGGCTGCCCTCGATGATCACAACAAAGAACAGCAAGATAACCGGCAGAACCATGGCGAACTCGACCATCGGCGCGCCAGACTCGCAGCGCTGAAAGCGTGAGAGGAAGCGACCCAGCGGCTTCATCGGTACAGCCTCACGACATCGCGGAAAATGCCATCAACGGCACTGCCACCAACTCCGCCGCCAACCTGTTTGACCACCTCGACGAAGATGTCGAAATCCGAGCCTGTGGATTCTTCAAGTGGCTGAAACAGAAAGACTTTTACGAATTCCTTCACCGGCACATCGGTGGCCCGCCCGGAAACTGGGTTCGCGGTGCAGTCAATCGCTGCGGCGATGAACGTACGCCGCTCAGGATCGGTGCTGGGCTGGCCTGAACATTGGGCGCGGCCGGTCTCGTCACGTCCGGTGACGATATCACCCGACCCGGCCCGGCTGACCTCGTCCAGATATACCTGATACCGGGTGTTTCCTGTCGGTGCGCCCTGCGCATGCGGTGTCAGCGTACCGTCCGGTCCAACTCCATAATTCATAAGATTGTAAGCCGCTTGTCCTGACGTCCAGTTGCCATCGCCAAAACGGCTGCCATTGCAAAGACCACTCACCGGGTCAAAGCAATCATCCGGTGGCATTGGAATAGTATTGGTCGACAGGTCCGGGTTGTTTTTCACACAGCCCCCGCCGGAATGGTCCCAGCCTGAAATCACATTTGGACCCGGCGCATAGTCTGGATCGTTCTTCAGTTGGTTCATGGTCGCCTGGAACATATCGAACCGCGAATTGTAGATCGCGCTGCCAATCCCGTTCCGCTGACCGGGTTCGGTGTCGACACCGCGCTGAGACACGCATTTGGTCAGGTTCCCATTCGCAGCAATGAGGCAGATATACAGCTTTGAGCCGGTCAGACCGGCGCATGGTCCGTTTGGATTGATCCCGATATCCGTTGGATCCAGGAATCCGAAATTCCCCGGCCCCCAGGCTGAGTTGTTGCCGCCAGTACGCAATTTGATGGAAGCGCCGATATTGGCGCTGGAGGTCCAGCCCGACGGGATACAGAACATCAACGGCGTTACGTCACAGGCATATGCTGAATACCCAGCGATCGAGACTGAATTCACCTCTCCGGACGGGCTGGCGACACCCAGCAAGCTGGCCAGCGATCGGCCAAAAGGCAGGAAAACAGTCCGTGGTGTCGCGGTCACCTCGACCAAGACGGCACGCGCCGGGTCTGTCGTCACAAAGGGCGTAACCGAGTCGTTATCGTCTGGGTCTGCCACCGGAGTAGGCAATCCGGTCAGAAAGCGAAGCGAAAAATCCGCAGAAGTTCCAAGGCTTTGGCTGCCATCCGCGAAAAACTGTTCGTCGTCGATCATGCCGGATGCCGCAGCTGTTGCACGTGTAATGGCGTCAGCATTGCCATCCAGCTCTCCTGCGGCGGCAAGCGCCACGTGGTCGGTATAGGCTTGCATGTCAGTTTGGGTAGAGGCGATACGCCCCAGATCAAAAGTCAGTGCAGCCATTCCGATCATGACGACCATGAACATGCCGACAAAAACCAGAATTGTGCCGTCTTCTTTGCCCCTGATTTTGCGTAGCGAAGTCATATCAACCTCCCTCGAAAGACCAACCTGACCTCAGTTCACCGGCTCAGTTGTTGCACTGGTGTTCCCAAAGACCTGAATTTCCTGAACGTCGGTTGCCCCACGGCGAACTTTCACAATCGGCCTGGGCGTGCCCTCTTCTAGCGGTGATTTTTCAAGGAGGATGTCGCTGAGGCGAACCGCTTCCAGCGGCTTATCCTCTTCTGTTTGCAGAGACCGCAGAGACAGGCTGAGCTGCCCGGCCTTCTGCGCCAGAGCCAACTTCTGACCTTCATCCGGGGTGACCTCGATCGTAACCGTGCGGGCAATGCCCGGTTGGTCAAGCTCTTCATCCGCGGTTTGGTCCACGCCGATGACCCGGATATTCTGCAGGATCGTCACTGCACGCAGTGTATCATTGGTGCCGCGGGTCAGAACAATGTCGACAAAGTCGCCAGGCGTAACAAATCCGCCTACCCCTGTCTGCGCGTCGACATTGATCGCCATCGCGCGGTTATTCTCGCCAATCGTCTGAACGATTGTCACTTTTTCACCAAAATCGGAAACTTTCGAGGTCAAAAGAATTTCGCCCTGCGCCAAAGCACGCTTGGCCCGGCGAGGTTCTATGCCTGCGGCAGGCAGGACATCATCAAAGCTTGTAAAAACACCTGCAGGCACAGATGCAGTAGGCCAATCAATGGTCGTCAGCTTGTGCCCTTCGATCGGCGTTCCGAACGCGATATCTTCGGCCACGGCCACAACACGAACTATGGTTGGTTCACCCGCTGACTGATTCCTTCGGATCTGATCCTGCGCCAGAATGACTGCGCCACCCGCCAAACCTATTCCCAGGAAAGTCATCAAAAATGATTTAATACGCATGGTATCCTCCAATTCCCGGGAAAACTCAGGATAATTACTTAATTGGGCCTGAATGGCCAAACAGACCGCTTATGCAAATCAAAGGTGGTCTGGTAGGAAACTGACGCCCCACGCTTGCGAATGGGAAGTCAGGTTTTTTCACTTGGGAAATTGGCGCGCAGCTTAAGGCGTTGTCCGCTGGGCTGCCGAGTTTGCATCACTAAAGTTGCTGCTGGTCGTGCCAGCCAAATTGGTCAGAATTGTCCCGCCGACGACAATCGCAACAAACAGCGCGATGCCATATTCAACCAGGGTGGCGCCACTCTCGTCTTTGCGTAGCTTCAGAAATACTTTGCGAATTCCATTCAACATTACTTGAACTCCAGACTGTTTTACCAAAGTGCGAAATCCCGCACTGACACGAGGAACACACCCCCGTTAACTAAATCGTTACCGATGAGGCGGTGCCGAAACCTCCCCACAAACGAAAAGAAATTCCCGCTTAGGGCGAATTTTCGATCATTTTGGGCGGAAATGTGTCAAATCGCGGACCGATTTACGGTGCGCGGCGGCAGATTTACCTGATCTCCCGTCAGAAAGAATCGATTGGTGAGAAGCTGCTCGGGGTCAATAAACCGGGCCCCGCGTCAAACGAGCAATCATTTGCAACCGATTGCAGCCACCAGACTAACTGGCTTAGTATCACGACATGAAAATGTCTGTCATCCCACCTTTCTTCTGCAGGTACGAAACATGAGCGTCACCCTAAAAGACGTCGCAGCTCTGGCCGGGGTGTCGCGCTCTGCCGTGTCGCGCACCTTTACCGAGGGTGCCTCGGTTTCGGCAAAAACCCGAAGCAAGGTGGAAAAGGCCGCGGCGGAACTGGGTTACAGCCCAAACGCCCTGGCCTCGTCCCTGACCACAGGGCGGACAAAACTGATTGGGTTGATCTCGAACAACTTTCACAACCCGATTTTCCTTGAAGTCTTCGATCAATTCACGCGCGCCTTGCAGGAACGCGGTCTGCGCCCGTTGATCGTGAACCTGACCGATGAGACCGAGCCTGCCAATTCCGTTCGGATGCTGCGCCAGTATTCTGTTGACGCTGCCATCGTGGCCTCTTCGACCCTGCCGCCAAGTTTCGCCAAGGCGTTTCACGATGCCGGTGTTCCGGTTGTGCATACGTTCGGGCGCTCTGCGACCTCACCAGAGGTACATGTCGTCGGGATCGACAATGTCGAATGTGGTCGCATGGCAGCCCGCGAGCTGCAGGCGCGGGGCTATCGGCGTGTTGGGTATTTAGGCGGGCCAAAAGATGCTACCTCCGCCATGGATCGATATCAGGGCTTTATGGAAGAGGCCGAAAAGCACCCCGATCTTGAGGTGACAAACTCTTTCGCCGGGGCCTATTCATTTGAGGCGGGGCGCGCGGAAATGCTGGATCTGCTAAAGGGTCAACCAGCCGAAAGCTATTTCTGCGGCGATGACATTCTGTCCGTCGGGGCGCTGTCCGCCCTGTCGGATCACGGGCTGAAACCGGGCAAGGATATCGGGATCATCGGCCTGAATGACATGGAGATGTCGCGTTGGGAAAGCGTGAATCTGACGACCATCCACCAACCGATCAAGCAAATCATCACCTCGTCTGTGGATCTGGTGGAAGAGATGCTGAAAGACCCCGAGCGTTATCCCGAGGCCCGCATTTTCCCCTGCCGCGTAGTCGAAAGGGGCACGCTGCGCCCCCGCGCCTAGTCAGCGGAACATAGGGGGGCGCGCATCCTTCCAGGCTCCGTCTTCATTGCCCGACGCAACGGCAGCATGGACCGCTGCGATAGACCGCACCCCATCCGCTGCGCCTGGCAACCCGTCGCGGGTTTCGCCACGAATGGCATCGGCCAGATCGCAATAGATGTTGGCCACAGCCAAGGGAAACCCTTCAGGATGTGCGATGGCCACCCGCGACAGGCGCTGGGCGTCCTCGTACAAGCCACCTTCGCCCTTTTCAATGATCTGTGTGCGACCGCCGACCGGTGTATAGAGCAACTGGTTGGGCTGTTCCGAGGTCCAGCGCAGACCGCCGGTTTCACCAAAGACCTGAATGTCGAACCCATGTTGGCGCCCGATCGCAACGGACGAAGTCCACAAGCGCCCGACGGTGCCACGCTCTGTCCGGAAGTTGACCATGGCATCATCCTCCAGCACGCGGCTTGAGATGGTCGAGGCCATGTCGGCGGACAGCGACGTGACCTCATCATCGCAAATGAAGCTGGCCATATGCAGCGCGTGTATACCGCAATCCGCGAACTGCCCCGAGACACCGGCCATCGCCGGATCATACCGCCAGCGCACGCGTGGATTGTCGGCGTCAGTGGCATCCCCGTGGTGGCCGTGGCTGAAATTCGTCACGACCAGACGCACCTTGCCGATATCCCCGACCCTCACCATTGCACGTGCCTGGCGCACCATCGGATAAGCCGAATAGCAATAATTCACGGCGCACAGCTTGCCCGATGCTTCGGCGATGCGCACGATCTCTTCGCCTTCTTCCACGGTCATCGTCATCGGCTTTTCGCACAGAACGTTAAAACCCGCTTCGAGATAGGCCTTGGCAATTTCAAAATGGGTCGAGTTCGGTGTCGCGATGGTAACCAGATCGATGCGGTCGCTACGGTCTTTTTCACCGGCTAGCATCTCTTGCCAGTCGCCATAGGCGCGATCAGTTGCAACGCCCAAACGCTGTGCATATTCACGTCCCACGTCGGGGCGGTGGTCCAACGCTCCGGCAGCGAACTCAAACAGCCCATCGGCCTGTGCGCCAAGGCGGTGCGCAGGGCCAATCTGGCTGCCTTCACCGCCACCGATCATGCCCCATTTCAGCTTAGTCATGGTCTTAGTCTCTCTTTGGAAATTGGGTGGTGAGCTTTCAGAAATCGCTGATATCTGTCCATTGCCGCCCGTCTGACGATGCCAATGCAGCCGCCAGAACGCGGTTCACCTCGTGCCCATCGCGGAAGGTGGGCCAGATATTCTGCCCAGAATGGATGGCCTGCAGGAAATCCTTGGCCTCGATAATGATCTGATCCTGATATCCTGTGCCGTGCCCCGGACCCTGGCAAAAAGGTTCGTAATCCGGGTGCGCAGGGCCTGTCAGGATCTTGGTAAAACCGCGTGCAGCTTCGGGACCTTCGCGGCGATACAGCCACAAGGCATTCTGGTCCTCCTGATCGAACCGGATCGCACCTTTGGTACCCGAGACTTCATAGGCGTAGCCCATCTTGCGACCCGTTGCGACACGGCTGAAATAGAGGTTGCCCATGACCCCGCTTTCAAAACGGCACATCATCTGCGCGTGATCATCATTGGTAACTTCGCCGCCGGGGCGATGCCGGTGCACCGTCTCCACATCGGCCATAACCTGAGTGATCGGCCCGATCAGCGCCAACGCACCATTCACCATATGCGGAGCAAGATCGCCGATGGTTCCATTGGCCATTCCCGTTGTGCGCCAGGTTGCTGGGGCCTCGGGGTCGGCATAGAAATCCTCGGTATGTTCGCCACGGAACCATGTGACCTGACCGATTTCCCCTTCAGCAATAAGCTGACGCGCATATTGGCTAGCGGGCGTACGGATATAGTTGAACCCGACCATGTTGATTGCACCTGTGGCCTCGGCTGCCGCCACCATCGCGCGGCTGTCGTCCAAGGACGCCCCCAAGGGTTTTTCGCACAGCACCGGTTTACCAAGGGCAAACGCCGCCTCAGCGATTTGACGGTGTGTCGATTGAGGTGAGGCGATCACAATGGCCTCGACCTTTGGATCCTCGACCAGCATGCGCCAGTCATCGGTGGCGCGCTGGAACCCGTAGGCGGCGCGATAGACTTCCGCGCTTGCAGATGTCGAGGCACAGATCACCTCAAGCCGCGGGCGCAGCGCGGTGTCGAACACCGCACCTACCGCTGACATCGCGACGGAGTGGGCCTTGCCCATATAGCCGCCGCCAACAATTCCAATTCCAATTTCAGGCATCTGCCGCGGCCTCGCACATATCATTTGCAACCGGTTGCAAAATCAGTATCGTGTGAATCGATTCAACGCAAGGATCAACACACCTTGCCGACCCTTTTCGCCGGAGGAAATGACGTGACCGCTTTGATGGACGGTATCAAAGGAAACCGCTTTGGCGTCTTGGGTCGTGCGGGCATGGACCTGTTTGCCGATCCCATCGGCGAGAAAAGTGAGGATGCCGACGCGTTCCGGGCCGATCTGGGCGGTTCATCGGCAAATATATGTGTGGGTCTGGTCAAGCTGGGCAGTCAAGCGTCGCTGATCACCTCGGTATCTGACGACGCGGTCGCGCGGTTCTGCCTGAACCGGCTGGCGCATTACGGCGTCGATACGTCCAACATACGGGTTGTAAGGGGCGAATACCGCATGTCGCTGGCAATCTACGAAAGCCGGACAGAAGATTTCCAGAATGTCATCTACCGCAATGGCGCAGTCGATTTCCAAGTCACCGAAGAGGATATGGACCAGGTAGATTTCAGCTCCTTCTCGGCTGTGATCTCGGCCGGAACCGTCTTTGCGGCCGAGCCTTCGCGCAGCGCCACATTCCGGGCCATCGACACGGCCCGCAAGGCCGGTGTGCCCGTAATATTTGACATAGACTATCGCCCTTACAGTTGGCCCTCACCCGAAGTCGCGTCCGAGGTCCTGTCCCGCGCCGGTGACGCCAGTGATCTGATCGTAGGCAATGACGAAGAATTCGGTTTCATGGCGGGCGGGATAAACAAAGGGTTTGCCAAGGCGCAGGAACTGGCGGCCAAACCAGGCCGCGTGGTGATCTATAAAATGGGTGAAAAAGGCGCCATCACGCTGATGGACGGGCAGGAATTTCAGACAGGCATCTATCCGGTGACTGCCGTCAAGCCGAATGGCGCAGGTGACAGTTTCATGGCCGGGTTACTGGCCTCGGTTGCAGCGGGGTACTCGCTGAAGGACGCGGTGATGCGCGGTTCGGCCTGCGCCTCGATCGTCGTGTCTCAACCCGGCTGCGCGCCCGCTATGCCGACCACCGAACAGCTGGACACGTTTCTGGCCACCCATCCCGGCCCCACGGCATAGGAGATCCCAATGCATATCGCCCCCTATGAGAACCAGAACAAACCCATCGTGGATGCCGATGACCCAATGGTGCCCCTGAACTATTTCAACATCGTCAAACTGAAACAGGGCGAGGCGTTCGAATATCAAGTGCCGGGGTATGAGACCTGCATCGTCCCGGCCACAGGTACGGTCGATGTGGATGTCGAAGGCGTGCAATTTGCCATACTGGGCAACCGAGGAGAGGATGTCTGGGATGGAGAGCCAGAGGGCGTTTATGCACCCGTTGGCGCCAAGGTGCAGATCGTCTGCGCCTCGGACCACACCGAAGTCTTCATCGCGGGCGCCAGATACGACAAGGTGCTGGACCCGTTCGATGTCCGCCAGCACGATCTGGTGCAATACGGCAGCGACGACACCAAAACCCACCGCAAGATCAAGCACATCCTGGGCCAGAAACAGCATGACAAGGTGGGCCGTCTGCTGGTGAGTGAGTTGTTCACCGTGGGTCAGGGGGGATGGTCGGGGTTTCCCAGCCACAAACACGATACCAACCGGTTGCCGGATGAAACCCGCCATGACGAGACCTATAATTTCCGTTTCAAACCCAACTGGGGCTCGGGCCTGCAGATGCTGCAGCGCGAGGATAACGAACCGGGCGACGCCTATCATATCATGGACGGATCGACCGTCTGTATCGACAAGGGTTATCACCCCTGCTGCGTCCTGCCGGGGTATGAGATGTACTATTTCACGATCCTCGGCGGCCTGACCCAACGCTCGCTGGTCCAGTATTTCCAGCCCACCCATGCCTATCAGATCGAAACCATACCGGGCATCAAAGACATGATTGCAAAATTCAAATGACCCTCGCCACACTGAAAGACGTTCTGCAACCTGCCTATGATCAGGGCTATGCCGTCGGTGGTCTGGTGACCCTGGGCTGGGAAGACATGCGCGCTTATGTGGCCGCTGCCGAAGCTGAGAACGCGCCCGTGATCCTGCAGGCCGGTCCCAGTTGTCGCGAGCACACACCCCTGCCCATTCTGGGCAAGATGTTCCGCTATCTGGCCGAAAACGCCTCTGTCCCCGTCGTCGCCCACCTGGACCATGGGTACACGTTCGAGGACTGCAAAATCGCGTTGGACAGCGGCTTTACCTCGCTGATGTTCGACGGGTCGCGCAAGCCATTGCAGAAAAACATCGATGAGACCGCGGCCATTGCCGAAATGGCCCATGCGGCAGGGATTTCATGCGAGGGAGAGATCGGCTTTGTGGGGTATTCCGGTGGCGAAGGCTCAAATGGTACCGACCCCGAGGAAGCCGCGAAGTTTGCACGCGAAAGCGGCGTCGACGCGATGGCGATTTCGGTTGGCAATGTTCACTTGCAGCAAAACAAAGAAGGTGGCCTGGATGAGGCGCGTATCGCCGAAATCGATGCCGTGACCGAAGTGCCTTTGGTCATTCATGGCGGGTCCGGTGTGCCGGTAGAGCAGCGTATGAAGCTGGCGCGCGAGACCTCGATCTGCAAGTTCAATATCGGGACCGAACTGCGCATGGCCTTTGGCACGGCGATGCGAGAGGCCGTCAACCGCGACCCCGACAGGTTCGACCGCGTCACCATCCTGAAGGAAACCCACAACCCGGTCGAGGCAGCCGCCCGCACCGTGATCCGAGCATTCGGCGCCCCGCCCCAGCGTTAGGGCGTCATGTTACCAATCGGCCGGGAGCGCATCGCCAAGCGGCATCCCCTCAGATCGAGCCGCCTTCGACCATGAAGTTCCCCGCGCTGCACATGGCCGCGTCGTCCGAGGCCAGAAACAGGACCATGCGCGCCACATAGACCGGCTCAATCGGGTCCGGCAGACATTGACGATCCACCTGCTTGGCCAGCGTCTCGGGTGTCACCCATAACTCTTTTTGCCTCTCCGTCATGATCCAGCCCGGAACAACTGTGTTCACCCGGATGCGATGGTCGCCCAACTCGCGCGCCATTGTGCGGGTCAAGCCGTGGACGGCTGATTTGGCGGTGGCATAGGCCGGGAATCCTGCCCCGCATTCCCACCAGGAATTCGATCCCAGATTGATGATGGCCCCCTTGCCCTTGGCAATCATGCCTGGGGCAACCGATTGGATGGCAAAGAACATATGGCGGATATTGGTGGCCATTCGGTCATCCCAATATCCCGGCGTCACTTCGCGCCAGTCGTGGCGTTCGTCATGTGCGGCGTTGTTAACCAGAATATCCGCTTCGCCCAGCACGGCGACCAGCCGCCCGAATGCCTCTTGCAGCGCATCGATGTCGCGCAAATCGCATTGGGCAAAGGCATGCTGCCCGTCCAGCTCCGCCAACAGCGCTTGGCCCGCATCTGCGTTCAGATCAACAAACCCGACCCTGGCCCCCTGGGCGGCAAAGGCGCGAACCGTTTCGGCGCCGATCCCCCCGGCCCCGCCGGTGATAAAGACTGTTTTTCCCGCAAGACCCGGGTAGTTGGCGAAATTCGTGCTCATGCGTCGCGCTCCATGATCCATTCTACTTCGGGGGCGGCTACAAAGCGCCATTTCCGCAATGGACCGGCCATGACGTTCAGGTAGTACATCTCAAACCCATATGGTGCGCCACAGGGATGATGCCCCCGAGGCACAAGCACGACATCACCATCCGACACGGCCATAGCCTCGTCCAGATCACCATCATCGGTATAGACCCGTTGGATGCCAAACCCGTTCGAGGGGTTCAGACGGTGGTAATAGGTCTCTTCCAGATAGGTTATGCGAGGAAAGTCATCTTCATCATGGCGATGGCTGGGGTAGGAGGACCAGTGGCCATTGGGCGTGAAGACCTCGGTCACCAGCAGGCTGTCAGCGACGTCTTCGGCCTCCATCGCGATATTGTTGATATAGCGGGTATTCACACCCTTCCCGCGTTCGGTCAGTGTGATGCCACCCGGCCCGATCCGTCGCGCCGGATGGCCACCTTTGCCGGGGGCCGAACACACGGCCACAACACAATCGGTTTCCGCCACAGCCTGCCAATCGGTTCCGTTGGGCAGGTACAGACAATGCGGCGGCGTCTTTTCAAAGACATCCATGCGGTCACCCAGCACACCCCAATCCTGCCCGGCCCCGGTGATATGCGCCTTGCCCTCGACCATGACCAAGATGACCTCATTGTCACCGGTTTCTTCGGTCGCCCTGTCGCCTGCGCGTAGGTGGTAAAGACCGAACCCGACATAGCGCCATCCCGCAGAGGCAGGGGTGATGTCATGCACCTTGCCATCGGGGCCGCGTGGTTTCCTGAGCAGGTTGGCCATGGGGCCTCCTTTCTGGGCGCGCCGGCCCGGTTCGTAACGTCAGGCGGATTGTCGGGTTTTCAACGCCGAAAGTGCCGAGGTCAGTTGCTCTGGCGTCCATTCTTCGGCGACCGCACGCCGCAAGATATCCCCCTGGCTTTCCGGAGCATTACCGCCAATCGGGGGATCTGTGTCCAGATTTGTCGGAAACGGATAGCCTTCGGCCGTCGCCGCGATGGCCGCGTCCAGCTCGGACCCAGTCAGCTCGCCGCTTCGCTTCAGGGCCACCAGTGACGGCAGCACGGCCTGCGCCATGGACCGGCGGTCGATGGCCTCCATCGCACGACCAAAAGCGGATGAGATCTGCAACAAGTTCGCCATACGGTCGATATCCGTGCTGCGGTTCTCGCCGGCCGAGTGGAACAGCGCGGGGTTGAAGAATACCGCGTCGCCTTTGTTCAACGGCACCTGAACATAGCTCTTCTCAAAGTGGTCCCTGTGCGCGGGGTCGTGAAAGCCAATATATCCGGCTGGATATAGCTGTGAAAACGGCAACAGTTTGGTGGGCCCGCTTTCCACCGGCATGTCACAATGGGCCACTGCCCCCTGCAAGGTCAGCGCCGCCGTCAGCAGATGTGCATGCACCGGATACCGGGCAGCGCTTTCAGCGGTCTGAAAGCCCAGATGGTAGTCCCTATGCGCCTGCTGTGCCTTGCCGCCGGGGCGGACCTGATTGACCTGAGCCGTGACCTGATAGTTCGGCCCCAGCCATGCCTCGCAGGCGGTGGCAACAGCAGCGTTGCCGAAGTATTTTGAGAAACCTTCCGGATCGCGCAGGCAGTGCTTTTGCAACGCATTCCATATCCGGTCATTCGCCCCTGAGGCGGCAAAATGATCACCCTCGCCTTCGCCGCTTTGGCGTTCCTCGTCGATGATCTGCCGAAAAACCTCGGTCGCCCGGTCGATCACCGACAGATCCTGATAGGCCCATTTCAGCGCGATCACCCCGGCGGATTGGTTCAGCACATGGCCCCATTCCGCCATCAAAGCGCGCCGTTGCCCTGTATCTTCCAGCGCGGGACGCAGGGCATTCATGTCATAGACGGGGACGTTCTTTTCGATCATCGCGGCCTGCGGAACCATGTCCGAGGTCAGTTTCCGAGAGGTCAACACCTTGAATTCGTCCAGATCACAGGATTCCCGGTCAAAATACCCGACATATCCAATTCTTTGACTTACCATGATTTTCTCCTTCTTCATGGCCTTGGTGTTGCCCCTTGGGGCGGTTTGTTAGTTGGTGATCTCCAATCTTGCCTGAGCGCAGACATCGACAATGTGGTCGTAACCCATCTTGGAATACTCTTGGGGTGGGGCCTTGGCGGGGTCCTGTTCGGCCTCGACCACGATCCAGCCGCTATAACCCATAGATTTCAACGCATTCGCCACGGCTTGAAAATCAATGCAACCATCGCCAGGCACGGTGAACGCGCCCGCGACGACAGCATCCAGGAAACTGCGGTTATTCTCGCGCACATCCTGGACAACGGCCGGGCGGATGTCCTTGAAATGCACATGGCGCACCCGGTCGCCCCACCGATTGAGCGTCGCCATTACATTGCCCCCACCAAACAGCAAGTGGCCGGTATCAAAGCACAAGCCAACCTCGGGGCCCGACCCTTCCATCAACCAGTTCACATCCTCTTCGCTTTCGATAATCGTGCCCATGTGGTGGTGATAGGCCATCGGCATGCCCTGATCAGCCATCCATTTGGCCAGCTCGGTGATTTTGGCGGCATAGGCCAACACCTCATCCCGGGACAGTTTCACCCGGTCATTAACCGCGACCCCGATCTGCCCCTGCACGGTGTTCGAACATTCGGCATAGACGATGCACGGGCTGTCGAGCGCTACGAATTGTTCGACCTGCGCGCGCACGGCCTCGCGCTCGGTGGCAAAATCGTTAACCAGAGAAGCCCCAGAACACCAACCGCCACACAGGACGATATCATTGGTGTCGAGATAGGCGCGCAGACCTTCGGTATCGCCGGGCATCCGCTGACCGCGTTCGACGCCGGTATAGCCGATCTCGCGCGCCTCTTTCAGGGCCTGTTCCATCGTGTAAGCCGCGGTCAGGTCCGGCAGATCATCGTTCTGCCAGGCAATCGGAGAGATGCCGATCTTCACGCTCATTTCGTGTTTCTTTCCTTGATGGCAACCTCATAGGCTGCGCGCTTTTCATTCACTTCCGGGCGGATGCTGACTTCGGGCACGGCCACTTCCCACCAGGTGCCGCCATATTCGGTCGACGGGTACGGATCGGTGTCTATGACGACCACATAGGGGCCGGTGACCTCGCCACGTTTGGCCAATGCCTGCTCCAGCTCAACGATCGAGCCCACCTTGACCGAAGTCGCCCCCATCGCCGCCGCGTGCGCAGCGAAGTCTATGGCCGAGGGCGTTTCGTGCACCGCATGATCCAGCAGATTGTTAAACTCGGCCCCGCCGGTGCCCATTTGCAGGCGGTTGATGCAGCCGAATCCACGATTGTCGGTCACGACGACAGTAAAGGAGATGCCCATCATCGCTGCCGTCGCCATTTCGGAGTTCGCCATCATATAGGTGCCGTCACCGGTAAAGCAGATGACGTCGCGATCAGGTTGGGCCATCTTGATGCCCATTGCACCGGCGATTTCATAGCCCATGCAACTGAACCCGTATTCCATGTGATAGGCACCTGGGCGGGGCGCTTTCCACAGCTTGTGCAGCTCACCTGGCATCGTGCCCGCGGCGCACATGACTACCGTGTTATTGTCCGAGGCGCGTTGCACCGCACCCACTACCTGCATATCCGTAGGCAACGCGTTTCCGTCACCGGGCGCGTCGGTCAGTGCATCCACCTTGCCAAACCAATCTGCCTTCAGCGTGTCCGCCACCGGGTCGGCCCGGTAGCCGTGCAAGGCTTCGCCAAGTTCCTCTAACCCGACACGCGCATCGCTTTGCAGCGGCATTGCGCCGTGTTTTTCGGCGTCATAGGCGGCTGTATTCAGGCAGATCATCTCGCGGTTCGGATTGGAAAACAGCCCCCAGGACCCGGTGGTAAAGTCCTGCAACCGCGTCCCAACAGCAAGCACCAGATCGGCCTCGGCGCAGGTGGCGTTGGCCGGTTCACCACCGGTTACACCAACCGGGCCAAGGTTCAACGGATGATCCCAAGCCAGCGCCGATTTCCCGGCTTGCGTCTCGGTGATCGGGATATTGTGGGATTCCACAAAGCTCTGCAGCACATCCGTCGCTCCGGAGTAATGCACGCCACCTCCGGAAACGATAACGGGACGTTTGGCTGATCTGATCGCAGTCACCGCACGGGCCAACTCCGCCTCATCCGGGCGAATGCGGCGCTGATACCAGACCCTCGGCTCGAAGAAACTCTCGGGATAGTCATAGGCTTCAGCCTGAACATCCTGGCAAAAGGCCAACGTCACAGGCCCGCAATCGGCCGGGTCGGTCATGGTGCGAAAGGCGCGAGGCAAGGCCGTCAACAGATGTTCAGGCCGCGAGATGCGATCATAGTACCGGCTGACCGGGCGAAAACAGTCATTGGCACTAACCGTACCATCACCAAAGCTTTCGATCTGTTGCAACACAGGGTCAGGCCCGCGGGTGGCAAACACATCGCCGGGGATAATCAGAACCGGCAACCTATTCACATGCGCCAACGCCGCCGCGGTGACCATATTGGTGGCCCCCGGTCCAATGGATGAGGTCACCGCCATCGCCCGCGTCCGCCGCATCTGCTTGGCATAGGCAATCGCGCAATGTGCCATTGTCTGTTCATTTTGCCCGCGATAGGTTGGCAGGCTGTCTTTCGCGCCGTGCAGCGCTTCGCCCAGCCCGGCCACATTGCCATGGCCAAAAATGGCCCAGATACCGGCGATAAAGGGCTCGCCCGCTTCGTTCATCTGCGCGCCCAGATAGCGCACCAAAGCTTGCGCTGCGGTCAGTCGGACTGTGTTGCCCATAGTGATACCTTTCAACACAAGGCCATCTCGGCCATTCCTGCAATTTCGAAATTAGCGGGCCTGTGGCCCAGACGGGGGAACGGTTAAACCGTTCCGCCCAAAGAGCCTTCCAGCTGGGCCATTTCCTGACCTCCGGCCATCAGGTCCTGCAATTCCTCGGGTGTGATCTCTCCACGTGTGGCCGTGCCCAGCGTCTTGCCACGATTGAGCACGGTAAAGCGATCACCCACTGCCAGCGCATGGCGCACGTTATGGCTGATAAACACCACACCCACGCCCTGATTACGCACCTTGTCGATGGTTGCCAAAACATTCGATGTCTGACGTACCCCAAGTGCCGACGTCGGCTCATCAAGGATCAAAACCTTGGCCCCGAAGTAAACCGCCCGGGCAATGGCAACCGTCTGACGCTCGCCCCCTGACAGGGTTCCAACGGCCTGATCCGGCCCGCGCAGATTGATACCCATCTTGCGCATCTCGGCCATACAGACCTCATTGGCCTGGTCGATATCGAACCGTTTCAGCAATCCCTTGCCCTTGGTCGGTTCGCGACCCATGAAGAAATTCCGCGTCACACTCATCAGCGGGATCATCGCCAGATCCTGAAACACGGTCGCAATGCCCGCCTCCATCGCATCGCGTGGCGTGTCAAATTGCAGCGGTTTGCCTTCGAAAAAGATCTCGCCCTTGGTGGGTTTGTGAACTCCGGACATGGTCTTGATGAAGGTCGACTTTCCGGCACCGTTGTCGCCCAGCAGGCAGTGGCATTCGCCAGGCCTGACGTCAAAGCTGACGCCTGCCAGGGCAATAATGTTACCAAAGTGCTTTTCGATATTCTTCATTTGCACGATCGGCGCAACATCCTTTACCGCATCCCCGTGATGGAACTTGCTGTCTTCAGTCATATCAGCGCTCCCCGGTTACGCGTTTGCGGATGGCGTTGTTGAACAATACCGCGATCAGAAGCATTGCGCCCAGGAACACCTGGAACCAGTCCTGATCGAAATCCGTGTAAGTCAGCCCGATGACCACCATGCCAAAGATGATCGCGCCAAAGAACGCCCCGATGGCCGATCCATAGCCACCGGTCAGCAGACAACCTCCGATCACCGCCGCAATGATGGCCTCAAACTCTTTCTGGAAGCCACGGCGCGCATCGGTCGATCCCGCGTCGATCACGGTGATGATTGCGACCAGCGCCGCACAGCAGGCGGTTAGCATGAACAAAGACACTTTGATACGGCTCACCGGCACACCAGAATTCGACGCCGCATTGCTGTCGCCACCGGCGGCAAAAATCCAGTTTCCAGCTGGGGTCCGCAGCAAAACATAGGTCGCCGCTAGGGCCAGAACGATAAACCACAGAATCTCGACCGGAATGCCCGGTACTTTCGGCGCCCCGTTTTTGAATGTATCGATCAATCCGTTTGCAGCCAGCCAGGCAAACAAACCGGCAAAAGCTTCGCCCGAGAAGAACGGGGCCAGCCAGTCGTTTTCGACTACATCGCGCACGCCACGCAGCTGGGTTGACCCGCCAGTGGCTGCTTTGAGACCCACCAGTGAGAGACCGCGCAGAATGAAAAGGAAAGCCAGAGTTACAATAAAAGAAGGTAGGCCCGACCGTATGACGATATTGCCGTTCACCGCCCCAACAAAGGCCGCAAAAACAAATGTCATCGGGATCGCAATGATCAGAGGTAACTGCCAAGTCACCACGCAGACACCAAAGAACAAGCCTGCAAAGGCAACCATCGAACCGATCGACAGGTCAAACTCACCCCCGATCATCAGCAGCGCCGCTCCGATAGCCAGGATACCCAGCTGTGCCGCAGGCGTCATAAAGTTCATAACTCCAGCCAGCGTGAACATGGAATCGTCTGCCGTGAGCGCGAAGAAAATGACCACCAGGACCACACCGGCCATGGCACCAAGCTCTGGACGTTTCATCAGCTTGGTCAGAAACGGTTCTTTCTTTACGCGTTCGTCCGTAGTGACGGGCGCTGACTCACTCATGTTTCCCTCCCAATTCGGTTGAAACGGCGCACCTGGCGCCGTTTCTGTTTTTCACTGTCCCAAACGGATCAGCGGATACCCTGTGCCGATAGGTCGATAACCTGGGCTGCCTTGTCCTGTGTGATCAGGTTCGGACCCGATGGCACGTTGCCACCTGGCATCAGACCGTATTTGGCATGCAGGCCCATGAAGTTCACAGACAGATAGCCCTGCAGATACTGCTGCTGGTCAATGGCAAATGCCGCATCTCCATCGGCGATGGACTGCAAGAAGTTCGCAGACAGGTCGAACGAGGCCACGTTCACATCACGGCCCGATGCTTTCACAGCCGCTACCGTGGGTTCACCAGCCGAACTTGCACCCAGCGCCATGACTGTGTCGACAGCGTCATTCGCGGCCAGAGCGGCCGAGACCTTCGCTTCGATTTCTGAAGGATCGTTCGAGGTCGGCAGAACTTCTACGCTGCCACCAAAGCCTTCGGCAAAACCGGCGCAACGCAGGTCAAGCGCCACGTTTCCGACTTCGTGGTTCACACAGATCGCATTCGCGCCACCCATCGAAGCCAGCTTTTCGCCTGCGGCCTTGCCCGCATCAAACTCGTCCTGACCGACATGCAGCAATGCGCCCAGCTGTTTGGACACGTCCGAACCCGAGTTGATCGAGATCACTGGAATTCCGGCAGCAACAGCACGTTCGATTGACGGGCCAAGCGCATCGGCATCCGGGATCGAGACAATCAACCCGTCCGGTTCCTGGTTCACGGCGGCGTCGATCAGCTGTGACATCGCAACCATGTCAAAGGTCTCGGGTGCGCGGTATTCCACGTTCACGCCGACATCCTTGCCCGCTTGCTCAACGCCGTTTTTCACGACGTTCCAGAAGGCGTCATTGGCCTGACCATGAGACACAACGACGATCTCCTGCGCGAATGCAGGCGTGGCCATCGCCAGTGCACCAGCTGCCAGTGCGCCTTTAAAGAAATTATTCATATGGTTTCTCCTCCCGTTTGAACAGTGTGTTGGGGTCTTGGCCCCAATCTTCCGATTAAACCGAATCTTCTTCGCCCCGATCCGGGGCGAAGCTGCCCCAAGTTTCCGCATATCCGATCATTTTGCAACCGGTTTCAAAACTTTGGCCAAAACCATCGACTGTCCGGACTGCGCAGAACGGGTTGCGGCCTCGGCCATAGCAAGCGCGGCTACACCGTCGTCCAGAGTTACAGGCACCCCTGATCCAGAATTTACTGACCTAACGAATGCATCCCATTCTGCGCGATAGGCAGACATGTAGCGTTCAAGGAAAAAGTAAGTCGGCTTGGCACCGGTCACGCCATTCGAAGTTGACTTAACTACTGAGTTTTCAAGGATATTTTGCGCCTGAAGCATCCCTTCTGATCCCAGCAGTTCAACCCTCTGATCATACCCATAGGCCGCACGCCGAGAGTTTTTGATCACAGCGATCCGGCCATCTGCATAAGTCATTGTCACGACCGCCGTGTCCACATCACCTACGGCACCGATTTCGGGGTCAACAACCGATGTGCCCACTGCCGAGATTACTTCCGGCAGGTCACCCATCAGGAAGTTCGCCATGTCGAAATCATGAATCATCATGTCCCGAAACAGCCCTCCTGATACTTTGACATAGCTCACCGGTGGCGGCGCGGGGTCGAAAGATGTAATGGACAACAACTCGGCCTTGCCGACCTCACCAGCCTCAAATGCAGCCTTCAAAGCAGAAAAATTCGGGTCGAATCGACGATTGAAACCGACCATGACGGGCTGGCCGGTGGCTTTTGCAACGGATTGACAGGCGACAGCCCTCTCAAGGCTCAAATCAACCGGCTTCTCGCACAATACCGCTTTCCCGGCTTGGGTGGCCGCTTCGATCAGGTCGGAATGCGTATCCGTCGGCGTGGCGATCAGCACTGCATTTATCGAAGGATCGGAAATAATCTCTTGTGACTGTCGCGCACTGGCCCCGAATTCCTCAGCCAAACGCGCCGAAGCTTCGGGCAGTGCATCAGACACCGCACTCAGTTCACTGTAAGGATGCGCCGCAATAGCCTGCGCGTGAACACGCCCAATGCGCCCAGCCCCCAGCAATCCTACTTTTAGCATCCCGCGCCCCCGAATCCCTTTTTTCGACACCACAATGATTCTCTTTGCAACCGGTTGCAAGAATTATTTCACTGTTACTCGAATTCACCCTTGTTTTCGGGTACTCGGCATGTGTGCCCACTGCAGCTGCGGCCGTCCAATTCACAAATATACAGTAACTGGCGCCTCTGACTCAGAACGCAAGCGAAAGGCCGCGCGTCACCCTGAATTCATCTTATTTGGGAAACGCACATTGGCACACTCAACACCTGTCCAGGCCTACCCTGCTATGGCTTGGATTCATTTTGGTTAACATAAAACCACGCAAGTGTTACACTCGACGCATTATTAGATTCCAAGATTTATTTGCAGTTTGAGGTATTGTTATGGCCACAAGAATCCGCAAAAACGTTTGGACCCTGCCAGCCAACGACGAAACTCTAATCTGGTATGAGCGTGCTGTCGAAGCTCTCTGGGACCGAGATCTGGAAGACCCGACATCGTGGTTTTTCATGGGCGCAGTTCATGGGCAGCCGCAGAATTTTCCGAACATTCCCGGTTCCGGACAATTCTGGAACCAATGCCAGCACCAAAGCTGGTTCTTCCTGCCCTGGCACCGCGGATATATCACCGCATTTGAGGCCGTCGTCGGCAAAGCCGTCGCCGATCTGGGCGGGCCGCAGGATTGGGCGCTGCCTTATTGGGACTATTCCCAACCCCTGTCAGAAAACCCGAATGCGCGCCGCCTTCCTGTGGCGTTCCGTGAGCCGACCAAGTCAGACGGCACGCGCAACTTCCTGTTTTCCCGCCGACGTGTAGTGGTGAATGGAGATTTCGGATTTCCGGACGACGTGGTGTCGTTGGATGCGTTGGATCATGAAGATTTCACCAATGATACGCCCGGATTCTCATCAGGGTTTGGTGGCCCGCAAACCGGGTTTCACCCCGGCGGTGGGGACAATGGCGCATTGGAAAGCACGCCCCATAACGATATACACGTTTGGATTGGGGGCTCTGGCGGTTTTATGGCAAATCCGGCCACTGCGGCCTTTGATCCGATTTTCTGGCTGCACCATTGCAACATTGATCGGCTATGGGAAGTCTGGCGCAACGCCGACCCGAGCCATGTCGCCCCACCCTCGCCACTGTGGCGCACTGGCCAGACATTCTCGATGCATGATGGCGATGGCGCGGCATTCACCTTCAACAGCGAAGAAATGCTGGACAGCACAAGCGTCCTGCACGGGTTTCAATATGACGGCGTTCCACCCGCAGTAGAACCCGCCATTCCAGCAGAGGAGTTCGTCATGGCAGGCAAGGAACCCGAGCTTGCTGGCGCAAGCGAAGCTCCGGTCAAGTTGCGTGGTGCAATGACCACTGCTGGCGTAAAGCTCGACACTTCAGTCGCGCTGATTTCCGGCGCCGAGGCCCCCGGCACCACCCGGCGCGTTCACCTGCATCTTGAGGGGATCAAGGGCCGTGGCATGCCCGGATCTTACCGCGTCATGCTGGATCTTCCGGATGACGCTTTGCCGCCAGCGATTATTGGCACCTTGTCGCCGTTCGGCCTTGAACAGGCAAGCAACCCGGACGGTCCACATGGCGGCAACGGCCTTGCGGTGACTTACGAGATCACAAAGCTGGCCTTTGCACTGGGGCTGAGCCAAGGCGACGCCAACAGGTTGCAAATCCGGTTTCAACGGATGTTTGATGACAGCGAGGCCTTTGGCCAAGTACCAGGGTTGGAACAGATCGCCCCAACAGAACAGCAGCCAGACATTGAGATCGGCCGCATAAACCTTTATTTCGACTGATCGCCCATGGCGTCGGCTACCGGAATAGATCGCCCTCGCCTGTTTGGACGGGCCGATATCGAAATACGCACGACACTTGGCGTGGCCGCGCTTGCATGGCTTTGGCTTGCTTTGGTGCCCGCGCCCTCATTGCATTGGCCAGCGATGGTTCTGGCGATGATGCTTCCAACGCTTGTTCCGCAGATCGCACATGTCCGCGCGCGCAGCTTCGCAGATCGAAGATCACGCTCGGCACTTCTGTTTGTTCTGCCATATCTGTTGGCCTGGCTGGTCGCAGGCGCGCTTGCTGCGTTTCTTCTGGCGCCGGTTCTGCACCAAACCGTGTTTGCGCCGTTGGCTTGCCTGTGCGCCGCAGCATGGCAGTTTAGCCCGCAAAAACGCAGCGCATTAAGGAAATGCCACAGCCGTCCGGTCCTAGCCGCCTTTGGTCCAAGTGCCGACCGCGATGTGCTGATCTTTGGGCTGACCTATGCGCGCGATTGCATCACCTCTTGCTTGCCGATGATGCTTGTCATGCTAGGGACCCATGACTTTGCCGTCATGATCTTTTTGACTGTGATCATCCTGTCGGAGCGCGCCGTTCTTCGCCCCGACCCCCGCGCCAGCGCATTCACCCTGTTGCTGACCGCGCTTGCGCTTACGGCGTTGGCCCATGCGCCCCATCATCTTTTGCTTTTGTATAAGGATATTTGCCATGCAGGAATATGACACCCTAACAAGGTCCGATGTCTCGCTCGACGGCGATCCGCTAGTCATTGAAGTGGTCTCGGATACACCGCAATCCTTGTCGGCAATTCAAGAACGTGTGGGTAGTGCACTTCCTGATGTTGCCACCAGTACCCAAGCGGTCTTTGACGCAGATGCGGATCGATTTTTCTTTGTTGAATTCCCCGAGATCGATCCAAAAGGCCAAGAGCGTGAGGTTTTTGCATTTGGCCGTGCCCTCCGTATGGCGCTGGACGTAGCCGAGGCCAACCCGGTCTTGCCAGACAGCCTGTACGGGGCTGCACATGTGGGTACGGAGAGCTTTCTCAGTTTCTGCGAAACCAAGCGTGACAACTCTCGGCCCTATGGCTGGCACCACAAACGGATCAAGACACCGCTGGCCTGGCAGCACACCCGGGGTCAGGGCAGCAAGGTCGCGGTGATCGACACGGGCTATTCCGACCATAGCGAACTGGCGGGCGTGATCGAAACCAACGGCATGTGGAATTTTGTCGAAGGGAACGGGGATGCGCGTGACCGGTTTTCAGGCGGCGTCCTTAAACATCCCGGTCATGGCACGCTTGTCACCTCGGTCGTCGGATCGCGGGGCGGGGCCGATATGAATGGCGATACCACCTCGCCGGGGGCGATAACCGGTACGGCCCCTGCGGCCAAGGTTCTGCCAATCCGGGCGATCAAATCGGTGATCGACATGACCCAGCTGCGTATTCCTGCGGCAATCTCTCATGCGGTCAGCCAAAACGCCGATGTCATCGTGATGGCGCTTGGCGGGCCGGTACGGGTCTCTTCGACGGAACAGGCGTTGCGCAATGCGGTACAGGCCGGATTGGTCATCGTCTGCGCCGCGGGCAACTGCTATCCGAACGTGGTCTTTCCCGCCGCCTATGCATCACTGGAAATCTGCACAGCTGTCGCTGCACTGCAGCCCGACAGACGCCCCTGGCGCAAAACTGGGCGTGGCCCCGAGGTCAGCTTTTCGGCCTATGGCGAAAACGTGTGGGGCGCGGCCAAGAACAAGGCGACCGACCCAAACTCGGGTATCCGCGCCAGCCAGGGTACCACGCTTGCCACCTCAATGACTGGAGGCGTTGCAGCGCTGTGGGTCGCACATCACGGCGGTCGGGCGGCGCTGTTGCAAAAGGCCCAGAATGCTGGGACCACCGTTCAGGCGATGTGGTTGCACTGTGCCAAACACGGGATAAACAAGCCAGCCGTCTGGAACGGGGCCACCGATCTTGGCGCGGGCATCATCAACGCTCAGGCGGTCTTGGACGCGCCGCTTCCCACAGGCGCCGAAAGCCCGGCGGCACCCGATCCGAATGCGACCCCAACATTGAACATTCTGGTCTCGCATCTTGCGGGAACAGACAGCACCGCCGCCGGAGAGGTTACCCCTGACATGGCCGATTACGCCAATGAGATCATCTGGCTCAGCTATCGCCGTGGGGCCCGCAAACGCATCGCCGAAAGCGATGGTGGGGCCGAGGCCATGGTTGGCGAAGACGCCCCGACCTCGGGTCTGGACACCGCATTGTCGGACAAACCGGCCCTCAGCGCCTATTTGGGCATCGGATAAGCCACGGATGGTGAACGCAGCGCATATCCGGATTGCGATCCGAAAGCATGAGCCGATTGTGCGTCATGCTTTGACCGCGCTGTTTCCCGACCCTGATGACCCCGTGAACTATGAGGCCGTCGAAGAAAGTGTAGACGAAGATATCGGAGAAACGCTTGCTGATGTCTTGCTGGAAATTCTGGTCGACGCTGCGAAGGTCAAGCAGTTCCTCAACTTTCTGCGCGCGCGCGGCGCCGACCCTGTGCCGCGCGACCGTAACCTGATTTTTGCCGAAAACATCGCTCGGTTTGACGGCACCTTGATCGGCACACCGGCAAATAATTCGTTCGACTTTGCCGCATTGGGCGATTTTGCCCCGCGCGCGGAAAGCTTTCGCTGTCAGATCTGGATCAACAACACATTCGAAGGATCCGGCGCGTTTGTTGCCCCCAATCTGGTGCTGACTGCAGCCCATGTTCTGGACCCGCTAAACTCCGTGCCCGCCGGGGTCGACCCTCGGCTTGAAATACTTGCCTCGGACGAAAAGCGGTACCGGGCAAAATGCGTAAAGCTCTGGCCCTATCACGACAGTGAAAAGGCCGGGAACCTGCCACCGGGCGATGAGGTGGATATCGCGCTGCTGCGGATATTCCTGCCGCTGGGGCATACCTATGGCAGTGTCGATGTGACCGGCGACCCCCCCGATTTTGAGGGTGCAGACCTGTTCACATTGGTCCACTACCCCGAAGGTGTCACCAAGGGGTTCATGCCCGGCAAAGTGCACCGAGAACCTGGCGCCAAGCGGTTCCCTCATGACATCGACACATCCGGCGGGTCATCGGGTGGCCCCGGTTTTGACAGCCAGTTCAGGTTTTTGGGCATCCACCAGGGCAAATGGGAGACAACGAAACGGCTTGTCCCTTTCGAGCAGTTCCACGATGACCCCGACTTCCAAGATCTGATCAGCAAGAACTCGAAACAGCGGGACATGTGGTCGCTGAGCCGCGACATTGACGGGACCATCATCATCGGCCGCAACCAATTCGTATCCGGGCTTGCCCATATGCTGGATCATCCCAAATCCAAACTGCGTGGGATCTGGATCAGGCGCGAGGATACGACGTCTATTCGTGGTCTCGGATTCAGCTATGACATGCTGGAATCCTATCTGCTGATGCAAGAAGCACCTAACGCCGCGCCGCAACATCGTTGCATCCGATTGGGGCCGACCCTGAATACGGACGATTTGCTTGCTGATCTTGCCGAGAAGGCCAACGGGACCGTCGCCTCGCCAGACGCTGCTGCTGGAACAACCGCCGCCCAGACTACCGATGTTGCATTCGAAGGCAGCCGCGCGGAGACCCTGATTGCTGACATGGATCAGGCCGCCAAAACCGCAGGGCAAACATGGTGGATCTATTTCGACAACCCGCCCGAAGGGCTCTCACCACGTGCCCAGGTACAGTTCGAGCATATCGCCAAATGCTTGCCCACATCCGAGAATCTGCGCCTGATCCTCGCAGGCTATGAGACCTATCGCCTGTCGCCCCTGCGTTTTGCCAATGTCGGCGCTGTCGACGGCGCGCAGCGCAGCGGCCTATTGGTGGAAGAGCTGGGACCATTCACACGTAGCGATGTTGAGGCTACAATTAACAGCATGATCACTTCGCTTGACCCGGCAAAAGAGCTGACACCGGCTGCTCGACGGGCAATGGTGGACTCTGCTCTGGCCGGGTTGAGCCCTGACAACACAGGTGAATTCGATGGCGAACATCTGGAAACCGTTGTCACCCGTGTTCGCCAAGAGGCCAAACGCTTTCTGGAGATAGAAGGATGAACGAGGAGCAGGAAGAACTCCGTTCGCGCCTGCTGCGCGCCGCCGCCCTTCGCGGGGCATTTGAACCACGGCAGCTTATGCGCGAGGTGCTGAGCGAGGATGAATACCGCAACCGCGTGCTGCGGGCGCGGCTGATGTCATCCCTTCGTGAGCTGAGCCATGTTGATAAGTCGGGCGACTCGACCAAATGGATTCTCCGCCTGACCGCCCGACATCGCGAATTGTCTGAGATGGAAGAGTTCGACTCGGCCACCACGCAGTCCGAGATCGTGCAGGCCCTGTCGGGCCAAGAGGGGTTCGCACCGGGCGCTCTGGATCACCTTATCGAGGCGGAAACAGATGAACAAAACCTGTCGCAGCACCTTGTCACGTTAGAGCGTGCAGGCCAAAAAGCGCCGGGATATGACCGTCTGTTCAGGCTGCGCAGCCGATTGAACCTGCTCAGACGCGAGCGCCGGTCAAAAGAGCGCCTGGGCGAAAAATTCGTGGGGCGTGTCAGCGAAATCGACAAGATTCAACGCTGGATCGACCACCCTATGCGCTCGGCCCCTTTGAAAACCTTGCATATCGAAGGTCAGTACGGGATCGGAAAATCCTACCTGCTGGAACGCATCATCCAGATTACAAGCGAACGCGAAGACGTCATCCTGATCCGACTGGATTTCGATCAGCCCTCATTGCAGACCGGTCCAATCTTTGAAGAGATCTCACGTCAGATCGGTACGGCAATACCCCAAGCGGCCCCCGAACTCCGCAAATTGCGGCTGCGCTATTCCGAACAGGTCACCCGAGAGATCTACGAAAGCTCGGACCTTACACCGCGTCAGTTGATCCTGGCGATGACCAACGCGGTGGCTGATGCCCGCCTGCGCCTTGTCATTCTGCTGGATACGCTCGAAGTACTGCATGGTCAGGGCGCGACCTTCGTGAATAACCTCATGAACGATCTGGATCGCTTTGTCGAAAAGGAACAGATCGAAGTATCGATCATCTCAGCCGGTCGCGGGCCGATTTTCGGCGAAGATCACCCAAGACGGGGCGAATACATCAAGCTCGACCAGATCGAAGACGAATTGGTCAATCAAACGCTGGATGAGGCCGGAATCCCCGAGGAATTCCGCGATCAGATCATTTTGCGCTGTCAGGGCAATCCGTTGAAATTGCGGCTGTTGATTGACGAGGTGCAGACCGAGGGCCGATTGGCCGAAGTCACCGAAGACGAGAATGACCCGATTGCTGCGGGCATCGTGAACCGGGCCATCACATCGCGCCTGCCCGTGCACCTGCGTGGCATAGCCAATTACGGCATGGTTCTAAGCGAGATAAACGCCGACAACCTGAACGGCATCGTTGCACCGGCGCTTGGGCTGGGTGACCTCAGCAGCGAAGCAGGCACAATCGTCGCGGATCTTGGCCTGCAATCCTGGCTGATGGACGCCGCCACTGATGGTCAACTGACCCATAAGGCCGACATGCGGCGGGACCTGCTAGAACCCACCTATAACCAAAGCCCCGTCGAAACCGCAGAGGTAAACCGTGCAGCTTGTGACTATTACGCTGACCGCGATCCGCTGTTGTTCCTTTATCATTCGCTTCAGCTTATGCGCGTCGGAGAAGCCCCTCCAAGCATCAATCCCTCACTGGCTGAACGCTTCCCCGAACAGCTGTTGAAAGAGCTGCCAATCGACGCGCAGGACCTGATCCGTCAAGCTCGCGGCCAGCGCTCGGCCCCGGTGCAAGAAACCAAACAACGGGAATACGGCGCCACTGGGCTGGACAGCAGTTCTGAACTTCCCCCCGAAGACCTTGTACAGGTTGAGTCCAAGGCCGCGACGGCACGAGCACGGATCGTCAAAGGTCGCGGTTATGTGGCCGCACCAGATAGTCGCGCAGTCAAAGACCTGCGAGCGATGTTGGAGCAGGGCCAGCGCCGCGAGGCAACACATATCATACGCGAAGGATTGAAAGGCGCCTATGATCCAGCAAGCGAAGTTGGCATCCTGATCCTGTGCCACAACTGGCAGAGCGGTCATTGGTCCATGGCGCGAAGCCTATTCAATTTGTTGCCAGCAGATACCTTGCTGAGAGAGGCACAACAAAGGCCCGAACTGGAAGGCCGGATGCTCCTAGAGATTTATGCCGAGTTTGAATTCGAAGAGCTCGTTAACCGACTCCGCGATAAGGACTTTCGCGACATAGCTCTTCGCGTCGTGAACAGCTCGTCTCGAATTGGAATGCAGTCAGCAGCGCTTGAATTCGCTCTTCTGGCAACGGGTATGAGCTTTGAGGGTGATCATGAGGTTCTGGGCCTGATCGCCCCCTATCTGGATCACGGCCCACGCGAGCTGACCTATGAAAGGCTCCGCTATGCGGCGGGTATCCGTCAGGAGTTCGGGCTGGAATATTCAGAGCCGGACATGCCCGACCCTGCTTTACCTACGGATGATTACGGGCTCGCGTTGGCCCCATTGAATCCCTATTTCGACCGGATGCTGGCGCTTGTGGAAGAGTTTCAAGCAAGTGGCCGAGGTCGTGTTCTGCGCGATTTGTCAAACCTTGCCACCGGCCTTTATGAAGCGGCTGACATCTTTGCCCCGGGTTTACAGGGGATCAACAATGCGATGTCCCAGCTGTCAGAGCGTCCAACGGATGTGATTTCGCTATTGCGCGCGATGGGCCTTACCGCTGATTGGGCCGAGGGGTACAGTTTTTACCACCCGATCCCTGACTTGCCAACGCTCGCACGCGCGGCAAGACGTTGGCAGCAAGTCATCGGCGGCTATTGGGCCTTCCCCTCACCACCGCCGCCAGAATGGAATTCCACACGGAAATGGAGCGACCTGACATCAAGTCGAACCTTCGATCTTTTGGAACGCGGCAGTCATGGTCTGGCAGACCGAGTTCTAAACTTTTGGGCGGATCCTTTGAACGAAGGGCGCGGTAAGTCCACTCAAACCCTGCAACGCCGCCTTGCACCTGTTGCTCGGGGGCTCACCCATGGTTCAGGAACAGAGGAAATCCTTGGTTGGCTTACCAAAAGCCGGGCGCCCGTGGTGTTTCATCCGGCACTGACCATGTTTGCCGAAACAGGGCGGGGGCCAAAATACCTCGATCCCTAGAGGCAGATCGACTGAGTTTGAAAACTTCATATTAGCTGAGGAACCAATGCCATGAGCGATTTCGAAAAGGAAACATTCAGCCGGCTAGAAGGCCTTGGAAATGCCGGAACAATCGACAAGGCGCGTGAGGCTCTGGATACCAGTCCGGGCATTCTTGGTGAAATGGGCCTGACACCGGATCGTGCCCGTGAATTGATGGGCGCGCAGATGAATAAGCTGGAAAGCTTTGGCTCTACGCCCTCGCAACTTGAAGCCATCGTGCGCGCGGTCGGACGCCCGCCCCTGATCGTGCGCGGCGGTAAGGTTGAAGGCAAACAAACACTTTCGTCCGACTTTCCGCCAGATATCGATATTCGTATCGGCAAGGCCGAAGACAATATCGCCTCGGTCGGGCGTATCGAGTTTATCAATCATGACTTTAGCTGGGGTGGCACTGGCTGGGTGATCGAAAAGAAGGACGACCATCTGCTGATCATCACCAATCGCCATGTTGCCAAGCTGGTCGCGCGGCGCAGTTTCCTGGGCGATGGTGTCTTCATGTTTGCCCCCGGCAATGCCCGCTATGGCGCCCGGATAGATTTCCTGGAAGAGGTCGGCGCGGCACAAGACCCCGAACGGCTTTTCGACATTCGCAAGTTCACCTATATCGCCGAAGATGCGGCCGCAGATATCGCGCTTGGAAAGATCGACCTGCCAGCGGATACAGCTATTTTCACGCCCGCGCCGATCCCGCGCGCCAATACAGACGCCCAGCACGGCGAATGCGTCGCGGTGATCGGGTATCCCGCCAAGGATTCCCTGCGCAATGACCCCACGCAGATGTCCAACTATTTCAACGACCTGTATGACGTGAAACGCTTTTCGCCCGGATTTCTCATCGAAGACGGCGGCGTGACGATCCTGCGCCATGACTGCACGACTTTGGGCGGCAATTCGGGCTCGCCTGTGATCTCGTTGGACAGCGGCAAAGCGGTTGGTCTGCATTATGCAGGTACCTTCGGCGTCGGAAACTCGGCGGTCAGGATCAGCACGGTCAACGCATTGTTGGACGGGGCGGTGCCGACCTCGATCCCCGGAACTGAAATCGTCCGGCCAGAACGACCTGACGGAAACCATGACGCAGACCATTTTGAACCGCGCGACGGGTACAACCCGGACTTCCTTCAAGTGGCAGAGGTCCCTCTGCCGGTGGTACCGAATGCGTTTGGGCTTGCCACTCCGTCGGATGCGACCCCGGAACGCCCCAACGAATTGCGCTATCAGAATTTCGGCATTCTCTATTCTGCGACTTTCAAAACACCGATCATTGCCGCGCTAAATATCGATGGTGCCAAGACCCGACCGCAAAAACGAGGTAGCGACAAGTGGTTCGCTGACCTGCGCATCCCAGCAAATGTCCAACTCGGCAAAGAGGATTATGATCACGCGGATATTGACCGGGGCCACCTGGTTCGCCGTGCGGCGACAAATTGGGGTGTCGATGATGCACAGGCCAAACAGGCCAATGATGACAGCTTTCACTATACCGCTGCTGCCCCGCAGCACCGGGCCTTTAACCGGAGCCACGCGCAATGGTTGGGTCTTGAGAACTTTATCATGACAAATGTGCGCACACATGGATTCAAGGCCTGTGTGTTCACCGGACCAATCCTGACCGGTGACGAGCCGATGTTGAAAGATACCGGATCGCCGGTACCCCTGAAGTTCTTCAAGCTTGTGACCATGCTGGCCGAAGAGGATGGCAGCGAAGGCATTCTTCGCCTTCATTCCACCGCCTATGTACTCAGCCAGGTTGAGGTCATCCAACAGATGCTCTCGAACCAGGGGAGCGTGGAATCTGTCGGTGGATTTGAGTTTGGTGCCTATAAGACATTCCAGATCCGCGTCCGGGATTTGGAAAAATTAACCGGGCTGAACTTTGGCCCCCTTAGCGACGCCGACCCATTGGCGCAGCGTCTGACCGATGCAGAAAGCCTGGCGGGACAACCACGTCCGATCGTCACAGTCGAGAGCTTTGCCAACGTCGTAATCTGAGGGTGGCGGATGAATACTCAATTAGGAATTGTGCATTTGGCGAGCCGTGGAGGACTCGAACCCCCGACCTGAGAATTAGAAGTTCCCTGCTCTAATCCAGCTGAGCTAACGGCCCGCTCATATTCTGGCTGTATCAGCCAAATCCCTCGCCTTGTCAACTTGATGGAGAGATGAGGTTTTGGGGCAAAAAACCTCTCTGATTTCAGCATTATCTCTGACCGGAGCAAGCTTATACAGGTACCTTGATTGCTGGGTGAACTGCACCTCGAAGCCATGCCTCAAAAGGCCCTAACCGAGTCGAACTTACCAGACTAATTCAGGCCGCTTATGCAGCCTGTCACGATGACGGAATACATCGGCAAACTGGGATGCCGCCACCTGCATCACTGCAATTTGATATTGCGCCGCGCAGTGGCAGACCTGTTTGATCAGATCTTCCGCAGATCCCAGCTGATTGCGGTGGCCGGAATTGTTAATAGCACCGCACACATGCCCAGACCCGTCATTGGGGGGTACGGTGATCCAGTTCCGTTTCGCTCAGATCCGCCAGCATCACGCGCGCAATTGATGTGACAAGGTACGGAAGGCGCGAACCAACTGGAATGTTCGAATCCAATGGGCTGGGTGACAGAAAATTCCTTGGCGATCTCGGACAATGTTTTCAGCCTGACCAGCACCAAGTGCCCCAAGGTTCTTAAGCTCGCGCAGTAATGAGTTCCGTTGGTTCTATTCACCCTTCATCATAGTTTTTGCGCCAACCGACGCATGGTGGAAATATATCCGGCGTCGATGGACTCGTGATCGGGGTGCTGACCATCTTCAATGACCTTTTGACCAGCAACATAGACGGCAATGATTTCTGCCTGCTGACCCGAGAACATGTGGAAATCCAGCACGGCTTCGGGCGACACCGCCGCCATCAGACCATTCCTATCGTAAGACAATTCTACAAAATCAGCACGGCACCCTTCTGCGATACGGCCGATATTGCGCCCGGCTGCACGTGCTCCACCTTGGGCGGCGGCTTGCCAGAGATAACCGCCGACATTGGGCATGTCCTTGGAGCACATAACATTGCGCTGCCGGTGCAGCAGGCGCTGACTATATTCCAGTGTGCGCAGCTCCTGAACTGCCTGGGTACAGATGTTGCTGTCCGAGCCGATACCAAAATGGCCATTTGCTGCCACGAAATCGACCGCCCGGAAAATCCCGTCTCCAAGATTTGATTCCGTCAGCGGGCACAGACCCACGGTCGCACCCGAAGCGGCAATGGCCGCAACCTCGGCGTCATCCAGATGGGTGGCATGGATCAGGCACCACGCGGCGTCAATCTGGACCTGGTCCATCAGCGCCGAAACAGAGCGTTTGCCACTATGGGCGATACTGTCTTCCACCTCTTTGGTCTGTTCGGCCACATGGATGTGAACTGGACACCCCGGCAACTGGTCTTGCCGAAGCTCCATAAGCCATGACATTTCATCCTCGGTTACGGCGCGCAGGGAATGCGGCGCGATTCCGAGGTTAAGCTTTTCATGCTGCTGCTTCAGGGTTTCGATCAGCAAAGCGTATTGATCACGTGCATTGGTGAATCGCCTCTGAGCATCTTGCGGAGACAGCCCGCCGAAATTTGCGTGTGCATAAAACACCGGAAGATGCGTCAGGCTGAGGCTCGTTCGATCTGCAGCAGAGACAATAGCAGAAGACAGCTCCTCAGGTTGGGCGTAGTGCGCTCCATCCTCTTTGTTGTGCAGATAATGAAACTCGACAATCTCGGTATAGCCGCCTTTGAGCAATTCCATATACAGCTTGGCAGTGATTGCCTGCAGGTCCTCGGGCGATACGTTATGAGCGAAATAATACATCATTTCGCGCCAGGACCAGAAGCTGTCGACCGGATTCCGGCGCACTTCTGATAACCCGGCCATCGCGTATTGAAAGGAATGACTGTGCAGGTTGGGCATGCCCGGCACAACCGGCCTTTCAATCACCGGATAGGCGTTGGGATTGTCGTCTGCGACCAGTGCTCCGAACTCACCAGATTCCGTGACGGTTACAGAGATATTGCTAAGCCAACCCTGGTCCGTCAGTGCCTGTTTGAAATGAAATCCAGTTGTCATCCACTTTCCTTTACTTGGATGCCGTATCGGCGAGTCTGTTTGGGTCATCCACGGGTGGTGTTAACTTCATCCAACAACGCGGTAACAAGGTTCTTGATCGCGGTGCCAAGCACCTCTGCCTTAGGGGACACAAGATCCCAAGGGGCGTGCTCGATCATATAGGTGGACTGTGCAATTTCGAGTTGCAGCGCATGAATGTTCTGGTCGGGTTGGCCATAGTGCCGGGTAATATGGCCTCCCTTAAAGCGGCCGTTTTTGACAAAGCTGTATTGGCCGGACCCCAGCGATCTTTCGGCGCAGGCCTCAAAGCGCGCGGCTGTGCTGGCCCCGCTATTTGTGCCCAGATTCAAATCCGGCAGCACCCCATCAAACAGCCTTGGCACTTCGGAACGGATGGAATGCAGATCCAACAGTATGCAGGTGCCAAACTGCGCCCTGATCCGCAGAATCTCAGACTTGAGCGCCTGATGATACGGTGCCCAATAGGATTGGATGCGCGCCTGTGTCTCCTGCCCATCTGGCTCTTGCCCTTCCAGATAAAGCGGCTGACCGTCAAAATCGATTTGCGATATCAGGCCGGTTGTCGGACCGGAATAAAGCGGCGCGTCATCAGCTGAACGGTTCAGGTCCACCACATAGCGCGAATACTGCGCCGCCATGACACCCACACCCAATTCGGCACAAGGCAGCGCCAGCTTGTCCATGTGCCAATCCGTATCCTTCAGCTCCAGCGCGGCGGGTCGCAAACGGCGTTCAACCTCCGGAGGCAGCAAGGTTCCGGCATGTGGGACATTCAGCAAAATCGGCGTTGAACCCGCCTTAAACGTCATTAGATTCTGAACAGCCATCGCGTTCCCTTTGTTTGATGTTCTGTCAGCCCATAATTCGGCAGACCGACGAAGACCGACATTTTTTACCGCCCCAAAAGCTGGAATCCGGTCAGATCAGAGATGTGTCGTCATCCGGTATCCCGGCGCAAAGTAAAGCTTGGCATATGTCACCGGCGCGCGACGCAGCCAGGTAATGCGTTCGGCGGTAAAGATCGGGTCGCCAGGTGGCGTGTCCAGGAACTTGGAGATTTCACCATCAGCCTTGGTCGCCATGAAACTAAGCTCCAGATTGCTGAATGGCACCCTGTTAACCAACCAGTCATTCGGCCCCGATTGTTCGAAACTTTCCTCCAACACTTCAGGTACAACGTCGGCAACTATCCATCGCACCTCAAGCTGAAACGCTACGTTGTCGGCATAATGCATACATCGCAGGTGCAAGACGTCCTGCTCTTTTTTCAGGTCGAGGCGTGATGCCAGCCAGGACGGTGCGGGTTGCACCTCTCGGTCCACCAAAGAGTACCGATAGGCCGCACCGGTGGCCGTTATCTCGTCACGCACCAAAGGGATCGCAAATTGCGCCTTTCTGATGGGAGAATTCAGAACCCGCGTGCCGGCCTTGCGTTTTCTTTCCAGGTATCCTTCTTCGGCAAGCTCTCTCAACGCCCGGTTGACCGTTGTTCGTGTACTTGAGAATTCAGCGGCCAAATCCATCTCGCTTGGCAAAATGGAATCCGGGCTCCAGATACCGGTTTGGATTCGATCCAAAACCACCTGCTTGATGTCCCGAAAGCTCATGTTCCCCTGAGGTCTTGCCATAAAACTCCCCAACTCAAAAACCGGCCTTAATTGGCTTATACATACACATAAGACATCTGCAATGAAGCATGTAACTCTGCCCCGCACCTAAGACCTCTACCTAATTTGCCTCCAAGAAGGCGGCTTCGGCGCGATGCCTTTCATTATTTTGTGTACACATTATACAGTAATCAGTATACCTATTTCAGAAGCATTACAACTTGGGATCAGATTCTCATGACTGGTAAAACAACCCTTCGTGGCGCAAAAATTGCAACACAAGCCAGCCAGCAGGGCCCTTATGGGCTAATCGAGGATGGCATCATCGTAATATCAGGTGAGTTTATCGAATGGGTCGGACCCAGACGCGATCTGCCCGATGAATATACCGAGCTTGAGGCCGAGGATCTGAACGGACGCCTTGTGACGCCAGGTTTGATCGACTGCCACACCCATGTTGTATTTGGCGGCGACCGCGCCCAAGAGTTTGAAATGCGCCTGAATGGTGCAAGCTATGAACAGGTTGCGCGCGCCGGAGGCGGTATTAACGCAACCGTTCAAGCGACACGGGCCGCCAGCCTGGAAGAGCTGATAGAAAGTGCATTGCCCCGCGTCGACGCGATGATCCAAGAGGGCATGACCACTATCGAAATCAAGTCCGGCTATGGGCTAGAACAACAGACAGAGCTGAACATGCTGCGCGCCGCGCGCGAAATTGGAAAACGTCGCCCAGTTTCTGTTCAAACCACATATCTGGGCGCCCACGCGACTCCGCCAGAGTACAAGGGGCGCGATGACGCCTATATCGACGAGGTCGTCATTCCGACCTTGCGGGCCGCCCATGTAGAAGGGCTGGTCGATGCGGTTGACGGATTCTGCGAAGGGATCGCCTTTCAGCCCAAACAGATCGCCCGTGTCTTTGACGCCGCCGCTGCGCTTGGCCTTCCGCTTAAACTGCATGCCGAGCAGCTTTCTAATCTGGGCGGGGCGCAGCTTGCCGCCTCCTATGGCGCATTGTCTGCGGATCATATCGAGTATCTTGACGAAGACGGCGTGATCACCATGGCCCAGGCGGGAACAGCGGGCGTAATCCTGCCCGGTGCGTTCTATACTCTGCGCGAAACGCGTCAGCCTCCGATTGAGTTTCTGCGCAAACACGATGTCCCAATGGCACTGGCAACCGATTGCAATCCGGGATCATCCCCCCTGACATCTCTTCTTCTGACCATGAATATGGGCTGCACCCTGTTCCGCATGACGCCAGAGGAAACACTTGCGGGCGTAACCTGTAACGCAGCGCGTGCCCTTGGTTTGAGTGATCGCGGTATGATCGCAGCGGGTCAGCGGGCCGATCTGGCGGTCTGGAATGTGGGCCGTCCGGCCGAGCTTTCTTATCGTATCGGGTTCAACCCGCTTCACAAACGCATCTTTGGAGGTCAAGCGTGACAACTCTCACTCTGGCGCCCGGGCAGGCTACTCTGCCTCAGCTTGAAACCATCTATTGGGATGAAGCCTCGGTCATACTTGATCCGACGTGTCGTCCTGCGGTCGAGGCGGCCGCAAAACGGATCGCTATCGCCGCTGCGGGTGATGTACCGGTTTATGGCGTCAACACGGGTTTTGGCAAATTGGCCAGTCTCAAGATCAAATCTGAAGACACCGCCACTTTGCAGCGAAACCTGATCCTCAGCCATTGCTGCGGCGTAGGAAACGCGATGCCCCGCCGGATGGTTCGGCTTATGATGTCACTTAAGCTATTGAGTTTTGGCCGTGGCGCATCTGGCGTCCGCTGGCAACTGATCAAGCTTATGCAAGACATGCTGGAAAAAGGCGTCACCCCTGTTGTTCCAAATCAGGGATCGGTTGGCGCGTCAGGCGATCTGGCACCTCTTTCACATTTGACCGCAGTAGTGATCGGTGAGGGAGAGGCGGAATATAAAGGCGAAATTCTTCCGGGTGCCGAGGCGCTTGCAAAGGCTGGCCTGTCCCCGATCGAGCTTGGCCCCAAGGAAGGTTTGGCCTTTATCAATGGCACACAGTTTTCAACGGCCTATGCGCTTGCCGGTCTGTTCGAAGTCTGGCGTGCTGTGCGCAATGCGCTTGTCATCTCGGCCATGTCCACCGATGCCATCATGGGTTCAACGGCTCCGCTGCAGCCCGAAATCCATGCGCTGCGAGGACATCGTGGCCAGATCGAAGCGGCAGGTTCGATGCGTGAGATACTGGCGCAATCCGAAATTCGAGAAAGCCACCGGGATGATGATACACGTGTTCAGGATCCCTATTGCATCCGCTGTCAGCCGCAGGTGACTGGTGCGGCGATGGATGTCCTGCGACAGGCCGCACAGACCCTTTTGATCGAAGCGAATGCTGCAACAGACAACCCACTTGTGCTGACCGAAGCGGATATGATCGTGTCCGGTGGTAATTTTCACGCGGAACCCGTTGGGTTCGCTGCTGACATGATTGCGCTGGCATTGTCCGAGATTGGCGCGATCAGTCAACGGCGTATTGCTCTGATGGTCGATCCAACGCTCAGCTTCGATCTTCCGCCCTTCCTGACACCTGAACCCGGATTGAATTCCGGCCTGATGATTGCCGAGGTGACGACAGCCGCTTTGATGAGCGAGAACAAGCATCTGGCCAACCCATGTGTCACCGATTCAACACCCACCTCCGCCAATCAGGAAGATCACGTCTCGATGGCAGCGCATGGTGCGCGGCGGCTGTCCCGCATGGTCGAAAACCTCAACCATATCCTTGGGGTCGAGCTGCTCTGCGCCGCGCGTGGCATCGAATTCCGCGCCCCCCTCCAGACGAGCCCGTTGCTGCAACAGGCCATCGCACGGCTGCGCGAGGATGTTTCGAGCCTGCAAGAGGATCGCTATATGGCGCCCGATCTGAAAGCTGCAAAGGAATTGGTCGCGTCGGGCGCGTTGCTGAACGCGCTGAACGCCTCTTTGCCGGGCCTTAACTGATGACGGTCTTTGCCATGATGGCGCGCGACCGCAGCCGAGACACATGATTGAAAACTTCAATGCCCTTGCCCTGTCGGGCTCCATCCAATCTGAAGGGAATGACCGATGAGCGATCCTCGTAAGAACAGCCGGGACATCTATCCGCCAACCGGGACCGAACTGAATGCCAAAAGCTGGTTGACCGAAGCACCACTGCGGATGCTGATGAACAACCTGCATCCTGACGTGGCAGAAAACCCGCACGAGCTGGTAGTATATGGCGGCATTGGCCGGGCCGCGCGAACCTGGAAGGATTTCGACCTGATCGTCGACAGCCTGAAAGACCTGGAAGCGGACGAAACCCTGGTCGTGCAGTCGGGAAAGCCCGTCGCCATCGTCAAAACCCACAAGGACGCACCGCGCGTGCTGATTGCCAACTCGAACCTGGTGCCGCATTGGGCGAATTGGGATCACTTCAACGAGTTGGATAAGAAAGGTCTGGCGATGTATGGCCAGATGACTGCGGGTTCCTGGATTTACATCGGGTCGCAGGGCATCGTCCAAGGCACCTATGAGACCTTCATGGAAGCAGGACGCCAGCACTATGGTGGCAGTCTGAAAGGCCGTTGGATCCTGACCGGGGGTCTGGGTGGTATGGGCGGTGCTCAGCCACTGGCTGCTGTGATGGCGGGTGCCTGCTGTCTGGCCGTGGAGTGCGACGAGAAATCCGCCGATTTCCGACTGCGCACGCGCTATGTCGACGAGAAAACCCACAGCCTGGACGAGGCGCTGGATATGATCGAGCGTTGGACCAAAGCGGGCGAAGCCAAATCCGTGGCGCTGATCGGCAATGCCGCCGATATCTTCCCCGAGATCCACAAGCGCGGCGTCAAGCCCGACATCGTCACCGATCAGACCAGCGCGCATGACCCGATCAATGGGTACCTGCCTCAAGGTTGGACCGTAGCCGAGTGGCGATCCAAGGCTGAAACCGCTCCGAAGGAAGTGGAAAAGGCAGCCCGCACCTCGATGAAGGTGCAGGTCGCGGCGATGGTTGCCTTTCACAATGATGGTGTTCCAACCGTCGATTACGGCAACAACATCCGGCAAATGGCGCTTGAGGAAGGTCTGGAAGACGCTTTCGCCTTCCCGGGCTTTGTGCCTGCCTATATCCGTCCGCTATTCTGCCGTGGCATTGGCCCGTTCCGCTGGGCGGCCTTGTCGGGGGACCCCGAGGACATCTACAAGACCGATCAAAAGGTCAAGGAACTGCTGCCCGATAACACGCATCTGCACAACTGGCTGGATATGGCGCGCGAACGGATCGCATTCCAAGGCCTTCCTGCGCGTATCTGCTGGGTTGGTCTGGGTGACCGACATCGCCTGGGTCTGGCGTTTAACGAGATGGTCAGAACGGGCGAGCTAAGCGCGCCAGTGGTCATTGGTCGTGACCATCTGGACTCCGGTTCAGTCGCCTCGCCCAACCGCGAGACCGAAGCGATGAAGGACGGGTCTGACGCGGTCTCGGACTGGCCTCTGCTAAATGCACTGGTCAACACCGCCTCGGGCGCGACTTGGGTATCTCTGCACCATGGCGGCGGCGTTGGCATGGGCTTTTCCCAGCATGCGGGTGTGGTGATCTGCGCCGACGGCACCGATGATGCTGCCAAACGCCTGGAGCGCGTTTTGTGGAACGACCCTGCCTCGGGCGTGTGGCGTCACGCCGATGCGGGTTATGACCTGGCCAAGGATTGCGCTCGTGAACACGGGCTGCGCCTGCCTGGTATTCTGGGAAACTAAGCTTGGATCAAGCGGAACAGATCCCGGCCATTCATTTGTGAAGGCCGGGATTGAACGATCACCAAACACCGTGCGCGCCGGTTGCTTTTGGAAACGGTGATCTAATGGACAAAGCAGAGCGTATTGAACGCGCGTCTCCAGGCTGAAACCTCGGAGGCAATCGGCGCGCCTTGCAGACCTTGTTTGATCAGCCCCGCCAGACGATCCGCATCGCCTGCGGTCATCCCCCAGCGGACAAGCTCGGGCGTGCCAATCCGCAGACCGTTCATATCACCTTCAACCGCCGCCACAGGTAGACCGATGCCACAGGCAAGGAACCCACTTTGGCGCAAGGCTTTTGAGGCCGCCTGCCCGCCCCCAAAGGGCTCAGCCAGCACAGCGAACTGGTGAGAGTTGGTAAAGCCCTCGGCCCCAGCGAACACAGGCACATTTTGTGCATCCAAAGCCGCAGCCAATGCCTGCGCCATAGCGATCATCTCTTTCGCATAGGCCGCGCCAAAGTCTTTCCAGTCCAGCATCGTGACCGCAAGCGCGGCAGTTTTCGCCGCATCAAAATTGGCCGTCATGCCGGGAAAGGCGATAGCGTCCAGCGTTTTGGCGATTTCTGCATCATTCGAAACGATCAGCCCACCTGCAGGGCCACCAAGGCTTTTATAGGTGCTCATCGTCATGAAATGCGCGCCCTCGGCCAGCGGGTTGGACCAGGCGCGCCCGGCAATAATGCCGCATTGATGGGCCGCATCGAACATGACCTTGGCCCCGACCTCATCGGCGATGGACCGCACTTCGGACACGGGATGCTCGAACAGGTTCAGGCTGCCACCAATCGTAATCAACTTGGGCCGCTCGGCCCGTGCCAGCGCCCGCAGTTGGTCCAGATCAACGGTATAGCCATCGGCATTCACCGGGGCCTCTATGGTGCGCAAGCCGTATAAGCCGGCGCAGCCATCGACATGATGCGTCACATGCCCGCCTAGGGATGCGGGCGGCGCAATGATTGTGTCGCCCGGTTTGCAGGTGGCCATAAAGCCATAGAGGTTGGCAATCGCACCAGAAGGCACACGAACCTCGGTGAATTTGGCATCGAACACATCCGCGCAAAGCTGGGCCGCGATCACTTCGATTTCCTCGATCGCTTCCAGTCCCATTTCGTATTTGTCGCCGGGATACCCCAAAGAGGGGCGCGACCCGATGCCAGAGGATAATAGCGCTTCGGCTTTCGGGTTCATCACATTGGTCGCAGGGTTGAGGTTAAAGCACTCTTCCTCATGGATCACTCGGTTCTGCTCGGCCAGCTGCTCGATACGGGCCAGCAGATCGGCAGACGTTGCGGACGCCGTCGTGGCCGCTATGTCTTGAATCAGGGTTTCACTGGTGCTCGGCACCCAATCTCGTTGTGCAAGCGTCATTGGACGTCCTCCGTTTTGCAGCATGGTGGCAGCCATTCCGTGACAGCGCAAAGCAGATTTGCTATTTCTTGGCGTAGAAAAACTAAGGCTTGAAATGAGTGTCATGCCCAAACGCCCGAAAGGGCCCCCGCTGAATGCAATGCGCGCCTTTGAAGCTGCCGCACGTCATGACAGCTTTGTCGCCGCCGCTGAGGAATTGAGCGTTACGCCCGGAGCGATTTCGCAGCACATCAAGACACTGGAAGGCTGGGCAGGTACCGCGTTGTTTCGGCGCAACGCGCAGGGGGTGGAACTGACCAAGGCCGGGGCTTCGCTGGTGGCTGAATTCTCTGCGGCCTTCGACGGGTTGGCCGAGGCGACGCGTGCCCTCCGCAACCTCAAACCCAACGCCGATTTTCATATCGCCGCCTTGCCATCTGTTGCGCAGCTTTGGCTGCCGAAACGGCTAAGCCGGGTCAGGGCGCAGTTTCCGCATATCAATTTTTCGGTGACCGCGATGGAAAACCCACCCAGTCTTGATCGGGAATTGTTCGATCTGGCCATATTCATTGGCGAACCGAATGCTGAGCCCGAGCAGATTTGCATTTGCCCCGATCTTATCTCTCCAGTCGGCGCGCCTAGCCTGATCGAACGTATGAACCACTTTGGCGACACCGTCCTTCTGCATGACCAGACCTGGAACGACGATTGGACAATCTGGTCACAGAACACGGGAATTGAACTGCAAGATGCGCAGACCGGGCCGAAGTTTTCTCTGTACAGCCTGGCCGTGGAGGAAGCGAAGGCAGGTGCGGGTATTCTGATGGGGCATCTATGTTTGCTTGAGGATGCCCTGGCAAGCGGCGCTCTTAAGTCTGCAAGCGAATCCACCTGCCCAACGGGCCGCTTTCTGTTCGTCCAGATACCTGGCGCAACGCGACAAAGACTCGAAACGCAACAGGTCGTGGCATTGCTGAACGAAGATAGTGCCTAACAACCGGCCTATTCTGCGGGCTTTAGATCCAATCGCATGAAGGCACTGTTGGGGTCGGCCTCATAGCCGTAGATCGGGCCGCAATAGGAATAGCCCAGCGCTTCATACAGCCTGCGCGCGGCGTCGTAGTAGGACAGATGATCGGCGCCCGTCTCAAGAACCAGCGCCGAGGTCCCTTCGACCCGTGCGTGATCAGCAAGATGGGTCATCATCACTCGCGCCAGACCGCGGCCACGTGCGGTGGCAAGGATATGCACGGATTTGACTTCGGCGGTCCCATCCGGCAGCGCCTTTAGCGCGCCGCAGCCCAGCACCTTGTTACCCTCATACAAAGCCCAGAACCGCATTCCGGGCCCGGCCAAGGCACTGGCATCCATCGTGTGATTGCTCTCGGCTGGCCCGGCGGTTTCGCTATGGGCAAAATGCGCCTCGACCACGGGGCGCAATGCGTCGGAGGTTGGGTCAGCCTCGCGAATGTCGATCATTTAATGCGTCCAGGGTGCGCGCCGATCGGTGGCAAAATTCTCGCCATAACCGCGCGCGCGCAGGTTCGGCTTGCGTTTATGCGGTTCACTGACCTGTGCGTCGATACCGTTGTCCTTGGCGTAACCCAGCGCCTCTTCCTTGGTGTCGAAATTCAGACGCACCTGAGTCTGGGTGTCACTGGAAGACGTCCAGCCCATCAACGGATCAACCTCGCGCGTGGATGCTGGGGCATATTCCAACACCCAATGCCGGGTCTTGGCCGTACCCGATGTCATCGCATTCCGCGAAGGCTGGTAGATCCGTGCGCGCATGTCGCCTCTCCGTACTCACTTGGCTGAGGTTGTTTATGCGTCAGAGCGAGGCCTGGGACAAGGTGGCAAATGTCGCGGAGGACAAGGATGTTCTGATGACGAAAACTGTCATTAGGGGAATGGTATAATCATTCAAACGCCACAACAAGGACAGCAAGATGATCCACCACGAACGCAGCCTCGACATTGATACCCGACCCGAAGATATCTGGGCCATTCTGAGCCGGTTCATGCATATCGACGATTTCGCCCCGCAGGTGACTTCAGTAGATGCGCTAACACAAGGTGCGGATGGGGTGGGATCGAAACGACGATGCCATTTTGAAAATGGGACGTCTCTGGTCGAAGAAGTCACGGATTGGCAAATCAACCGGGGCTATCGTGTCCGCTTGTCTGAGATGTCTGCAATGCCTCTGACCCAAGCACATGCAGCAATCGCCGTTGAACCCCTTGCCAACAACCAATCCAGAGTAGTCTGGAGCATGGATTATCAAATGAAGTTTGGTCCATTGGGATGGCTTATCGGGCAGACTGTGCTGAAAGCGATGATGGGGCGTGTCCTGGGTGACAACCTGAAAGCGCTTGAAGAAAAGGTGCGTTCGGATCAAATTCCGGATCATCGGTTTGCGTATTACTGAAACTGCCGTTTCTATCTCGGATCAGGTCTTGCAGTTGGACAAAATAAGAACAAATGTAGGGGCCTGACCCGGAGCCTGCCCATGCCTTACGCCCATTCCGACAAGACCCAGCTGACCGCTGATGACGTCCGCGCCCGCCTGAAACTGGAAGGCGGTAAAGAATTCGTCATGCATACCGAGTTCTCACCGGCAGGCGACCAGCCCACCGCGATCAAGGAACTGACCAACGGCATCTTCGACGGCGAAAGAGAACAGGTTCTGCTGGGCGCGACCGGGACGGGCAAGACCTTCACAATGGCCAAAGTGATCGAGGAAACCCAGCGACCCGCCATTATCCTTGCGCCCAACAAAACGCTGGCGGCGCAGCTCTATGGTGAGTTCAAAGGCTTCTTCCCGGAAAACTCGGTCGAGTATTTCGTGTCTTACTACGACTACTACCAACCCGAGGCCTATGTCGCGCGCAGCGACACCTATATCGAGAAAGAATCCCAGATCAACGAACAGATCGACCGGATGCGCCACTCGGCCACACGGGCGCTGTTGGAACGCGATGACGTAATCATCGTCGCCTCAGTGTCGTGCATCTACGGTATCGGCTCGGTCGAAACCTATGGGGCGATGACGCAAGACCTGAAGGTTGGCGGTGAATACAACCAGCGCCAGATCATGGCCGATCTGGTCGCCCAGCAATACCGCCGAAATGATCAGGCATTCCAACGGGGCTCGTTCCGAGTACGGGGTGACAGCCTGGAAATCTGGCCCGCCCACCTTGAAGATCGCGCTTGGAAATTCTCGTTCTTCGGTGAGGAATTGGAAACCATCACCGAGTTCGACCCGCTGACCGGTGAACGCGCCGCGAATATGGAACAGGTGCGGGTTTACGCCAACTCGCACTACGTGACCCCGAAGCCAACGATGAACCAGGCGATCATCGGCATCAAGAAGGAACTCCGCATCCGACTGGATCAACTGGTCGGAGAGGGCAAACTGCTGGAAGCGCAACGTCTGGAACAACGCACGAATTTCGATCTGGAGATGTTGGAGGCCACCGGCGTCTGTAACGGAATCGAAAACTACTCGCGCTATCTGACAGGCCGCGCACCGGGCGAGCCGCCCCCGACCCTGTTCGAATTCATCCCCGATAACGCCATCGTCTTCGCCGATGAATCCCACGTCAGCGTACCGCAGATCGGCGGCATGTACCGGGGCGACTATCGGCGCAAATTCACCCTGGCCGAACACGGGTTCCGCCTGCCATCCTGCATGGACAACCGCCCCCTCAAGTTCGAGGAATGGGACGCCATGCGCCCGCAATCCGTGTTCGTCTCGGCCACACCTGCCAAGTGGGAGATCGAACAGACCGGCGGCGTTTTCACCGAACAGGTGATCCGCCCCACCGGCCTGCTGGATCCCGAGGTCGAAATCCGCCCTGTCGGCATGCAGGTCGACGATCTGCTGGACGAGGTGCGCAAGGTGGCCACCGATGGCTATCGCACGCTGGTCACCACTCTGACCAAACGCATGGCCGAGGACCTGACTGAATACATGCACGAACAGGGCATCAGGGTCCGTTACATGCACTCGGATATCGACACGCTGGAACGCATCGAGATTCTGCGCGACCTGCGACTGGGCGCGTTCGACGTGCTGATCGGTATCAACCTGCTGCGCGAGGGGCTCGACATCCCCGAATGTGGGCTGGTCGCCATTCTGGACGCGGACAAAGAAGGCTTCCTGCGCTCAGAAACCTCACTGGTTCAGACCATTGGCCGCGCCGCGCGCAACGCCGACGGGCGGGTGATCATGTATGCCGACAAGATCACCGGTTCCATGGAGCGCGCGCTGAACGAAACCGATCGCCGCCGCGCCAAGCAGATCGCCTATAACGAAGAACACGGCATCACCCCAGCAACGGTGAAGAAAAACGTCGAGGATGTTCTGGCCGGTCTCTACAAAGGCGACGTCGACATGAACCGCGTCACTGCCACCATCGACAAACCGATGCACGGCGCGAATCTTGAGGCGCATCTGGACGGGTTGCGCGACAAGATGCGCAAAGCCGCGGAGAACCTGGAATTCGAAGAGGCCGCCAATATCAGGGATGAGATCAAACGCCTGGAAGCGGTCGATCTGGCCATCGCCGACGACCCCATGGCACGCCAATGGGCTGTCGAGAAAGCCTCCGAAGATGCAGTGAAATCGCGCGGGCGGTCAACGGCTGGCAGACCGGGGCAGCGGGGCGGGAATGTGAAGCGGCGGAAAAGATGAGGTTCTCGAATGCTTCCTCCCTTTTGAGATCAGAGTGCGATAGAGACTATGCTATCGCCGCTTTTTCTTGATGCGGCGTTTAGCGGGCTGTGCCTCAACCTTTGGAATTTTTGCCAATTGCTTCATTAAATGGATCTTCGATCTCCGTGCCGCCTCGGCATTTCTCGCTTGAATTTCAGTTTCTGTTCGGTTGTCTTTTGCTGGGGCGTCCGAAAATTCAGGATAACATTCTTTTTCCACCACGAACCCTTGCCGTTCTTTGTGCGTATTGGATTTTTTTGGCTCTTGGCTGATGTCCTTCTGTGAGTCCCGGCTTGAGGACTCTGAAGAGTTGATAAAAACTCCAAAAATGATGCCGATTACTAAGCTTATGAAATTAGCAGTCGCTAGAGCGCTTCGATCAACGCCACCGTGGTGTGAACAAGCACCTGAACGACCAATCGAGGGTGACCTCCACCCATCATAGCAAACCGGCTCTAAGTCAAAGATTGCCCCAAATATGAACCGGCAAACACAGACTGTAACAATCCCTACAATCCATGGATTGACTAGCACTCTTCTCATCATAGCAAAACCCAGCTAGCGTACGATGGGTTTCCAAACCATCACTCCGAGGTGGCCCAATTCGCGAGATGGGGTAAAACCCCATCCTACACACCGGGTCAAGGAAAGGGCTAGAATATCCCGCCCAAACCGTTACCCCTTATCCCAGTGCGCGACCACGTCATAGCCGACGGGGGTCGGCGGGCTTTCCATGAACTCGGCGAAATGGCCCCACAGCTCGGCCACTTTGGGTGCGTTTGCGTTCGAGGTCGCCTCGCTTTCAACAACCGAGATCACATAGCCCGACCCGTCCTCGTTCATCACATTGGTAAAGCTGTGCATGCCGGGCATGCCCATGATTTCTGATTTCAATGCGTTCATTTTCGCCGTCGCCGCCTCACGCGTGCCGGGCTTCATCTTGAATTGAGTAATACGTGCGAACATGATCTTCCTCCCTCGTCCGGCGATATCGCCATGTGGCGCGGTCGGAACGACCCCGCCGCACGCAACCTAGCACGGCAGCCCGAAATCTCACATTGATACGCGTGATTTGCGGCCATTTTCAACCATACGCCTCACTGTATTTGGGCCACTGACACGTCAGAGTTGCTGCCCAGCGCGGAAGGCTCGACATCTGAATTCACATATTGTGATTCCACAGCCGCAGCCAGATCGAACCCGAACTTCCAAAGCGCCGTTCACCGTGTTTGCGGCCTGTGCTAATTGCCGGCCTGTGACAAGCTGGCTTTCAGCTTCTCCAGCGTATTCAAAAGGCGGTCTAAGTCAGGTTCGTCCAGCCCGGTATCGGCGATCATGCAGGCGGTGATCTCATGCGCCACAGACCGTAATGCCGATCCCGCCCCTGTCAGAGAAACAACAACCTGGCGTTCGTCCTCTTTGCTACGGGTTCGGTCGACAAGTCCGTCGGCCTCAAGGCGTTTCAGAAGCGGGGTCAGCGTGCTGGTTTCCATCGACAACGCGTTGGCCAACTCACTGACATTTCGCCGGTCTCTCTGCCACAGCAGGGTCAGGGTGATGTATTGCGGATAGGTCAGCCCTAGCGGGCCGAGGTGTCTCTTATAAGCGCGGTTGATCACATGCCATGACGTATAGACCGCATGGCAAAACATCTCGTCGGTCTTCGGTTGGGTCGGAGAATCTGTCACGGCAGCACCTTCGCTCGCTTATATCGTGCACGATATAATTCATTGACCCACACCCACAAGGTCGTTTATACCGTGCTCGATATTATCGTGCACGATATAGGAGGCAACACATGTCCTGGCTAACAACGCTCATCACCGAGACACCCGAGGAGGGATTTAACCTGGCAATCAAACTATCACGGATGGCGGTTAAGAAGACTCAGCCCAATGACGAGATTCGTCAGCGCCTGAGGCCGATCTACGAAAACGATGCGGACAGCCTAACTATGGTCTCGCATGTCGTGGCGACAAATTACCAGACCGTGGCGGCGGCGAACAACTATTGGCGCAAGTGAGTAAAGGTGAAATGGGCTGGGTGGCGGATGGAATGACCCATTCCTATACGCCCAGTTCCGCCCGCATCTTCTTGGTCAGCTTGGCCACGACCAGATCATAGGACGTCACGATATGCTCGCGCAGCGACGTGTCGCTCATCCCGCGGTCCTCATAGACCTGCAGCCATTTCATCCCGCGCGAGGCCAGATATGGCGCAGGGCGAATTCCGGGTTCGTCGCTCAGCACCTCAAAGGCCAGTTCAGTGGCTTTGAAGGTGAAGGCGTCCTGACCGTCGTTCCAGCCGCAGATCGCAAACACCTTGCCCCCCACTTTCCACACGTCTGCGTTGCCCCATTGAACCACATGAGAGCTGGCCTTCAGGCCCGCGCAGAAACTGTTGAACTCTGCTCGCGTCATCGGCTCAGCCTCTTTGTTCCGAAGTCCTTACCCACCTGTCAGGGCCTCACGAATTTGGCATTGCCAACGCGTTTTTGAGGGGCAGCGCTTTGTTCTGCATTCGGGGCAATCACTCCACAGGCCACACCATCCTGATCGGGATCGTTTTGCAGGTGATAACCCGGCTCGCCCTCCAGAAACGGACCAGGAAGAACCGAGAGCGCAGCACCACATCCGGCAAGGGCAACAAGATGTAAAACCGCCTCATCACGCTCGAATTCGGAAGTGCGCAACCAGACGCTCAGGGCAATGATGCCTGTCGTCAGCGGCAACATGAGGACCATCAGCAGAATCCGCACCGGTGACAATGCGCGCCGGCGCAGAGCTTCGGCGCGTTGAACACGTTTGGCCGATTTCGGATCCGTGAACAGCGCCTTGGGAGTGGTCTTTTCTGGCTGCATTCCCGATCAATACACCAGTATCTGTGGGATGCCGATACCTAAGGGACAAACATATCTGTGAAACTCTGTCACGATGCAGGACGCTCTACGAGCCTGGACCAAGCAAACAAGACAGACCGCCAAATTCTTGGCTGCTCGCTTGTGATCTGGCAGAGACCTAACGCACCACGTGCACTGAGCATGCAGCGTGGCGGACAACATGGGTAGCGGTGGAGCCCAAAAGCAAATCCTGCATACCTGGTCGATGAGACGCGATGATGATCAGATCCGGCTTATTCACGTCGGCCCAGTCAAGGATCGTCCGACCGGAATGCCCCTCGACAACGACTCCGCGGGCGCCCGAAATATTTTCTGCCAGCGCATCCAACTCGGCTTGAACGGCCTTGCGCGCCTCGTCCAGATACCCGACCGGCATATAAGCGCTGGCATAGGCCGGTATATGTTCGACCACGTGCAGCAACGTGACCTGCGACTCGGGTGCCGCCAACAGTTGCGCCAGTTTCAATGCGGACGGCATATCACGCGCGTCGTCGAATGAAATTGGTACAAGAATATTGTGATACATGGCACGCGCCTCCTTGGTTGCTCAAGTATACTGGTCGATTACCAGACGCGTGACCTTGATCCAGGTCAGGATCAGTTGAAGGTTTCCGCAACATCGTACATGACGGGCTCAAAACTCTTGCACAGCTCGTTGATTTTACGGTTTCTATCACGCATTTCTGACGTACGCAGCATGGCCAGAAAATCCTCGCGACGCTCCCATTGCGAATAATTGGCAATCCGGGTCTGGGCGTCATTCACGTGCAATCCCGCTGCAACAAATCCAGGTTGCTTTGAGATGAAGCTGGCATAGGCATCCGTCAACGCCTCAAGCAGATCCTGGCAGGTGCCAGGCGTCATTTCAAATGTTGTGATTACGGTCTGCACAGTAGCGTTTTTGGAAATCTTTGGCATCTTGAAACTCCCTTGTTTGTCTCAAACCTAACACAGGATTCTGAAAGGTCTTGTGTTTCCTTTTGGCCTAGGCGCGCTCTTTTCAGTTCAAAATGAACAAAACACTAACACTCCGTTAACCATGCTGACGGAAGCTGCAAGCATGTATCGCTTTGCCCTGATATTGCACCTGTTGCTGATGGCCTCTCCTGCCTGGTCAGGTGCATGGCTGCGAGAAAAGGATGCAGCATTCACAGCTGCCTCACTGACAGCTTTTCGGCTCCCTGAGGATGGGTACGACTATAAAACCTCTCTCTATGCGGAATGGGGATACAGCCAGAACCTGACGGTCGGCTTTGATTTCGAGCAAAACCAAGACCTCTATGGCCATGCACTCATCTTTGCCCGTGTCCCAGTAGCGGATTTGGGCCAATGGGGTCGGTTCGCTGCTGAATTTGGTGCCGGTGCATATCACAAACAAGAACGGGCCTGGGCACAGTACAAAGTGACGCTGTCTTACGGCAAAGGATTCCAGAGCGCCTTGGGAAGCGGTTGGATCGCGATCGATGCCGCCATCGAAAACCGAACACATGATGACATCTATCGAAAGCTCGACCTGACAACAGGGCTTTCATCGGACAGGTTGATCAATCCCCTAATCCAAATCGAAACGGCCTACAGGTCTGGGCACTCAATATATTGGAAGGCACGCCCCTCGGTCATGATCCGAACCAAAGACAGTTCTACTACCTGGGTTCTGGGGGTGGAAAGAAACGATGCCCGCAAAAACACGGGCATCAGACTGGCTTTGTGGAACGAATTCTAAGTCCAATCCGTTCCTACATTAATTCAGGCAGACGCCCGCACCGTCAGCGCTCCATCCTCAGGATTGCTGAAACCTCGCCCTTCAGACCCTCAGGCCAGCGTAACTGGATATCAGATCCATCCACCCCGTGCTCCAGCAGGACATAGGGGTGCGAATATTTGGTTGACCCAAGCGCTGTCTTCAAAGGTCCCAGAACGGTAACCGAGTCACAACTGCGCGCCTTGCCACCAAAGGGCAACCGATCCTCAGAAGACACCGTCCAAGCCGTTGCAGCGGTGTTCTGCGTGTGCCGTACCCTCAGTGGATTTGCGGTTTTAGCAGTTACACCATGGAACGTATTGTTTTCAAACGTCACGTTCAAATGGGCTGTGTTGTTCAGATCAGCGAATGTCGTGTCCACGCGTTCGGCCCGGGCGATCCCTCCGTTGATGGACCGAAATTTGTTCCCCGTCACGACGACGCCGTTCAGGAAATGCCCGGCGCCATAGGGACGAATGACAATGCTGCTGAACCAGGGAGCGACCTCGTTCGAGTAGAAGATATTGTCGGTAATGCTCATGGCGCTGAACGAGAAGCCAGCGGTGTAAACAGGGTCTGAATCCCGCTCATTTGTCCATTCGACAAAACAGTTATCGACATAGTTCTCGGCAATGGTCGAGCTGTTGTAAGTTCCGATCATGACCAAACCGGCCGAGCGCACGCCCTGAGCGATGCTGTCTCCCTGGAAAAAATGGTTACCAAGGACCATGTTGTTGGTCCCTGCCAGCACCGCAAAATGCAGGAAACGAACCGCGCGATTGTGGCGCAACTTGATGTCATTGGCCGTTGAGTTCAACGCAATCGACTTGCGATCCGAGACGTCAAAGGACTCTTCAGAAGACAGGAACTGACAATTATCGACCAACATGCCCTGACACCCTGTACCGATCGAGGTGATACCACGATCCAAAGGTCGGCTGATAAAACAGTTCGTTATGGCAAATGTGCTGCCTGACGGCGCAAGGCGGATTGCGCTACAGCGGCCATTGCATTGAAACTCGATCTCTTCCATTCCGAACTTGCGCAACGTGCTGAAACCGCTGAAATCGAGCAGATATTTGAAAGACAAAAAGGTGAACGTTTGCGTCCCGGATGCGTTATAGATCGGGGCGTTCAAAGTGATCTCTCCCGCCCCCTCATCCTTGGACCGGACATAGATCTCGCGGCCTACGCCGCTGCCCTGCACCAGCGCGCCGACAGGAATGTTGGCCACATTCGCAACATTGGTCAAACGCGTTGGGTCCGACGGGCTGTAGCTTGCCAGAGATGTGAATGTCTCGGTGTCCCAGGCCGAACTGCTTTGAACATCGAACTGGCCATTGCGGATGATCCGCCGTGTAGAAAACCCTGTCTGTTTGTTGGGAACCGCCGCCGCCATATCAATCGGCTCGCTCACCGAAATCTTGCGTCCGCCCAAATCCAGCGATTCATGATCCGAGTTGTTCAGCAAAGCCTGAAAGGCCTTTTTGAACGCCAGATCTTCGGCGCCGAAGGCGGTGATATAGGCTGGCAGGTTAAAATCCTTGGTCAGCAAGAGCATCTTGTCATCGGGCATCGTGACCGTGCCCTCAAATTCAATCTCAGACGAGATCGTCGTGTTCTCCGTCAAAAGGTAAGTGCCATTCGAGACAAAAACACGCCGCCCATTCGCCGCCTGATCAGCCGCGACAAACGCATCCGTGTCATCTGCCACGCCATCGCCCACGGCCCCAAAATCGCGCACATCGACCAGAGAGATCATGTCGCGCAGGAACACATTGGTAACATCCGTGATTTCGATGTCGTCAACCCGGACCACAGCCCCGTTGGTGCCCTCAATATCCAACCCGAAATGCCCGTACAGGGCGGAAACACCCCAGGGCATATCCACGCCCATCCGTTGCCCCGCGCCAACAATCGCATTGATTTCATGCACGGTGCCGTACCCGGACAGCTGTGTTGCCGGGCCCTGTTCGACCACGCCCGGCACCTGAACATCACCTGCCCCGCCCGCCCAGGCGGCGATACGAACTTCGGGCAAGGGGCCGCTAATCGCTTTTATCCGGGCTTTGATCTGTAAGTAGCACCCGGGCAGCAGCGGTGTCTGACCCATATAGCGCAGCTGTTGTGTTGCGTTCACCTTCAGAATTTCCAGACATCCGCCAAAATCCGCGTCCGCCGGAACAAATACACCATTCCCCGATCCATGATAGGTTGGCGAACCCGGTGTTCCGTCACCACTTGACCATACGTTCAGACCGTTTGCGAAAGCAGGCGGCATGAACACGATGCCGTCGGTGATTGCCTTGTTCATAGAAATCCCTTTCCCATTCGCGCAGCGGCCAATCACCACGCGCATAAACCCAGTGTTCGGGGTCGGCCCCGAACGCAAAAGCCTGAGTATCGAAAAGGAATTAACCGCCGCTCATATCACCGTGACGGTGGTGTTGCGTTACGCCGCCGGATCCGAATTGCCCAAAAGCTGCACGCCATTGATTTTCCAGCTCTGTCCCTGAGGGATCATCTCGTAGTCCAGAATGTGAACCTGCCCGTCGCCATCCGTGATCATCACCTTCTGCCACAACGCCCCTGAAATTTCGCGAAGTTCCAGAAACCGCACGTCCGCAGGCCGCCAGACCATCGGATAGCCACGCCGGACCATCACCCCGAAATTCTCAGGCGTTCCGAACAGGCGCTGGATAGTGGGGCTGGCAAATGTAAAGGCGGTTGCGAAATCATCCGCCTTGAACGCCTGTATCTGCCCCGCGATATTCGCCTCGATCTCGGCGTTTTGGGCAATGGCTCCGGATGCCAGTCCGGCACTCAAAGATACAGCAAGCAATAAACGACGCATGGGGCCACCTCCTGATCGAAGGATAGCCCCACACGCGATCAGGTCAAATCAGACCAGCTCTCCAGCCAGCGCCTTGTCGATCAGCGCAATGGTTTCCGGCACGCCGTAAAGCGCGATAAACCCGCCAAATCGCGGCCCCTGGGATGCGCCCAACAACACCTCGTAGAGCGCGGTGAACCAGCCCCGCATAGGGTCAAACCGCTCGCGCCCGACAGAGTAGACCACCGATTGCAGCGCCTCATCCTCGATCGGTCCGTCATATGCCGCCAGCTCTGCTTTCAACGCCTCCAGCGCTTCGCGCTCTTGATCCGTCGGCGCCCGGTGCTGGCGGGTGGGCTTGACGAAATCGTTAAAGTAGCGGACCGCAAATCCCGCCGCCTGATCCAGATCAGGATGCGTCTCTGCCGTAGCCTCGGGCGCATAGCGGCGGATGAAGCCCCACAGCGCTTCTTTGTCTTCGGCCCCCGAAACTGACGCCAGATTCAACAGCATCGCAAACGGCACCATCAGCGTCGATTCAGGAACATCGCCACCGTGGATATGCCACACGGGATTGTTCAGCTGCGCCTTCAACTCTTGCCCCGGATAGGCCCGCAGTTGCTGATGATATTCATCATAGGCCTTGGGGATCACATCAAAATGCATCCGCTTGGCGGTCTTGGGCTTTTGATACATAAAATACGCAAGACTCTCAGTCGGTGCATAGGTCAGCCATTCGTCGATCGAGACGCCATTGCCCGAAGATTTCGAAATCTTCTGACCGTTCTCATCCAAAAACAGCTCATAACTGAAATGCTCTGGCGCACGGCCACCCAACGCCCGGCAGATCGCGTCATAGATCTTTTCGTTGGTGGCATGTTCCTTGCCATACATTTCAAAATCAACGCCCAGCGCGGCCCAGCGCGCACCGAAATCCGGCTTCCACTGCAGCTTTACGTTGCCCCCCGTGACCGGCAGCGTCCATTCCTTGCCGTCGTCGTCATCAAAGGTGACGGTATAGGTCTCGGCGCAGACCTTTTTCATCGGCACGTACAGAACCCGACCCGTTTCGGGGTGGATCGGCAGAAAGATCGAATAGGTCTGCTGCCGCTCTTCTCGCAGGCTTTTCAACATGATGGCCATTACGGCATCATAGTTGTCGACCGCCCGCTTCAGAATCTCGTCAAACTGACCCGAACGATAAAAGTCGCGCGCCGAATAGAAATCATACTCGAACCCAAAAGTGTCGAGGAACCGGCGTAACATTGCGTTGTTGTATTCGCCAAAGCTTGGGTATTCGCCGAACGGATCAGGGACCGAAGTCAGAGGACGCTGCAAATGCTCTTCAAGCGCTTCGGGATTCGGCACGTTGCCGGGAACTTTGCGCATACCGTCCAGATCGTCCGAGAAACAGATCAGCTTAGTCGGAATATCCGACAGCGCCTCAAACGCACGCTTGACCATGGTGGTCCGCGCCACCTCGCCAAATGTCCCGATATGCGGCAAGCCGGACGGGCCATAGCCCGTCTCGAACAACACATACCCCTTGTCCGGAGCCCCTTTCTGATAGCGTTTGAGCAACCGGCGCGCCTCTTCAAAAGGCCAGGCCTTGGACGACATCGCGGTTTCACGCAGTTCAGACATTTTCTTTAAGCTCCATCGGGAAAACAGCGTCGGCTTTCGTTTGCCGCCGACCGACCCCTCCTATTGTGCCGGTGCAGCATGAGTCAATAAAGCAAGCTGTTTTTCCTGTCTGGAAACTGGCCTCAGACGACTAACTGATCCAACTTGGCCGCCCAGATGAAATCATTCTCACTAAGGCCGTCAATTTCGTGGGTCGTCAGCTGAACATCCACATATCCCCATCCAAATCTGATATCGGGATGATGCCCTTGCTGATCGGCAAGCCAGGCGCAAAGGTTTGCCAGATAGGCCGCCTTGGCAAAACCTTTGAGTTTGAAATGACGGCTGAGTGTTTTTGCCTCCGCATCCAGCGACCAGTCCGGGGTCAACTGGGCCAGATGCGCGCTTGCCGCATCACGGTTCAAAGCTGGAATGCCGCCGGAACAAGGGGCACAGGTCCGATCCGATAGGGTGCAGGTTTGTTCTGATGTGGTCATATCCAGCTTACTCCGCCGCTGTTGCCTTTTCGGGAAACTTATTCGGCAACAGGCCCAGTGATTGCGCCTTATGCACATCCGCCAGCAAATCCCGATCGGCGGCAGCAAACAGTTCCTCGGGGTCATCCAGCACGAAATAGCCCATCTGGTGCATATCAATCCGGTAGGGCGTGCGCAGGATCGTCAGAACGTCAAAGGGATCGCGGTCGGGTATTTCGCTTTCCACCGCGTAGACAAGTTCGGTCGGGGATGAGGCAAGCCCCGATCCCAGCGCCTTGATCACCCCATCCTGACGCCGCAGGCCAAATTCGATCGAGAACCAATACAGCCGGATCAGCCAAGCATAGTCTTTTTCACCGGCCTGCACCCCCGCCAATCCGATAGCGTGGCTGAAGGCGGCAAATCGCGGATCGCTCAGCAGTGGGGTATGGCCGAAAATCTCATGAAAGATGTCAGGCTCTTCGATGTAATCGAAATCCTCGCGGGACCGGATGAACGAGGCCGCCGGGAAAACCCGGTCGGCCAACATGTCAAAGAAGGTCTTGAACCCGATCAGCGCGGGTACAGGCTGCACTTTCCAGCCTGTCATATCCAGAAGCCTCTCAGAAATATCAGCGCATGATGGAACACGGGTTTTCGGAAGCTCCAGCCGGTCCAGCCCCTCAAGATAATCACGCGCCATATAGCGCTGTACGTTCTCTTGCTGAGCGGCATAAAGATCAGCCCAGACAGCATCCTCTTCGTCGGTATATGTGATGTGACCATTGGCATTGGCCACCTTGGCGACGTATTTTGTCGACTTTGGCATGGAAGCTCCTCCTGAAAAGAGCATAGCCAGCCATCGTGAAAAATTTCATTTGAATGTTTTTCAGGATCATACAATATGAACGAAACATCTCACAAACTCAAAAGATATGACGCAAATGCTTCAAAACGCGGATATCGCCATCCTGCAAGAGCTTCAGACCGATGGCCGTCTGTCTATGCAAGAGCTCGCGGATCGTACCGGCCTGTCTGCCTCGCAATGTTGGCGGCGGGTTCGCGATCTCGAAGCTGCCGGGGTTGTGGCAGGCTATACCGCTCGTGTGCCCGCCAAATCCGTTGGCCTGAACGCAATAGCCTATGTTCATGTTGCGCTGCGCGATCATCAGGAAGACAGCATCACTTCGTTTTTGCGGCTGGTTGAGACCGAGGCTCAGATTGTCGAGTGCGCCTCAATCACCGGGGATCATGACTTCATTCTGAAAGTCTATTCGAAAACACCCGAAGATCTTGAGGCGTTCATCATGCAAAGGCTGTTGAAATCGGGGTTAGTCCGCGACACTCGCAGCAATTTTGTACTGCGGCAGACGAAAACACGTGGCCCTTTGCCCATTCTTTGATCTATCGCTCCAAAATCCGTTGAACCTATTCCCTGCCCCACCTATCGTGCGGGATCAGAACAGTTCAATCAGGACACCCCTATGACCAACCAAGTGCCACACCCGATGTCTCCTCAAGATTGCCTCGTGGCGATTATGGTTGCGATCTCTGCATCAGATGAGACCATCCGCACCGCCGAGTTGGTCAAGATCGAGGGCGCGGTCAACATGCTGCCTGTCTTTGCAGAATATGACATCGACCGGATGTATCGCGTTTCCCAAATCGTCTTCGATCTGTTTGAACAAGAAGATGGTCTGGATGCCCTGTTTGGACTGATCCGCGACAACCTGCCCGAACGCCTGAACGAAACCTCCTATGCGCTTGCATGTGATGTTGCGGCTGCAGATGGTACGCTGGCAGAATCCGAATTGCGGCTGCTCGAGGAAATCCGTTACGAGTTGGACATCGACCGTTTGCATGCCGCTGCCATCGAGCGCGGCGCGCGGGCACGGCACACGACCTGACATCAGCTGCTGCCGGCCAGCTTCCCCCACCTTTCGATCAGTGCGCGCTGCAATTTGCGCGACCTGTTATTCCAGCTCCGCCCGCCTTCGGGCCGTTCACGATACGCTCGGGGGATCGTTGCGCGATGCTCTATGTCGGCCGTGAATATCGCAAAGGCCAGCTCTGCCCCATCCGGTGAGGTTATGAACCCGCCCAGGCCCGAGACAAAGTTCAGGGTTCCGGTTTTCGCATTCACTCTGATCGGATGATCCTTGACCGGCCGCCCCTGACTGTCGGCAAGGGTAAATTTCTTCAGCAAAGGCCGGAGGTCTCCGGCTTTCTGCGCCGCCAGCAGCGCGACCACCAAATCCTCGGGCGCTACGCGTGAATCGCCCCCAAGCCCTGAATGATCGACCATCGCAACCCCGGTCACACCATAGGTCTCTGTGGCCCATCTGTTCATCTCGGCGGCTGACTCCGCCAAAGTCTGCGGTCGCGTACCGCGCGCCCTCGAGGCAGCGAGCCCTACCATCTCGGCAGTGAGGTTGGTCGAGTATTTCAGCATGCCCTGCAATATGCTCTTGAGCGGGTCGCTTTGATGAATGACCAAAGGCGTTCCATTCGGCATCTGCCGCGTGACCTGCGTCCGCCCCAGCACAATTCCGTTGGATCGGGCCAATGTTCTGAAAACGTCACCTGCATAAAGCGCGGGCTTGCGGACAGGCAGCCACCGCGCCCCATCGCTACCTAACGCGCCTTTGGCAACAGTCCACCGGTCCTGACGGGCGCTGGGTTCGTAGGTATAGATCGGCAGGTTGCGGCCCTCGACCTTCATGGACGCCACTTCCACTGCAGGGGTATAGCGCGTGCTTCGGGCATCCATGGTCACGTCATAGCTGGCGCCCTGCTTTTTCCACTCGAAATGCACGCGATTGAAATTCAGAGAAATGCCGCTGATCGCAGGGCTGTACCCCAAATGATCTGGCTGCCCCGGATCAATGCTGAACACGTAAGGCAACGCGCCATCATAAACTTTGAACGCGCCGCGAACCTCGGTGATTCCGGCCTCGCGCAAGTTTGCCGCCATCGTGGCCAGCGCATCCGTATCCAGCAATGGATCACCACCGCCAACAAGAACAAGATCGCCGTTCAATATGCCGTTTTCTATTGGCCCCTCGGCGACCAATGCAGTCTCAAACCTGTAATCGGCACCCAGCACATTCAGCGCATAGAGCGCGGTCAGAGCCTTGCCAACGCTCGCCGGAGGAAGGCTCCGGTCGCCACCATAGGTCTCAAGCACTACGCCTGTATTGGCGTCCGCTACGGCAAAGGCGACCTCGCCGCGCAGGTTCGCGGCATCGACCAAGCGCTCAACACCTACGATCGGCTCATTACGAAGCTGAGGCCTCAGTGACGTCAGCGGTGCCTCAGCCATAACGGCTACAGGCATCAGGGCCGCGCCCAGCCCAGCAATAAATCCTCGTCGCGAATAACGATCAATCATGGGTCAATTAAAATCCCAGAGATCACAGGCAAACAACCTGAGATCCGAATTATGGGCCCACAGGGGCTATTCAGGCAACACCTTGTTGCCCCAATCCCCCTGAATGCGCAACTGGGTCGAACTGACATCCAGCATCGGCACATTCACAAAACACCACGCCGGGGCCTGTGCCCGGCCGAGTAAATGCCGCGCCTGCCCGTCAATCCGGTAGTCGGCATAGCGACGCGCCGCAGGGGACATACGTGCAGAGATGCGGTCTCCGGGACGGGCAACAACGCCAACCGGTACGGTTTCGATAATCGACTGCCAATCCTGCCACTTATGGAATTGCGCCAGGTTATCCGCGCCCATCAGCCAGACAAACCTGACCTGCGGATAAAGCTTTTTCAGGGCTGCGACAGTATTTGCCGTGGCGCGCGTGCCGGTCTGGGCCTCGATATCCGTCACCTCGACACGTGGATGCTGCATCACAGCTTGCGCTGCCTTCACCCGCCGCGCCAATGGCGCAGGCCCGTGCTCTTTCAACGGATTGCCCGGAGAGACCAGCCACCACACCCGATCCAGCCCAAAGGCCTTCATTGCCTCGAGTGTCACATGCACATGGCCCTTATGCGGCGGATCAAATGACCCCCCGAACAACCCCACGACCTGCCCGGGCCGCACATATGGAATGTCACTGCGTTGCATCCCTTGCTGATGTTCAGAACTGAAGGGCGTTGTCAATCAATCGGCTGTACCGCATCACCAAGCCGCACCCGCCCGGGCCGAACAACCTCGGCACACCACCCGCCATGCCCACGCACGGCAGAATAGCCCCCCTTGCTCAGCGCCTCCTCCATCCGGCTGCAAGGGGCGCAGATGACTGTGAACCGCAAAACAGCCTCCCCCACCTGAACCTCGCGCTCTTTTAGGGCCGCCAGATTGATCCCCGACACCACCAAATTGCGCCGCAGTATTTCAGGCGCAACCGGCCCCTGCCCCAGATAAGACCCAATCGCCGCTAAATGCTCCTGCTGGATCAGCGTCACGGCCCGTTTGCCTGCACGGCTTCGGTCGCCATCGAGACCGTTGGCCGAAATCATCGCAGTTTCAACCAACTGCAACTCATCTCGTCGTGCAGGCCGCAATCCGATCCATTCGACACAACCCGACTGCGCCCAGTCGGAAATCAAGGCCTTCAAATCCGCCATTGCCAGTCTTCCCGCTTTATCCCTGTCCGAGCTACAGGCACCGATCGCGCCATACAAGAGCGGCAGTACCAACGCCTGCCGCTCTTAAGATCAGATCAACATTCCGGGGTCAGTGCGAATGCTTACCCTCCGGTTGCAGATACAAGCCCGGCGCGGGATGATCCAAGTCATGCGGATCCTGACCTTCGGCCGGAATTTCCACCCAATTGTGGCTGCCGTTGGCACATTCCTGAATGGTCGGGAAAAACAGCATCTGCTCTGCCGCAAGCGATCCATCCAGCTTGGCCCGGAATACAAACTCATCGTAATGATCATTCGACAATTCGCCGGTCCAGATAATCTCTTGCACACCCGATGTCAGGGTCGTGCCATAGTAGTCGTAGCTGTTGGCATAATCACCCGCGACGGTTTCGAGCTTCCAGCCGGGTTTGGGCATCGGCTTGACCGAAATCACACCTTCGGGGATGGCGATGCGCAGCTTTAGCGTTGCCTCGCCCTCGCAGCCATGGCCGACCCGCATCACCCCCTTGTAGAAGCTGCCCACCTGAGCTTCCTGCTGCTCCAGAGTTGCGTGCGCTTGCGCAGTCGTCCCTATTGCAGCCACGATCATCGCAGCCGATGTAAGTTTCACCAGTTTCATAAGGTATTTCCTTGTTTGACGTTCTGTTTCGTCCGGGGTCAACCCGGATTGAAGCTTCACACCATCCAAGGGGGTCCACGCGCAAAATATGCCGTTGTTGCGCCACGTGGCACCAACTCCACCCGAACTGGAATAAGAAGCGGCACACCCTCAGGGCACAAGGACGCAAGCACGAGAGGGCCACATAAGGTGACACCACTTTCAGCTAAGGTGCAAACCGGGCACCTGCTTTGATCGCCGTTCGGTTGACCGGTTCCACAAATGTCACCGGGGGCAAAGCCAAGCAGAATCGGTTCGGAATCTGCAGATACGGGACGGGTCAGATGCAGACTTGCCAAAATGACAAAGCCCAACGCTGCGAGCAGCGCCAATCCCGTTTTAAGTCGATCCAGCGTCGTCACTCTGGCTTGCCAATTCATATTTATCTTCCGCGACCGCTTAGTACCCCAGCCAGCTCAACGCAACGCCTTTTGAAAACAGCGCGTCGTATCAGGCAATCAAAATCAAACCCGCGATGCGATCCTGATTGCCCCTGCGCCCACGTTTCGCTATCACACCGCCCAACCCAATTTCCCCGACCCAGAGGACACACCATGGCCGCCTATCAATATGTCTACCACATGCAGGGTGTCTCCAAGACCTATCCCGGTGGCAAGAAGTGCTTTGAAAACATCCACCTGAGCTTCCTGCCCGGCGTGAAAATCGGTGTCGTCGGCGTCAACGGTGCTGGTAAATCGACACTGATGAAGATCATGGCGGGGCTCGACAAAGACTTCACGGGTGAGGCTTGGGCGGCCGAGGGCGCCAAAGTCGGTTATCTCCCGCAGGAGCCGAAGCTGGACGAAAGCCTCAGCGTCCGGGAAAACGTCATGCTGGGCGTAGCCAAGAAAAAGGCGATCCTCGACCGCTATAACGAATTGGCGATGAACTACTCAGACGAAACCGCGGATGAGATGGCCAAGCTGCAGGACGAGATCGACAGCCAGAACCTGTGGGATCTCGACAGCCAGATCGATGTCAGCATGGAGGCCCTGCGCTGCCCGCCGGATGATGCCAATATCGCCAACCTCTCAGGCGGTGAAAAACGCCGCGTCGCGCTGTGCAAATTGCTGCTCGAAGCGCCCGACATGCTGCTGCTCGACGAGCCGACCAACCACCTGGATGCCGAAACAATCGCCTGGCTGCAACAGCACCTGATCGACTACAAGGGCACCATCCTGATCGTCACTCACGACCGCTATTTCCTCGACAGTATCACCGGCTGGATCCTCGAACTCGACCGGGGTCGTGGTCTGCCTTACGAGGGCAACTATTCCGCGTGGCTGGAACAAAAGGCCAAAAGGCTGGAGCAGGAAGCCCGCGAGGACAAATCCAAGCAAAAGACTCTGCAGCGCGAGTTGGACTGGATGCGTCAGGGTCAAAAGGCCCGTCAGGCCAAATCCAAGGCCCGGATCAACGCCTATAATGATTTGGCGGAACAGTCCGAGCGCGAAAAGCTGACCCGCGCACAGATCGTCATCCCCAACGGCCAGCGCCTTGGTGGTAAGGTGATCGAGGTCGAAGGCCTGTCCAAACACATGGGCGATAAGCAACTGATCGAGAACCTCGACTTTACCCTGCCCCCCGGCGGTATTGTCGGCGTCATCGGGCCCAACGGCGCCGGTAAATCGACCCTGTTCAAGATGCTTACTAGTCAAGAGCAACCCGACGCAGGCACCATCACGCTTGGCGACACGGTTGAACTGTCCTATGTCGACCAGTCCCGCGATGACCTGAAGGACAACGACACCGTCTGGGAGGCGATCACCGGCGGCGCCGAGATCATCCAACTGGGTGACGCACAGGTCAATTCCCGCGCCTATTGCTCCTCCTTCAACTTCAAGGGCGGCGACCAGCAGAAAAAGGTCTCTCTGCTGTCAGGGGGCGAGCGCAACCGAGTCCACATGGCCCGCCTACTGAAAGAGGGCGGCAACGTCCTGCTGCTCGATGAACCGACCAACGATTTGGACGTCGAAACCCTGCGCGCGCTGGAAGACGCGCTGGTCGATTTCGCCGGCTGCGCCGTGGTCATCAGCCACGACCGCTTCTTCCTCGACCGGATCTGCACGCATATCCTGGCGTTTGAGGGTGATGCCCATGTCGAATGGTTCGAGGGCAACTTCGAGGATTACGAAGAGGACAAGAAACGCCGTCTGGGACCAGACGCGCTGGAGCCGAAGCGGTTGAAGCATAAGAAGTTTGCGCGATGAGACGGAAGCTCAAAAGACGGTTGGAAAAATGGCAACGTAGCGCGCTGAAAATCAGCGCGCCGCTGCGCAAGCGCATCCGGCAAATGTAAAAGACAGATTACTGTGTGATCGTCGCAAGCAATGGCCGGTCGGGCAGTACCATGACCTACCATGCGCTGCGCGATGCACTGGAAAGGCTGGACCCAAACCTCTCGGGTCAGGCCAGTTTCGTGTCTCGGTTGGACGACGCCACCTTCCAGGCGCCGTTTCTTTACAAGACGCATGATTTTCCGCAGGTTTTGTCAAACTGGTCAAAAGATACCCGAGTCGTCTTTTGCTTTGGCTCGACAAAGGACTCTACCTTTTCAGTCTACACAGCGATGGAAGGCTATGGCCCTGAGTGGATAAAAAAGCACTTCTACAATCTGCATGCGACGGGCACATATGACGAGCTTTTCGAACGTGATGTGCTGCAACAGGCACGGCAGATCAAGGAATGGGTCACTTATGACGACATCCCGGTATTGTGCGTTCACTACGATGCGTTGTGGGAATATCAGGACGAAATCTCTGAATTTACCGGATTGAAATTTGTACCGGCTCCGCGGCGTGAACGGGCTGAAAAAGATATTCCGGAAGATCTGCGAAAGGCCGCGAGCCAAATCTACGATCCGATTGACGAAGTGATTTCCCAGCTTCCCAGATGTTTTGTGGCCTCGCCCGAAATGAACGAGATCGTGGGCAAATTGCCGCTCGCAAAGTGATCCTCGGACGGTCTGGCGCGTGACGTTCTTCCGGGCGCTCGCGAATCCAAAAAATTCAGTCTAACCACATACATTGTATAGATTGTTTCAGGATATTCTGATGCGTAGATCCTGATGCCTGGCGCTAGTTTCAGCCGTTCAGGATTGCAAATCCGGCTTGTCACATCTCGTCTGAACTGGCATAATCAGAGTGCTTACGTTTTTCTATTTCGACCCACTGTCTCCTTCTACGGCGTTCAGTCTATCGATACAGACGACGACGCCAGGCTGCCGCAACTCCGTGGGCAGCACCAGATAAGGAGAACACGGATATGCCTTCAGGCACCGTAAAATGGTTCAACACCACCAAAGGCTACGGCTTTATTGCACCCGAAGATGGCGGCAAAGACATCTTTGTACACATCTCGGCTGTCGAACGCTCGGGCCTGACCGGTCTGGCCGACAACCAGAAAGTCACGTACGAGCTGCGCTCGGGTCGTGACGGTCGCGAAAGCGCCGACGACATCCAGCTGGCGTAAGCCGCTGTAAGGGCAGGGTTTTCCTCTGCCCTTTTCTATTTGCGCCTGAGCGACCACCTGTAAAAGTGTGTCCCGGCGATTACATCACAATTCAGTTACTCTTCCCCGACGATTGACCGGATCGGATATCATCCGGACACTATGGTCATGATTTTTCTGTTGTATTGAAGAGAGCTGATATGTTGACACGCCGTACATTCCTGACTGCAACAGCAGCAGCAAGCCTTGTTTCGACCGCCGCGTCGGCAAAGAAAGCCGTCGAATACGACCCCACTCCTCAATTTGTTCGAATCAAAAAGCAATTCCTGCCAGGCCAGCTTCTGGTGGTTCCACGCTCGTTCTATCTGTACTTCGTAACAGAACCTCGCAAGGCAATCCGTTACGGGTGCGGGGTGGGCAAAGCCGGGCTGGAGTTCACCGGAACAGCGACCATAGACGTCAAAAAGGAATGGCCCACCTGGCGCCCCACCAATGAAATGATCGAGCGTGAGCCAATTACATATGCTCGTTTCAAGGATAACGACTATGTGCAGCCTGGCGGTGACGGCAATCCGTTAGGTGCACGGGCGCTTTATCTGTTCCAGAACGGCGTTGACACTTATTTCCGAATTCACGGGACCACTCAGCCGCAGACCATAGGCCGTGCGGCCTCGAACGGATGTATACGCATGCTGAACACGCATGTCATCGACCTGTACCAGCGGGTGCCAATTGGAACAGTTGTGACGGTCGTCTGATCAATCTTCTGCTGATTTCACAAGTTCCAAAACCTTTGGTCCAAGGTCGTCAACGATGAGGGCCACACCACTGGCGTTGGGATGGATGCCATCTGCCTGCATGTATTCCCGTACTTCTTCGGGGTTTCCTGCCGCAGTCAAACCTGTGAAAAAACTTGGCGCATATCCAGTCTGATATCGATCCGCCAGATCGGGGTAGATCGCATCAAATGCGGCTTTATAATCTGGGCCATAATTCCCCGGCGCCTGCATCCCGACCAACAACACGGCGACCTCAGCGCCATCTGCTGCTTTCAGGATCGTCTCAAGATTTGCGCGTGCAACTGCCGGATCAAGCCCTCGCAACAGATCGTTCCCACCCAATGCGACGATCATCCCATCCACGTCGGGCGTCAGTGTCCAGTCTACACGTGCCGCCCCTCCGGCGGTGGTGTCCCCGGATACACCCGCATTGATCAGGCGCACATCCGCCCCTTGTTCCTTCAACCAACGACCCAGCTGCGGGACAAATCCGTCTTGCTCGGGCAGGCCGTACCCTTGAGTCAAAGAATCCCCGAGAGCGGCAATCACTACGGTTTCTGCTGTGGCCGCAAAGCCGCAACACGTGATAAGCACCGGCATCAAAGCCTTGCGCAACATCTCTACTGCTCCATATCCCATTTGATTACCTCGGTTCGGACCAACCCATGATCGCAACTGTTCTATCGCTTGAAAATGCCGCTTTATCGCTGGATGGCAATGCCGGTCAGGTAGATATCCTGCACGACATCACGCTTTCCGTACACAAGGGCGAGACACTGGGTCTGATTGGGCCGTCCGGGTCAGGAAAATCGTCGTTACTAATGCTGATGGGCGGGCTGGAACAGGCGACGGGCGGCCAGGTAACCGCACTCGGGCAAAGTCTGACCCGCATGAACGAAGACGAGCTCGCGCGATTCCGACGCAACAGCATGGGCGTTGTATTTCAGAATTTCCACCTGATCCCCACGATGACTGCCCTTGAGAACGTGGCCACACCGCTGGAGTTGGCCGGTCACAAAGATGCCTTTCAACGGGCCGAAGCCGAATTGGAGTCCGTAGGGCTGACGCATCGACGCGACCATTATCCGGCGCAGCTCTCCGGAGGAGAGCAGCAGCGCGTCGCGCTCGCCCGTGCCTCTGCCCCGCGACCACAGATCCTGCTGGCGGATGAGCCTACCGGCAATCTGGACGAAACAAACGGAGCCGCCATCATTGACCTGCTGCTTGGCCTGCGCGACAGGCATGGTGCTACTTTGGTTCTGGTGACCCATAGCCACAGCCTTGCGCGCAGATGTGACCGTGTTGTTCGGCTGCGCGATGGAAGGATTGCCGATGACACAAGGCAAGAGGCTGCCGAATGAGCCTGCGGATGGCCGGGCGGCTGGCGCGGCGGGAACTGCGCGGAGGTCTGCGCGGTTTTCGGGTGTTTCTGGCTTGTCTTGCACTTGGGGTCGCTGCCATTGCCGCTGTGGGTTCGGTCCGCCACGCCATCCAAACCGGACTGACGCAAGAAGGCGCGGCTCTGCTGGGCGGGGATGCACAGCTGGAATTCACCTATCGCTTTGCGGATGAGGCTGAGCGTGCATGGATGAACGACGCGGCCTTAGCCATCTCCGAAGTCGTCGATTTTCGGTCAATGGCAGTCGCGCAGCAGAATAGTGACCCACAGCGGGCGCTTACGCAGGTCAAATCCGTTGACGACTCCTATCCATTGTTGGGCAAGCCAATACTAGAGCCTCAGATGCCCCTGCGTGACGCCTTTACAGGCCAGCAAGGGGCGCCCGGTGCCGTAATGGCTCCTGCTCTGATCGACCGGCTTCAGCTATCGGTTGGGGATCGGTTTTCACTTGGAACTCAGGAATTTGTCCTGATGGCAGCCCTGATCCACGAACCGGACGGGGCGGCAGACGGGTTTGGATTGGGTCCGCGCACGCTGATCCGCACACAGGACTTGCTGAATTCCGGATTATTGGCACCGGGTACTCTGTTTTCCACCAAATACCGTCTGGATCTGCCGCCGGGGTCTGATCTTACAGCTCTTTCGGCGCAGGCAAGCGAAGCCCTTGAAGGCAGCGGAATGCGGTGGACCGATGCACGGAACGGTGCCCCCGGCATTTCAGAATTTGTTGCCCGGCTCAGCGCTTTTCTGGTTCTGGTTGGACTATCCGGGCTGGCTGTTGGCGGCATCGGCGTATCTGCAGCGGTGCGCGCCTATCTGGCGCAAAAGACTGAAACCATTGCTACCTTGCGTACTTTGGGTGCCGATCGGGCGACCGTGTTTCAGACTTATCTGATCCAGATCGGTATTCTCTCTGGCATCGGCATTTTTCTGGGCATCATATTGGGTGGATCGGTGCCTCTGCTGCTCGCGCCGCTGATCGAAACTCGCCTGCCTGTGCCCGCAGTGTTCTCGTTCTATCCGCAGCCTCTGGCTGAAGCCGCGCTTTACGGCGTGCTCACCGCCTTTTTATTCACGCTCTGGCCCCTTGCCCGTACTGAAGAAGTCCGCGCAGCGACCCTGTTTCGCGATGCGCTGTCTTCGGCGCGCTTCCTGCCCCGTGCAAAATACATCCTAGCGACGGGCATCGGGCTTGCGGCGCTGATCGGCGCAGCTGCCTTTTTCAGCGGATCGGCGCGCCTGACCCTTTGGACCAGCGGCGGGTTGGCCGGAGCGTTGGTTCTGCTTTCGGTGGCGGCGCTGGCAATCCGCAAACTGGCACGCTTGACCACAAAACCCGCCCGAGGGAATCCGCCCCTGCGATGGGCCATGTCAGCCATTTCCGACCCACGCGAAGGAGCCGCATCGGTTGTCCTGTCGCTGGGGCTGGGCCTGTCGGTTCTGGCCGCAGTCGGGCAGATCGACGGCACGCTGCGAAACGCGATTTCAGGAAACCTGCCCGATGTCGCCCCTTCTTATTTCTTCGTCGATATCCAGAAAGAGCAGATGCCTGGCTTTACCGAACGGCTGGAAAACGACCCTGCCGTAAGCCGGATCCAAAGCGCGCCCATGCTGCGCGGGATCATCACGCAGATTAACGGGCAGCCCGCGATTGAGGTCGCCGGGGACCACTGGGTACTGGAAGGCGACCGCGGGGTCACCTATTCCGACGCCCCGCCCTCGAACGCACGGGTCACCGCCGGGGAATGGTGGTCCGAAGACTATTCCGGAACGCCTCAGGTCAGCTTTGCCGCTGAAGAGGCCGAAGAGATGGGCCTGAAGCTGGGTGACCAACTGACCATCAACATATTGGGGCGCGACATCACCGCAGAGCTCACCTCGTTGCGCGAGGTGGATTTCTCGACCGCCGGGATGGGTTTCATCATGTCCATGAACCCGTCGGCCCTGGCCGGCGCACCGCATAGCTTCATTGCCACCGTCTATGCCGAAGAGCAGGCCGAAGCCGCGATCCTTCGTGATCTGGCGGGTAAATTCCCCAATATCACTGCAATCCGTGTCCGCGATGCGATTGACCGGGTCTCGGGTCTGCTGGCCGGGTTGGCCGCTGCGACGTCTTATGGGGCTGGTGTATCGCTGCTAACCGGCTTTCTGGTTCTGATCGGCGCCGCGGCAGCGGGTGAACCCGCCCGGCGGTACGAGGCCGCAGTCCTGAAAACCATCGGCGCCGACCGGCGGCGCATATTGATCAGCTTTGCCCTTCGGGCTGTTCTGCTGGGGTCTGCCGCTGGAATTGTAGCCCTGATGGTGGGCATCCTCGGCGGCTGGGCGGTTGCGACATATATTTTCGACACCAGCTTTGACGTCATCTGGCCATCTGCCATCGGCATCGTATTGGCCGGGATCATCGTCACTCTGGGCGCGGGGTTGATCTTTGCCTTGAAACCCCTTGCCGTTCGCCCGGCGCGCATCTTGCGCGCCAGCGACTGAGTTTATCGGACGCAGGCGACGGGCTGCAAAATCGTCAGCAGATTTGCATTGTCACACACCAGCGAATCCAGCGTGATTTCGTCCAGCGAGGCATAAAAGACCTCGGCCGCGTCCCGCAGCGCAAGGCGCAGCCGGCAGGCGTTGGTGAGCGGGCATGTATTGTCGGCATCCGCAAAGCACTCGGCAATCGGCAAGTCGCCCTCGATATGTCGAAAAACCGAACCGATCCGTATCTGATCAGCAGATCTAGCGAGTACCATACCACCATTGCGACCGCGATGAGTGCTCAGATAATCTAACTGGCTGAGTTGGTTGATCACCTGCGCCAAGTGGTTTTCCGAGATATTGCAGGTCTTTGCGATCTCGGATTTGGTCACCAACCTGTCTGGATTTGCTGCACAATACATCAGTAGGCGCACAGCAATATTTGTCCGCTTGGTTATCCGCATGTTTGCCTCCCTAAGTTCAACATGCTGCCTTATTGCATGTTGGGCAAAAAAGCGGTTTGACATACATCAATTCCCGGTCAGAAGTGATCCCGCATGGCAGACCCCTATTTCTTTGGCTACGGCAGCCTCGTGAATCTCGCGACCCACGATTTCCCCGACCCGCATCCCGCGCAGTTGAAGGGATGGCGGCGGGCCTGGCGGCATACCGATTTGCGCCCGGTCGCTTTCTTGACCGCCATTCCGGATCCCACTTCTGAAATCGACGGCATGATTGCCCATGTCCCAGGCAATGACTGGGACGCGCTGGATCAACGTGAGTGGGCCTACGACCGCGTTCCAGCGACTAAGGCCGTCACCCATTCTCTGCCACACGAGGTTGAGATCGCTGTTTATGCCGTACCTGATGACCGTCAATCCGCGGCCAGCCGGCGCCACCCCCTGCTGATGAGCTATATCGACGTGGTTGTGCAAGGCTATTTGCGTGCGTTCGGGTCCGAGGGCGCCGATCGCTTTTTTGCCACCACTGATGGCTGGGACGCCCCGATCCTGAATGACCGGGCAGAGCCGCGGTATCCGCGCCACCAGGCATTGAAACCGGATGAGACTTGTTTTGTGGATGATCGGCTGAAGCGAATAGCAGCCCAGATCGTAAAGACCTTATAGAAAAAAGGCGCGGCCAGGAGACCACGTCTTATCACAATCTAAGGCACTAAGATCAGCCGCGCGCGCGGATCACCTGCAAAAGGGGCAACAGGGTTGCCATCTCGGGGCCGCGCTCCATCCCTGTCAGTGCCTTGCGTAAAGGCATGAACAGACTCTTGCCCTTGCGGCCTGTCGCGTCTTTCACCGCGCTGGTCCACTGCCCCCATGTCTCGCCGTCGAACGGGCCTTCTGGCAACAACGCCACGGCCTCGGTGATGAACTCTCGGTCTTCATCGGCAATCAGAGGTTCGGCACCGTTACGGCACAGCTCCCACCACCCTTTCAGGTCTGCCAGAGTGGTGATGTTCTCGCGGGCCATGGCCCAGAACGGTTCGGCCAGTTCGGCCGGTACGCCCGCATCTGCCACAGCATCCGCAACGTCGGCCAATGACAAAGATTGCAGGTGTTTTGCCGTCAACGGAAACAGGTCCTGAACGTCAAACTTGGTCGGTGCGGCACCAAAACGACCAATGTCAAATCCATCGATCAGCTCGGCCATCTCTGTCCGCAACTCAACCGGGTCGGATGAGCCCAGACGCGCCATCAAGCTGAGCAATGCTAACGGCTGTACGCCCTGCTCGCGCAGATCACGCAGAGCCAGCGTGCCCAGTCGCTTAGACAGCGCCTCGCCCTGGGGGCCGGTCAGCAGAGAATGATGTGCAAAACGCGGGCAAGTACCACCCAGCGCTTGGATGATCTGAATCTGCGTCGCGGTATTGGTCACATGGTCCGAGCCACGCACCACATCGGTCACACCCATTTCGGTATCATCGACCACCGACGCAATCGTGTACAGAACTTGACCGTCGCCCCGGATCAGAACCGGGTCAGAGACCGAGGCCGCATCAATCGAAATATCGCCCAGAATGCCGTCGGTCCACTCGATCCGTTCATGATCCAGCCTAAAGCGCCAGACTCCGTTGCCACGTTCTGCCCGCAGCGCGTCTTTCTCGGCGTCGTTAAGGTTCAATGCTGCGCGGTCATAAACCGGCGGCTTGCCCATATTCAGCTGCTTCTTGCGCTTGAGGTCTAGCTCGGTCGGGGTTTCGAAAGCCTCATAGAACCGGCCCATCTCGCGCAGCTTGGCGGCTGCCTCGGCATAGCGGTCCAGACGCTCGGACTGTCGTTCGACCCGGTCCCAATGCAGGCCCAGCCACTCGAGGTCCTGCTTGATGGCATCGACATATTCTTCCTTCGATCGCTCGGGGTCTGTGTCGTCGATACGCAGGATGAACGTGCCGCCAGCCTTGCGGGCAATCAGGTAGTTCATCAGCGCTGTGCGCAGGTTGCCCACATGGATGTAACCGGTGGGTGACGGGGCGAAACGGGTGGTTGTCATAGGAGTCTCCTGTTGGCGCGGCTCTTCTCACAGGATGGGCAAATTGTCCAGCCACCGCACCGGTTCACGCCAACGTCAGGTGGCAATCCTCGGGCGATACCCTATCTTCAAAGTGCTGGCACACACAGGGAGATCTCAAAATGACCGTTACACTAACTCGTAGGGCCGCACTGGGCGCGGCGGCAGCCTTGCCTTTTGCATCAGCTGCTACCCCCATCCTGGCTGCAGCAAGCGATACCAAAGCGAATTCAACCATCGCGAAATCGTTCCAGCTGGGCGATTTCACCGTAACAACTCTGCTGGATGGCAGCCTGCCGCGCGATGGCGCCAAAGAGATTTTCGGCGGCGGCGCCACGGATGAGGAATTTGCAAACGTATCGGCCCAGAATTTTATTCCTGCCGATAAAGCCCAGTTCTTTTTCACACCAACGCTGGTCAATACCGGATCTGAACTTGTGCTGTTTGATACTGGCCTTGGGCAAGGCGGCATTCAGGCGGCATTGGCAGATGCAGGCGTGAACCCGGATCAAATCGACGTCGTCGTCATCACCCATATGCACCCTGACCATATTGGCGGCATGACCACAAATGACGCGCCGACTTTCCCGAACGCGCGCTATGTCACCGCATCGACCGAATATGACTTTTGGGCCGCTCAGGATTCTGGCAATCGGGTTGGTGATCTAGTCGCCGCGAAAGTTACTCCGTTGGCCGAAAAGATGACCTTTGTCGGGGATAATGGCGAAGTTCTTTCCGGAATAACGGCCGTTTCAGCGCACGGGCATACACCCGGACACACAGTCTTTCATCTGGAAAGCAATGGCCAACGCCTGGTTCTAACGGCCGATCTGGCCAATCACTATGTGTGGTCTTTTGCTCGTCCCGAGTGGGAGGTAAAGTTCGACATGGACAAAGCCGCAGCCACCGCTTCACGCCGCAATGTGCTGGGGATGCTGGCGGCAGACAAAGTTCCGATGATCGGATATCACATGCCCTTCCCCGCAGCCGGTTACGTCGAGGCGCGCGGCGATGGGTTCCGATTTGTCCCGGTCAGCTATCAGATGATGGGTTAACGTCTAATACCCCGGGTCCGGCCGAATTTTCGACCCGTCCGCAAAGCGGGACAGGCGGAAAACGGCCGGATTAACACAGGGGACATTGCCCGAGACCAGATCAGCCATCAGCCGCCCGGCACCGGGCCCGATTCCGAACCCATGACCCGAGAAACCCGTAGCGATGAACAGGCCGGGCCTGTGGTCCACGTGCGAGATGATCGGGATCGCATCCGGCGTTACATCAATCATCCCTGCCCAGCTTTGAACGATTTCAGCCTGCTTTAGCGCGGGAATGCCAGTGATTGCGCTTTTCCAAGCCCGCCGCAACGCCCGGCGCGATGGTTCGGGATCCAGAGTGCGACAAAGTTCGAACGGTGTCACATCCGTGGGCAACCACCTCCGATCTTGTCGCGCCTCTTCGGCCCACCGCTTCGACACCCGAAACCGCAGCGACCGCCACTCCTGACGAAACGCAGGAAGAAATTGCCACGCCAGACGAAGGCTATCCGGCACGATATCGACGGTGTTTTCGTGCCCGGACGCAATCGTATACCCTCCGTCGTCCCGCTTGCGTATTGCAAAATCGTCCGACCACAAGGCGGCCTCAGGGCCGGAAACCGGAGAGGTTCGGAATACGGTGTTCAGCACCTTCAGTTGTGGAAAATCAACTCCGGCATTCCCTGCAAACAAGCGCGACCACGCTCCGCCCGCCAGTACGACATTGCCGCAGGCCACGCGACCGCGTTCTGTGAAGACACCGACGACACGGTCCGCCTCTGTATCCAGACTGCGCACTGCACAGTTGGTCATCAACAGGGCCCCCCGGTCACGTGCAGCTTCGGCGATTGCGGGTGCAGCCCATTGCGGTTCCGCTCTACCGTCTTGCGGCATAAACAATGCGCAATTCAACCCCGTCCGATGGTCTGGCATTAGTTCCGCCAACAGAGCCCCGGACACCATCCTTGCACCAGTATTCAACCCCTCCACATGGCGAAGCCAGCGTTCAAGATTGCCCTGTTCCCGCTTGCCAGAGGCGCCGAACAGGATACCGGCCTGTGTGAAACCTGTCTTGCGCCCGGTGCGTTGATCGAGCTGCGCCCAGATACGCTGTGATTCCTGCATCAGCGGGATTTCCCGAGGATCGCGCATACCCAAACGCACCCATCCCCAGTTCCGTGAACTCTGCTCGGAGGCAATTTGTCCCTTTTCGCACAGAAGGACAGACATTCCCCGCTCTGACAGTTCGAGGGCGGTTGATGCCCCAATAATTCCTCCACCAATGACAACAACATCAACGGCTTTTGGCAGCTTTAGATCGGGTTCAACAGCATTAGGCTTGGGGCCAGGCATCAACCGCTCATAATTCATTGCACGGACCGCAATGAAGGCGCGGGATCACGACAGACGCAACAGAAGAAACTTTGCGTCAATGACTATTGCTCAGGCCTGTGACCATTCGGCCAACGTGGCAAGCCAGCGCATCTAATTCAGGATTTTGAAAACTTCAGGCCGCGCCGCACAATTCAGCCAGTTTCTGACGCAAAGAGGTAGCGATACCGCCTTCCGGCACCTCGGCTTCTGTTACCAGAAACTGCGCGCCGGGGCCCACCGTCGTGGATTCCTCTTTGGGCACCTCTTCATTCAACAAATTGGCAATGGCAGCATCTACCTTTGCCTCATCCAGAGACCGACCTTCGGATTGCATAGACCGCCATTTTGGCGGTGAATGAAGCGGTTTATCGTATTCATCGTACATAATGGCACCAAATCGTTAACTCAGACATCCAATTTCGGACGCGTCGCTAAAGACCGAAGGGAAAGCTCATTAACACCTATTTCCCACAATGCGTCGCATCCGCCCCACATGGGGCAACAATCAAGCTAAAATGTGGCAAAAAAAAGACCGGGTATCAAGTGGAGCTCGGATACGCCCAAGAGAATCTAAGCCACTGCACTCAAAAATAAAAACAGTTCCAGAAGCAAGCGGTTATTGCCCATAAAATGGAAACAGTTTTCGCGTCAAAATGGTGATTCCTGTAAGGCGTCAGGTCCTGTCGCGCCAACGATTCACGATAGGATACCTGCGATCCAGCCAGAATGCCCGCTTGGTCAAACGTGTCCCCGGGGCGGACTGAAACCGTTTATATTCGCTGATATAGACCAAATGTTCGATCCGGCGCGCAACGGCTTCTTCGAACCCGGCGGCCACGCAATCCGCGATCGACCCATCCTGATCAACCAATATATCCAGAATGGCGTCCAGAACCGGATAATCCGGCAGGCTGTCACTGTCCTTCTGGTCTTCGCGCAACTCGGCACTAGGAGGTTTGTCGATGACCGAGGGTCGGATGACTTCACCCTCAGGGCCTTTCATCCAGCCGCGATGATTGGCATTGCGCCAGCGGCAAGTCTCGAACACGCGGGTTTTGTACAGGTCTTTGATTGGATTATAACCACCGTTCATATCCCCATAGATCGTGGCATATCCAACGGCGACTTCGGATTTGTTGCCTGTGGTCAGCAGCATCTCGCCGAACTTGTTCGACAGGGCCATCAGCAACAGCCCCCGCAGGCGGGACTGGATGTTTTCTTCGGTCAGATCTTCGTCTCGCCCGGCAAACAATGGGGCAAGCGTATCCGTGATCGCCGCGCGCCCCTGTGCAATAGGGACGAAATCATAGTGAACACCCAACGACTTAGCCACCGCTTCGGCATCATCCAAAGAATCCTGGCTGGTATATTCCGACGGCAACATCACGCAGCGAACATTTTCAGCGCCAATCGCATCCACCGCTATTGCCGCGACAAGGGCTGAATCAACGCCGCCAGAGAGACCCAGAACACCCTTTTTGAACCCGGTTTTGGCCATGTAATCACGCAGAGCCTGGACCATCGCGCGATAGTCCTGCTCCCACGCATCTGGCTGCGGCACAATCTCGTCCGGAATTATGCGCCAACCTGCATCGCCGCGTTCAAGATCCACATGCGCTATCGCTTCGTCGAACACAGGCATTCGGAATGCCAGTTCTCCGCCTGGATTCAACCCGAAGGTCGCCCCGTCAAAGACCTGATCGTCCTGCCCTCCGACCATGTTCAGGTAAATCAGCGGCAATCCGGTCTCAACCACGCGCGCCACCATATGGTTCAGGCGCACATCATATTTGTTTCGGAAATAAGGCGAGCCGTTGGGGATCAGCAGAAACTCGGCTCCTGTCTCCTCCAGCGTCTCGGCAACATCCGGATGCCAGCTGTCCTCGCAGATTGGGCTGCCGATCCGAGAGTTGCCAATCGAATAGGGACCGCCCAGCGGGCCGGAATCATACAGGCGCACTTCGTCAAAGACTGTCTCATTCGGCAGGTGATGTTTCAGCACTTTACTGCTGATCCTGCCGTTCTTGAGGATGAGATAGGCGTTATACAGCCGGTCATCTTCGAACCACGGCCCACCGATCGCAATCGCAGGTCCATCGGCGCAACGTTCCGCAAGCGCCTCAACAGCTTTCATTGCGGCTTTGTAGAACGCGGGCTTGATCACAAGGTCCTGCGTATTATAGCCGGTGATGAACATCTCGGGGAAAGCAACAAGTTGGGCACCAGCCTCGCGCGCCTGCTCCCACGCAGAAAAAGCCTTGGCCGCATTGCCTTCCAAATCCCCGACAATGGGATTGAGTTGCGCCAGAGTGATACGGAAACGGTCGGCCATACTGCCCTCTTGCCCTCGTCTGTCCTATTGCCATTTACCAGATCGCACCGCGAGTGAAAGACCAATAAGGCAAAAGCCGTTGCCCTGCCTGCGTCGGTATCCTAGTTTTGCGCAAAAGCACGATGCTCCCGCAGACAGGACCAAACATGAACGTTTTTCGCACTTCAATCGCCGCAGTTGCATTGACCCTGTCAGCGCTGACCGCCTTCGCGCAGAACGATCAGGTAGTCGTGGCCGATGACGAAGTGGGCGGCGTATACGAAGGCACGTTCCTAAATGGCCTGCGGCACGGAACCGGCACCTACCAGTTGCCAGATGGTTTCGAATACGAAGGCGAATGGATCGAAGGCGAAATTCAGGGTCAGGGTATCGCGCGCTATGCTAACGGGTCGATCTATCAGGGCGCCTTTGCCAACGGTCAACCCGAAGGGTTCGGAACGATCATCTATGCTGATGGTGGCAGCTATGAAGGGGAATGGGCCGATGGCTCGTTCAACGGCCAAGGAGTCGCCGTCTATGCCAACGGAGCGAAATACGAAGGTGGGTTCAAGAATGCCCGGCACCACGGCAAAGGCACTCTGACCGACCCGACCGGAGAGGTGTACGAGGGCGACTGGGTCGACGGGGTCAAGCAGGGCAAAGGCAAGATAACCTCAGCCAAAGGCAACGTGTATGAGGGCGATATCAAAGACGGCAAGCGTCATGGCACAGGTAGCCTGACGCGGCCGGAAGGTATGAGTTATACGGGTGACTGGTCCGAAAATCGCATGACCGGAAAAGGCCGTCTACTGCAAGCCAATGGCGATTTGTATGAAGGCGACTTCTTTGATGGGCGCCGACAAGGCAAGGGCAAGGCAACCTATGCCAGTGGCGCCATTTACGAAGGTGACTATCACGATGATCGCCGCCACGGCAAAGGCCGTTTTTTGGGCACGGACGGGTTTGACTATACTGGTGAATGGAAAGACGGCCAGATTGAGGGCCTCGGAGAGCTGACCTATCCTGACGGTTCGACCTATGTCGGTGATTTCAGTGCAGACCTGCCCCATGGCAAAGGAATGCACACCTATCCTGATGGCCTGATTTACGACGGCGACTGGATCGCCGGCGTCTTCGAGGGTCAGGGCAAGGCCACTTACCCGAACGGCGCCATCTACGATGGGCAGTTCAAGAACGGTCTGAACCACGGCACCGGTGTTCTGACATTTGCAAACGGGTACAAATATGAAGGCGATTGGGTCGACGGTGCGCGCCAGGGCGAGGGCACAGCCAGCTTCCCGGACGGAACGACCTACAAGGGCGATTTCAAAGATGGGCAGCGCCACGGGCAAGGATCGATAACCACACCGCGCGGCTTCACCTATACAGGCGGTTGGGTCGAGGGGAAGATCAGCGGCACCGGAACCGCCACCTATGCGACTGGTGACGTGTACGAAGGTGGGTTTTTGGACAACAAACGCCACGGTGACGGCACGATGCGCTATGCTGACGGCAAAGAAGAAACCGGCGTCTGGGAAAACGGTGTTCTGCCGGGTGAAAACACCAGCGAACCGCAGGAGAGTGCTCCGGCAGACGACAGCGCGACAACGGCAACCAGCCCTGCCTCTGACGGTTAGCGGGTCTCACCACGGCACAGGTTTTCCAGCCCAGTCGAAGAACCCGCCAGTGTCTGCGGGCACAAGCGCCCTGGCGACGCTCAGCAGGTTTCGCGCGGCTTCATCCGATTCAACGGTCGGGTGTCGCCCAACATATTTGCGCGTGAATTCTGTACGCACTGTGCCCGGATGCAGAGCCACACAGATCGCCTGTTTGTGGGTGCGGGCCAGCTCAATCGCGGATGTGCGCACAATCTGATTGGCCGCAGCTTTTGAGGCCCGATAGCTGATCCATCCCCCCAGCTGATTATCTCCGATTGATCCGACGCGGGCGGACAACACCGCCACGACAGATCGCCTACCCCGTGGTAGCAGCCGCGCAGCGTGTGACAGCACAAGGGCCGGACCAACCGCATTCAGGGCAAACTGGTCCATCATTGCCTGCGCTGAAATTGATCTGATGGACTTCTCCGGCTGTGCACCATTGATTTCCAAAGCACCCGTCGCAATGAAGATCATGTCAAACGGGCATTGCAATGCTTCCAGAGCCGGGCCGACAGCTTCGACATTCGTGAGGTCGAAACCATCTGCAGAACGCGACAAGGTGGTTACGTCTACGGATTGCATGGTCAACAGCCTTTGCAGCGCGGCACCGATACCACCCGAGGCACCTATGATGAGAGCTTTCTCCATTCCGGATCAACTAGCGGTCTTCACTCGGCAATCAACCGTCACGGTTCGTGCAGGTTTTGACGTCTGCATGAAATTCCTACTTTTCATTCCCCGCATGCGCTGTATAAGCTCAACCCCATGATCAACCGCGCAGATATCCTTGTTGCCGACACCGCCCCCTGCGGTGCGTCTCTGCGTGGCCTACTGATCCTAATCCGCCTCTGAGCGTGCCACCCGGCGCGCCCGCTCAGAGGAGGACGCCCGCGCGCCATAGGCTTTAGGACAGAAGAAGAAAGAGAATCCCATGACCAATGTGACCGACCAAGACCGCGTCTTGATCTTTGACACCACTTTGCGCGACGGCGAGCAGAGCCCCGGCGCGACCATGACCCATGCCGAAAAGCTGGAAATCGCGGAACTGCTGGACGAGATGGGTGTCGACATCATCGAGGCCGGTTTCCCGATCGCATCAGAAGGCGACTTCAAAGCCGTCAGCGAGATTGCCGAGCGATCACAAAACAGCCGCATCTGTGGGTTGGCCCGTGCGAATTTCGCTGATATCGACCGCTGCTGGGAGGCGATCAAACACGCTGGCAAGAACCGCATCCACACTTTCATCGGCACCTCGCCGCTGCACCGTGCCATTCCGAACCTGACCATGGACGAGATGGCCGACAAGATCCACGAAACCGTCAGCCACGCCCGCAACCTGTGCGAAAATGTACAGTGGTCGCCGATGGATGCGACCCGGACCGAGTGGGATTATCTGTGCCGTGTGATCGAGATCGCGATCAAGGCCGGTGCCACAACGATCAACATCCCCGACACTGTCGGTTACACGGCACCTGTCGAATCCGCTGACCTGATCAAGCGCCTGATCGAAACGGTTCCGGGCGCGGATGAGGTGGTGTTTGCCACCCATTGCCACAACGATCTTGGCATGGCGACGGCGAACTCTCTGGCGGCTGTCGCTGGTGGTGCGCGTCAAATCGAATGCACCATCAATGGCCTTGGCGAGCGTGCGGGCAATACTGCGCTGGAAGAAGTTGTGATGGCGCTGCGCACCCGCAATGACATCATGCCGTGGCACACTGGCATTGATACCACCAAGATCATGCATATTTCGCGCCGGGTTGCGACGGTTGCGGGCTTCCCGGTTCAGTTCAACAAAGCCATCGTCGGCAAGAATGCCTTTGCGCATGAAAGCGGGATCCATCAGGACGGCATGCTGAAGAACCGAGAGAATTTCGAGATCATGCGCCCTGAAGATATCGGCCTGTCGGGCACCTCTCTGCCGCTTGGCAAACACTCGGGCCGGGCTGCGTTGCGCGACAAGCTGGAAACGCTCGGTTATGAGGTCGGTGACAATCAGCTCAAGGACATCTTCGTGCGGTTCAAGGATCTGGCCGACCGCAAGAAAGAGGTTTTTGACGACGACCTGATCGCGTTGATGAGCCAGGATGATGAGGCCGACGATCACCTGCAGTTGGTTTCGATGAAAGTCACCTGCGGCACCGGCGGTCAGGCGGAATCGACGGTCGAGCTGGAAGTGGATGGCAAGGACATTGTCGCGACCGAACATGGCGACGGTCCAGTCGATGCCACCTTCAAAGCCGTTCGCCGAATCTATCCCAACACCGCCCGCCTGCAACTGTATCAGGTCCATGCTGTGACCGAGGGTACTGATGCGCAGGCAACCGTATCGGTTCGGCTGGAAGAGGACGGCATGATCGCCACCGGTCAGTCAGCGAATACCGATACGGTCGTGGCATCCGCCAAGGCCTATATCCACGCACTGAACCGCCTGATCATGCGCCGTGAAAAGGCCGGGCCAGGTGCAGACACGCGTGAAATCAGCTATAAGGACCTGACCTGACCGCCAGATGAAACTCCCAAGGGCTCCCGCACCCGCGGGTGCCCGGCTACACCGGACGCCCTTGCGGCTTTGGGCCCGGCAGCGCGCATGCGGCGCGCTGCCGGGCCCAACACGTTTGACGGCATCTTTAGATGCTGGCAGATGAGGCGGGAGAACCTTGTGGTCCGAAATCAGACTGGCGTCACAGCCCTTTGAACAGCTCTGACAGACGGTCCATTTCATCTTGGATGCCAAAGGGCGCGTTCAGTAGGAACATGCCAGATCCGACCATTCGGTGGCCTTCACGCGCAGGTGCAAACCGGACTTCATGACAGATCGCCTTGGGAAAGCCCTGCGCCTTCAACGCGGCAACCATCGGGGCCTGACGTTGATCGGTCAGGATCGGATACCAAAGCGCGATGACGCCCACATTCCATTTACGGTGCAGTTTTGAGATCACGCCCGGCAGCCGGTCATAATCCGCCTTCACCTCATAGCTGGGATCAATCAACAGCATCCCGCGCCGCGGAGTTGGTGGCAGCAACGACTGCGCCAGCTCAAACCCGTCCTGTTTGTACTCCTTTGCCCCAAAGGGGGACATGGTCATCGACAATGCCGCGTATTCCTGCGGGTGCAGTTCTGCGAAATGCAGACTGTCCTGATCCCTCAGCAGGTTGGCCGCGATCAGCGGTGAACCGGCATAGCTGTTTTCTCCGTGCCGTTCATGGACCTTGGCCAACGCCAGAGACAAAGGATGATCTGCTGGGAACCACCCTTCGCGCTGCGCTCGCTTGATACCTACGGCTGCCTCGCCTGTGCGCACGGCTTCTGCTGCGTCTAACTGGTACAGGCCACGCCCGGAATGGGTTTCCAGATAGGTTATCGGCTTATCTTTTCGCGTCAGATAGTCCAGTACCCATGCCAAAAGAGCGTGCTTTTGAACATCAGCCAGATTCCCGGCGTGGTAAATGTGTTGATAAGAGAGCATGTTGCCTTCTAAAGTCCCTCTCAATAAGGCGGAAAGGTGCTGAGTTACGCGGAATCAGCCCTTTTACCGGGCGAGATGGCACCCTATAAGACATCCGTCCCGGAACCGTCGAGTCGCGGGCAGTAGAAATTCTGACGAACGGGATCAGTACAACATGGGCATCTTTGGCAATCTGGGCGGCTTGTTCTCAGCGGACATGGCGATCGACCTTGGAACAGCAAATACGCTTGTTTATGTCAAAGGGCGCGGTGTGATCCTGTCGGAACCTTCAGTTGTGGCTTACCACGTCAAGGATGGGGTTAAGAAAGTCCTCGCCGTCGGTGAGGATGCCAAGCTGATGCTGGGCCGAACCCCTGGTTCGATCGAAGCGATCCGCCCCATGCGCGAAGGCGTGATTGCGGATTTCGACACTGCTGAAGAGATGATCAAGCACTTTATTCGTAAGGTGCATAAACGCTCCACCTTCTCAAAACCCAAAATCATTGTCTGTGTCCCCCATGGTGCTACGCCTGTTGAAAAACGGGCCATTCGCCAATCGGTTATGTCCGCAGGCGCTCGCCGGGCGGGACTGATCGCCGAACCCATCGCTGCGGCTATTGGTGCAGGAATGCCCATCACTGACCCGACCGGCAACATGGTCGTGGATATCGGCGGCGGCACCACCGAGGTTGCGGTTCTGTCGCTGGGAGACATCGTCTATGCCCGTTCGGTCCGCGTCGGCGGAGACCGGATGGATGAGGCGATCATCTCTTACCTGCGCCGCCAGCAGAACTTGTTGGTGGGTGAATCCACCGCCGAGCGGATCAAAACCACCATCGGAACCGCCCGTATGCCTGATGACGGGCGCGGCCAGTCGATGCATATCCGTGGCCGCGATCTGTTGAATGGCGTGCCCAAAGAAATCGAGATCAGCCAAGCGCAGGTCGCCGAGGCCCTGTCGGAACCGGTTCAGGCAATCTGCGAAGCCGTTATGACCGCACTTGAAACTACGCCGCCTGATCTGGCCGCAGATATCGTGGACCGCGGCGTCATGCTGACCGGTGGCGGTGCTTTGTTGGGCGATTTGGATCTGGCACTGCGGGAACAGACAGGTCTGGCCGTATCGATTGCTGATGAAAGCCTGAACTGTGTGGCTTTGGGCACCGGCAAGGCACTGGAATACGAAAAACAGCTGCGCCACGCGATTGACTACGAAAGCTAAGGCGCGCACCCTCTAAAGGGTACATTCGGGCGCGAGCAGCACGGGAAGGAGTCCTGTGGCAAAGGACCGATCACAGCGCGATGAATACACCACCCCGCTCCGCCGTCTGCTGCTGGGGATTGTGGTTCTGTGCCTTCTGGGCATCTTTCTGGTCTGGCGCATTGACAGCCCTCGCGTCGAACGGTTTCGGGCGCAGGTTGTCGACAACGTGGTGCCCTCGATGGATTGGGCGATGGTTCCGGTTACCGCTGCGGTCAATCTGGCACGGGATTTTCAGAGCTATCAACGCCTGAGCGAGCAGAACCAGGAATTGCGCAGCGAGTTGCGTCTGATGCGCGCCTGGAAAGAGGCCGCACTGCAACTTGAGCAGGAAAATGCCCGGCTTCTGGATCTAAACAATGTGCGTCTCGATCCGCGCCTGACCTATATTACCGGGGTCGTCATGGCCGATAGCGGTTCTCCGTTCCGGCAGTCGGTTCTGTTGAACGTGGGCGAGCGTGACGGAATTATGGATGGATGGGCCACCATGGACGGGATTGGCGTTGTCGGTCGTATCTCGGGTGTTGGTCCAGATACCGCACGGGTGATCCTGATGACCGACGCATCCAGCGCGATACCTGCCACGATTCAACCGTCGGGGCAGACCGCTCTGATTGCCGGGGACAACACCGCCGCGCCTGTGGTTGAATTTCTGGAGAACCGCGAACTGGTGCGCCCGGGCGACAGGGTTGTGACCTCGGGGGATGGCGGCGTTTTCCCTGGCGGCCTGCTGATCGGTCAGATTACCGCTGATCCGGGTGGCCGCCTGCGGGTGCGGCTGTCTGCAGATTTTGAACGGCTCAAATTTCTAAGAGTGCTACGCTATCAGTCTGCGCCACTTATTCAGGACCCCGGAGGAATTGTCGGCCCACGCCAACCCGAAGCGGCACTGACACCGACGGAGACCGGCGATGGATAGTGCCGCGTCCAATCTGTGGCTCAAACGTGGCCTATATCTGCTGTTGGCGCTGCTGGTCTTGTTCCTGCACCTGCTGCCACTGGACACGCAGCCGGATCGCTGGCCGTTTCCGGATTTCCTGATTGCGTTGACCTTTGCCTGGGTTCTGCGGCGCCCCGAATATGTGCCAACCCTGCTGGTCGCCCTGATCATGCTGGCAGCCGACCTTCTGTTTCAACGCCCCCCCGGCTTGCTGGCCGCGCTTGTTGTGTTGGGTACTGCCTATCTTCGGTCCGCAACTCCCGGGTTGCGCGACGCGGGCTTTTTGGGCGAATGGACCACCGTTGCCGTCGTGATCACAGCTGTTTTTTTCCTGAATCGCGTCATTCTTGCTATTCTGTCCGTGCAACAAGCGGCATTGGGGATGGTCGTGGTGCAAGTGGTTCTGACAATCGGGATCTACCCATTGATCGTTCTGCTCAGTCAGAACGGTTTTGGTGTGCGTCGTGTCGCACCTTCTGACCCTGGCCTGTCGGGAGGGCGGTAATGAAACAGCGCAAACCTAAGTCACAGGGCCTCGCCTATAAACGTTTGCCACGCCGTGCGCTGATCCTTGGAGGCCTGCAAGCCGCTTTTATCGGAGGTCTGGCCGCCCGGATGCGGTTTATGCAGGTAGATCAGGCTGACGAATACCGCCTGTTGGCCGAGGAAAACCGGATTAACATCCGCCTGATCCCGCCCACACGTGGTCGAATATACGATCGCAACGGGCAGATCATCGGGCAAAACTCTCCGTCCTACCGTATCGTCATGGTGCGCGAAGATGCAGGAGATGTTGAAGCCGTCATCTCCAAGCTTTCTGAACTGATCCCACTGACCGAGGATGAGATCGAACGCGCCATGACCGAAATGCGCAGATCGGCCCCGTTCCTGCCGGTCACTCTGGCCGATCAAGTCACGTGGGAAGATATCTCGAAAGTTGCCGTCAACGCCCCCGCCCTGCCCGGTGTCACACCCGAGGTCGGGATGACCCGGCAATATCCCAGATATGAGGATTTCGCGCATATCGTCGGCTATGTCGGACCGGTCAGCGATTACGACCTCAGTCAGATAGAAGATCCGGAACCCGTTCTGCGCATTCCCCGTTTTCAGATCGGCAAGGTCGGGCTTGAGGCCAAACAGGAAATCAGTCTGCGTGGCAAAGCAGGCGCCAAACGCGTCGAAGTGAACGCCACCGGCCGCGTGATGCGTGAACTTGACCGTCAAGAAGGTTTGGCCGGGGCCGATTTGCAACTGTCGGTCGATGCCGATCTTCAACAATACGCTCAGGCCCGTTTGGCTGGTGAAAGCGCCGCAGCAGTGGTGATCGATTGTGAGACCGGTGATATCCGCGCCATCAGTTCCGCACCCAGCTTTGATCCCAACCTTTTTGTGCGCGGAATCTCGGTTGCCGATTACCGGGCTCTGACACAAGACAACTATCGCCCGTTGGCCAACAAGACAGTACAGGGCACCTATCCACCCGGCTCGACCTTTAAGATGATCACTGCCATGGCAGCGCTTGAGGCTGGGGTCATCGGTCCTGGAAACACTGTTTACTGCCCCGGCCACTTGAAAGTCGGCAGTCGCCGGTTCCATTGTTGGAAACGCGGCGGGCATGGTACGGTTGATCTTGGTCTGTCTCTGAAACGCAGCTGCGATGTGTATTATTACGACGTTGCCCTGCGCACAGGCATCGACAATATCTCCGACATGGCTCGTATCTTTGGGCTGGGCGTGAAACACGATATCCCGATGTCCGCAGTGGCTGCAGGGCTTGCCCCCAATCAGGCTTGGAAAGAGCGTGTCCACGGCGAAGAATGGCTGGTAGGTGACACTGCCAATGCCTCAATCGGTCAGGGCTTTATGCTGGCCTCACCGCTGCAACTAGCCGTCATGACAGCCCGGATTGCAACTGGGCGTGCGGTCTCGCCACGCCTTGTGCGTTCGGTCAATGGGGTTGAACAACCCTCGGGCGCGGGGGAACCGCTCGCGGTCAATCGGACTAATCTGGAATATGTCCGCAAGGCAATGTTTTCGGTCTCGAACGACCGGCGCGGCACGGCTTATCGCAGCCGTATCATCTCGGATGAGTTCCGTATGGCGGGCAAGACCGGCACCAGCCAAGTCCGCAATATCACCAAGGCAGAACGTGCGGCTGGCGTTATCCGCAACGAAGACCTGCCGTGGGAACGCCGTGACCACGCGCTGTTCGTCAGCTTTGCCCCCTATGACAACCCGAAATACGCCGTAGCCGTCGTGGTGGAACATGGCGGCGGGGGGTCGAAGGCCGCGGCACCGGTTGCACGGGATATCATGCTGCAGGCGCTGTACAACGGTACGCCACCACTCGAAGCCTATCCGGCCGCCGATCGTGAGCGTATCAAGGAACAGCAAAAACGGCTGGAGGGCGACCGCCGCCCCAAAGCGCGTCCGCCCCAGAAGGACCGCGCATGAGCTATCTTGAATATGCCGTCAAATCCACGCCATCGGGGTTCCGCAAGTTCCTGTATATGAACTGGCCCCTGACCCTGCTGCTGATCAGCGTGGCCAGCGCAGGGTTCCTGATGCTGTACTCGGTGGCGGGTGGATCATGGACCCCTTGGGCCGAACCTCAGATGGAACGCTTTGGGTTGGGCTTGATCGCGATGTTCATTGTGGCACTGGTCCCGATCTGGTTCTGGCGAAATATGTCGGTTCTGGCTTATCTGGCCGCGATCGCTCTACTTGTGGTGGTCGAGTTGTTCGGAACGGTTGGCATGGGCGCGCAACGCTGGATCGACCTGGGGTTCATGCGCCTGCAGCCATCAGAGGTGATGAAAGTAGCACTGGTGATGGTGCTTGCGGCCTATTACGACTGGCTCCCATCGCATAAAACGTCACGCCCCCTTTGGGTTCTGATCCCTGTCATCCTGATCCTGATCCCCACCTTCATGGTGTTGCGCCAGCCGGATCTCGGCACCTCGATCCTGCTGCTGGCGGCGGGGGGAGGCCTGATGTTTCTGGCCGGCGTTCACTGGGCCTATTTCGCTGCGGTTATCGCCGCGGGTGTCGGTCTGATCGCCACGGTCTTCAACAGCCGCGGAACCGAGTGGCAGTTGCTCAAGGATTACCAGTTCCGCCGCATCGACACCTTCCTTGATCCCTCCACCGATCCGCTGGGCGCGGGGTATCACATCACCCAATCCAAGATCGCGCTGGGGTCCGGAGGCTGGAACGGGCGCGGGTTCATGCAGGGCACACAATCGCGCCTGAACTTCCTGCCCGAGAAACACACAGATTTCATCTTTACGACGCTGGCCGAAGAATTCGGATTTGTCGGCGGCATCACCCTGCTGGTTCTCTATGGGCTGATCCTGATCTTTTGCCTGGTTACGGCCCTGACAACCAAGGACAGGTTCTCCTCTTTGGTCACGCTGGGTATCGCACTGAACTTCTTCCTATTCTTTGCCGTGAACATGTCGATGGTCATGGGCTTGGCCCCAGTCGTAGGAGTTCCCCTGCCGATGGTCAGCTATGGCGGTTCGGCCATGCTGGTTTTGATGGCAGCTTTCGGCATCGTCCAAAGTGCCCATATTCACCGCCCCCGCTGATCCGAAAGGCCCGTTATGACTGCAAACATCCTGTTCTCGGCACGCCCCGAACTATGGCCCGTGTATCAACCCTTGATGACACAGTACCTGACTAATGCCGGGGTCGCGTTTCAGCTAGGCACCACGTTTGAACCAGATCAGGTGGATTACGTCGTCTATGCGCCCAATAGCGGCTTACGGGATTTTGCACCTTACACCCGCCTCAAGGCCGTGCTCAGCCTATGGGCTGGGATCGAAAGCATCGTCGAGAATGACACTCTGACTGTGCCGCTGGCGCGAATGGTGGACCACGGGTTGACGCAGGGGATGACCGAATGGGTCGTCGGTCACGTGCTGCGCTATCATCTGGGTATGGACCGACACATCACGGTTCAGGATGGGGTTTGGGCCCCAGATCCACCACCGCTGGCCTCGGACAGAACCGTCTGCATCCTGGGCCTTGGCGCATTGGGAGAGGCCGCAGCCCTCGCGCTGTCTGTACTGAATTTCAACGTTACCGGCTGGAGCCGCTCGGCCAAGGCCATCCCCGGAGTCACCTGCTTTCACGGTGAGGATGGGTTGCGTGCGGCACTGACACAGGCCGAGATCGCGGTTCTATTGCTGCCCGATACGCCTGCCACGGAAAACACACTGAACGGCGAAACCCTGTCCCTGATGCCCAAGGGTGCGCATATCATCAACCCGGGCCGAGGGCCGCTGATCGACGATCAAGCCTTGCTGGCAGCTCTGGATACGGGCCAGATCGGTCACGCAACGCTGGATGTTTTCCGGGTCGAGCCGCTGCCTGCGAGCCACCCGTATTGGACGCATCCAAACGTCACGGTGACGCCTCACGTTGCCTCTGAAACCCGCCCCGTTACATCGGCGCAGGTGATCTGTGAAAATATTCGCAGAGGTGAGGCGGGCGAGCCTTTCCTGCACCTCGTTGACCGCGAATTGGGATATTAGGCTGCGATAAGGCCGCGCCCCTTCAGCAGGGCCTCAACCCCCGGCAAACGACCGCGGAAGGCCAGATACAGGTCTTCGGCTTCGCGGGAACCGCCAGTGGACAGGATATTTTCCTCCAGCGCTTTTGCGCGTTCGGAATCAAAGGCGCCCCCCGCCTCTTCGAACGCGGCGAAGGCGTCTGCATCCATGACCTCGGACCACATATAGCTGTAATAGCCTGCGCTATAGCCGTCACCGGCAAACACATGCGCAAAATGCGGCGTGGCATGGCGCATCCGGATTGCCGCGGGCATTCCCAGATCCGCCAGAACTTCTGCCTGTCTCGCCATCGGATCGTCGGGCACAGCGCCCTCATGAAAGGCCAGATCAACCAGCGCCGAGGCCACATATTCTACAGTCTGGAACCCCTGATCGAAATTGGCGGCCTTGAGCACTTTCTTTAGCATCTCCTGCGGCATCGGCGCGCCGGTTTCGGCATGAGTGGCGAATTCGGCCAGAACCTCTGGGACTTTAAGCCAGTGTTCGTATAGCTGGCTGGGAAGCTCGACAAAGTCGCGCGCAACGGAAGTGCCCGAGATGCTTTCATAGGTCACATTCGACAGCATCTGATGCAACGCATGGCCAAATTCATGGAACAAGGTCCGCGCATCGTCATATGACAACAGCGCCGGATCGCCTTTGGCAAAATTACAAACGTTGATCACGACCGGAGCCTGCACCTTGGGAAACTTGGCCTGCCCGCGCATCGCACTGCACCAAGCGCCTGACCGTTTGGAGCCGCGTGCAAAGTAATCCCCGATGAACACCGCGATATGCTGCCCGTTCCGAGTCACGTCCCAGGCCCGGCAGTCCGGATGGTACAACGGCACATCCAGCTGCTTGAACTCCAACCCGAACAGGCGATTTGCGCAGGCAAAAGAGGCCTCGATCATCCGATCCAGCTGTAGATACGGTTTCAGCGCCGCCTCATCCAGATCGTGTTCCGCCTTGCGGCGTTTTTCTGCATAGTAGCGCCAGTCCCATGCCTCCAGAGGGCCATTCACTCCATCATTCTGCATCATCTGCGTCAGGATTTCAGCATCAGCATTGGCACGCGTCTTTGCAGGCTCCCAAACCTGCATCAGCAGATCACGGACGCGGTCGGGCGTGCGGGCCATTTCGGTTTCCAGTTTGAAATCGGCAAAACTTTCATAGCCCAGCAACTTTGCACGTTCCTGACGCAACTGCAGAATTTCGGCGGCAATTTCCCGGTTGTCAGTCTCGCCGCCATTTGCCCCCCGGGCAGTCCATGCACGATAGGCTTTCTGGCGCAAATCCCGGCGCGGTGAAAACTGCAGAAACGGTACGATCAGTGACCGGGACAGGGTGACAACCGGTCCTTTTGCACCCTTTTCCTCACCCGCTGCCCGGGCAGAATTGACCACAAAATCAGGAAGCCCCTGTAGGTCATCTTCGGACAATTCCATGAACCAATCGCGCTCATCGGCAAGAAGGTTCTGGGTGAAGGACGTCCCCAGCGAGGCAAGCCGCGCTTTGATCTCTTGCATCCGCGTGTCTTCGTTTCCCTCAAGCGCCGCACCAGCGCGCACAAACCCACGATGCGACAGCATCAGAACGCGTGCCTGCTCATCCGTCAGGCCCAGTTCATCCTTGCGCACCCACAGATCGGCAACCCGCTGAAACAACGCCTTGTTGGACGAAATCCCCGAGAAATGCGCGGCCAGCTTGGGTGAAAATTCGCGCTGCAACTCCTCACGCAAGGGATTGCTGTCTGCGCCCGCGACCGTGAAGAATACCGACAGAACCTTGTCCATCATCTCTCCTGCAGCTTCCAGCGCTTCGACCGTGTTGGCAAAAGTCGGGGCCTCCGGGTTAGAGGCAATCGCGCCAATCTCAGCGTTATGGGCCTGCATGGCCGCGTCCAGGGCCGGGGCGAAATCCGTGTCGGATATCGTGTCGAACGGTGCAATTTCGAACGCGCTGGTCCAGGCGCACAGAATCGGGTTGGTCATTGAAGTCTCCTTTGTCCCCTACCTAAGAACGACGGCGCGTTCGATCCAGAGCAGGGGGGTTATCCTTTGCCACAAACGGGGCAATCTGCACGGCGAGGCAGTGTAATCTTGCGGCTTTCGCCATAGAGAGCGTCGTAAATCAGCATCTCACCCCTCAGTGCCAGACCCGCCCCGGTGATCACCTTGATCGCCTCAACAGCCATCATCGAACCGACGACGCCAGGCAAGGGGCCGATCACCCCAGCCTCGGCGCAGGACGGGGCCAGACCTGGAGTCGGAGCCTCGGGGAAAATGCACTGATAACAAGGCGCATCGTTGGCCGGGTCGAAAACGCTGAGCTGGCCTTCCCATTGCGACAGAGCCCCCGAAATCAGCGGCTTGCCCAACGCGACCGCCGTGCGATTGGCCAAATAGCGCGTGTCGAAATTATCAGTTCCGTCCAGGATGACGTCAAAATCGGAAAATAGCTCGGTGGCGACCTCTTCGGTCAGTCGGCGGTGATAGGGCAGAACAACCACATTCGGGTTTTGCGCCAGCATGGCCTGCTGGGCCGAAAAAACCTTGGGCATGCCGATATCCGCATCCTGGTGGATCACCTGACGCTGAAGATTGGCGTTCTCAACCTCATCATCATCAATCACCCCGATCGTGCCGACCCCGGCCGCAGCCAGATACTGCAAAGCGGGCGCCCCAAGCCCCCCGGCGCCGATCACAAGCACGCGGGCCTGCTTCATCTTTTTCTGCCCTGGCCCACCAATTTCGCGCAACACGATATGGCGGGCATAGCGGTCAAGCTCGGTCTCGGAGAATTTGTCTGAGGGCATGGCTGGCTCCTTGTTCGAGGCCGGCGCCGCGCGTTTTCGCAGCGCTTTCAGTCCCCTTCCATAGATCAGAACCAGAACCCCCGTACCAATCAAAATCAACCAGGTCGCAGCAGAACCACCCGTGGCCTGACGCAGGGGGTTGCCAAGGGGCAAAACCAGCTGTCCCGAGATTACCCCCAGCAACAACACCCCAACCGAAATCATCCGTGCATTGCGTGACACGCCAGCCAGATAGCCGAGCCCCCAAAGCGCTGCGGCGATGATCAGGACAAGTAACATCAGCCGCGCCCGGTCGAACCGAACCCGCCTGCACCGCGGTCAGTATCGCTGAGTGTATCCGTGGCCTCGAATGACGCCTGCACCACCGGGGCGACGACCAGTTGGGCGATACGTTCCCCATGGGTGATTTCAAAGCTCTCCTGCCCAGCGTTCAACAGGATCACCCCCAGAGGGCCGCGATAGTCGCTGTCGATCGTACCCGGCGTATTGGGCAGCGTGATCCCGTATTTCAGCGCAAGGCCCGAGCGGGGCCGGACCTGCACCTCATACCCATTTGGGATTTCAATCCGCAGTCCGGTGGGAACCAGAGCCCGCTGACCGGGCAGCAACGTGATCGGTGTCTTGCCCGGGAAGTTTGCACGCACATCCGCGCCTGCCGCTCCGGTGGTTTCATAAGATGGCAAGGGCACCGAAGGGTCGGCCCCGTCCTCACGGATCACACGAATTGCTACCATCGGATATCCTCTTGTCTAACCGGCCAACGCGTCGGAAATCTTGCGTGCCAGTTTTTCGGCCACTGCGTCTTTGCCCATGCGTGGCCATTCCTCGGCCCCATCGTCGGAAATCAGGATCACCGCGTTTTCGGCCCCTCCCATGATCCCGGTCGCAGGGCTGACATCATTGGCAACGATCCAGTCGCACTCTTTGCGCTCGCGTTTGGCGGTCGCATGTTCGATCACGTTGTCGGTTTCCGCAGCAAAGCCAACAACTAGCGCGGGGCGTCCATCGTCCAGCTTGGCGACCCGCTTCAGAATGTCCGGGTTTTCAGCAAAATCCAGCGCCGGAAGACCGTCGCGCGTCTTTTTCAGCTTGCGGTCCGACGCGCTGGCCACCCGCCAATCCGCCACGGCTGCGGCAAATACCCCGGCATCGACAGGCAATGCTGCATCCACCGCGTCTGACATCTGCTGGGCTGTTTCAACCCGCACAACCTCGACCCCATCGGGTGCGGGAACCTCAGCAGGTCCGGTCACAAACACAACCTCTGCACCCAACGCAGACAGAGCACGTGCAATCGCTGTGCCCTGCGCCCCGGATGAGCGGTTCGCGATATAGCGCACCGGGTCAATCGGCTCGTGCGTGGGACCCGAGGTCACAAGAATGCGTTTACCGCTGAGGGGTCCGCTGCCCAGCCACGCCTCAATCGCGGCGACAATTTCAAGCGGTTCCGACATGCGGCCCGGCCCAAATTCGCCACAGGCCATGTCGCCTTCGTTCGGCCCGACAAACCGAATGCCGTCCGCCTGCAACTGTTCAAAATTACGACGCGTCGCCGGGTGATCCCACATACGGACATTCATCGCAGGCGCACACAGAACCGGTGTGTCAGTCGCCATCAATAGGGTCGAGGCCAGATCATTCGCCAACCCACCTGCCATTTTGCCCATTAAATCCGCAGTCGCCGGAGCGACCACGACAAGATCGGCGGAACGGGACAGCTGGATATGCCCCATCTCGGCCTCATCGGTCAGATCGAACAGATCGCGATAGGCTTTCTCACCGGCCAGCGCGGCGACAGACAGAGGGGTCACGAATTCTTCGGCCGCGCGGGTCAGGACCGGGGTCACAGCGGCGCCGCGTTCCTTCAGTCGCCGGATCAGATCCAGCGACTTATAGGCAGCGATACCGCCACCGATGATCAGCAGAATCCGTTTCGATGCCAGCATGTTGTGCCCTTCCCGTCTCGGTCGGCCCCGACATTAGGCAAGCGCGCCCAACAGTTCCAGCGGTTAATTCTGCGGCTGAAAGGCCAGGCAGGGGTCTTCTCGGTCAGCGGTCGGGCTGTCGATGACCGCATCATACTCGCCTTGGATGCTGCCGTCTTCGGACTGACCCAGGACATAGACCTTAAGACCCGGACGCAGGCGCGACAGGAATGTCGGAATACCGCGATCCTTTCGGGCATGGCCATTTCCGGTGATTACCGCAACCGGGCCACCAGTTTCGTCAACGGCACGCAATATGGCCCGTGCCAGCACCGCATCGCGCAACCTTTGGATCGCAACCAGCTGCGGCAGAGCGCTTTCCGGCAGCGCATCGCAATGCGCCGCCATCTGGTCAGCCTCGCGCGCCGCCTGTTCCGCCTTTGACAGAGGAACGGTCAACCCAAACCGCGCTGCGTCAGCGCCCAGCGCAGTTGCAGCGCCACGTTCCATCGCTGTACGCGCTGCCTTACGCGGGACCATTGCGCCATAGACCGGCGCATCCGTGGCCTGAAAGATCGGGTAATACAGGCTGAGAGGGGGCCAGCCGGATTCCGCCCAACGCAGGATGCGTGACAGTTCTTCGGGATCGGACGCCGCTTTTTGCGCCAGGCGCTGCGCGCCTTCCTCGGTGACCATTTCCCAGACCACGGCGGAGGGGTCGATCAATGTAATCGCCCGTTCCTGAACCAGATGATGGCGGGGATTGTCATGGGTTTCGCCCAGCAAAACAACGTCTGCCATTCGCATCGCTGCCGCAACATCGTCAGGGATCAGGTCATCGGCATGACCGGACCCAGCCATAACCATCAGCGTACACATCAGAATCGCAATCTGTTTCATGCGATGAAGTGTTGCACCTCGCGCGATTGAGCTTCAAGGTTCTTACGCATTTTTACAAAAGCCGCGGCTTCAAGCTGACGCACCCTCTCTTTCGACAGGCCCAGTTCCTGACCCAGGCTTTCCAGTGTGCGCACCGGTTCACGCAGCTTGCGTTCGCGCACGATGAAGCGCTCTCGGTCGTTGAGGGCCTGCATCGCCATCACCAACCATTCGCGCAACTGTTCGGTGTCGTGCTTGTTTTCAACGGTTTCAGCGGCCTGTTCCCGGTCATCCTCTAACGCGTCGATCCATTCGCGCCCGTCTTCATCCGTGGATTGCACAGCGTTCAACGAGAAATCCGACCCTGCCAGCCGGCCTTGCATCATCTCAACGTCGCGCAACGGAACACCAATCTCGGCTGCTATCATCTGGTGCAACTGGTGACGGTCCAGCGCCATCCCACCAGTGGCCGCTTCGCGTTCAAGCCGGGCCTGGACGCGACGCATGTTGAAAAACAGGGATTTCTGGGCAGAGGTGGACCCGGTCCGAACCATTGACCAGTTTCGCATTACATAGTCCTGGATACTCGCCTTGATCCACCAGACGGCGTAGGTCGAGAACCGAACCCCGCGATCCGGGTCAAATTTCTCAGCGGCCTTCATCAGACCCAATCCGGCCTCTTGGATCAGATCGTTCATCGGCGCGCCGTAACGTTTGAACTTGGCCGCCATCGAAATTGCCAACCGCATATAGGCCGTGATCAACCGGTGCAGCGCCTTTTCATCGCGCTGGTCACGCCAGGCATAGGCCAGCTTCAACTCGGTTTCTGCATCCAGTAACTCGGCCTTCATCGCCCTGCGCGACATCGAGAAATCGTTTGCGCTGTCCAGTGCCATGGAAATCTCCCTTTTTCGCTGGCGCGGCCCGGGCTTGCCTTGCCGACCCATGGTCGATACGCAGAACAACACCAGGTGGATCACTTAAAAGGTAATGATCGTGGGTTCGGATTTAACCTTTGTGCTGGGCGGAGCAGCCTCAGGCAAGTCGGCATTCGCCGAGCAACTTGTTGTTTCATCAAGTAAAAGCCGCGTTTATCTGGCCACATCACAAGTGTTTGATGATGAGATGCGCGATAAGGTTAAGCGCCATGTTTCACAGCGCGGCAGCGGTTGGGAAACGATCGAGACCCCCCTGGACCTTGGCGCACCCCTGGCCGAGCTGACCCAGGATCAGATCTGTCTGATAGATTGTGCCACCATGTGGCTAACCAATCACCTGCTGGCGGAACACGACCTGCAGCAGGCCCAGACAGCACTGCTTGATGCGTTACGAGACTGTCCTGCCCCGGTCGTCATCGTCTCGAACGAGGTTGGCCACGGGATCGTCCCGGGCAACGCCCTGTCTCGCCAATTCCGCGAGGCGCAAGGCCGCCTGAACATCACGCTCGCCGCGCAGGCTGATCTGGTGGTTCAGGTCACTGCCGGGCTTCCTGTGGTATTGAAAGGGCAACTGCCATGACGCGTCTGCATCTAGTCAGGCATGGTCCGACCCATGCCAAAACCATGGTCGGCTGGTCCGATCTGCCTGCTGACCTAAGCGACCACGCCGCCATTGGTCGGCTACAAAGCTACCTGCCGGCCAACGGGTTGTTGATCTCATCCGACCTGTGCCGTGCCGCTGACACGGCTTCGGCGGTACAGGGCACCCGGCACCGCCTGCCCCACCACCCCGACCTGCGTGAGATCAATTTTGGCAGTTGGGAATTGCGCGGGTTCGAGGAAATCGAGGCCGAAGACCCCGAACTAACCTTCGCCTACTGGGAAAATCCCGGTGAAGTTCGCCCGCCAAACGGCGAAAGCTGGAATGAAGTCCGAGCCCGCGTCAACGCGGTTATTGACAGGTTGATTGGCGATCACACCGGCCAGGACCTGATCATTGTTGCCCATTTCGGCGTCATCCTGACACAGGTCCAGCGTGCCATGGATGTGGACACGCAAGAGGCTTTCGGCCACCGGATCGACAATCTTTCCGTGACGGAGATCACCCATCACGGCGACCGTTGGTCGGTCGGTCAGATCAATCACTGCCCGTGATCAGGCCGCGCACAAATCTCTGTTTTACGGATTGAATAGCCTGAGTCATCCTAGACCCATGACCTATGATTTGTTTATCGGAGACCGCCTGTTTTCCAGTTGGTCCTTGCGTGGTTGGTTGATGCTGGAGAAGTTCGACCTGTCCTATCGAAACCACATGATCGGCCTTTATTCAGGCACTATGGCCGAGGATATGAAACCCCTGTTCCCGGCGCGTCTGGTGCCTGCTCTGCGCCTGCCAGACGGAACTGTGGTTGGTGAAAGCCTTGCCATGGCCGAGACCTTGGCTGAGCGCCACCCACAGGTCGGATTGTGGCCCTCTGACGCGGCTGCCCGCGCCACTGCACGGTGGCTTTGCACCGAGATGGTGGCCGGGTTTTCAGCCCTCCGCGGGGAATGCGCGATGCAGCTGCTTCATAGTTGGAAGGGGTTCGAACCGGCGGCCGAAACGCTTGCTGACCTGCGCCGGATCGAAACCCTTTGGGATCATGCGCGCCAAGTGTCTGGGGCGAACACCGGCCCTTTGTTCGGTACATATTCTTTGGTGGATGTGTTTTACACGCCCGTTGCCGCGCGGATCATCGGTTATGGGCTGCCTGTTTCGGACGCCAACCGGGACTATTGCCTGACCCTCCTGTCGGATCCGGTTGTCAGGCAGTGGCGTGCGATGGGTCTGACAGTCCAGTACGACCCTTTCCCGTATTCGCTGGACCTTCAATCGGATCCCTGGCCAATCGGCGGGGCATCGTCTGCTGTGGCCGCCCAGAGCGGTCCCTCGGTCAACCAGACCTGCCCCTATTCCGGAGAGCCCGTCACAGATTTTCTGGACCTGGACGGTCAGCGCTGGGGATTCTGCAATCGGTTCTGCCGCGACAAAACCCTCGCCGATCCGGCGGCATGGCCGAAATTCACTCAGATGGTCAGCGCCGTTAACGATTCCTAAACCGGCGGCGTGCCAGTAACGACCTGTTAACCAAGCAGGTCGTTCATGGTCGCTCGTTCTCATACAGTCGCCTTTCAAGGTGTCGACGCCCGCCCGGTCGAGGTGCAATGCGCGGTTTCACCCGGGTTGCCTGCCTTTTCCATCGTCGGCCTGCCCGACAAAGCAGTTTCAGAGGCCCGCGATCGCGTCCGAAGCGCGCTAAGTTCGATGGCCATTGCCCTGCCGTCAAAGCGTATCACCATCAACCTGTCCCCCGCTGACCTGCCCAAAGAAGGCAGCCATTTCGACCTGCCCATTGCGGTGGCTCTGCTGTCAGCCCTGGAAATCATTCCCAAGGACGCGGCTGAAGGGGCCGTTTCACTGGGGGAATTGTCACTGGACGGGTCTCTTGTGCCTGTTGTCGGGGCGCTTCCTGCCGCGATGACCGCCGCGGCCGAGGACCGAACCCTGCTGTGCCCTCGGGCCTCCAGCGCCGAGGCGGCTTGGGTTGACGCTACTCAGGTGATCGGCGCTGAATCTTTGGGCGATGTTGTCCGCCACTTCTCGGGCCAAGCCCCTTTGCCCGCTGCCCTGCCCGGCGAGGTCAACCTTTCCCCCAGCACCCGCGACCTGCGCGATGTCAAAGGGCAAGAGCGGGCGAAACGCGCGTTGGAGATTGCCGCCGCAGGGCGGCACCACCTGATGATGATCGGCACGCCGGGGTCCGGGAAATCCATGTTGGCCGCGCGCCTGCCGGGGATCTTACCGCCCCTGACACCGGCCGAGGCGCTTGAAACCTCGATGATCCAATCCCTGTGCGGCCTGCTTGACGAAGGCGGCATCAGCCGCACCAGACCATTTCGCGAGCCGCATCATACGGCATCGATGGCGGCCATTGTTGGTGGAGGGAAAGGAGCCAAACCAGGAGAAATCTCATTGGCCCATAACGGGGTTTTGTTCATGGATGAATTTCCCGAATTCCCACGAACCGTTCTGGAAACCCTGCGCCAACCCATCGAAACCGGAGAGGTCATGATTGCACGTGCCAATGCGCATGTGAAATATCCCTGCCGCTTTATGCTGGTTGCCGCCGCCAACCCCTGCAAATGTGGCTACCTGACGGACCCGGCGCGAGCCTGTTCGCGTGCGCCGGTCTGCGGCGAGGATTATCTGGGACGCATTTCAGGCCCGCTGAAAGATCGGTTCGACCTGAGGATCGAGGTGCCTCCGGTCGGGTTCACCGACCTTGACCTGCCTCCATCCGGGGACAGTTCGGCCACGGTAGCCGCGCGTGTCGAGCAGGCGCGTGCGGTTCAAGCGCAAAGATACACTGGAACGTCCGCGCGCCAGAATGCGGATGTTGAGGGCAATGTGCTGGAAGAAATCGCCGCGCCGGATGCCGAAGGAAAAGAGCTGCTGTTGAAAGCGGCTGAGAAATTTGGTTTGTCAGCGCGCGCCTTTCACCGCATCTTGCGGGTCGCGCGCACAATTGCCGATCTGGACGGCGCATCAGATGTCCGAAGACCCCATGTGGCCGAGGCGCTGAGCTTTCGCATCAGCGCCAATATTGCATCTTAAAGCCTGGCTTCGATGGCCTGCCAAATCTTTTCTGCGATGTTCACGCCATCAAACCGTTCCAATTCCTGAATTCCGGTTGGCGAAGTCACGTTAATCTCGGTCAGGTAATCGCCGATTACATCGATACCAACAAAAACCTGCCCTTTTTCCTTCAACAAAGGTCCAATGGCTGCGCAAATCTCAAGATCGCGATCCGTCAGACCAACCTTTTCGGGCCGTCCCCCCACATGCATGTTGGATCGTGTTTCACCTTTGGCGGGAACACGGTTGATTGCACCCACAGCCTGACCGTCCACCAGAATGACCCGTTTGTCGCCATTGCTGACATCGGGCAGGAATTTCTGAACGATCAGAGGTTCGCGCGAAAACCCGGTGAACAATTCGTGCAAAGATGTCAGGTTCCGGTCGTTGCCATCCAACCGGAACACCCCCGCACCGCCATTTCCATAAAGCGGTTTCAGGATAATATCGCCGTGCTTTTCTTTGAACGCCTTAATCGTCTGCAGATCGCGGGCGATGGTTGTCGGTGGCGTCAGATCAGGGAAATCCAGCACCAGGAGTTTTTCGGGATAGTTCCGAACCCAGAATGGATCATTTACCACCAGCGCCTGTCCCTTAAGCCGGTCCAGCAGGTGGGTAGAAGTGATATAGTGCATGTCAAACGGGGGATCCTGACGCAGCCAGACCACGTCGAACTCGGCCAGATCAACCTCGCGCTCGGGCCCCAATTCCGCCGGGTTTCCAGCCACGCGCTGCACCGTCATATCGTGGCCGCGGGCCGTGATCCGGCCCTCCTGATAAGCCAGTTTGTCAGGGCTGTAGAAGAACAGCGTATGCCCGCGCGCCTGTGCCTCTTCGGCCAGACGGAATGAGCTGTCGGCATTGATATCCACGGCCCCGATCGGGTCCATCTGAAAGGCAATTTTCATGGCGTGTCCCTCAGTTTCACGCCAGATACATGGCCCAGCCAGGCCGGGGGTTCAATGGGGTCAGACCTGATCAAAGGCGTTTTCGATGATTTGCACCGCGCCGAATGCATCCACCAAAGCCGCATCAAACCGAACATTTGTCAGCTGGCCGTTGGGTTCCCCTTCCAGAAATTGGGCGGCCGAGGCACAGATACGGTCCATCTGGCGCCGTTTGATCCGGGCAGCAGCCATCTCAAAGCTTGTGCTTTTCTTGACCTCGACGAAAACCAATCCGTCACCGTTGCGGACGATCAGATCAATCTCGCCCCCTGCCCCGCGCCAACGGCGATGTGCTATGGAATATCCCCGCCGCTCGTAATCTGCCGCAACTTGCTGTTCCGCCGCCTGACCCGCATGATAAGAAACCGAACTTCGGACAGTGCGTGAGGTCATCTTACCCTTTCCCGAGTTTCAGCGCCTTCTGATAGATCGGTCGACGCGGCAGTTTATACATCTGCGACACCAAATCCGCCGCATCGCGTACTGAATGAGTTTCCAGGGCGCGTATCAAAGCCTCTTCTATGTCTGAATCGTTAACAGTTTCCGAAGCCCCACGGTCTACCAGCAGAACAATTTCGCCTTTGACCGTCTGACTCGCCAATTCTTCTGCCAGCTCTGCCAGCGACCCGCGCCGAACTTCTTCGAATTTCTTGGTTAATTCGCGGCACATCGCGGCCTGCCTGTTTTCCCCTAGAACCTCGGCCAGATCCGACAGACAGGACGCCACACGTTTCGGAGATTCATAAAATACCAACGTTCCAGGCACATCTCGCAGCGTCTCGATCCGCGTCCGGCGCGCGCCTGAGGCATTGGGCAAAAACCCCGCAAAGAAAAAGGCATCCGTCGGCAAACCGGCCAGCGTCAGCGCCATCAGCGCGGCGGACGGCCCCGGCGCGCAGGTGACAGTGTGCCCCGCCTCGGCCGCCTGTCGTCCCAGATCGTATCCCGGGTCCGCGATCAACGGCATCCCGGCCTCAGACGCATAGGCCACCGATTTCCCCTCAGCCAGCGCGTCCAGGATTTTGCCGCGGGCGCCTGCACCGCTGTGATCGTGATAGGCAAGAATGCGGCGCCCCTCGAGCGGAACGCCGTGAATCTCCATCAACCGGCGCAGGCTGCGCGTGTCTTCGGCGGCGATCATGTCCGCCGACGCCAACACGTCTAGCGCCCTGAGCGTAATGTCGCGCGCCGCCCCGATCGGAGTGGCAACAAAATACAGGCCCGTGCCCAATTTGACTTTTTGAAAATTCAAAGCTGGACCCTCACAGCGTGACGTCTATTATCGCGGCGCAAATAATGGCAGCATCCCAAGCCGCCGGATCAGGGAGTTTTCATTTAGATGTTTACCGTTTGCAAGCCCGTTCGCAAGTTGGCGCGTGCAGCCGCCGTCTTGGCCACCGCGACCATTCTGGCGGCGTGTGACGTCAGCAGTATCGGCGGAGGCCCGTCGATCAACACCTCAAAACCTGTACCGGTTGCTTTGCTGGTTCCGGCCGGATCTGGAAATTCCGGGGATGCTGAACTGGCGCGTAGCCTTGAAAACGCAGCCCGCCTGGCGATGTCCGATCTGCAGAATGTACAGATTGATTTGCGGGTCTACGACACCCGGGGCAATTCGGGTACCGCCGCAACAGTCGCGCAGCAAGCCGTGGCAGACGGTGCAAAGATAATCATCGGTCCGGTCTACGCCCAGGCGGCAAACTCAGCTGGTCTTGCGGTACTGAACAACAAGGTCAATCTGCTGTCGTTTTCGAACAATACCAGCATCGCAGGCGGCAATGTCTTCGTGCTCGGCCCTACTTTTGAAAACACCGCCAACCGGTTGGTCAACTATGCCGGTTCGCGCGGCAAGACCGGAACGGTCATCGTGCATAGCAACGATGCTGCCGGGCGGCTTGGACAATCGGCTATTGCAACCGCGCTGAGCAACAGCCGAGTGGGTAACGCAGGCACGGTCGGCTATGACCGCTCTCAGCAGGGGGTCATCAACTCGGTGCCGACAATCAAAGCTACTGTGGCGTCCTCGGGGGCGGATTCGATCTTTCTGACTTCGACCACTGCAGGGGCGTTGCCGCTGTATTCCCAGCTTCTACCAGAAGCGGGCGTCTCCCCGGCAACCACGCAATATATGGGTCTGACTCGCTGGGACATCCCGGCCCAGACACTGGAACTGCCAGGCGTTCAGGGTGGCTGGTTCGCATTGCCGGACCCATCCAAGGCACAGGCTTATCGTCAGCGGTACAACAACACCTATGGCGAGGCACCACATCCGATCAGTGGCCTAGCCTATGATGGCATAGCCGCGATTGCTGCCTTGGTCAGCCAGGGCAAATCCGACGCTCTGACCGCATCTGCCCTAACTCAGAACGCCGGTTTTCAGGGCGTTGGCGGTATCTTCCGTCTGCGACCCAACGGTACGAATGAACGCGGTCTGGCCATTGCCACGATCCAGAACAAACAGGTGGTTGTGATTGACCCTGCCCCACAAAGCTTCTCTGGCGCCGGATTCTGATCGGCTGGCTCTGACACTCATCCCAAGGGGTGACCTGATTTGCCAGCCCGAAGAAATCTTTGACAGCGCAGCCGTTATGGCACAGCTGTCAGAGGCCTTCGACAAGACATCTGATAACGCCGAAAGGCGCGGCGAAACCGTGCGGATTTTGCGCAACATCCAGAAATCCGGTCGTCAGGCAATCGCCGATGCCTTTGTCCGCGATCCATTTGACGCGCGGCGGCTGACCCATTCCTATACCTACCTGACCGACGGGCTGGTCTGCACCGCGATGCAAGTGGCCAGTCGCGAGCTTCACCCGCTGGCCACGCCGACACAGGGTGAAAAAATGGCCGTGCTGGCAGTGGGCGGCTATGGGCGTGGGGAAATGGCCCCGTCCTCGGATGTCGATCTGCTGTTTCTGACCCCCTACAAAATCACTGCCTGGGCAGAGAGTGTGATCGAATCCATGTTGTATATCCTGTGGGATCTGCGGCTGAAGGTCGGGCATTCTTCGCGCACCATCAAGGATTGCCTGCGCCTGGGATCCGAGGATTTCACCATTCGCACCGCGATGTTGGAACAGCGCTATTTGGCTGGCGACGCCGATCTGGCAAATGAGTTGGAAACGCGCCTGAAAGACGATCTGTTCAAAGGCACTGAGCGCCAGTTCATCGAGGCCAAGCTGCAGGAACGCGACGCGCGCCATCTGAAACAGGGCGAGCGGTATATGGTCGAGCCCAACGTAAAAGAGGGCAAAGGCGGATTGCGCGACCTGCAATCGCTCTACTGGATTGCCAAATATATCTACAGCGTTCAGGACGTGGCCGAGTTGGTACCGCTGGGTCTGTTCACCCCCGAGGAATTCAGCACTTTTGTGGAAGCCGAAGATTTCCTGTGGGCCGTTCGCTCACATTTGCATCTGGTGACCGGGCGCGCAACCGAACAACTGTCTTTTGACATGCAGGTCGAGGTTGCTTCCCGAATGGGATACGAAGACCGGGCGGGTCGTCGGGCGGTCGAAGTGTTTATGCAGCGCTATTTCCGCGAGGCCACGAAGGTTGGCGAGCTGACGCGCATCTTCCTGACCAAACTCGAGGCGACGCATATGAAAGGCGCGCCTCTGCTAGAGCGTATTTTCCGCCGCCGCCCCAGGATCAAAGCCGGATACAAAGTCGTCCATGGACGTCTGGACGTAGCCGACCCGAACAAGTTTCTGGCGGACAAGCTGAACCTTCTGCGCCTGTTCGAGGAAGGTCTGCGCACCGGCATGCTGATCCACCCGGACGCGATGCGGCTGGTCAGCGCCAACCTGAACCTGATTGATGACGACATGCGCGAAGACAAAGAGGCGCGGCGCATCTTTCTCGACCTGATGCTGAAACACGGCAACCCGGAACGCGCCCTGCGCCGCATGAACGAACTGGGGGTGCTGTCGGCCTTTCTGCCCGAGTTCGAACACATCGTGGCGATGATGCAGTTCAACATGTACCACAGCTATACGGTGGATGAGCACACCATTCAGTGCATCGTCAATCTGGCCCAGATTGAACGCGGAGAGTTGGGGGAATCCCTGCCGCTTGCGTCTTCAATCCTGGAAGGAGGGGTCAATCGCAAGGTTCTGTATGTTGCTCTGCTGATCCATGACATTGCTAAGGGGCGACCCGAGGATCATTCGATTTTGGGCGCACAGATGGCCCGAAAGATTGCACCTCGGCTGGGTCTGAACAAATCGGATTCAGAAACCGTGGAATGGCTGGTGCGGTATCACTTGTTGATGTCGGACATGGCGCAGAAACGCGATATTTCCGACCCGCGCACGGTGCGCGACTTTGCCAAGGCCGTGAAGACAGTCAAAAGGTTGGACCTACTGACCGTGTTGACCGTCTGCGACATTCGCGGCGTTGGACCCAACACCTGGAACAACTGGAAAGCCACCCTGCTACGCGCGCTGCATGCAGAAACCAAGCGCGCGCTTGAGACCGGGATGGAAGACCTCAACCGTGCCAATCGCGGTGCCGGTGCCAAAAAGGCGTTGCGGGCCGAGCTGGCGGAATGGACCAAAGCCGCCCTCAAAACCGAGACGGGTCGGCACTATGACCCCTATTGGCAGGGCCTGAACCTTTCGACCCATGTAGAATTTGCCGAGATGCTGAAAGAGCTGGACCGCAGCGGTGATGCTGGCGCGATGGAAATCCGTCTGCACCCGGATGAAGACCGCGACGCGACGCGGGCCTGCTTTGCCATGGGTGATCACCCCGGCATTTTTGCCCGTATCGCAGGCGCTTTGGCGCTGGTCGGGGCCAATGTGGTTGATGCCCGCAGTTATACCACCAAAGACGGCTATGTGACCGATGCGTTCTGGATTCAGGACGCCGATGGACACCCGTTCGAGGCCAGCCGTTTGCCGCGCCTGACACAGATGATCCACAAGACCATGAAAGGCGAGGTCGTGGCGCGGGATGCCCTTAAATCGCGCGACAAGATCAAGAAACGCGAACGGGCCTTTAACGTGCCGACCCATATCATCTTCGACAATGACGGGTCCGAGATCTACACAATCATCGAAGTCGATACCCGGGACAGGCCCGGTCTGCTTTATGATCTGACACGAACGCTTGCTGCAGCCAATGTCTATATCGCCAATGCGGTGATCGCGACCTATGGCGAACAGGTGGTGGACACCTTTTACGTCAAGGATATGTTTGGGTTGAAATATCACTCGGAAAGCAAGCAGCGCGGGCTTGAGGCCAAGCTGCGCAAGGCCATCTCCGAAGGCGCCGAGCGCGCGGTCTCATGAAACAGATCCGGCTGTTTTCAGGCCTGTTCACTGTCGGGTTCTGGACCCTGGCCAGCCGTATTCTGGGCTTTCTGCGGGAAATCCTGCTGACCGCATACATCGGGCCCGGGCCAGTAATGGATGCATTCGTCGCCGCCTTTCGCCTGCCCAACATGTTCCGCCGCTTCTTTGCCGAAGGTGCGTTTAACGCAGCCTTTGTGCCGATGTTTTCCAAACGGCTGGAAGGCGGGGAAAACGCGCAAGGCTTTGCACAGGACGCGTTCAACCTGCTGGCCGTGGCGGTGTTGGCGCTGGTCGGGCTGGCGATGGTTTTTATGCCTGGCCTGGTCTGGCTGACGGCTGAGGGCTTTTACGGTGACGACCGCTTCGACCTTGCCGTGGATTATGGATATGTGGTCTTTCCCTACATCTTTTTCATGTCGCTAGCGGCGCTGTTCTCGGGCGTGCTGAACGCAACCGGCCGTTTCGCGGCTGCCGCCGCCGCGCCGATTTTACTGAACATCTTTGCCTGCACAGCACTGATCGCCGGCGCTATATCAGGCGGAGAAGTCATCCGTTGGCTGATCGCCGTCATCCCCATCGCTGGTGTTGCGCAGCTAGCGCTGGTCTGGATTGCAACCGAACGTGCGGGCATCCGTATCCGCCCGGGCCTGCCGAAACTCAGCCCTGAAATGCGCAACATGGTCCGCATTGCGGTTCCGGCCGCCTTGGCCATGGGGGTTACACAGGTCAATCTGGTGGTGGGCCAGCTGGTTGCTTCGAAAACCGAAAAGGCCGTCAGCTGGTTGTTTGCAGCGGATCGCTTGTACCAGTTGCCATTGGGCGTCGTGGGCATCGCCGTCGGCATCGTCCTGTTACCCGATCTATCTCGCCGCCTGCGCGCTGGGGACAAATCGGGCGCCCGCGATGCGTTTTCTCGCGCAGGTGAGTTTACGTTGCTGTTGACCATCCCGTCGACCGTTGCCTTTGTGCTCATCCCCACCCAGCTGGTCTCGGTTCTGTTCGAGCGCGGACAGTTCACCCCCGAAGACACCGCCGCCACCGCACTTGCCGTGGCGATCTATGGCATCGGCCTGCCCGCGTTCATGCTGCAGAAATTGTTGCAGCCTTTGTATTTCGCGCGAGAAGATACACGCTCGCCCTTTCACTATGCAGTGTTTGCGATGGTCGTGAACGCTGCACTGGCTTTCGGGCTGTATCCGTTGGTGGGATGGTTCGCGCCGGCGATTGCCGCCTCGGTGGCCGGATGGGCCATGGTTGGACTGCTGGCCTTGGGCGCGCGAAAAATGGGGAAAGAAGCGCAGTTTGACGACCGGTTCAAGAACAGGGCATGGCGGATCATTGCGGCGTCCATGGGGATGGGAGCTGTCTTGTATGCCGCTATTGAGCTGTTTGGCTGGGCCTTTGCCCTGGAAGGCTGGCGTTACCTGGCACTGCTCGGTTTGATCATCGTTGCTGCAGTCACGTATTTCCTGCTCGGCCACCTGATTGGTGCATTCAAACTTTCCGAGTTCAGAAAGGCTCTGCGTCGATCCTGATCAGTCGCGCCGAATACGCCTGACGATCCGCGCCCACCCACCCGGAGCAACCAGGAACGACAGGGCAAAACCAGTGGCAAAACCGCCCAGATCAGCCACCCAGTCCAGCGTTCCGCCAAACAGCAGGCCGAACAACAACTGAATGCCCATCAAAACGGCGATCAGGCTGAAGGCGCGGGATTGGTTTGCGCCCACCAGCGACAGCTTGCGCCATAATATCCACGTAAACGCTCCGATCAGCCCATAGACCGGAGGGAACCCACCCACCAGCGGAAAGCGCGGATCCAGCAACAGTGCATAAGCCAGCGCACCACCCACGCCCGACAGCACAAAGATCACCAGCATCTGAACACTGCCAAAAACCTCGGCCACCATTTTACCCATGGCCAGCACAAAGACGCAGACAAAGATGGCCTGTGTGAACGTACCGGATACAAACGGATAGGTGACAAAGCGGATCAGATGCTCGAACGGCCAGCGCCCGTTTTCCACCATCCAGTCGAAGATATCCGGCGAAAACGAATAGTGCTGCAAAGCGTCCAGGCGCCAGCCTACAGCAGTTGGCCCCCCAATGATCCCGCGCGTACCTAGAGTAAATGCCAGTTCAACCCCCATGATGAACACACACAAAGCCACCACCACGGGCGGCAGAGGGTTCACGGCGGGTGTATAATGCTCACTGCTCATTGGGCGGGCCTTTCGCGGCTGTTGACGTCCCTTTGCCTCATGGGTAAGCGACGGGGGCTGATTTTTCCAGACGGGAGTTCCCTTCGATGACCGATTCCAAGTTCACGCCGCGCGTGTTTTCCGGTGCACAGCCATCCGGTAACCTGCACCTTGGCAACTATTTGGGCGCATTGCGGAACTGGGTCCGGATGCAAGGGTCCGACTATCAGACAATCTACTGTATGGTCGATTTGCACGCGATCACCGTTTGGCAGGACCCCAAAGAGTTGCAGCACGCAACGCGTGAGCTGTGCGCGGGGTATATCGCATCAGGATTAGATCCCGAAAAATCGATCCTGTTTAACCAAAGCCAGGTTCCTGAGCACGCGCAACTTGCATGGATTTTTAACTGCGTTGCCCGGCTTGGCTGGATGCAGCGCATGACACAGTTCAAAGATAAGGCTGGCAAGAACGCACAGAATGCATCGTTGGGCCTATTCGCCTATCCGGCGCTCATGGCCGCAGATATCCTTGTATATCACGCGACACATGTACCCGTCGGAGATGACCAAAAGCAACACCTGGAACTAACCCGAGACATCGCAACTAAGTTCAATCATGACTATGGCGTCGATTTTTTTCCGTTGACAGAACCCGTCATCAAAGGTGCGGCAACTCGGGTCATGAGCTTGCGCGATGGGTCAAAAAAGATGTCCAAATCCGACCCCTCTGACATGACCCGGATCAACATGACCGATGATGCCGACACGATCGCCAAGAAAATCCGAAAGGCCAAGACCGACCCGGACGCTCTGCCTTCGGAAGTCGATGGCTTGGACAACCGCCCCGAGGCCCGCAATCTGGTGAATATCTACGCCGCCCTCAGCGATCAGACGGCGGATCAGGTTCTGGCCGACGTTGGCGGCAAGCAATTTGGCGAGTTCAAACCGATGCTGGCCGATCTGGCGGTTGCCAAACTGTCTCCGATCTCGACCGAAATGGCCCGCCTGATGGGTGAAGAGGCCGAGATTGATCGCATTCTGGCCAATGGCGCAGAAAAGGCGCGGGCGATTGCAGCCCCGATCCTACAGCAGACCTACGACATTGTGGGCATGGTTGGTGCGAAACGGGGCTGATTGGCTCTGGACGTTGCCTTAACGCCTTCCTAGGTTTGCCGCAAAGCTTGGGAGGGCGTCATGGCAGTCGGCAAGAACATCCGCACCTATTTCAACGGGCAATGGCATGATGGGGATGCACCGATCATGCGCGCTGCGGATCATGGCGCATGGCTGGGATCATCCGTCTTTGACGGCGCGCGGTTCTTCAACGGGCTGACCCCGGACCTGAACGCCCATTGCGCCCGCGTGAACCGCTCTGCCGAGGCGCTGATGCTGACCTCCACCGTCACCACAGACCAGATGGTCGAGATCGTGCTGGAAGGGCTTGAGACCTATGCGCCCGACGCGGCCGTGTATATCCGCCCGATGTATTGGGGGATCGACGGAGATGCGACAGCGATCGTACCGCAGGAAAACAGCACCGGGTTTGCTGTCTGCCTGGAAGAGATTCCGATGGCGCCTGAGACCGCCTCGGCCACGCTGGGACTGACCCGATTCCGCCGTCCGGTACTGGAATCCTCGGTGGTGAATGCCAAGGCCGGGTGCCTGTATCCCAACAATGCACGGATGCTGAACGAGGTACGTGCGAACGGGTTTTCGAATGCTCTGGTGGCTGACGCATTGGGCAACGTAGCCGAAACCGCAACCGCCAATATCTTTATGGTCCGCGACGGCGAGGTCTTTACCCCCGTCCCCAACGGCACCTTCCTTGCCGGCATCACCCGTGCACGACATATCAAAAACCTGCGGGCCGACGGCGTGGCTGTGCATGAGGCGGTTCTGAGTTTCGAGGATTTCTACGGGGCCGACGAGGTATTCATGACTGGCAACATGAGCAAGATCACCCCGGTGACTGCGCTGGAGGACACCCGGTTTCAGGTCGGTCCCATCGCCCGGCGTGCACGCGACCTGTATTGGGACTGGGCCGCCAGTGGGCGTTAGGCTCTGGTTGCCAGCACGCACCTAGTCGGGCATGATCCCCGGAAATGAATGAGGACACCCATGCGCAAGTTCCTAGTGGTTCTGGATGACAGTCGCGAATGCCTGAATGCGATGCGATTCGCGGCTATGCGCGCGGCCCATACCGGCGGCGGCGTAACAATCCTGTCGGTAATCCCACCGGACGAATTCAACCATTGGATCGGCGTTGCCACCGTCATGCGTGAAGAAGCGCGCGAGCGTATCCATGCGCATTTTGAAGTTTTCGCAAAATGGATGCGCGACAAGCAAGACGTTGATCCTGAACTGGCCATCCGCGAAGGCGAGCCCGTTGCCCAGATCATCGAGCATGTGCAATCCGATCCTGATATCGGCGTTCTGGTTCTGGGTGCAGGCACTGACAAAAAGGGACCTGGCCCATTGGTGACTCAACTGACCAAAAACTCAGGCAGCCTGCCGATCCCAATCACTATTGTTCCCGGTGATCTGAGCAAAGAAAAACTCGAAGCGATTACCTGAGGCCACACCGATGCAACGCAGCATTCAATTCTGGTTCGAATTCGCCTCGACCTATTCTTATCTCAGCGCGATGCGTATCGAAGAGGCTGCCACCCGCCAGGGCGTCTCGGTCGAATGGCAGCCTTTTCTGCTGGGGCCAATCTTTGCCGCCCAAGGGTGGGACAATTCTCCGTTCAATCTGTACCCGGCAAAAGGCCGGTACATGTGGCGGGATATGGAACGCCTGGCCGCCCAGCGCGGCTTGCCGTTTTCCCGGCCCGATCCTTTTCCGCAGAACGGCCTGAAAGCGGCCAGGTTAACATTGGCGATTGAAGATCAGGGGCAAAAAGCTGCCTTTGTGCGCGCCGTCTATTCTGCCGAATTTGCCCAAGGGCAGAACATCGCGGATGAGGCTGTTTTGGCCGGATGCCTCAGCTCAGCCGGGCTTGCCGCTGATTTACTTTCCCAGACCCAGAATCCGGCGATCAAAGCAGCGCTTATCGCGCAGACAAAAACCGCTCAGGCCAAAGGGCTTTTTGGCGCGCCCAGCTTTCTGGTCGGGGACGAGCTGTTTTGGGGCGATGATCGGCTGGACGACGCGATAAGCTTAGCTGCGGAAATTTAGAATCGTTCCAATTCTTGACTTCCAGCTCGCGGACCCGCATATCAGAGACAACAGATACGGAGCCGCGCCATGTTCATCCAGACCGAATCCACACCGAACCCTGCAACCCTGAAATTCCTGCCCGGCCAGACCGTGCTGGAAGCGGGCACTGCGGATTTCCCATCGGCTGAGGCTGCAGAGAAATCGCCGCTGGCCAACCGCATTTTTGCTGTAAGTGGCGTGACCGGAGTGTTTTTCGGCAATGACTTCGTAACCGTGACCAAAGCGGACGACGTCCAGTGGGATCACATCAAACCCGCCATTCTGGGCGCGGTGATGGAGCATTACCAGTCCGGCCAGCCGATCATGGGTGCGGATGCCAATGCGGGCTCGGGCCATGCTGAACACAGCGGCGAGGACGCCGAAGTGGTCAATCAGATTAAAGACCTGCTGGACAGCCGGGTGCGCCCTGCTGTTGCACAGGACGGCGGCGACATCACGTTCCACGGCTTTGACCGCGGCGTTGTCTACCTGCACATGCAAGGGGCCTGCGCAGGCTGCCCATCCTCGACCCTGACGTTGAAGATGGGGATCGAAAACCTGCTGCGTCACTACATTCCCGAAGTGACCGAGGTGCGCCCTGTTGCCGTCTGAACCACTCATTCTGGCGTTTGACACATCGGCCGCGCATTGCGCGGCCGCTTTGTTGCGCGGTGACCGGATTGTGGCGTCTTGTGTCGAGCCCATGTCGCGGGGACAAGCCGAACGTCTGATGCCGCTGCTCGAAGAGGTGCTGTCATCAGAACAATGCTCATGGCGCGACCTGTCAGCGATCGGCGTTGGAATAGGCCCCGGTAATTTCACCGGAATACGCATCTCGGTCTCGGCCGCGCGGGGTCTGGCCTTAGGTCTGGGGATACCGGCCATTGGCGTATCGGGCTTTGACGCGCTTGCTGTCCTGGACAGCGATGCGTTGCCAGCGATCCGAGCGCCCAGAGATCAGGTCTATGTTTCGCGGCCTGATATGGAACCGGCACTGATCCAGCTTGATCAGGCAAAATCGCTGGGCACACTGACGTTCAACGACAACCCCGAGGCTCAGGTCTGCGCTATTGCCCGAGTGGCTGCACAAAGAAGGTTGACCAAGACCGAGGCTCCCGCCCCTCTTTACATACGCCCCGCTGATGCGGCGCCCTCCAAGGACCAACCTCCGATGTTGCTGGACGGATGACCTCCGAAGAACTGGCAAATACTCACGCCGCAGCATTCACACAATCGCGCCCCTGGACCGCCACAGAGTTTGCAGAGCTGCTGCAGAATCGCTTTACCCATATCGTAGGTGATGCCCAGTCCTTTGCCCTTTTCCAGGCAATCGCAGACGAAGCCGAACTGCTGACGATTGCCACCCATCCCACAGTTCAGCGGCAGGGACTGGCTAGGGAACGTATGGTCGAATGGCACGCGGCTGCCAAAAAACTGGGCGCTATCCGGGCGATTCTGGATGTTTCCATCGCCAACCAGCCCGCGATTACACTTTACAAGCATTGCGGGTATCGTGTGTGCGGCACGCGCAAGAATTACTATACGGTTGAAAATAATCAGAAAATTGATGCCATCGTCATGGAATGCAATTTAACCTGAGACAGGCCGCGAATTTTCTTGGACCAAATGGTCAAAAATCTGTTGACCGCGGCGGTTGCAAACGGCCTTAATTCCCGCCATCACAACGGTTATGCTCGCTAACAGTGGGTAAACGGGGCTATCTTGGCTCCGACCGAAAAAAAACAAACGGGAGTAACAAATGACCCTGATGAAATCCTTGATGGGCGCCGCAGCGGCGGTTGCACTGACAGCGGGTGCCGCACTGGCCGAACCGGCACTGATCTTTGATCTGGGCGGCAAGTTCGACAAATCGTTCAACGAAGCCGCGCACAACGGCGCCTCACGCTGGGCGGAAGAAACGGGCGGAACCTACCGCGAGATCGAAATGCAGTCCGAAGCGCAGCGCGAACAGGCCCTGCGCCGCTTTGCCGAAGCAGGCTCGAACCCGATCATCACCATGGGTTTCGGTATGGCTGACCCGCTCAGCGCGGTTGTTGCCGACTATCCGGACACGAAATTCGTTGTTGTCGACGTAACCTGGCTGGACGCGCCCAACTTGCGTCAGGTTGGTTTCGCTGAACACGAAGGCTCGTATCTGGTTGGTATGATGGCTGCGATGGCGTCCGAATCCGGAACCGTTGGCTTCATCGGCGGCATGGATGTTCCGCTGATCCGTCACTTTGGCTGCGGCTATGCTCAGGGTGCCAAGGCGGTGAACCCAGATATCAACGTGGTTGCCAACATGACCGGCACAACGCCTGCGGCGTGGAACGACCCGGTTAAGGGTTCGGAATTGACAAAGGCACAAATCAGCCAGGGTGCTGACGTGGTCTATGCCGCGGCTGGCGGAACTGGTGTTGGTGTCCTGCAAACCGCTGCCGACGAGGGCATCCTGTCAATCGGTGTAGACAGCAACCAGAACCACCTACACCCGGGCAAAGTTCTGACCTCGATGCTAAAGCGCGTGGACGTCGCTGTTTATGAGGCGATGAGCGCAGGCGAGAACGTTGAGACCGGCGTATATATCATGGGTCTGGCCGAAGACGGCGTTGGCTATGCGATCGACGACAACAACGCTCCGCTGGTTTCGGATGATATGAAAGCAGCAGTCGACAAAGCCCGTCAGGACATCATCGACGGCAATGTTTCAGTTGTCAGCTATTACGAGAACGACAGCTGCCCAGCACTGCAGTTCTGATATCGCGCGGGTCGGGGGTGATGCTCCCGGCCCGATTCCACTTTGCTGCACCGGGATGACCGGGCAGTCCTTTCGGCAACTGAGGACAAGACATGACCGTCCCCGCCATTGAGCTCAAAGGGATATCCAAATCCTTTGGGCCGGTTCAGGCCAACAAAGACATTTCCATCAGCGTCGCCCCCGGTACGATCCATGGGATCATCGGTGAAAACGGTGCGGGCAAATCCACGCTGATGAGCATTCTCTACGGCTTTTACAAAGCCGACAAAGGTGAGATTTGGATCAACGGTCAAAAGACCGAAATCCCTGACAGCCAGGCCGCGATCGCCTCGGGCATCGGGATGGTGTTTCAGCATTTCAAACTGGTCGAGAATTTTACCGTTCTGGAAAACATCGTGCTGGGCGCCGAGGATGGCGGGCTATTGGCCCCGTCCCTGACCAAGGCCCGCAAAGAGTTGAAAGAGCTGGAAGAAGAATACGAGCTGTTCGTGGATCCCGACAAACGGATCGACGAGATCGGTGTGGGGATGCAGCAGCGGGTCGAGATCCTCAAGGCGCTGTATCGCAAGGCCGAGATCCTGATTCTGGACGAACCAACCGGCGTGCTGACACCATCTGAGGCGGATCAGCTGTTCCGCATCCTCGACCGGCTGCGGGCTGAGGGGAAGACGATCATCGTGATCACCCACAAACTGCGCGAGATCATGGAAAACACCGACACCGTGTCGGTCATGCGCCGCGGGCAAATGACGGCCACCGTGAAAACCGCCGAGACCAGCCCCGAAGAACTGGCCGAGCTGATGGTGGGCCGCAAGGTTCTGCTGCAGGTCGACAAGGTTCCGGCGCAACCCGGTAAGCCCATCCTCGAGATTGAAAACCTGCGTGTTTTCGACAGCGCGGGCGTCGAGCGTGTCAAAGGCATCGACTTGAACGTGCGCGCTGGTGAGATCGTGGGCATCGCAGGCGTCGCCGGCAATGGCCAATCCGAACTGCTAGAGGTTCTGGGCGGGATGCGCCCGGGCCAGGGCCAGATCAAACTGAACGGTACGCCGCTTGCGCTCAGCGGGGCGGGGTCAGATGGCCAGGCGCGGCGCGCGCAGCACATTGCGCATGTGCCCGAAGACCGCCAGCGCGAAGGCCTGATCATGGATTTCCACGCCTGGGAGAACGTGGCCTTCGGATATCACCGTGACCCGGCCTATCAACGCGGCATCTTCATGGATAATGCGGCGCTGCGCGCTGATACCGAAGCCAAGATCGAAAAATTCGATGTGCGCCCGCCGAACCCCTGGCTGTCGGCTAAAAGCTTTTCGGGCGGCAATCAGCAGAAGATCGTCGTCGCGCGTGAAATCGAACGTAACCCAGACCTGCTGTTGGTCGGTCAGCCGACCCGAGGCGTGGATATCGGGGCGATCGAATTCATTCACAAACAGATCGTCGATCTGCGCGACCAGGGCAAGGCGATCCTGCTGGTCTCGGTCGAGCTGGAAGAGATATTCTCGCTGTCGGATCGGATCGCGGTCATGTTTGACGGACATATCATGGGCGAACGCCTGCCCCATGAAACTGATGAAAAAGAACTTGGCCTGTTGATGGCCGGTGTTGCGGGAGAGGCAGCGTAACATGGAAAAAATGCCCAAATGGGCCGATGTCGTTCTGATCCCGGTGATCAGTCTGCTTCTGGCCGCAATCCTGTCGGCGCTGGTGATCCTCGCCATTGGTGAAAACCCGATCGAAGCGGTGAACCTGATGGTCACCGGCGCGCTGGGATCGACCTATGGCTGGGGCTATACGCTGTATTACGCCACGAATTTCATGTTCACCGGACTCGCTGTGGCGGTCGCCTTTCATGCACGGCTGTTCAACATCGGCGGCGAAGGTCAGGCGATGCTGGGCGGGCTTGGCGTGGCCGTGGTGTGCCTTTACATCGACTGGCCGCATTGGAGCATCGCCTTGCTGGCCGCCTGTGCCGCATCGATGGTGTTCGGGGCCGCTTGGGCGGCCATTCCGGCCTATCTGCAGGCCAAACGCGGCAGTCATATCGTGATCACCACGATCATGTTCAACTTCATCGCTGCTGCCTTGCTGAACTATATGCTGGTCAACGTCATGCGCCCGCAGGGCTCGCAAGACCCGGCAACTGCACGCTTCCCCGAGGCGGTGCATCTGCCGACGTTCCAGTCGATGTTCTCGACCGCTGAAAACGTCGTATTCCGTGGCGCACCTGCCAATATCTCATTCTTTGTTGCAGTCCTGGCCTGTGTGATCGTTTGGGCGCTGATCTGGCGCACCCGGCTGGGCTATGAGATCCGCGCCTATGGGCATTCGGAAACCGGTGCCGTCTATGCCGGTATTTCTCCGGTTCGGATCACCATCATCGCCATGCTGATCTCGGGCGCGCTGGCTGGTCTGATGGCCACGAACAACGTGATGGGTGAGGCAGAGCGGCTGGTTCTGAACTCGACCGAGGGCGCTGGCTTTATCGGTATCGCCGTGGCGCTGATGGGCCGGTCCCATCCGTTTGGCGTGTTCCTTGCGGCGCTGCTGTTTGGTTTCCTCTATCAGGGCGGGGCCGAGCTGGCGCTATGGACGTCTATCCCCCGAGAGCTGATCGTAGTCATACAGGCCCTGGTGATCCTGTTCACCGGCGCCTTGGACAACATGGTCCGCATGCCGCTTGAGAAACTGTTCCTTGCCATGCGGAAGGAGGGCTAAGCGATGGATACTTTCGTTACCCTCATCCAGGTCCTCGATTCGACTGTCCGCCTGGCCACGCCGCTGTTGCTGGCCTGTCTGGCCGGTCTGTATTCCGAACGCGCCGGTGTTTTCGACATCGGGCTTGAGGGCAAGATGCTGATCGCCGCCTTCTTTTCTGCCGCCGTCGCCGCCGTGACCGGATCGGTCTGGCTGGGATTGCTGGCCGGGATCGCGGCCTCTCTTGTTCTGTCCGCCCTGCATGGGGTGGCCTCGATCACCTTTCGGGGCAACCAGCTGATTTCAGGCGTCGCCATCAACTTTCTGGCCTCTGGGCTGACGGTCCTGATCGCGCAAAGCTGGTTCAAACAGGGCGGGCGTACCCCCTCGCTGTTCGGCGGAGGGCGCTTTGAACCGATCACCTTCCCTTTTGCGGATGCGGTGAGTGATGTCCCATTTCTTGGGCCAATCTATTCCGAGCTGCTGTCCGGCCATTCGATCCTGGTCTATGTGTCTTTCCTTCTGGTCCCGACAACCTGGTGGGTTTTGTACCGCACCCGCTTTGGCCTGCGCCTGCGCGCGGTGGGTGAAAACCCAGCCGCTGTGGATACGGCCGGGGTTTCTGTCGTTGGGCTGCGTTTTGCGGCTGTAGCGATCTGTGGCGTGCTGTGCGGCATTGCCGGTGCCTATCTGGCCACGGCCCTGCAAGCTGGATTCGTCAAGGAAATGACTGCCGGTCGCGGGTTCATCGCGCTGGCGGCGCTGATCTTTGCAAAATGGCGGCCATGGCACGCGATGTGGGCTTGCCTGCTGTTCGGACTGTTGCAAGCCGTTGCGTTGCGGTTCCAAAATATTGACCTGGGTGGCGTGGTGATTCCTGTGCAGGTCATGGATGCGCTGCCATATATCCTGACCGTCGTCATTTTGGCCGGCTTTGTCGGCAAGGCCGTTCCACCGAAAGCCGGTGGCGAACCCTATGTAAAAGAGCGGTAATAGGTCCAGTTTGAAACACACGTCAGTCCTGTTCGCTGCATGGCGGCATGTAGAGTTGATTTTACATGCCGCAACGGCTCTAAAGGGGCATGGATGTGTTTCCAGTGACAGCTGATTTGAGAGAGTTTCTCGCCGGGGTGCCGGATGCTAGGTCTTGCGCTTGGTCTAAGGGGATACTCCCTGTCAAAACGCCTTCTGCGGATGCACAGTTTCAGACTGGTCCAAGCCGCCAGCCCTGCTCTACCCTGCCTCGCCAAGGGCGTGATTCTGCGCGTCAGATACGAACCCTTTCACAAATTCCAGAAGTCGAATGTGTCACATTGCGCGACGCAGCTGGCCCTAATTACTAGTACCTCATGCAAATTTACCTTCCTATCGCTGAAGTTTCCGTAAACGCCTTTCTGCTGCTTGGGTTGGGCGGCATGGTCGGCATCCTGTCAGGGATGTTCGGGGTCGGCGGCGGGTTTCTGATGACCCCGCTGTTGTTTTTCATTGGCATCCCACCAGCAGTTGCCGTAGCCACCGAAGCGAACCAGATTGTCGCCTCGTCCTTTTCTGGGGTTCTGGCCCATTTCCGCCGAAAGACGGTCGACCTGAAGATGGGCACGGTATTGCTGGTCGGGGGACTGATCGGTGCTGCGTTCGGGGTGGTGATCTTCAACTATCTCAAAAGCCTCGGACAAGTCGATTTGCTCGTAACCCTGTGTTACGTGGTCTTTCTGGGCGTCGTCGGCAGCTTGATGTTCATCGAAAGCCTGAACGCGCTGCGTAAATCCAAAAAGGGCACCGCCGCCCCTGTTGCACGTCGTCAGCGCGGCTGGATTCACGCGATGCCGTTCAAAATGCGGTTCCGTACATCGGGCCTCTATATCTCGGTCATCCCCCCCGTCCTGGTCGGGCTTAGCGTAGGTATCCTTTCTGCGATCATGGGTGTCGGAGGCGGCTTTATCATGGTTCCTGCCATGATTTACCTGCTGGGAATGCCCACCAAAGTCGTTGTCGGCACCTCCCTGTTCCAGATTATTTTCGTAACAGCGTTCACCACGATGCTGCACGCGACAACCAACTACACAGTCGACATTGTTCTGGCTGTGTTGTTGCTGGTCGGCGGCGTGATCGGGGCGCAGATCGGAACGGTGATCGGCGCACGAATGCCTGCCGAGCAGCTGCGCGTATTGCTGGCTGCACTGGTCTTGGTGGTTTGTGGCAAACTGGCGCTGGATCTGCTTCTGGAACCCTCCGAGCTCTATTCGCTCGGCGTTGCAGGGGGGCACTGATCATGCTGAGACGGTTGATCCTGCTACTCGCCCTCTGTGTCACCCCGGCCATCGCCGAGGAGGAACAGGTCGTGCTTGGCCTAAGCCAAGACCGGGTTGCCATCACGGCGAATTTCGATGGCTCGGAAATTCTTATTTTCGGTGCCGTGAAACGTGAAACGCCGATCCCTTCCGGCCCACCGCTTCAAGTTATCGTGGCCGTTGCAGGCCCCTCGAGCCCAGTGACGGTCCGGCGAAAAGAACGCAGGCTGGGTATCTGGGTCAACACCGACAGCGTCCTGGTCGACCTTGCGCCCAGTTTTTATGCGGTTGCCACCAGCGCTCCCCTTACAGAAATCCTGTCAGATACAGAAGACTTGCGGTACAGGATCTCGATTGAACGGGCCATTCGGTCAGTGGGTGCCGCGATGAATATCCGGGGCGCGCAGAATTTTGCCGAGGCCGTCGTTCGCATCCGTGAGGATGAGGGCCTGTATTCTATCCGCGAAAATACGGTTGCGGTGGACGAGCAGACATTGTTCCGAACCTCAATCGACATGCCAGCCGATTTGACCGAAGGCGCCTATTTCGCGCGCATATACCTGACCCGCGGCCGAGAGGTTGTTTCCCAGTTCGAGACCACAATCGACGTGCGGAAGGTCGGGCTGGAACGGTTCCTCTACAACATGTCCCGTCAGCAGCCGGTCTGGTATGGCCTGATGTCTTTGGTCATTGCCATCGCGGCGGGTTGGGGAGCGTCCACAGCCTTCCGACTATTGCGCGAGAACTAAAGCCCTATCCACGCCCGATATAGGGCATCGTAGTGGCCATGACGGTCATGAACTGGACGTTTGCCTCTGCAGGCAAAGACGCCATGTGCAGTACAGAACGTGCGGCATCGTCAACAGCCATCGTCGGGTCGGGCTGCTGCCCTCCCGCGATGGCGTTTTCAACCAGGTTTTGCACCATCTGTGTTCGCGCGTTGCCAATATCGATTTGACCACATGCGATACCAAAGGCGCGCCCGTCCAGTGATAGGCTGCGTGTCAGGCCTGTTATCGCGTGTTTCGTAGCGGTGTAATGGACCGAATTCGGACGCGGTACATGCGCGGCGATCGAACCGTTATTGATGATCCTTCCCCCTTGAGGGGCCTGATGCCGCATAATGCGAAAGGCTTCGCGCGCGCTTAGGAACATCCCGTTCAGGTTCACGCTGACGCTCTGGTACCAATCCTCCAACTGGATTTCGTCTATCGTGCCGCCGGGGGCAAAGATTCCGGCATTATTGAATAATACGTCAAGACGTCCCGCCTCATTCTGGAATGTCTCGAAAGCACCCGAAACAGCGGTGGGATCGGTAACATCGGTCACCAAGGGGATCGCATTCTTGTGCCTTTCAGCCAATTCGTTCAGCACATCCGCGCTGCGCGCCAGCAGCCCAACCGCCCAGCCCTCGGCCAAAAACAACTCGCCAGTTGCCCGTCCGATGCCTGAACTGGCGCCTGTGATGATGATGGATTTCATATCTCTTCCGCCTCCAGGGTCAGCGTCGCCGCCGGAGCCGCGCGCAAATCATCCACGCGCAGCGGATAAGTGGGCTTGGCCAGCCTGTTGCGCACCACCCAAATCAACCTTTCTTGCGCCCGCGTGATCGCAACATAAGCCAGACGTTTCCACAAAGGTTGCCCAGCCTCGGTTCGCCCCATCCGAGCAGCCGCATATATATCCGGCGCAAACACCTGTACCGTGTCCCACTGCGACCCCTGCGCCTTGTGAATGGTCACTGCTGCGCCATGCAAAAAGGTTGCCCCCATACGCGCTGCAAATGGAATAAACGGTTCTTCCTCATCAGGCATTTCGATTTTGACAATCGACGCTGCACTGACCTGAGGATCCTCGGCCCCCATCACATGCAGGCGCGAAAACCCCGGTTTTCGTCCTGGCCCCAGATAGATGACCTGAGCACCCTTGATTAGCCCGCGCGCCTCAAGATCCAGCCTTTTCTTGCGGTGCTTCAGCGGCAGTTCGATTCCATCGCAAATCAGCGGCTCTCCCGCCAGAAGCTCGGTGTCGGGTGCCGCGTGGACATTGCGGAAGGCCTGAATCAAGCGAATTCGGGTGGCATTTCGCCAGACCAGAACCGGGCTGCGGGCCATCAGGTCAACTTCAACACGCTGCCCCCAAACAACACGGTCATCCTGTCGGGCGGTCTGTTCGACGAGCCGTTCAAAATCCTCAAACCCCATCTGAGGGTCGGCCAGCGCATGCGCGAGGTCCAGGATCGGGTTGTCTGCCGTCTGCCTGTGGACCCTGTGCAATACCTGCTTTCGCGGCTCGGGCAGCGTCTCAAATACCATGCTGCCGGACTGATTGACCGGGGCGAGCTGCGCCGGATCGCCAAAAAGCAACAGGGTCGGAAAGATCTCTTTCAGGTCTTCGAACTGCCGGTCATCCAGCATCGAGGCCTCATCTACAAAGCCTATGTCCAGCGGTTCCTCCCGACGCTTCCAGCCGGTGATAAAGTCGGACCCACGCAGGCCCGCAGCGGCCAGCGCGCCGGGGATCGACTTGTTGTTCTGATAAAAAGCGGCCGCCCGGTCCAGCGCTTCGTCAGTCAACCCTTCAACCTCGGGGCGTTCATCGTTGCCCGCCAGCCATTCGGCAATGCGTTCATATTCCGGGTCATATACCGGCGTATAGAGGATGCGGTGGATCGTGGTCGCAGGCACACCCCGCAGGCGCAAAACACTGGCGGCCTTGTTCGTTGGCGCAAGAATGGCCAAGCTGCGTTTCTCGCGCGCTTTGCGGCTTTCGAAATCACCGGAAACAATCTGAAGACCCGCGTCAGCCAATGCTTTGTAAAGCTCTGCCAGCAGTAGCGTTTTCCCTGAACCCGCCTTACCGATCACGGCCATCACCCCGGATTCGCCATTGCCGGGCATTTTCAGCAGGGCGTCATCATCCAAGTCCACACCAGCAGATTTCAGCATCTCGGAAATGCTGTCATAGGCGGCGGCTTGATCGTCAGAAAAGGTTACTGTGGGTATAGACATGGCGCGACCCTACAGGGCCACGCCAGCTATCGCCAGATACGGAATTGGCTTTCACACCCCGTCAGGCGGACATGGCAAACCGGTGTTGCCGGGCGGTGCCAAACGCGGTTCTGAACCACATCCTGGACAGCTCACGCGGGATGCCCGCCCGTTCAGCCACGCGATAGCAATCTTGGGCCGAATAGGGCCACAGCCCGACGGAAATCTTGTCACGACCCGTCCCCTCGGACCCCAAAACGACCGGAGACGATCCGATCAGCCGGTAAATCCGAATCATCCGCGCATCAAAGACGCCCGCAATATGGGTCAGCCCGAAGCCTTCCATGATTTCGCCCCCGCTCAGCATGATGGCACCAGCGGTATGGGCGCTGGCCGTTCGGGACAGGCAAAACCGCGTCACCTCCCAGATCAGCGGGCTGTGGACGGGCTTACCCCCTGTCAGGTGCCCGAACACTTCATTCACCATGACAGGTCCTGTCGTCGGCAAAACCCGCATCGACCCCCCATGGCTGCCATCCTCTTCTTCCCAGATGACATAGAGCGGATTCAGATCATCATATTGATCCCGCTCTTCCCCATTTTCATCAACGTGGACATCCCAGCCCAGCCGGGTTTTGAACTGATCCGCTCGATCCCGGAACATCCCCTCGGCCAGATTCGGAAATTTATGTAGTTCGTCCGCAAACAAATAGCGCAACATGACTTTTCCCCTCGTCTTGTGCAAGAACGAAGGGAGTACAAAGTCGTGGTTAATTTCCCGTTTTTAGAGCGTGCGCTTGTTAAACCACTATTAATCCACGGCTGAGTGCTGTTGCGATGGCATGGGTTGTGTTTTGCGCCCCAAGCTTGGCACGCGCACTTTCAATATAGACACGCAGCGTATGTTCCGAGATTGACAATGAGTGCGCGACTTGTGCCCGGCTGTATCCAAGCGCCAGCAAGGTCATGGCATCCGTCTCACGAGGCGACAGGCCCCGGGTCGTATCCGGCTGCCTGTCGGTTTCGAACTCCAGAGCCTTTCGGTTAAAGTAATGCGCGATCAAAATCAGCTCGCGGCCATGGGCCTCGATGAAGGACTTCCATTTCTCATCATCACATGAGTGATTCACTGTGAATAAGGCAAACTGGCCGTTCGGCCCCCGGATGGGGATCGAATAACCCTGATTGCCAACTCCATGTTCAAGGGCATCTTGCAAAAAGGCTTTCGCCACTTTTCCAGACCAGTCCAGCAATTTCCAGTCAACCGGGTGGAACCGTTGGAAACACCCCAGGATCACCGGATCTATGCGGTGATAATTCCGCTCACGATATCGCTCGGCCCAAGCGTCCGGGTAAGTTGTATAGCCGTATTGATCCCCGGCACCATCAACCCAATGATAGATAAGATGTTCAACCTGCAGCCGGTCGCGCAATCGAACGGCTACATCGCCCAACTCGTCAAGCGTGTTGGTGCTTTCCAAGTCCTCTAGGACCTGACTCATGTCGAGTTGTGTTCCCATTCGCGGGCGCCTGTGCCTTATCCTGCATGGACGCAATCTCGGCCGCTGCGATCAACTTGGTATCATCAAGCTGCTCGGCAAGTGCGGTCAAACCGTTTTCAACAGCGAAGGCGTTGAGGTCCGACAAAACGTCCAGTATCCACTCATTATGCGCCATCTAAAGTCTCTCCGAAACGGTTAACGAAGGGTTAACACAACCATAACATGTGAGGTGCTTTTAAGCCTATTCACTGGTTTCTACTCCCCAAAACTAGCGGGTCACGATTTCGCAACCCACTGTAATTATTGCCTAATACCTAGAAATAGGTACACCCGCGCTCGCTCGATGCGATTCGCGGGTGCTAATATTCTTTTTTTGGGGGCTCAGCCTTTTGCGTCTAGAACCTCTTCAAGCGTGCGCAAGCCCGTCTGCGGCGCCTGAACCAGAACCGACATGTTGCCTGGTTTATGCTCATTCCGCATCATCTTCATATGCGCGTCTGGCAATTCACCCCAGGCGAACACTTCGGACATGCAGGGATCCAGACGGCGTTCGACCATCAGTTGGTTCGCGGCAGCAGCCTGCTTGAGATGCGCAAAATGCGAACCTTGCAGGCGTTTCTGATGCATCCACATATAGCGAACGTCGAAAGTCAGGTTATAGCCGGTGGTACCGGCGCAGATCACAACCATACCACCTTTTTTCACGACAAAGGTCGACACCGGAAATGTGCTTTCGCCGGGATGTTCAAACACCATGTCGACATTCTTGCCTTTGCCGGTGATTTCCCAGATCGCCTTGCCGAATTTGCGCGCCTCTTTGAACCAGTCCGCATATTCCGGTGTGTTTACTGTGGGCAACTGACCCCAGCAGTTAAAGTCTTTGCGATTCAGCACGCCCTTGGCGCCCAGCCCCATAACAAAGTCACGCTTGCTTTCGTCCGAGATCACGCCGATCGCGTTGGCGCCTGCGGTATTGATCAGCTGGATCGCATAAGAGCCCAGGCCGCCCGAGGCACCCCAGACCAGAACGTTCTGGCCCGGCTTCAGATCATGCGGCTCGTGCCCGAACAGCATCCGATACGCGGTCGCCAGCGTCAGAGTATAGCAAGCGCTTTCTTCCCAGGTCAGGTGCTTGGGGCGCGGCATCAACTGCTGGGCTTGAACGTTGGTGAACTGTGCAAAAGACCCATCCGGCGTTTCATAACCCCAGATCCGCTGGCTGTCCGAATACATCGGATCGCCACCATTACAATGTTCGTCGTCGCCATCGTCCTGGTTGCAGTGAATGACAACCTCGTCGCCCACTTTCCAGCGCGTTACTTTCGAACCCACGGCCCATACGATCCCTGAAGCGTCAGAACCGGCGATATGATACGGGGCTTTGTGGCCGTCAAAGGGCGAGATCGGCTTGCCCAGGGATGCCCAGACGCCGTTATAGTTAACGCCCGCCGCCATCACCAGAACCAACACCTCGTGGCTGTCCAGCTCTGGTACGTCCACGACTTCCTGGACCATCGCAGTATCCGGTTCCCCGTGGCGTTCCTTACGGATTGCCCATGCATACATTTTCTTAGGCACAAACCCCATCGGAGGGATTTCACCCATTTCATAGAGGTCTTTTTCCGGCGCGTCGTAAGTTGCGATACCGCTGTCGGTGTCCAGAGCCATGTTGGCCTCCTTATTTCTCATTCCTGTTTGCCGCGATGCAGAAGCGCTTGCGTTGGATGATGAGATATTGGCCTGAAGGAAATAATGCAATAGATTTTGCATCATTTTTGTAATTTTATGACCCAGCACCTGCAGAAACTTCTTTCGCTGCCGCAGCATCAGGCCAGCCGTCGCCAATCGGGGCTGAGGCTGCATAGTAGTCGAGCAGATCAACCCTTTGCCCGGATTGAAATATTTTCCCACCTTCTCGTTTCAGAATTCTGCGTTCGACCAGCTGATCCAAGGCAGCTGAAACCGCAGACTCATCCTGATCACCCAGAGTTCCGTCACGTTGCAAAAACCCGGTGATCAAGCTTTTAAGCTCGTCTTCGGGCATTTCTCCTTTGGTGCGAACCAGCCAGCACGCTGCAGGAACAGGCGCCTGCGGAATCGCTTCTTTGATCCGTTGCATGAGTTCGCGCGCGAGATCAGTCATCACATCGTCATGGGCGGTGCGAAATTCCTTCAACGAGATAGGGTGACCATATCGCACCCCAGCAAATCCAAACCGCTGGTAGCGACCGGTTAGGCGCCTACCTATTTGTTTCAATATCCACCCAGTTATGACCCCGATCCGGGCACGAAATTGCCTTTGATTGCCAAGTGCGGCCTTGGTCAGGATCGTATCTTCAAGAACCCGGTCATAGTTTAGCGCAACGGGAACAAACACCACATCCGCCCCATCCGCGCTGGCACCATCGATTATGTATTTCAAAAGCCCCAGCTTGGGGCGTGCCATAGCCCCGGTCAGGCTCAGCCCGCCTTCGGGGAACATAGCCTGTGTGACACCGGCATCGGTGGCATGCCGGACATAGCAGGCCAATACCTGACGATAGAGTTCGCTGCCGGATTTGCGGCGAATAAAATAGGCCCCCATCGCACGAATCAACCGACTGAGCGGCCAAACACGCGCCCATTCGCCAACAGCATAAGACAAAGCCGATTGCTGGGCCGCCAGATAGGTGACCAGCACATAATCCATGTTGCTGCGGTGGTTCATCACAAAAACAACTGTCGCATTTGGATCAATATCTTTCAGGGCATCTTCATCCTGATAACTAAGCCGTACATCATAAAAGGCGTTGCTCAGAATCCGCGCCAACCGGATGGCGATACTGAAATAGGCAACGGCGGAAAAAGAAGGCACGATCTCGCGCGCATACCGCTGGGCCTGTTCAAAGGCGACCGCTTCGGGGATGCCTTCTTCACGTGCGTGCTGCTGCACGGCCTGCCCTACTTGAGGATCATAGATCAGGCGTTGAATCATATCGTGGCGTCGGGCCAGCTTGAACGGCTGTATCGGGCGCTGCAGGCGGGTGTTCAGGCGTTTGACCGCACGCTCCAACCTACGGCGAAAAAACCACCGCACTGACGGAAACAGAAAATGCGAGGCCAGTGTGACCGCGGCGAATACCAGGATCAACAAAAACAGCCAAAGCGGAAGTTCCACGGTCTGTGTCATAAATGCACCCTGCCACCAATCGCTGCATCCCACAATCGGCACAACCGGAAATGCCGCGACGCAGCGAATTGACATGTCCCGAAAATTGCGCTTTAGAACCCATGAACGTAATTTTCTTGCCCACCCGCAATACGAGGCCCAGTTATGACGCAGACGCAGAAAGATCGCCCCTGGCTCATCCGAACCTATGCCGGTCATTCCACCGCCAAAGCGTCCAACGCGCTGTATCGCGGGAATCTGGCCAAGGGTCAGACGGGTCTGTCAGTGGCCTTCGATCTGCCGACGCAAACCGGCTATGACAGCGATCACACGCTGGCACGCGGCGAGGTTGGTAAAGTGGGTGTACCGATCAGCCATCTGGGCGACATGCGGGTTTTGTTCGACCAGATCCCGTTGGAACAGATGAACACGTCGATGACGATAAACGCCACGGCTCCTTGGTTGCTGGCGCTCTATATAGCGGTTGCCGAGGAACAGGGCGCCGATGTCTCTAAACTGCAGGGCACGGTTCAGAACGATCTGATCAAGGAATACCTGAGCCGCGGCACTTATGTCTGTCCGCCGAAACCGTCGCTCAAGATGATCGCGGATGTGGCCGAGTATTGCTATTCCAATGTGCCGAAATGGAACCCGATGAACGTCTGTTCCTATCACCTGCAAGAGGCCGGCGCGACGCCGGAACAAGAGCTGGCCTATGCGCTGGCCACAGCCATCGCCGTGTTGGATGAGCTGCGCCCGCGCGTCCCAGCCGAGGATTTCCCAGCATTGTGCGGACGGATTTCGTTCTTTGTGAATGCCGGCATCCGCTTTGTCACCGAGATGTGCAAAATGCGCGCCTTTGTGGATCTTTGGGATGAAATCTTGCAACAACGTTATGACGTAGAAAACCCGAAATTCCGCCGCTTCCGTTATGGGGTGCAGGTGAACTCACTGGGACTGACCGAGCAGCAGCCGGAAAACAACGTCTACCGTATCCTGATCGAAATGCTGGCGGTTACTTTGTCGAAAAAGGCCCGTGCCCGTGCGGTACAACTGCCAGCATGGAACGAGGCCCTTGGCCTGCCCCGCCCGTGGGATCAGCAGTGGTCGATGCGGATGCAACAGATTCTGGCCTATGAAACCGACCTGCTGGAATATGGCGATCTGTTCGACGGCAACCCGGCCGTAGACGCCAAAGTCGAAGAATTGAAACAGGGCGCGCGGGCCGAACTGGCGAACCTGGATTCGATGGGGGGTGCCGTCGCTTCGATCGAATACATGAAGTCCCGTTTGGTCGATTCCAATGCAGAGCGCCTCAACCGGATCGAGCGCAACGAGACCATTGTGGTCGGCGTGAACAAATGGGTCGAGGGCGAGCCCTCACCCCTGGAAACCGAAGACGGCGGCATCATGGTCGTTGATCCGGCAGTAGAGCAGGAACAGATCAACCGCCTGAACGAATGGCGCACCGAACGGGATGGCGCGGCAGTTGCAGCAGCGCTGGCCGCTTTGCGTGAGGCCGCACAATCCGGTGCGAATGTAATGGAGCCGTCTATCGTCGCCGCCAAGGCTGGCGTCACCACCGGCGAATGGGCCGAAGAGATGCGCAAAGTCTATGGCACATATCGCGGCCCGACCGGCGTTTCCGGCTCGGTCTCAAACAAAACCGAAGGGCTGGAGGACTTGCGCTCGGCCGTTGACGCGGTCAGTGACAAGCTGGGACGTCGCCTGAAATTCCTGGTCGGGAAACCCGGTCTGGACGGCCATTCAAATGGCGCTGAACAGATCGCCTTCCGCGCCCGCGATTGCGGTATGGACATCAGCTATGACGGCATCCGTCTGACACCCGAGGAAATTGTGGCCGCCGCAATCGAGGACAAAGCCCATGTGATCGGCCTGTCGATTCTGTCCGGCAGTCACATACCGTTGGTTCAGGACGTTCTGAACCGTCTGCGCGAGGCGGGCCTGAACGATGTTCCTGTTGTTGTCGGTGGCATTATCCCTGATGACGATGCTGAAAAGCTCAAAGCGATGGGTGTGGCCAAAATCTACACACCAAAAAACTTCGAGTTGAATGCAATCATGGGCGACATAGTTTCCTTGGTTGATCCGCAAAACCTGGCCGCTGAATAACCGCCAATTTGCCACCCATTTTCCCCGTATCTATCGCCTTCGCGAAAGGGATAGATAATGGATGCTTTTAGAACTACGGTGACTCTTCGGGGACATTGTAATTCGGTAACATCAGGGGAATGTAAATGGGAATGAATCTCGAAAAGATGACGCGCAATGAACTGTTGGAATTGCGTGCCAATGTAGATGTGGCGCTGAAAGCAGCCGAAAGACGTGATAGGAAAGAGGCTTTGAAAGCCGCTCAGAAAGCCGCAGCGGAATTTGGGTTTTCCCTTTCCGAACTTTCTGATGGGTCCTCGAAATCTCTTAAGATTTCGAAAACGAAAGCAAAATACCGAAATCCATCCAACCACGATCAAACCTGGTCGGGACGCGGTCGCAAGCCGCATTGGGTACACGAAGCTTTGAAAGCCGGAGCGGATATTTCGGATATGGAAATCTGAATGGAATTGATAACGAAATGACGATTCATATAGGCGCCAAAAAAGGCGAAATCGCTGAAACAGTTCTTTTACCCGGTGATCCTTACCGGGCAAAATGGGCTGCAGAAACTTTTCTGGATAACGCCAAACTGGTGAATGACGTGCGTGGCATGTTGGGCTTCACCGGAACCTGGAAAGGTAATCCGGTCACGATTCAAGGCAGCGGTATGGGAATGCCCTCGCTGTCAATTTACGTGAATGAATTGATCCGCGATTTTGGCGCCAGAACTTTGATCCGTATAGGGTCATGTGGCGGGATGCAGGACAGTGTGAACATTCGTGATGTCATTTTGGCGATGACTTCGACCACGCTCAGCACTCCGTCTCGGGGGATCATGAAAGAGCTCAACTTTGCACCTTGCGCGGATTGGAGCCTGTTGCAGGCCGCCTTTCAGGCTGCGGCAAACAAAGGAACACCAACTCATGTTGGCGGGATTTATTCCTCGGATGTATTCTACGATGAACGTCCCGATCTGAACGAACAGATGGTGCGTCACGGCATTCTGGGCGTCGAAATGGAAGCCGCCGAACTTTACATCCTGGCCGCGCGCCACAAGTGCCGGGCCCTTGCCGTGCTGACCGTTTCCGACCACTTGCTGACAGGAGAAGCTCTGCCATCGTCCGAACGTGAAAGCAGCTTTGGCGACATGGTTGAGATCGCACTTCAGGCGGCGTTTCCAAAAGCTTAGCAAACGGGTTGGGGCAGGGTCGACCCTGTCCCGCATCGGCTATCTACCGGTCGATCCCTTTGAACACTGCTTGGGGCTTTCCGCCCCATCGGTCTGAGCACCGCAAAACGAACAGACCCATTGCCCTTCTTTTCGGTGCTGGCGCCAGCGGCATTCACGCGTCAGTGACGAAGTGCGGGCGCGCCACAGAAAATAGGCGAATACGGCGGCAGCAAGAAGCAGAAGAATAACAGGCATTCTCCTGCTTTGCTGATCAGTCGGTTGTTTTCAAGCCCTGCAATCGCAGGTCAGGCAGCATTTGCGTATTCGAACAGCTCTGGCATTCGCTCTGAAGTGGGGATTACCGTTTCTGGCGTATAATAGGCCCATGCCTGTTCCAGCAATTCCAGGGCTTCGGCGGCATCAGCGGAGTTGGTTTTGGTTCTCATCGGAGTGATCCCATTGTGACATAATCACTCCTCCCTGAGCCAAACATAGGACAGGCTGCAGGCGTTCACACCACATATTCTTGCAAATGGGAATTGCACCTGCCGCAACACAGCAGGCACATGGATCAAGTCCGCCTCACACCGTGCGTTCGACCATCATCTTTTTGATCTCGGCGATTGCCTTTGCAGGGTTCAGACCCTTCGGGCAGGTTTTGGCGCAGTTCATGATCGTGTGGCAACGATACAGCTTGAACGGATCTTCCAACTCATCCAGGCGCTCACCAGTTGCCTCATCTCGGCTGTCAATGATCCAACGATATGCATGCAGTAGAGCCGCCGGGCCAAGATAGCGGTCGCCATTCCACCAATAACTTGGGCACGAGGTCGAGCAGCTGGCGCACATCACACATTCATAAAGACCATCCAGCTTTTTGCGATCTTCAATGGATTGCTTCCACTCTTTCGCAGGCCGGTTGGTCTTGGTTTCTAGCCAGGGCATGATGCTGGCGTGCTGGGCATAGAAATGGGTCAGGTCCGGAATCAGGTCCTTGACCACAGGCATATGGGGCAAAGGATAGATTTTCACATCGCCCTTGATCTCATCCATGCCATAGATACAGGCCAGCGTGTTGATCCCGTCGATATTCATCGCACAGGACCCACAAATGCCCTCGCGACAAGACCGGCGGAAGGTCAAGGTTGGGTCGATCTCATTCTTGATCTTGATCAGCGCATCCAAAATCATCGGACCGCAGCTGTCCATATCGACGAAATAGGTATCCACCCGGGGATTTTGACCGTCGTCAGGATTCCAGCGATAGATCTGGAACTTGCGCGCATTCGTCGCGCCCTCTGGCTTGGGCCATGTCTTTCCGGTGGTAATCCGAGAATTTTTTGGCAGGGTGAGTTGTACCATTTCCGACCTCGCTAAATTCCCGTGTATAGATACACGCTGCAAGTGCGAAAGCCAACCATTTAGCCTTGAAAACAGTCAATAAAGATGGGTGATTTCACCTTTACATTGAGCTTATGTGCATGGAGTCTGCACCCGAGAAAGCAAAAGCTGAGTGCCGTATGCAGACACGAGTATTGAATATTCCCTACGGCACCAAAAACCCCTATCAAAACATGATGTACAGCGCATGCGAGCCAGAGTTTTCTCTGGCTGCAATGAAACAGCTGAACTTTGCAGAGATTGCGAAACCAGAGTTTCAGACCGAACACGGAATCCTGCATATCCAATGGGATGACAGGCTGTTTCCGATCAAGGATGGTGAAGATCCCGCGAACAACGCTCTGTTTCAAGATGCCGTGTCGGGACTTGAGCTGTATAAATCAAACGGTGGTCGCGTCATCTGGACCATTCACAATCGCGCCGCGCATTCAGCGCGTGAGGGCAACGATGGATTTCACGCGGCGCGACGCAAGTTGGCAGAGCTGGTCGATATGATCCATGTCCATACCCCAAATGCGCGACAACATATGATCGCCCAATATGACGCGGAGCCGAATAAGATTTGCCTGATCCCTCACCCAAGCTATCTAGGCGTTTATGAAAGCGCTGAAATCACGCTTGCGCGCCTGATGCAACCACGCGATCAGACCCATTTTTTGACCTTTGGCGCGATGCGCGGAAACCGCGAGTTGGACCGGCTTCATTTCGCCATCCGGAAGCTAACCAACAGGGGTTTCGACTTTCATATGTCAGTGGTAGGCCGAGTCTTTCGGCCCAGTCGGCGATTGGTACGACGGCTGGACGCCATTTCAAACGTAACCGTGATAGGCGAACGCGTAGAAGATGAGGCCATTCCGAGTGTTTTTTCCCAAGCTCACGCCTATGTTTTGCCATCTACACAAACCTTCACCTCTGGAACCGCAATGCTTGCCATGACCTTCGGCTTGCCAGTTGTCGCCCCGGACATTGAACCCCACCGGCAGACAACCCCGGAAACCTGTCACGATCTACTATATCCGGCACAAAACCCACGAGGCCTGATCCGCATGATGATGAAGGTGATGGAAATGTCCGATTCAGAACTGGCTGAAAAACGTAGGGCTTGCTTCGAGTTCGCTCAGGAACGCGCGCCAGAGCGGATCAGCGGCATGCTGGCCGAAGCGCTTACGGAGCTCAGAAATGGATAAGCCCTTCCACGCCCGCATTTCCGCTTTGTACGATCTTCTGGACTTGACCAGTTTTGCGCGCATTGCGGATATTGGCGCCAATCCAATGCGCCATGACGCCCCTTACCGTGATTTGCTAAAGAACGACCTCTGCAATGTCGTCGGTTTTGAACCTCAGGAAGACACGATGAAAGAGGTCATCCGTAACAAGGGGGCAAATGAAGAGTATTTCAACTTTGCAGTCGGAGACGGCAAACCGGCCTTGTTGAATATCTACAAGGGCTCGGGTTTGACATCCTTGCTGAAAATAAGGGAAAAAACACTTTTTTACCTGCGCGGCCTACGCAAAGCTGCAAGGCAAATTGGCAGTATGGAGATGCAGACCCAGCGGCTGGATGATATCGCAGGTTTGGGTCCAGTGGATTTTCTGAAAATTGACATTCAGGGCGCCGAACTTTCGGTGTTTACCTCGGCGGAAAACACGCTGAAAAATGTCGCCGCCATACAGACCGAAGTATCGTTTTTTCCATTGTACGAGAATCAGCCAGGTTTTGGCGAGGTTGACACATTTCTCAGAAAGTTGGGGTTTTTGCCCCATAGTTTTGCGCATATCGAGAACAGGCTGGTCATATCGAAATGGTCGGGAGTTCTTTCGGACTTTGAATCGACACAAATGCTGGACGGGGACATTATCTATCTCAGGGACTTGTCTGATCCTGCAGAGCTGAACAGCCAGATGCTAAAGCGACTGGCAATTCTAACCGAAGGTGTTTTTGGGTTCACAGATGTCAGCCTGAAAATTCTCGATATATTGGCACAGCGTCAGGAAATCTCTGAAGCCGATGTGAATGAGTACATTGAAACATTCATCTCGCCATAGCCGATTGGCTAAGTACAGATATTACTTACCCATAGAATTTGAGCAGTCCGGTGGTTGGTCGCGGACTGCCCAATCACATCAGAAAGTCCGCGCCTTGGGCGCGATTTTCTTCAGGCTGATTCCGCCTTCTGCTTCGGTGCTCAGCGGATCGACGATCACCGGGCGATAGCTGAGGTTCACCTTATTACCGTCTACGCGGGACACCGTGTGAACGCGCCAGTTTTTGTCGTCGCGTTCGCTGAAATCCTCATGCGCATGGGCACCACGGCTTTCCTTGCGCGCTTCGGCACCGACGATGGTGGCCAGCGCACTTGGCATCAGGTTGGTCAGTTCCAGCGTTTCCATCAGATCGCTGTTCCAGACCAGCGAGCGGTCGGTGACTTTCAGGTCGTCCATTTTGGCGGCAATCGCCGTCATCTTTTCAACGCCTTCGGCCATGGTTTTGGCGGTGCGGAATACGGCCGCGTCAGCCTGCATGGTCTTTTGCATCTCAAGCCGCAGATCGGCGGTCGGAATCGCTCCGCTGGCGTTACGGACGTCGTCAAAACGATCAAAGGCGCCATCGACAGAGGCCTGATTCAGAACCGGATTGGCGCTATCTGCATCCACAACCTTACCAGCCCGGATCGCCGCCGCGCGGCCAAAGACCACAAGGTCGATCAGCGAGTTCGAGCCCAGACGGTTCGCGCCGTGGACCGAGGCACAACCCGCCTCACCTACAGCCATCAGGCCGGGCACGACAGCGGTTGGATCATCGGCGGTGGGGTTCAGAACTTCACCCCAATAGTTGGTCGGGATACCGCCCATGTTGTAATGCACGGTCGGCAGAACCGGGATCGGTTCTTTGGTCACGTCCACACCGGCAAAGATCTTGGCGCTTTCGGAAATACCCGGCAGACGCTCGGCCAAAGCCTCGGCAGGCAAGTGGCTAAGGTTCAGGTGGATGTGGTCGCCCTCTGCACCCACACCGCGCCCTTCGCGGATTTCCATAGTCATTGAGCGCGAGACATAGTCGCGCGGTGCCAGGTCTTTGTACTGAGGCGCATAGCGCTCCATGAACCGTTCGCCTTCGGAATTGGTCAGGTACCCGCCCTCACCCCGCGCACCTTCGGTGATCAGACAGCCCGAGCCGTAGATGCCGGTCGGGTGAAATTGAACGAACTCCATATCCTGCAGCGCCAGACCCGCGCGGGCCACCATACCGCCACCGTCACCGGTGCAGGTATGGGCCGAAGTGGCGCTGAAATACGCCCGGCCATAGCCGCCGGTCGCCAGCACCACCATCTTGGCGTTGAAGACATGCATGGTGCCATCGTCCAGCTTCCAGCAGACGACACCCTGACACTGTCCGTCGTCGGACATGATCAGGTCGATGGCGAAATATTCGATGTAGAACTCAGCATTGTTTTTCAACGACTGACCATAGAGCGTGTGCAGGATTGCGTGGCCGGTCCGGTCAGCAGCGGCACAGGTCCGCTGAACCGCGGGGCCTTCACCAAATTCGGTGGTGTGGCCGCCAAAGGGACGCTGATAAATCTTGCCTTCCTCGGTCCGGCTGAAGGGCACACCGTAATGCTCTAGCTCATAGACCGCCTTGGGTGCCTCACGTGCGAGGTATTCCATCGCGTCGGTGTCGCCCAGCCAGTCCGAGCCCTTGACCGTGTCGTACATATGCCACTGCCAGTGGTCAGGACCCATATTCGACAGCGACGCCGCGATGCCGCCCTGCGCGGCAACCGTGTGCGAGCGGGTCGGGAACACCTTGGTCACGCATGCCGTACGCAGACCCTGTTCCGCCATACCCAGCGTTGCGCGAAGACCTGCACCACCTGCGCCTACGACAACAACGTCGTATTCGTGGGTTTCATATTCATATGCTGCTGTCATTGTTCTTATTCCTTACCGCGCATCATCACAGGGCGAGTTTCACCAGGGCGAACAGCCCCGCGACCATCAGCGTGTAGCCAAAGGCCCACATCGCAACCAGCGTCACTTTCTCGGCAACGCCATGGATATAGTCCTCGATGGCCTCTTGCGCTTCGTACATCAGCTGCAACAGGCCAACGATCAGCGCCAGCGCGCATACGATCGCCGGGAATGGCCGGCTGAAATAGGCCAGAACCTCTTCGTAGGTTCCACCCAGACCGGCCCCAAATGTGAAGATGAAGAGAGGCACCAGAACGGTCAGGATCATCGCCCGAACCATTGTGTTCCAATGTGCTTGGGTTCCGGATTTGCCCGCTCCCAGACCCTCGGCGCGTTTACGGTCAGTCAGGTATCGCATCGAACGTCTCCTTAAACCATAAGAACGGTGATGATGGTCAGGATCGTGGCACCAACGAACATGCCCCATCCCAGCTTTTCAGAGAGATCAACATCCAGGCAGTAGCCGAAATCCCAAAAGACATGACGCAACCGGCCCAATGTGTGGTACCACAAACCCCAGGCCGCTCCGGTCATGACAAGATCACCGAACCAGCTGCGCAGAAACCCGTCTATGCCTGCAAAGGCCGCCTCAGAGGTTGCCGCCGCCAACAGCCACCACACCACAAGTGCTGCGATTGCGAACACGGCCAATCCAGTCATCCGAACCATGATCGACGACAGAGACGTCATCTGTGGGCGGTAGATGCGGATATGCGGTGAGAGCGGGCGGTTGCCCCGATTTACATCGCTCATGGCGGCTCCTTTTCGGTTGGCTTCCGAAGGTTTTACTGGTTTTTGCGACACTGTCACGTGCTGCAGCTGCAAAAAAGCTCAGAATTCGCGCAAAATGACAGATTAAGCGATAAAGTGATCACACAAAATATTCTTGTGATCACAAATCAAATCAGACGAAACAGATGTTAGCGCCTGCAGCTCCGAATCCCTGCCACACTTATTTCAGACCGGCCGTTTGCCGGGTCACTTCCCGCAACAGTTTCTTTCGGATGCGGGCCGGATAATCCTCGAACCCGGCCGCCGAAACGACAAACGCTCCCTCACCTACAATGACGTTCTCAAAGAAATAGGCCGTCAAGTCGGGTTCGCTTTCCTCGATGGCGATGGCATTTACCGTGACACCTTTCCCACGCAACACATCGTGAATCTCGGACGGTTCAACCCCTTCGTTGGAAACCCCATCACCCGAGATATCAATCAGGTGCCGTTTGCATTCGGTTACCTCGCTGAAACTGGACATTGTGGTCTCAAGCGCCTCACCGATTGCAGTCGAAAAATTGCGCCAGACTCTGGCATCTGCGGCCACCTGGTTGGCGAAACTATCTATGGCTTCAAAGCTATCCATATGTGTCCAGGGGATCGTCACCTTCTGACGAGAGGCTCCGGTCCATTGGACCAGCATCAACCGCGCATTCCCGCGCACCAGCGCCTCGGAGACGATGGGGTCACGCAATCCAGCGGCCAGGCCGTCCATTTGTATGCGGTATTCGTTCGAGTCCACCGATCCCGAGACATCAACGGCCAGAGCCAAAGCAAGATCACACGCCTCGGCGGTCGGGGCCAGAAAGAAACAGGCGACGAAAGAGCGAAGCAGAGACATGGTCGCAGCCTAGCACGAATATTGCAGGCTGCGTTCAAATGAATGTGGGGTCAGACTGGCATCAAAGCCCAGTAGTCGAGGTCCAACAGAACGTTGGGCAGATATCGGCCATCGTCATTTTTCAACTCGAATGGCTCTCCACCCTTCGTGGCGACCAGCCGCAACCGGACCGCCCCAACGCCGGGGATGCCGGTTTCGGCTTTGTCCAGCACCTCAGACCAGGCCTTAATGGTATCGCCTGAGAAGCAAGGGTTGGCATGGGCGCCACCGTTCAACCCGACGATCATCTGCGCATTTGCCAATCCATTGAACGACAGGGTCCGCGCCATCGAGATCACGTGCCCGCCATAGATCAGACGGCCTTCGGGGCGGAAGGTCAGATCGAAATGAACCTTGGCAGTGTTCTGCCAAAGCCGCGTGGCCAGCATATGCTCGGCTTCTTCCACCGTGACGCCGTCCACATGATCAATCTTTTCACCAATCGCGTAATCGCCCCACCGATGCGCCTCACCGGCCTGAACAAATTCATAGGAGGAAAAGTTCAGCCCTTGTGGCACTACCAGATCCTGAGGCTCCAGCGCCTGTTTCAACTCGGGCACCACCGTGTCCGGGGCGGGCGCGTCAGGGTTCGATTTGCGCACCATCACCCAGCGGACATACTCAATAACCACCTCATCGCGCTGGTTTAGGCCACGGGTTCGCACCCACACAACACCGGTTTTTCCGTTCGAGTTCTGCTTGACTCCAATCACTTCGGATTCCGACCGCAGCGTATCGCCGGGATAAACCGGCTTCAACCAACGCCCCTCAGCATAGCCCAGATTGGCCACTGCATTCAGCGATACATCAGGGACAGTCTTGCCAAACACCACGTGAAACGCCGCCAGATCATCGATCGGGCTTTGCGGCAGGCCACAATTCCGGGCGAACTCATCCGAGGAATACAGAGCATGACGCGCCGGATAGAGCGCATGATACAACGCCCGTTCGCCATCGGTCACGGTGCGAGGCACCGCGTGGTGCAGCACTTGCCCTACAGAATAATCCTCGAAGAAACGGCCCGGATTGGTTTTTGCCATTATTGCTGTCCCAGTTTCATTTCAGGGGAATAGTCGGTCGCAACCTCTTTGGTCACGGCCTGCGCACAACGCATCACGTTGTTTGCAGTGTCAAAGGCATAGGACGGGTCGCCATACAGCTCCCACCCTTTTGCCAGCGCGTCCGACACTTTGTGACAGAAGGCTGCGGTGTCTTCCTCGGTCAGCAGACGATAGAGTGTTGCCATGTTGTCAAACCTTTATGAACCAAACGGCGACGGGCCGACCAACCCGTGAATATAGCCGATAATGCCCAGCAGAACGATCGACGCGACAAAGAACATCGCATCCTTGCCGTAAGTGCCCGGCTCGCCCGGTGTCCAGTCCGGCTCGGATTTGTTGATCACGATCACTTCGACCACCGCCCAGGCCAGCAAGCCGCCGAACAGGACGATTGAGGCCAGATCACCATTGACCAGCAAATGCGCAAAGGCCCAGAGCTTCATGCCGCCCAGCATCGGGTGACGCAGCTTGTTCAGCAGACGACCCTTTTGGCCTGCGGGGCTCATCATATAGATGGCGATCAGCACCAACAGGTTGTTGACGTGGATCAGAAAGGTCGGCGGCGACCAGATTGGGATGAAATCGGTCATGCGATAACCGAAGATCATCAACAGGATTGACGCCAGCAGCGCCAGCGCCACCGCGCCCGCACCGCCTTTGCCCATCGCCGCGCGCTGGTCCGGCATCACGCGTTTGAACAGATGTGCAGCCCACCAGAGCGCCACACCAAGAATCAGAAGAACAAAGCCCATGCTGGCTTACCCCGCTTGCAAAGCTGAAATCGCCTCTGCTTTTGCCAGAATTTCACGGGCGGTTGCAACGTGCAGGTTTTCCACGATCTTGCCATCGACGACCGCGACGCCCTGCCCTTGTGCTTCGGTCTCTTCAAACGCGGTGATCTGGCGGCGGGCCAGATCGATTTCCTCATCCGATGGGGCGAAGGCGTCGTTGGTGACATCGACCTGTGCGGGATGGATCAGGGTCTTGCCGTCAAAGCCCATATCGCGGCCCTGCGCGCATTCTGCCGCCAGGCCTTCGCTGTCCTTGAAGGCGTTATAGACGCCATCGACGATGATCAGCCCCTCGGCTTTTGCGGCTAACAGGCACAGGCCCAGCGACGTCTGCAACGGCAGGCGGTCTCGGCGGAACCGTGTCTGCAATTCCTTGGCCAGATCGTTGGTGCCCATGACGAAGCCCGCCATCTGCGGATGCGCGGCAATTTCGGCGGCGTTCAGCATCCCGCGCGGCGTCTCCATCATGGCCCATATCGGCAGATCACCGGTTATTGCGGCCAATGCATCCACATCTGCGGCAGAATTCACTTTGGGCAGCAGAACCACATCCACGTCCATGTCCCGCACGGCTTGGGCATCGGCCCGGCCCCATTCGGTATCTAGGCCATTGATTCGTACGATCTTGACCCGCGCCCCATAACCGCCAGCAGCCAAGGCAGCCCCGAGCGTTTCACGCGCGTTGTTTTTTTCGTCCGCCGTGACCGCATCTTCGAGGTCAAAAATAACCGCATCAACAGGCAGGTTGCGGGCCTTGTCCAACGCCCGGTCTTTGGAACCGGGAATGTACAATACGGAACGGTAGGGTCGCTGACGGGAGTCCATTGGCTTCGGCCTCTTGAAATAATGTTGCGCAGAATGGGGCATTTTCTGCAGGAAAGTTCAAGCGCAAACTTGCCGCACCGCAGCATTAACGACGCAACGTGCGTTCCTTTAACCGTATTTCGGTCTGCAACGGTCACCGTCTTGGCAGATCGCAATCAAAAGGGTTCACCGATGAGCAAGACGCTGTTCAATATGACAATGGGGCTGGGTATCATGGTTCTGGCCGCCCAGCAGGTGCAGGCTCAAAGCTGCGCCCCCCGCGACGAGGTCATAACTCGACTGGCCGAGACTTATGGCGAAACGCGTAAGAGCATTGGCATCGCCCGACAAGGTGCGGTGATGGAAGTCTTTGCGTCTGATCAAAGCGGAAGCTGGACTATTACGGTGACATTACCGGATGGAATGACCTGCCTTGTGGCTTCGGGCCAGTCCTACGAAGATATGGCCGAAGCACTGCCGCCCAATGTCTAGCTCAGGGCCTCCCAGATCAGCTTTGTTCCGGTCAGCATCAGCAAAACGTAGGCAATACCGAAGAACAAGCGTTCGGATATCATGAAATGCGCGCGCACACCCAGCCATGCACCAAGCACGGCAAATGGAGCCAGCAACAAGTCGGCCAGCGCAGTGTGCCATGTGAACAGACCCAGATAGGCATACGGAATGAATTTAGCGACATTGATGACCCAGAAGACCAGCACAGTGCTCGCCTGAAACTCGGTTTTCGACAGACGCTGCGAGATCAGATAGACGGCGGCGGGTGGGCCGCCCGCGTGACTGACAAAGCTGGTGAACCCGGCGACCAACCCCGCAAAAATTCCCGCAAATGGCGGCAGACGATTGGCAAAGCCGCGGATCCAGCCCTTTCTCTGGGCCACATGCCAGATCACGAACCCCACTGAAATTCCTCCGATCAGCAGGCGCAGAAGGTCGTCATTCGTGGCGCGATACAGCCAGGCGCCCACTGCCACACCGGGTACTGCCCCCACGATCAGCAGGCGTGAATCCGGCCAGCTCCAGCGTTTCCAATAGGGGCCCAACGTAGCGACGTCGATTACCATCAGAATTGGCAACATCAGTGCAAGCGCCTGTCCCGGTGTCAGGATCAGTGCCAGAATCGATGATGCGGCAAACGCCACCCCCGAGCCGAACCCACCCTTCGAGATGCCGGCGAAGATCACAGCAGGGATCGCCACGGCAAAAAACATCAGGTCCATCTCGAACATGCGGCGTCCCGTAAATATGCATGAGTCACAGGCGGTTTAGCGCAATCGGTAGGAGACATGCAAACGGTATGCGGTGGCATGCCGCGCCGCAGAAGGCTTGCGCAGCGCCGGTTTTAGGACTAGCAAAACCGCGATTTCAATACCGACCGGAGATTTTCCAAATGGCCAGACCCAAGATCGCGCTGATCGGCGCAGGTCAGATCGGCGGCACGCTCGCCCACCTCGCAGCAATGAAGGAACTCGGTGACGTCGTGCTGTTCGACATCGCCGAAGGCACTCCGGAAGGCAAGGCGCTGGATATCGCAGAATCCGGCCCTTCCGAAGGGTTCGACGCCAAGCTGAAAGGCACCCAGTCCTATGAGGACATCGCAGGCGCCGACGTTTGCATCGTCACCGCAGGTGTCCCACGCAAGCCAGGCATGAGCCGTGATGACCTGCTGGGCATCAACCTGAAAGTCATGAAGTCGGTCGGTGAAGGCATCGCCGCCAACGCGCCCGATGCTTTTGTCATCTGCATCACCAACCCGCTGGACGCGATGGTCTGGGCTCTGCGTGAATTCTCGGGCATGCCGCACAACAAGGTCTGCGGCATGGCGGGCGTTCTGGACTCGGGCCGTTTTGCCCATTTCCTGTCAGAAGAGTTCAACGTGTCCATGCGCGACGTCACTGCCTTTGTTCTAGGTGGCCACGGCGACACCATGGTTCCTTCGGTTCGTTATTCTACGGTTGCGGGCATCCCGCTTCCCGATCTGGTCGAGATGGGCTGGACCACACAAGAGAAACTGGACGCAATCGTGCAGCGTACCCGAGACGGCGGGGCTGAAATCGTTGGCCTGCTGAAAACAGGTTCGGCTTTCTATGCGCCTGCCACATCGGCAATCGAAATGGCCGAAGCCTATCTGAAAGACCAGAAACGCGTCCTGCCCTGCGCCGCTTATTGCGACGGAGAGCTGGGTGTCGAAGGCATGTATGTCGGCGTACCCACCGTGATCGGCGCAGGCGGTATCGAGCGTATCGTCAACATCAAGCTCAACGAAGAAGAGCAAGCCGGTTTCGACAACTCGGTCAACGCCGTGAAGGGCTTGATCGAAGCATGTAAAGGCATCGACAGCTCTCTGGCCTGATCCGCCTAATACCGTTAAACAGTGCCCGGCTCACCTTTGGTGGGCCGGGTCATTTTTTGGAAGATTGCCATGTCGCCCCAGGGATTTGTGATTGCCGCAAGCGGTAAGGATTACATCGAAACAGCGGTGGCAGCGGCTCGGTCGTTAAAGGTCGCCATGCCGGATGTACCGGTCGACCTGTTCACCGACCTCGAAAACATCCCGGGAACAGAAGTGTTTGACCAAATCCACATGCTGGACAAAAGCTGGTTCCGACCCAAGTTCGAAAGCCTTGTGCGGTCCCGGTTCGAAAAGACGGTCTATTTGGATGCCGATGTGCGCTGTCTGGCAGATATGTCGGATATCTTCACCGTCCTGGAGCAGTTTGATATCGCGATGGTCCATGACCCTTTACGCAACTCGGCCCATGCGCAACGTGTTTGGAAAACTCCGCTGCCCAACGCATTTCCCCATCTCAATGGCGGGCTGGTTGGAATTCGCACTTCGGACGCAGTGCTGGATTTCCTGCGAGATGTACAAGAGACTATCATCTCGGAAAACCTGACCTCAGATCAGGCGCTGATCCGCGAAAAGCTGTTTGCCAGCGCGTTGCGACTGGCAGTTCTGCCACCCGAGTACAACTTCCTCGATTATCGTCAGGCCGAGATGTTTGGTTTTCTGCACAGCGCCCCGCGCCTGCTGCATCACTACAAATTTCACAGCCGTCATGACAAGCGGCTGGACAGTGCAAGAACCGTCGCGGGTTTGGTGGGGCCCGATCTCGAACGTCATATCAACAGCCTTATCGAAGCCGACGCACAGCTCACGCCCGGCGCGTCGAAAAAAGTCCGACCACTGGTTGACAAAGGCTTGTTGGGCAAACTGCGCAAACTGGTGATGTCTGTGAAAAAGGGTATCGTCCGCCTCAGACGCGGATAGGTTAGCGCTAGCTTGAAAACGTCATATTCTATTGGGTGAATTTCCCGACGAATCAACGCTCAATACCGACTCAAGTTTTGTGATCACACCCTGAAATGCTGTGATCACAAATAATGAAAATCTTCGTGAAAAACCTACTCAACATCAAAAAAGCCTTTAAACTTGCCCCTTAGACACGCCTATATCGGTCAATCGTAGTCAGACGGGACAGTTTCGATGAACATTCACGAATATCAGGCCAAAGCGCTTCTTCGCAGCTATGGCGCCCCGGTTTCCGACGGTCGCGCGGTCCTGCGCGCCGAGGAAGCTAAAACCGCAGCCGGTGAGTTGGACGGACCTCTTTGGGTCGTCAAAGCGCAGATCCACGCGGGCGGCCGCGGCAAGGGGTCTTTCAAGGAATCCGATGCCGGGGAAAAAGGCGGCGTCCGTCTGACCAAATCGGTTGAAGAGGCCGCCGAGGAAGCCAAAAAGATGCTAGGCCGCACGTTGGTCACGCATCAGACCGGTCCTGCGGGCAAACAGGTCAACCGCATCTATATCGAGGCCGGTTCCGGCATCGAACGCGAACTGTACCTGGCCCTGTTGGTAGACCGCCAGACCAGCCGCATCTCATTCGTCTGCTCGACCGAAGGCGGCATGGATATCGAAGAGGTGGCCGCAGCCACGCCTGAGAAAATCTTGTCCTTCTCGGTTGACCCAGCCACCGGTTATCAGGCCTATCACGGCCGCCGCATCGCATTCTCACTGGGTCTGCAGGGCGCACAGGTCAAACAATGCGTCAAACTGATGAGCCAGCTCTATGCCGCCTTCGTCGAGAAGGACATGGAAATGCTGGAGATCAACCCGCTGATCGTCTCGGACAGCGGCGACCTCAAGGTGCTGGACGCCAAGGTCAGTTTTGACGGCAACGCGATGTATCGCCACCCGGATATTTCAGAACTGCGCGACACGACCGAGGAAGACCCCAAGGAACTGGAAGCCAGCAAATACGACCTGAACTACATCGCGCTGGATGGTGAGATCGGCTGCATGGTCAACGGTGCCGGTCTGGCGATGGCCACGATGGACATCATCAAGCTGTATGGGGCCGAACCTGCCAACTTCCTCGACGTCGGCGGCGGCGCCACCAAAGAGAAAGTCACCGAAGCGTTCAAGATCATCACCTCGGACCCGCAAGTCAAAGGCATTCTGGTCAACATCTTCGGCGGTATCATGCGCTGTGACGTCATCGCCGAGGGCGTTGTCGCCGCGGTGAAAGAGGTCGGTCTGCAGGTTCCGCTAGTCGTGCGTCTGGAAGGCACGAACGTTGAGAAGGGCAAAGAGATCATCAACACCTCTGGCCTGGACGTAATCGCGGCGGACAACCTGAAAGACGGTGCCGAGAAGATCGTGAAGGCGGTTAAGGGGTAAATTCGTGGGTCTTTTCAGTAAGCCACTGTTGTTTGCAGGCGCACTGCTTATCTTGGCCGCCTGTCAAACAACAACTGAGAGCACGTCGCCGTCGAACCCGCCAGAAATCAAGCGGTCATCAAACGCGGGTCCAGGCGCCAATCCGGTCTCGGCCGGACAAGCTACGGCGTATTTCCGCGCGCTGTGTGGTCAGGCAGAATTGGGACGCAGTGCTTTGGAAGACGCAGCGGCGGCAAATGGATTTGTCCAGAACTCGAAAACAACGACATACTTTCATCAGAAACAAGATCTTTCGGTCAAACTGACCGATACTGCCTGCTCAATTGTGTTTGTGTCCAACGAAAATCCATCAACGGTCAATGGGACTTTTAACGCTTTGCAAAGCGACTTGGGTCCGATCAGCATCCGGGACGTGGGTGTAATCAGCGGCGAACACTACTTCAGCGCACGGATCAAAGTTTGAATGGGCGTGAGCCTACAACCAATACCTTAAGGGTCACCTGACCCATCAATGGTAAAAATAGGAGAACGCCAAATGGCAGTCCTCATCGACGAAAATACCAAAGTGATCTGTCAGGGCTTTACCGGCTCGCAGGGCACATTCCACTCTGAACAGGCCATCGCCTATGGCACCAAGATGGTCGGCGGTGTGACCCCCGGCAAAGGCGGGATGACCCACCTTGACCTGCCCGTGTTCAACTCGGTCCACGAGGCCAAGCATGTGACAGAGGCCAATGCCAGCGTGATCTATGTGCCGCCGCCCTTCGCGGCGGACTCGATCCTTGAGGCGATTGATGCCGAGATGGAAGTGATCGTCTGCATCACCGAAGGCATCCCGGTTCTGGACATGATGAAGGTGAAGCGCGCGCTGGAAGGCTCAAGCTCGCGCCTGATCGGGCCGAACTGCCCCGGTGTGATCACGCCTGACGCCTGCAAGATCGGCATCATGCCCGGCCACATCCACAAGCGCGGGAGCGTGGGTGTCGTTTCCCGCTCGGGTACGCTTACTTATGAAGCTGTGAAACAGACAACAGACGTAGGCCTGGGCCAGTCCACCTGTGTGGGCATCGGCGGCGACCCGATCAAAGGGACCGAGCATATCGACGTGCTGGAATGGTTCCTGGCCGATGACGAAACCGAATCAATCATCATGATCGGTGAGATCGGTGGCTCGGCCGAGGAAGAAGCCGCGCAGTTCCTGGCGGATGAGGCCAAGAAGGGCCGCAAGAAGCCCACGGCGGGTTTCATCGCAGGCCGCACGGCCCCTCCGGGCCGCCGCATGGGCCACGCGGGCGCGATTGTCGCCGGCGGCAAAGGCGGTGCTGAGGACAAGATCGAAGCCATGCGCGCCGCCGGTATCGTCGTGGCCGAAAGCCCGGCGCAGCTGGGTGAGGCTGTGCTGGAAGCGATTGGGTAAGTGATTGCTCTCCGGGCATACGCTCTGAGGGCTACGCCCGAAAAGAGGGTGGGCGAAAAACGCCCGCCCTTCTCGCCTTTGGCGTATTTTTGGTCTCTGCTTTTAGCAGTAACTTTAGCATTCTCTGCATCAGAGCAAGCCGAAGCAAAAGTTTGTAGCGTTCTTATCGGCTGGACAAGCGAGGGACAATTCATCCGGGACGAGGCTTGCGAGACTCACTACATCGCCAAAGAAAGAGGGTTTTCCGAACTCAAATTGTCCGGAAGCCAGAAGTACCAGTTTCGCTTTCGAGCAAGTAAAGACTCCACCAAGGATGTGATCGTGAAACGCGTTGGTTATGTTTGCGGATTGGTTGGCAGCGACAGCGCTGTTTTCACTGCCAATCGAGGTACGCGGAACGCTCTTATCGTATCTTTTTCCTGTAATGGAATAGTTGGGTGATTGACCAGATATGACCTTCTCCGACGCCATCCGCACCTGCTTCGCCAAGTTCTTCACCTTCTCGGGTCGCGCCTCGCGGTCTGAATATTGGTTCTTTTTCCTGTTCATCATGATCTGGAGCATCATCGCCGGGATTATCGACGCGCAGTTCTTCACGCAAGTCGCTGTGACTGAAACCGAGACGTCCAGATCCGTGTCCGTCACGTCTTCGCAGCCTGTGCAGGGTATTGTTGGTCTAATCGTGTTCTTCCCGCATCTGGCCGTCGCATGGCGGCGGATGCATGATACCGGGCGCAGCGGGCTGTATGCGCTGCTGCCAATCCTGCTGTTCTTTGGCGCCGGGGCCGTACTGGTCTTTGGCATCGGTCTCGCCTCGCATTTCCAGCATGGTGGCAATCTGGACATCCTGTTCACCCGCGCCACACTGCTGATCGTCGTTCCTACATTTATAGTCCTGTTTGTTTCTCCCCTTCTGGTGCTGTGGTGGCTGGCCCGACCCAGCCAGCCTGGCACCAACCAATACGGTCCCAATCCTTCAGAGGTCCCTCAATGAACCTGCTGAGCGTAAACTCTCTACAAGCGGCCCCTGTAGCCAGAGGGGCCATCTGACATGGTTTTGGTTTGCCATGAGCATAAGTTTGTCTACCTCAAGACGACAAAGACAGCGGGAACCTCTACCGAGATAGCGCTTCAGCCTTTATGCGAAGAACCCGGTCTTCCGCGGCTTGAAAATGGGCAAATCCGCGTATCGAAATACGGTATTGTCGGTGCTCGTGGGAAAACTGCAAGTTTGGTCCGGCCAAAATGGCAGTTCTGGCGCAAATACGCATGGCGCAACCATATGCCTGCGAAACAGGTTCGAGCCAATCTTGGGGCAAAGACCTTTGATTCCTATACAAAGATCGCCAACGTACGAAATCCATTCGATCGTGCTGTATCCGACTACCACTTTCGGAAACATCAGCAAGGATTGCCCTCGGAAGACCCGCAGACCGAAATTGCTCAGTTCAAAGAGTTCATCCGGTCAAAGGCCTGGGGCAATAACTGGGACATAGTCTCGATCAACAACAAGCTGATCGTGGACAAGTTCGTCCGCAAGGAAAACCTGCAGTCAGATCTGAAAGAGATTTATCGATCCTTTGGGTTGCCGGAAGACAGCTTTGAATTGCCGCACGAGAAGTCGATGGCCGAACGCCGAAAAGGCATTCCGGTGCCCGATTATTTCGACGCAGATACGATAGATATCGTTCGACGAAGAATGACCTGGATATTCGAGGCCGGAAACTACCCCGAAGATCCGCAAGACTAAACCATACCAAACCCGAAATCGCATTTGAGGTCCTACAATGACCGAACATACGCCCAACTCTGCCTTCCACGCCTCAAGCTTTATGCAGGGGCATAACGCCGAATATCTGGAGCAGCTCTACGCCCAGTATTCCAAGAACCCCGGCGCGGTGGATGCCGCCTGGGCCGAGTTCTTCAAGGCCATGGGCGACGCCTCGCCTGATGTCCAGCGCGAGGCCGAGGGGCCTTCGTGGGCGCGGTCCGACTGGCCGCCGATGCCGACGGATGATCTGACCGGTGCATTGACTGGCGAATGGGCCGAGATCGACGCCAAGGCGGCGGGTAAGAAGATCAAGGAAAAAGCCGCCGACAAAGGTGTTGCCGTCAGCGAAGACCAGATTAAGCGCGCAGTTCTGGACAGTCTGCGGGCGCTGATGCTGATCCGGGCCTATCGTATTCGGGGTCATCTGGCCGCCGATCTGGACCCGTTGGGCATGCGGGCTGCCAGCACGCATCCGGAATTGGACCCCAAGACTTATGGGTTTACCGATGCCGATATGGATCGCCCGATCTTTATCGACAACGTGCTGGGCCTGCAGATGGCCAGCATGCGCCAGATCGTCGAGATCGTGAAACGCACCTATTGCGGCACCTTCGCGCTGCAATACATGCATATTTCGAACCCGGAAGAGGCTGCCTGGCTGAAGGAACGGATCGAAGGCTATGGCAAGGAAATCGCGTTCACCAAAGAGGGCCGCAAGGCCATCCTGAACAAGATGGTCGAGGCCGAAGGGTTCGAAAAGTTCCTGCACGTGAAATACATGGGCACCAAGCGCTTTGGTCTGGACGGCGGCGAAGCACTGATCCCCGCGATGGAACAGATCATCAAACGCGGCGGGGCCCTAGGCCTAAGCGATATTGTCATCGGCATGCCACACCGCGGACGTCTGAACATTCTAGCGAATGTAATGGCCAAGCCATACCGCGCCATCTTTAACGAATTCCAGGGGGGCAGCTTCAAGCCTGAGGACGTGGATGGCTCGGGCGATGTAAAATACCACCTGGGCGCCTCAAGCGACCGCGAATTTGACGGCAACAGCGTACACCTGTCATTGACCGCTAACCCAAGCCACCTTGAGGCGGTGAACCCTGTTGTTCTGGGCAAGGTCCGCGCCAAGCAAGATCAGTTGAACGACACCGACCGGACCAGAGTCATGGCCATTCTACTGCATGGCGATGCGGCCTTTGCCGGTCAGGGTGTCGTTGCCGAAGGATTCGGCCTGTCCGGCCTGCGCGGTCACAGGACCGGCGGCACCATGCATATCGTGGTGAACAACCAGATCGGCTTTACCACTGCACCGCATTTCTCGCGCTCCAGCCCTTATCCCACGGATATCGCACTGATGGTTGAAGCCCCGATCTTCCACGTGAATGGCGACGACCCCGAGGCAGTGGTACACGCAGCCAAGGTTGCGACCGAGTTTCGCCAGAAGTTCCACAAGGACGTGGTTCTGGATATATTCTGCTATCGCCGGTTCGGGCATAACGAGGGCGACGAGCCCATGTTCACCAATCCGATCATGTACAAGAAGATCAAGACCCATAAGACCACGCTGTCACTATACACGGAACGGCTGGTCAAGGACGGGTTGATCCCCGAAGGCGAGATCGAAGATATGAAAGCCGCCTTCCAGGCCCATCTAAATGATGAGTTCGAAGCCGGCAAAGACTATAAGCCCAACAAGGCCGACTGGCTGGACGGGCGTTGGGCGCATCTGGATAAGAACAAAGACGAATATGTTCGCGGCGATACTGCGATTGCACCAGAAACCCTGGCCGAGGTTGGTGCATCGCTAACCCGGGCCCCCGAAGGATTTGCGCTCCATAAAACTGTCGGCCGCCTGCTGGATCACAAAAAGCAAATGTTCGAAAGCGGCAAAGGCTTTGACTGGGCCACGGGTGAGGCACTGGCCTTTGGATCATTGCTGACCGAAGGCTATCCAGTTCGCCTGTCGGGACAGGACGCGACGCGCGGTACGTTCAGCCAGCGCCATTCCGGCTTTATCAATCAGGAAACTGAAGAGCGGTACTATCCACTGAACAACATCCGGGCTGGTCAATCACAATATGAGGTGATCGACTCGATGCTGTCGGAATACGCGGTTCTGGGCTTTGAATACGGCTTTTCCCTGGCTGAACCCAACGCTCTGACCCTGTGGGAGGCGCAGTTCGGCGATTTCGCCAACGGTGCGCAGATCATGTTCGATCAGTTCATCAGCTCGGGCGAAAGCAAATGGCTGCGCATGTCCGGTCTGGTGACCCTGCTGCCGCACGGGTTCGAAGGGCAAGGGCCTGAACACTCTTCCTCGCGTCTGGAACGCTTTCTGCAGATGTGTGGTCAGGACAACTGGATCGTGGCCAACTGCACGACGCCTGCGAACTACTTCCACATCCTGCGCCGTCAGTTGCACAGAACCTTCCGCAAGCCTCTGATCCTGGTGACACCGAAATCGCTGCTGCGCCACAAGCTGGCGATCAGCACGGCCGAGGATTTCACCACCGGCTCCAGCTTCCACCGGGTGCTGTGGGACGACGCGCAAAAGGGTAACTCGGACACAACCCTGGTCAAGGATGACAAAATCAAGCGGGTCGTGATGTGTTCCGGCAAGGTCTATTTCGACCTGCTGGAAGAGCGTGACGCGCGCGGCATCGACGATGTGTATCTGATGCGGATCGAACAGTACTATCCGTTCCCCGCGCATTCGCTGATCAATGAACTGGAACGGTTCAAGGGAGCCGAAATCATCTGGTGTCAGGAAGAGCCCAAGAACCAGGGTGCATGGTCTTTTATCGAACCCAATATCGAATGGGTCCTGACCCGGATCGGCGCCAAACATACCCGCCCGGTCTATGTCGGCCGCGCCACCTCGGCCTCACCTGCGACAGGTCTGGCCAGCCAACATAAAGCCCAACAAGAAGCGCTGGTGAACGAAGCGCTGAGCATTGAAGGAAAGTAATGATGTCCATTGAAGTTCGTGTTCCCACGCTGGGCGAATCCGTTACCGAAGCCACCGTCGCCACCTGGTTCAAGAAACCCGGTGATGCAGTCGCGGTCGATGAAATGCTGTGCGAGCTTGAAACCGACAAGGTCACGGTCGAGGTCCCCTCGCCCGCCGCTGGCGTGATGGGTGAGGTTGTCGCCGCCGAAGGCGAAACCGTTGGTGTTGATGCCCTGCTGGCGACAATCGTCGCCGGAGAAGGTGCCGCCCCGGCCCCAGCCGCCGCACCTGCGCCTGCCGCAGCACCGGCAGCCTCGGGCGGCAGCGTTGATGTGATGGTGCCCACGCTGGGCGAATCCGTGACCGAAGCGACGGTCTCGACCTGGTTCAAACAGGTCGGTGACAGCGTCGCACAGGACGAGATGCTGTGTGAGCTGGAAACCGACAAGGTCTCGGTCGAGGTTCCCGCCCCTGCGGCGGGTGTTCTGGCAGAAATCGTTGCCCCTGAAGGCGCAACCGTAGATGCCGCAGCCAAGCTGGCGGTGATCTCGGGTTCAGCAGCAGGGGCAGTAGCCGCTCCGGCAGCGGTTGCACCTGCAAGCGGAAGTGATTCCGTTGGCGGCAAAGATGTGGCCAATGCACCCTCGGCCGAAAAAGCCATGGCCCAGGCTGGCCTGTCCGCCGATCAGGTCACGGGAACTGGACGCGACGGACGTATCATGAAGGAAGATGTGGCCAAGGCAGTCGCGGCCCCAGCGCCCGCTGTCGCGGCACCCGCACCTGCGACCCAGGCACCACGCGCACCCGTTGCTGCACAGGATGCCAGCCGCGAGGAACGTGTGCGCATGACACGCCTGCGCCAGACCATCGCCAAACGCCTGAAAGACAGCCAGAACACCGCCGCCATGCTGACCACCTATAACGAGGTGGACATGACCGAGGTGATGGCCCTGCGCAACCAGTACAAAGACCAGTTCGAGAAGAAGCACGGCGTCCGTCTGGGCTTTATGTCCTTCTTCACCAAGGCCTGCTGTCATGCACTGAAAGAAGTGCCCGAAGTGAATGCCGAGATTGATGGCACCGACATTGTCTATAAGAACTTTGTGCATATGGGTGTCGCCGCAGGCACGCCGACCGGTCTTGTTGTTCCGGTCATCCGTGATGCGGATTCGATGTCATTTGCCGCGATCGAAAAGGCCATCGCCGAAAAGGGCAGGCGCGCCCGTGACGGCAAGCTGAGCATGGAAGAGATGCAGGGCGGCACCTTCACCATCTCGAACGGCGGCGTCTATGGCTCGCTGATGTCCTCGCCGATCCTGAACCCGCCGCAGTCGGGTATTCTTGGTATGCACAAGATTCAGGACCGTCCGATGGCCATCAACGGTGAGGTCAAGATCCGCCCGATGATGTATCTGGCTCTGTCCTATGACCACCGGATCGTGGACGGCAAAGGTGCTGTTACCTTCCTAGTGCGCGTGAAAGAGGCGCTGGAAGACCCACGTCGTCTGCTGATGGATCTATGACCATGGCAACTCATGTACTCTGGCAGGCTGACGTTGCCGATTTCGATGTCTGGCTGAAAGTGTTTCGCGAAGACAAGCCAATGCGGGAGGCCGCGGGTATCCGCGACCTCCACATCTGGAAAGACCCCGATCAGCGTGATCATGCGGTTGCAATGTTTGAGGTGGTTGATCTTGAAAAGGCCCTGAGTTTCTTTGATTCCGAGGAATTGGCAATGCATCACGAACGCGGCGGGATCGCGCATATTCAGGTGAAGCTTCTGACGCCAGTTTAAACCGATTTATCGCATCCGTTCCTAGTGCCGAGGAAACAAGCTGAATGACCACGGAATTGACCGTCTTGTCGCTGGCAGCCCTTCTTTGGGTCGCTCAATTTGTCGCCTATTTGATCTCTGGCCACGGTAAGGTCGATGTGCTGCACGCGTTGGGGCCACGTGATACCCCGTTTGACAAACCTGCTGCAATGGGACGTCTGCACCGGGCGCTTAGCAACCATTCCGAAGGGTTGGTTTTGTTCGCTATCGCATCTTTGGTCATTACGACCTCGGGGCAATCCAGCGCTTTTACTGCCGCATGTAGTTGGGTCTACCTGATCGCACGCGCTTCCTATGTTCCGGCCTATGCATATGGCTGGACACCATGGCGTACGGTGATCTGGATGATCGGGCTGCTGGCGACCACTGCAATGCTGTTGGCAGCTGTGTTTTGATTCGAGCTGCCGCATAGATTATTCAATGGGGGTGCATTGCGCAGACAAGCGTATCCGACCCCACCAAATACAAGGACCGGACAAATGGCAAACTATGACGTCATCGTAATCGGAGCAGGCCCCGGCGGCTATGTCTGCGCCATCCGCTGCGCGCAGCTGGGGTTGAAAACCGCCGTGGTCGAAGGGCGTGAGACGCTGGGCGGCACCTGCCTGAACGTGGGCTGCATCCCGTCTAAGGCGTTGCTGCATGCCAGCCATCAGCTGCACGAGGCCGAGCATAACTTTGCCAAGATGGGCCTCAAGGGCAAAAGCCCTTCAGTCGATTGGAAGCAGATGCAGGCCTATAAGGACGAAGTCATTGACGGCAACACCAAGGGCATCGAATTCCTGTTCAAGAAGAACAAGATCGACTGGCTGAAAGGCTGGGGTTCGATCCCGGCCGCTGGGCAGGTCAAGGTCGGTGATGAGGTTCACGAGGCCAAGAACATCATCATCGCGTCCGGGTCCGAGCCATCCGCACTGCCTGGTGTCGAAGTGGACGAAAAGGTTGTCGTGACCTCGACCGGTGCGTTGGCGCTGGGAAAAATCCCGAAAAAGATGGTCGTCATCGGCGCAGGTGTGATCGGGCTTGAACTGGGCTCGGTCTACAGCCGTCTGGGTTCCGAAGTCACGGTGATCGAATTCCTCAAGGAAATCACCCCGGGCATGGACCCTGAGGTTCAGAAAACCTTCCAGCGCATCCTCAAGAAACAGGGCCTGAACTTTGTCATGGGTGCTGCGGTGCAAAAGACCGAAGCCACCAAGACCAAGGCCAAGGTGACTTATAAGCTGCTGAAGGATGACAGCGAGCATGTGATTGACGCCGATACCGTCCTTGTCGCTACTGGGCGCAAACCGTTCTCGGATGGTTTGGGGCTGGACGCTTTGGGTGTTGAAATGACACCCCGCGGTCAGATCAAGGTAGGCGCCGATTGGCAGACTAACGTGCCGGGCGTCTATGCCATCGGCGACGTGACTGAAGGCCCGATGCTGGCGCATAAGGCCGAAGACGAGGGCATGGCCGCCGCCGAACAGGTTGCGGGCAAGCATGGGCATGTGAACTATGGCGTCATTCCGGGCGTGATCTACACCTGGCCCGAGGTCGCCAATGTCGGCGAGACCGAGGCGACGCTCAAGGAACAGGGCCGTGCCTATAAGGTCGGAAAGTTCATGTTCATGGGCAATGGCCGCGCCAAGGCGAACTTTGCCTCGGATGGTTTCGTCAAGATTCTGGCAGACAAGGAAACCGACCGCATTCTGGGCGCGCATATCATTGGCCCGGCTGCGGGTGATTTGATTCACGAGGTCTGCGTGGCGATGGAATTCGGCGCCTCGGCCGAAGATCTGGCGCTGACCTGTCACGCGCATCCGACATATTCCGAAGCGGTGCGTGAGGCGGCCCTGGCCTGCGGTGACGGGCCAATTCACAGCTAACAAAAGGACCCCGGTGACTAGGTCGCCGGGGTCAACCATGCATCCAGATAGACCCTCAATCGGTCGGTAAAACCGGTCGAGGCGTGCAAGGCGCAGAACTTCAGGGACATGGCCTGAATGGCAAAGGCCTGAACACCTTCGGCCAACAGCTCGGTCGGAATGTCCTGCCGGACATCCGCAGCGTCAAGCCACATCATCACCACACGAAAGTAGCGCTCAAAGCAATATGCGATCGGTCCGATATCGGCGATAGCCGCCGCCCCCGAATATCTTATCAACAAGTCAAAGACATACCGTTCGGATGTCATGAAGCTGTGAACCGGCTGCAGGGCGGTCATGATATCATTCACCGATTTGGGCGCGGTCCCAGCCTCGGCCTGATCGAGGCAGGCATTCAGCCGATCTGCGATCAGAAGCTCCATCAAGGCATCCTTGTCGCGAAAATGCGCGAAGAACGTCCCTTTGGCGACGCCAGCGCTCTGGACGACCTCTTCTACCCTCAGCGCTTCGTATCCGCTGTTTTCAATGAGTGCCTCGGCAGCCGCCAAAAGCCGGGCCCGAGTTTTGAGAGTTCGTTTCTGGGGTGGTTTTTGCATATGGTTAGCTCGCATGTTTTTTGACCATGGTCAAATTTTTATTGACCGCGGTCACTTTTCGATTCTATAAGTGACCACGGTCATTTTCAGGAGAGCCCCATGCAACCGAAGAAAATACTTGTCCTCGACGGACACCCCGCCGATAGCAGCCTGTCGCGGACCTTTGCCGAAACTTATGCCGACGCCGCCCGAGGCAAGGGACATGACGTGCGTCTGGTCCATCTAAGCGAGATGCAATTCGACTTTGATTTTGGTCAGGGCAACTATCACGATTTCAAACCGCTAGAACCGGTTCTTGAGCAGGTATTGCAAGATTTCGAATGGAGCGAGCACCTGGTCTTGACCACGCCAATGTGGTGGGGCGGATTGCCCGCAAAGCTCAAAGGTCTGATCGACCGGATGTTCATCCCCGGACGCACCTTTGACACGCGAAACACCACGAAGATTGGATTGCCCGCCCCGATGCTGAGCGGACGCACCGCGCGCGTCATTCTGACATCAGATACGCCGGGTTGGTTCATGCGCCTGATCTATCGCCAGGCCCTGATCCGCCAGGTACGCGATCAGATATTGGGATTTGTTGGCTTCAAGCCGACCCGGTTCACCTATTTTGCCGGGGCAAGTTATCCCAAACCGGGTCACGTGGACCGCTGGGTCAGCAAGATCGCCAAGATCGGAGCCGCCGCGGCTTGAGGGCGTTTGCGTCACTATGCCCAGCCGAAACCACCGCCAAGGCGTTGCCGGGCACAGGCGATCAGCGGATCACGTCAGGCCGGCAACCACCGCAGATGCTCGCTATTTGACCGAATGGCGACTGGCGGCATCTGCATCGGGCGCTTGGTAAGACGATGGCCGCCGTTTCTTGTTCAGAATACGCCACGCATCTCTGAACGGCAGGAAATAGAGCTTCATGCAGGTGTCCATCTCGTGACCCTTGTCCTTCTCGGTCACGCCGAATTTCACGTCCCTGTTATCCTCGGGCATGATGTAGGTGCCGAACAACACATCCCAGAACGGAAACATGAAGGCGAAGTTTTTGTCCAGATGGTCCGGGTGGCAACTGTGATGCACGTGGTGATGCGCAGGCGAGGGAAAAACTTTCGACCACACACCCGGCCAACGCAACCAGATATGGGAATGTCGCAGATTATAACCTCCGACATTGAACAAGAACATCAGCACCGGCACGCCCAGCAATGCCGGCATGTTCGGCTGGTACCCTAACAGTCGAAACGCAAACCCGGTTACTGCGCCGGCACCAAACCCAATCGCAACATTGTAGAGGATATTGTCTATCGGATGTTCGCGAAAATTCGACAACGGGTGCATCACCTCGGCGCTGTGATGAACTTTGTGAAATTGCCACAACAGCGGGACCTTGTGCTGCAGGTAATGGGCTGCGTAGCCGATGAAATCCATAATCAGGAATAGAATGAGCATGTAGGTGAAGGTAGCCAAAGCCCCCAACCAGCCAACCAAGGGCTCTGCCCGGGGTGAGTTATTGGGGTCAAGCCCACCGCTTGCCCATTGATAGGACAAGGCAGCTGATCCGGCGAGCAGACCCAATATCAGAAAATGCCCGATCAGTTTGTGGAAAAAGAAATAGCGGATATCGAGCCATGCCGAAGGGTGGTCCCAGACCTTGCGGGGAAACAGAAACCCCAGAAAGCTGCTCTCACCGTCGACATGTGACGCGTTTCTGCGCTTCACGGCATAGATGGCGAAGGCAATCAGCAGAGAACTGCCAACATAAACATAGAAAATCCGGTTCGTGGGATCCAAAGGAGACGTAAACACATAGCGGGCGTGGTTCAGGAAAGAATCCCAAACTGAACTAAGCTGCTCCATTGACGGCTCCTGTAACCTGTATTTGCCTCACGGTTCTCTACTTACCTACCCGTGTGACGATTCTTTGACCAAACCTTGATAAGTAAACAGGCTACCACATCGTTTTTGCGGCGCGTTGCCCCCAGGCCTCATCATATTGCGTGCCACCTTCCTCGCCGTCTGACGCTTCGGCCAGGATTTCACCCATTGTCGGCAATATGGCGGCTTCGTCCCCGCTGCTCCAAGTCCGCGCACGCATCAGCGCACGGGCACACTGAGTGTAGACCTCGGTAATGTCGATGACGATCACGGTGGCCGGAAGCCTGCCTTGTTTTTCGAACCGGGTTCGAAGGTCTTGGTCCGCTGTCAGTCGGGCCGACCCGTTGACGCGCACAACATTGTTCGACCCTGGGACCATGAACATCAAGGACACACGCGGATCGCGCACGATATTGCGCAAGCTGTCCAGCCGGTTGTTTCCGCGCCAGTCGGGCATCGCCAATGTCTTTGGATCCAGTTCCAGAACCACCGAACCATCATCGCCACGTGGGCTGCCATCGACCCCTTCGGGCCCAACCGTACTGAGTACGCATAGCCGCGAAGCCATGACCCATTGCCGGTACATAGGCGTCAACCGGTACGCTACTTTACGCAATGATGGGGCGCCCGGTGCGCCGTAATGTCCCTCGAGCGTTTCGATATCGTCAATGAACTGCATCAGGATCAAACCCCACTTCTGTCATCAATGCGTTCGAGCGCGTCTCGATCACATCTTCCAATCGGTCCAGAAAGCGCGCACGTTCGACGCCGGGTTCTATCGGATCAAGGAAGTCGACGATCGCAAGGCCGGGTTTGCGCATCACGCCGCTTCGGGGCCAGAACACTCCGGCATTTGTTGCAACAGGTACGCAAGGGATTCCCAAGCCTTCGTACAGGACGGCAGTTCCAACCTTATACGGTTTGTGAACGCCTGGCGCGACACGGGTGCCCTGCGGATAGATCACCAACTGGCCAGGTTCTGTAAATTCCTTTGCCACATCCTGGACCATCTTGGCCACAGCAGCGCCCTTCTTGCCGCGATTGACCGGGATGCACCCCAGGCGGCTAGCGTAAAGCCCAATGACTGGCGTCCACAGTAATTCGCGCTTCATAATGAACTTGCCATGAGGAATCGCGCTAAAGATCATGATGATATCGAGGAAAGACTGGTGTTTGGCCCCGATGACCACCTCGTCCACTGGCACAGTCCCGCGAACTTCGCATCGAATACCAACCATCCAACGCGCCAGCCACATGGTTGTGCGCGCATAGGTCTTGCATGCATGTAACGCTCCGCGCTTTGCAAACATGGCGTAAGGAGCAAACACGAGGCCAAGGACCAGCATCCACATGTAGATCACGATCATGAAGACCAGTGAGCGGATCCATTGAATTGGAGTGGCCATTACGAAAGCTCCTTCAATTTGCGGTTTGCCGCAGTCCATGTGGCTAGAAAGGCCACCGCAGCACCCAGTACCGGGATGAGGGCTGGCAACAGCCACCCTGCCCCCTGAAAGCCCAGGCCCGTCAGAAAGCCGCCCTCGTCCGACGATGCCTCGGGCAGCAACAACACACCTGTCATTCCGAACAGCACACCAACCATCGCGCCAAAAAATGCGCGGTAGGTGAAGCGGCGAACAAACGCATTGGCAATAAATCGATCCCGGGCCCCGACTAGACGCAGCACCTCGATAATCTGCGCGTTGGCTGCCAGCGACGCATTGGCCGCCAATGTGATCATGGCGGCGGTCGCTCCGCCAATCAGAAGGATTGAGACCCAGCCAAGCCTCCGGAGCGAGCGGGCCGCATCAACCAAAGGTTCGCGCCAGCGCGAGTGGTCGTCCAGAACGGCTCCGGGCACCTCGGCCCCAAGACGCAGGCGCAATCCTGCTGCATCCAGACCTGGCTCACCTTCGACAATTTCGATCAGCTGCGGCACGGGCAGCGTGTCCAGTGGCAAATCCGGGCCAAACCAGGGCGACAACAGCGCAATCTGCTCCTCGATGGTCAACGCCCGGGCAGAGGCGACACCGGGTGTTTGCGACAACACCGTCAGCGCGGTTTCAGTCTGGGCGGCCATCTGGTCGGCCGGGGCATTGATCCGCACCGTGGCAGCGCCGGCAAGTTCGCTTGCCCAGCGGTCTGCCACTCGCCCCGACGCCAATGACAGAGCCAGCGCGAACACCGCAAGAAAGCCCATCGCACCGGACACGAACAGTGTGAGATGTGCAGTATAGCCAGTGGGCGGAACAACTCGGTCGGCACGACCATCACGTTTCAACAGGTTGCGGAAAGTTTCCACGTTCATAGATCCGCCCCCGCCAGTTGAATTTGGCGCTGCGAGATGCGCAAAACACGCGCCTGCACCTGGCTTTTCGCCGCACGGATCAGGCTAAGATCATGGGTCGCAATCAAGACTGTCTTGCCCATCTTGTTCAACTCGACCAGCAGGCGCAAAAGGCGCTGAGACATTTCCCAATCCACATTGCCCGTCGGCTCATCGGCCAGCACGACATCCGGCGACAGCATCACCGCACGGGCCAGCGCCGCACGCTGGCGTTCACCGCCTGACAGCTCTGGTGGCAGCGCGTCAAGACGCGCACCCAGCCCGACCCAGTTTAACAGATCTGACAGATCTGTTTGCTCGGCAATTTCCGCCTTACCGGATACCATCAACGGCAAAGCGACATTCTCGGCCAAAGTCATGTGATCCAGAAACCGGCAATCCTGATGCACCACACCTATCCGGCGGCGCATCAGGGCCATCTGATCGCGGTTAAGGCGGGCGATATCCTGATCGAACACGCTCAGCCTTCCCGATGTGGGCAGCAATGCGCCATAGCAGAGCTTTAACAGGGTTGTTTTGCCAGCACCGGACGGCCCGGTCAGGAAATGAAACGACCCCGGTTGAAGCTTAAGCGATACGTCGCTCAGCAATTCACCTCCACCATAGGTGTAGCTGACATGGTCCAGCTCGATCACGGGGGCCCCCAATTTTTGTGCCGCTCTTCTTGCCCCAGCGCGGTTCAGGTTTCAATGCCCGTACCGGGTCCAAATGGTGACACTTGGCCCGCGAAACCGAAAACGCGCTTTGCTGTTTGGTTCTAACGGAATATCATTCTTAAAAAAACTATTATCAGGCCAACCCCCGGCCCGGAGGCAGCATGCGTCTTACTTGTCCCAACTGCAGTGCCCAATACGAGGTGCCAGACGAGGTCATTCCAGAGGAAGGCCGCGATGTTCAGTGTTCGAATTGCGAGAAAACGTGGTTCCAGGCCAAACATCCGGCGGATCCAACCGTTGAGCAACCTGCAGATGAAACGACTGCCGAGGATAAGGCTGTTCCACCGGCGGAGCCAGAAACCGCCGACCAGACCGAGCCCGAGCCCGAAGCCACACCAAAGGATGGTGCGCCGGTCAGCAATGTGGATCCTTCGGTCGCCGATATACTGAAGGAAGAAGCCGCACGCGAAGCCGAATTGCGGGCCCAGGAAGGCAGCAGTCTTGAAAGCCAGCCTGATCTTGCTCTTGATCCACCTTCCGAGCCGGAACCAGACCCCGAACAGGCGGTCAAGGAACTGACAGCTACAGAAACCGCTAAAGATTCCGGGCAAGGTGACGCCCTGCCCGATGTCGAAACGATCAATTCCGGATTCCGCGGCGACGCCTCTGCAGATGCGCCTGAGGCATCAGCGCCTGCGCCCCCCAAATCCGGCGGCTTTCTGCGTGGGTTCGCTCTGATCTTGATACTTGGTGTGATCCTGTTCCTGATCTACGGCAATGCTCCGCAAATCAGTGAGGCTGTTCCTCAGGCGGATGCAGTTCTCAAACCTTATGTGTCTTTGGTGGATCAAGCCCGGCTTTGGCTGGATACCCAGGCTGGCGCTTCCCAGAACTGATCAGAACCGTTCAAGCAGGCGCTTGAGATATTCCAATTCAATCTCGGGACGTTCGGATTCACCGGTCCGGCGGCGAATTTCGTCCAGCAACTCGCGCGCACGGCGATAAACGTCCTCACCCTGCAGCAGGCTCTCATCGGTTGACATCGACCCGTTTGCCCCAGGGTTGCGGCCCAGCGGATCGCGGTTGTTGGCCTGCATATCACCTTCCTGGCTGCCTTGACCTGGTTGATTCTGCTGGTTCTGGGCCAAGGCCTCACCTAACGAGCGCATCCCTTCCCGCAGCGCATCCATCGCTTCGGACTGGTTGTCGATAGCATCAGCCAGCTCGTCATTCCGCAGAGCCTGCTCAGCCTCATTCATGGCACGGCCAGCGCGCCCAAGCGCATCACGGGCGGCTTCGCCTTCCGGAGTACCGGCACCGGGCAGGTTTTGTTGCTGGCGGCCCAGCTCATCGCGCAGGGCCTGTTGACGATCGGCCAGCGAACCCTGACCCTGCTGACCTTCATCAGCCTGGTCCGAACCCTGCCCCTGTCCGCCCTGGCCTTCGTGGCTCTGACCACGGCCCTGACCGCCATTGCGGCCCTGATTGCCCTGGTTATCACCAGTCTGCGCACCGGGATTGAACTGCTCTTGCAGATCGCGGAAAGCCTGATCGCTCAGCCCCTGTTGATCGCGCAATGTCTCTGCCAAACCCTCCATCGCCTGTTGGCCTTCGGATTGCTGACCTTGACCCTGACCTTGCGTGACGCGCATGTTCTCCATCATCTGCTGGAATTCCTCCAGCGCCTGCTGCGCCTCGGCCATACGGCCCTGCTCCATCAGATCCTGAATTCGATCCATCATCCGTTGCAGATCATCCTGCGTCATCTGCAAGGATTCTCCGTCTTGCCCCTGCTGACCTTCTTCGCCGTTCTGCTCTGCCAACCGCTGTAACTGTTGCAGATAGTCCTGGGTGGCCTCGCGCAGCTCTTGCATCAGCTCAGCGATCTCTTCGTCGCTTGCCCCGTTCTGCATCGCCTCCGTCAGGCGCTCCTGCGCCCGGCGCATCCGCTCAAGAGCGTCGGCAAGCGTACCGTCCTCGATCAATACGGCCAGCTTCCATAGTGAGGCCGCGATTTCTTCCTGCTGCGTCGGCTTCAACCCGTATTCGGTAAATGTCTCAAGCCGCCGAAGTGTCACCCGCAGGCGTAAATAGGCCGTATCCGAGCGGAACAGGTCCTCGGGCAGATACGATACCGCCCGCAGAATCTGAGATACCCGTTTCGCGTTGTCCCGTGACCACAGCAGATCGCGCCGCTGTTCAACGATCGCAGCCGCCAGCGGATCAAAGAACCGACGCGCCGGAAGTGCTGTTGTATAGGGTTCAGACTGCCCTTGCTGATCGGCAGCATCACGCGCCATCAAAGTGATCTTTACTGGCAGATGCGCCCAGGGATGTTGTGAGAAATCCTCGATCAGATTCTCGGTGAAATCGGCCCGGTCGCCTGTAATGGGCATCGGTAACTCAACCTCGATCACCTCACGCGGTTCTGGAATCGCCATCAGACCATAGCGACGATCAATTGCATCCAGATCCAGTTCGATCAGGGCAGAGCCTGTTATCACACCGTAATCATCTTTGGCCGCAAAGGGCAGTTTCATCTGGCCGCCTGCTTCGGATTTGGCAACGTCCGACACGGTGATCTGCGGAGACGTATCTGCGATCACTTCCAACGCCCAATCGCGCCCGGAAGGCCCGTCTATCGTCATTTGGCCCGAACGTTCGACAACAAATTCCTGTTCAGGGTCGGTGACCGCTTCCGTGCCCAGCGGTGTCGAGGTTTCGGTCAAGCTGTGCGCACCGACCTCGCCGTAGAATCGCAATGTGATGCGGCTGCCTTGCGGGACCGAAAGTGTCGGGTCGGATTGATCCGCCAGATAGAGCGTTGGCAAGCCGGTATAGCGTGGCGGCTCGACCCAGCCTTCCCAACTTGGTCCCTGACCGGCAACGGCTGCACCCGGTGTCATCTCTGTCACGGATCCTATGCGCCAGAAAGAGCCGAAAAGCACTGCAATCACCAGCGCCAGCAAAGCTATGAACCGCAGAGCATAGGGGTCGCGGTCGGCCAGTCGGAGATCGGGCTTTACCGGCGCAGCCTGTGCGGCACGTTCCGCCATACGCGCCTGATGAGCCCGCCACAGGGCCACAGAATCAGCATCCATCGCGCCGATGGCCTGTTCATCCATCAGAGCCTGGATAGGACGCCCTGGCAGGGTCTCATCCATCCGGATCAACGCTTCGTTTCGTGTCGGGATACGGAACCGCCGCGCGCCGTGGATCAGTGCAACCAACAGCCCAAACAACGCCGCCGACCCCGCGACCCAAACGGTTTCCACCCCGACATGGTCCTGCAGTCCGAGCATCAGCGCGGCCAACAGCGCCATGGAAATTGAGAAAAACGGCCAGAAAGACCGCCAAACCTGCTCGCTTAGCATCCCCACCTGCGTTAGCAGCAAAGACAATCTGGGGATCGGCAAGGTTTCTCTTGCGGTCAAGTCGGGCCTCCGTTCACCGGCCCGCGCGTCTATTGCGTCAGAGCCACTCGGGTATGGTATCGCGGTTTATGATTTCGTCAAAGCTCGGACGTTCACGAATTACGGCAAATTGATCTCCGTGCACCAGAACTTCAGGTATCAGGGGCCGCGTGTTGTATTCGCTGGACATGACCGCGCCATAGGCCCCTGCGCTGCGAAAGGCGACCAGATCACCAGCACCCAGTGGCGGCATCTGCCGTTGCTTGGCAAATGTATCGCCGCTTTCGCAAACCGGACCGACGATATCATAGGGTTGCTGTTCCGTGCCCGGCACGGGTTCGATCACCGGTACGATATCGTGATAGGCTTCGTACATGGCCGGGCGGATCAGGTCGTTCATGGCACCGTCGAGGATCAGGAAATCCCGGCCCTCGCCGGATTTCACATAAATCACTTTGCTGACCATCAAACCAGCATTACCGGCAATCAGGCGGCCCGGCTCTATTTCGATTTCGCATCCCAGATGACCCAGAGTGTCTTTGATCAGCGCACCGTATTCCAAAGGCAGCGGCGGCGCGTCGTTCGAGCGCGCATAGGGAATGCCCAGCCCCCCACCCAGATCAAGGCGGCGAATATTGTGACCCTCATTGCGCAGCGTCTCAGTCAGCTCAGCAACCTTCTGATAGGCCAATGCAAAAGGCTCCAGCTCGGTCAGTTGCGAGCCGATATGGACGTCGATGCCAATGACCTCCAGCCCGGGCAGGCTGGCAGCGTCGGCATAGACTTCTGACGCACGGGCGATCGGAATGCCGAATTTATTCTCGGATTTTCCGGTGGCGATTTTGGCATGGGTCTTGGCGTCCACATCCGGATTTACCCTAACGGTGATCGGAGCAACGACGCCCAAATCAAGCGCAACGGCGTTGATCACCTCCATCTCGGGTTCGGATTCCACGTTGAACTGACGAATGCCACCGGTCAGAGCGGTGCGAATTTCTTCGGCTGTTTTGCCTACGCCCGAAAACACGATCTTATCGCCGGGCACTCCGGCAGCTTTGGCCCGCAGGTATTCCCCACCCGAAACAACGTCCATCCCCGCGCCTGCCTCGGCCAGCGTCTTCAGGATCGCCTGATTGCTGGCGGCCTTCATCGCATAACATACGAGGTGGTCGGTCCCGTCCAACGCCTCATCGAACAGCTGGAAATGACGCAGCAGCGTCGCCGTCGAATAGACGTAAAAGGGTGTCCCAACCGCAGCTGCGATTTCGGAGATCGGGACATCCTCGGCGTAAAGCGCGCCGTCGCGGTAAAGAAAGTGATCCATAAAGACGCGCTTAGACCAAAATGCCCCGGCGGATCAATGGATTCTACGCAAACAGGGGTGTCGCGTCATTCAATATGCGAAACGCCGACCCGCCCATAACCGGATATCGAAATTCCAGATCCGCCGGATTGGGGTTCGGGATCGGGTCGCGGTTTATAGGATGGGTCGCAAGCCGCAAGAATGGCGAAGCCAAAGAACAGGCCTAAAATCTTCATATTCATTTCTTTTTCCAAGGTTTACGGCCGAGCGCCATTGATCGGTCTGAAATGGGAACTGAGTGCTGAAACTGCAACTCGGGAAACACTACCGCCCGAGAAAAACGCTCAGGGGGCCGCGTTGCAGGCCAACGCCGCCCCCGACATAGGCGCCGCTGGTGCCGACGCCGATATTGGCGCTCATCGTTGGTTGGATCGGTTCGCCATCCGCACCGCATCCGGCCAGGGTTACCCCTGCCAGCACCAACAGAGCCGCAGTCAGAATTCGCATTACACCAACGCCTTCCATCGCTTGACCTGAGCCCGCACCTGATCCGGTGCCGTGCCGCCGTAAGACTGGCGCGAGTTTACCGAATTTTGCACCGTAAGGACAGAAAAGACGTCATCGGTGATCTCCGCATGCACTGTTTGCATATCCGCAAGCGTCAGGTCCGGCAGATCGCAGCCCTTGCTCTCGGCCATCGCAACCAGCGATCCGGTGACGTGATGGGCATCGCGGAACGGCAGGCCCAGAACGCGCACCAGCCAGTCGGCCAGATCAGTCGCGGTCGAAAAACCCGACCCTGCAGCCGCAGCCAGGCTTTCGCGGTTGGCGGTCATATCCTTGACCATGCCTTCCATCGCTGCCAGCGCCAGCATCCAGTTATCGGCAGCGTCAAAAACCTGTTCCTTGTCTTCCTGCATGTCCTTGGAATAGGCCAGCGGCAAGCCCTTCATCACCATCATCAGCGCGGTGTTGGCGCCATAAATGCGCCCGACCTTGGCACGGATCAGTTCTGCCGCATCCGGGTTCTTCTTTTGCGGCATGATAGACGAGCCAGTCGAAAAACGGTCAGACAGGGTGACAAAGCGGAACTGGGCAGAAGACCAGATCACCAGTTCTTCGGCAAAGCGCGACAGGTGCATTGCACAGATCGAAGCAGTTGACAGAAATTCCAGCGCAAAATCGCGGTCACTGACGGCGTCCAGCGAATTGGCAGCGGGACGGTCAAAGCCCAGCGCCTCGGCGGTCATGACCCGATCAATAGGGAACGAGGTTCCAGCCAGCGCGGCAGCCCCCAGTGGGGATTCGTTCATCCGCGCGCGGGCATCGCGGACGCGGGACAGATCACGCCCGAACATTTCGACATAAGCCATCATGTGATGACCCCAGGTCACAGGCTGGGCGGTTTGCAGATGGGTAAAGCCCGGCATGACCCAGTCCGCCCCGGCCTCTGCCTGCGCCAAAAGCGCGCGGATTAGGGCCAGCAGACCGGCATCGGCGGCATCGAACTGATCACGCACCCACAATTTGAAATCGGTCGCCACCTGGTCATTGCGCGACCGGCCTGTGTGCAAACGGCCCGCAGGTTCGCCAATGATCTCTTTCAGGCGCGCCTCGACGTTCATGTGGATGTCTTCCAGAGCTGTCGAGAACTGAAACGCGCCGTTCTGGATTTCTGACAATACGGTGAGCAGCCCTTCCCGAATAGCTTCAGCATCACTATCAGTAATAACGCCCGTGGCAGCCAACATGGCGGCATGGGCGCGCGAGCCTGCAATGTCCTGGGCTGCCATCCGCTGATCGAACCCGATCGAGGCATTGATTGCCTCCATGATCGCGTCTGGACCGGCGGCAAAGCGGCCGCCCCACATCTGGTTCGAAGATTGATCGGTCATGTAAGAAAACCCGGAGTTGATATGCGCCTATTTCGTCTGATCCCCCTTTATATGGCCCTTGCGCTAGGTGCAAACGCGGCTTTGGCCACAGATGCGGAAACTCTGGGTCCGCTGCGCGAAGGCACCCTGAAGCGGTTGATCCTGCACAAAGAGCCCAAACCGCACACCTTGGTCGAATTTCAGTTGGAAGATGACGGTGGCACCGCAACGCTTGCCGACTATCAGGGCAAATACGTCCTGCTGAACTTTTGGGCCACATGGTGCGCACCGTGCCGCAAGGAAATGCCTCAGATCGCCGAGTTGCAGGCGGAATTCGGGGGTGACAAATTCGAAGTCCTGACATTGGCCACCGGGCGCAACTCACCCGCGGGGATCAAGAAGTTTTTCGAGGAAAACAACATCGAGAACCTACCGCGCCATCAAGATCCGGGCTCGGCCGTGGCACGTGAGTTCGGTGTCATTGCCCTGCCAATCACGGTCATTCTTGACCCCGATGGCAATGAAGTCGCCCGCCTGATCGGGGATGCCGAGTGGAATTCAGACAGTGCCAAGGCGATCATTGCGGCACTGGTAGCGGAAGAAAGTTAAGGTCGTTTTCCTGAAGTCCTGAATTTATGATAGCCTCCCCGTCGATGTAACGAGGAGGCTTTCTTTATGAAGAACGTATTCACTCTGGCCATTGCTGCCTGTCTGATTTTGGGCTCGGCATTGGTCGCCGAGGCCAAAGACATCAAGAAAGAACAAGATTTTCTGAATGCTGTCGCCGGTAAGAAACTGGTGGATGGCGGCACCTGGGTGCTTATTTCACCCGACGGGAAGATTTCCGGGCAAACCAGCGACAAGGTCATATTCTCGGGCGCATGGGCCTGGAACAAAAGGTTTTGGTGCCGAACGCTTGTTGTTGGCGGAAATCAGATCCCGCAGGATTGCCAGAAAGTAACGATAGAAGGGAACCAGGTGACCTTTACCCGCAACAAGGGCAAGGGTGATTCCGGGGGCACCTATACGATTACCAACTGACCTCTTTGCACGGGTAGCGTGATCCCCAACCGGTGCTTCAGGTCGAATTTCAGCTTACGCGACGCCACCTTTGACAGCCAAGCCTCCGCTTTGCAGTTTGTGGGTCAGGAGGAAGTCATGCCGCTGGAGATATTGTTGGTTCTGGTCGTTGGGGGGATCGGCGGAATTACTATTCTGCTGCATCTGACGGGCCGTTCGCGGCAGTTCGCCCTGACGCCTGATCTGGCCCGTGCGCAATGGTCGCGCCATTTCCCCGATGACGTGATCGCAGATGTAACCGTAGCGCATGACCAACGTTCCGCGCTGATCCGAACCACAACCGGTTCTGGCCTTTTGTGGTCGTTCGGCGCGGATACCGTGGCCCGCCACCTGCAGGATTATGACTGGATCGAGCATCCGGACGGATTCGAAGTTCAGTTTCATGATTTCGGAACCCCCTCAACCCGCATCCACCTCGATGACATCGAACGCGCCCACTGGCGACACTTGATGGAGCCCGCATGACCGACCAGATTTCCTTTCCCGATGCCGTGCAATGGGCAGTCCCGTTCTTTATCGCCGCAATTCTGGCCGAGTTCGTCTGGATCGCTTTCAAAGGCCGGGGCGGGCGCTATGAAACGCGGGATGCGGTCACCTCGCTGATCATGGGCGCGGGCAATATTGCCTCGGGGTTTCTGCTCGGTTTCATCGCCTACGGGTTCTTTATGTGGTTGTGGCAGATTACTCCGCTGAACCTGGGCACCTCGATCCCGGTGATTATCCTGTGCTTTTTGCTGGACGATTTGCGTTACTATTGGGTGCATCGGTTCGGGCATCGCATCCGTTGGGTCTGGGCCAGCCATGTGAACCATCATAGCTCTCAGCATTACAACCTGACCACGGCGTTGCGTCAGACCTGGACTTATACATTCACCTTCATGATGGTCGTGCGCGCGCCGCTGATCCTGCTGGGGTTTCATCCGGCAATGGTTCTGTTTGTCGGCGGTCTGAACCTGATCTATCAGTTCTGGATTCACACCGAGGCCATCGGCAAGATGCCCCGCTGGTTCGAGGCGGTTATGAACACCCCCAGCCACCACCGCGCCCATCATGGCCGCAACGCGCGCTATCTGGATTGCAACTATGCCGGCGTGTTCATCATCTGGGACAAGATGTTCGGCACCTTTGTGCCAGAGCAGGTCGATGACAAGGTCGACTATGGGTTGGTTCACAATATCGGAACCTTCAACCCGTTGCGCGTCGCCTTTCACGAATGGGTCGGAATCTGGCAGGATGCCACGCAATCGGGGCTAACTTTGCGCCAGCGGTTGGCCTATTGCTTTGCCCCACCCGGTTACAGCCATGACGGCAGCCGGGATAGCTCGGAGCAGATCAAAGCCAAGCATATCTCGCGCAACCCCAGGGATCGAGGGACGCCCGGATTTGAGCATTTTGAGACCGAAACGCACAAATCCGAAGCAAAACAAGCTTGAATCCGCCGGTCACGTGCTGATTTTCTTGAAAATTAGCTCAGCCTGCACATATCCAAACGATGTGCATTACGAGTGACCGGAGATTATCATGACCCGTTGGACAACATTTTCCACAGTTTTAGGACTGATAGGCTTGCTTCTCGCAATGCTGACAGCACTGGCCGCCGGGACCGCAACGCTGATCGCGTTTGGACTGGCCATGATGGTGCTGGGATTTACGGGCGCAGTTATTGGTGCCGCTAGATCTCTGGGACGTGTTCTGGACGCAGCCCGCTGAATTTTCATTTCCATTAACCGCAGATTCACATCTTTGCCCTGAAATTGGATCCTGACCGACGACGGTAGGGAAGCGATTTCGATCATGCGGGACAGGAAACTGGCAGATTTACCCGAAGGATCAGACAGCCCGTTAAACGCGGCTGTGTTGTCGCGCGACAACTCAACGATCCAGATGGCTACGGATGCTGTCAAACACAAACAGTGCAAACTGGCCTTTCAACCGGTCATGCAGGCTAACGCGCCACATGGTATCGCCTTCTACGAAGGCTTCATCCGGGTGCTGGATGAAACCGGTCGTGTCATCCCGGCACGCGAATTTATGCCTCAGCTTGAAAACACCCCGATTGGCCGCGAATTGGACTGCATCGCGCTTGAGATGGGCATGCGCACATTGGCGCGCACCCCAGACATCCGCATGTCGATCAATATGTCCGCACGGTCGATCGGATATGGACGTTGGTCGCGCGTTCTTGACCGGTTCATGAAAAAAGACGCCAGTATCGGTGAAAGGCTGATCCTTGAAATATCCGAAAGTTCGGCCATGACCGTGCCGGAACTCGTGGTCGATTTCATGGACCGGTTGCAACCACGTGGCGTTGCATTTGCGCTGGATGATTTTGGTGCCAGCAATTTCTGCTTCCGCCATTTCCGTGAGTTTCTTTTTGATGCCGCCAAGATTGATGGCCAGTTCATCCGCGGCATCAGTGAAAACCCTGATAATCAGGCGCTGGTTCGTGCCCTGATCGCAGTTGCAAGGGAATTTGAGATTCTGGTCACGGCCGAATCGGTCGAAACCAAAGCGGATGCTGAGTTTTTGGTGGCCAATGGTGTCGATTGTCTGCAAGGATTTCTGTTCGGCGCACCTACGGTTTCTGCGCCCTGGAAAACGGAAAACGAACAGAAATCGGTGGGTTAACCCCAAAAAACCAGGGACCTTGGGTCCTGAGACAAGCTGCCCGTTGCTGCAAATGCAGCATTGCGCTATTGCAGTGATACTTGAGCGGGGGATTACGGGGCGCTCTTGTTGCGGGGGGAACCTCTCGACCTGCGCCGTCAGACATTCCGCCGGACCATGTCGGTAAAGGACTGATCATAATGACCAATGTAGTTATCGCATCCGCCGCACGTACAGGCGTCGGCAGCTTTGGTGGTTCGTTTGCGAACACCGCAGCCCATGATTTGGGCACAGCCGTTCTTGAAGCCGTAGTCGAACGCGCCGGAATCGAAAAAGGCGAAGTCAGCGAGACAATTTTGGGTCAGGTTCTGACCGCAGCCCAGGGTCAGAACCCGGCGCGTCAGGCGCATATCAACGCCGGTCTGCCGCAGGAAAGCGCGGCCTGGGGCATCAACCAGGTCTGCGGATCCGGCCTGCGCGCCGTGGCACTGGGCGCACAGCATATCCAACTGGGCGATGCTGATATCGTCGCTGCTGGCGGGCAAGAGAACATGACCCTGTCGCCCCATGCCGCCGCTCTGCGCGCCGGCCAAAAGATGGGCGACATGAAGTATATCGACACAATGATCCGCGATGGACTGTGGGATGCGTTCAACGGGTATCACATGGGTCAAACCGCCGAAAACGTTGCTGAAAAGTGGCAGATCAGCCGCGATATGCAGGATGAATTCGCCGTCGCAAGCCAGAACAAGGCCGAAGCTGCGCAGAAGGCAGGCAAATTCGCCGATGAGATCACCCCCTTTACCATCAAGACCCGCAAGGGTGACATCGTGATGGACAAAGACGAATACATCCGCTACGGCGCAACCATGGAAGCCATGGCCAAACTGCGCCCGGCTTTTGCTAAAGACGGATCGGTCACCGCCGCCAATGCCTCGGGCCTGAACGACGGCGCGGCTGCGACCCTGCTGATGTCGGCGGCAAATGCCGAAAAGCGCGGGATTGAGCCTCTGGCGCGGATTGCATCTTATGCTACCGCTGGTCTGGACCCGTCGATTATGGGCGTCGGCCCGATCTATGCCTCGCGCAAGGCGCTGGAAAAGGCGGGCTGGTCGGTTGACGATCTGGATCTGATCGAAGCCAACGAAGCCTTTGCCGCACAAGCTTGTGCCGTGAACAAAGACATGGGCTGGGACCCGTCCATCGTGAACGTCAATGGCGGCGCCATTGCCATCGGTCACCCGATCGGCGCTTCGGGCTGCCGCGTTCTGAACACTCTGTTGTTCGAAATGAAGCGGCGGGACGCGAAAAAAGGTCTGGCGACTCTGTGCATCGGTGGCGGCATGGGCGTTGCCCTATGTGTCGAGCGCGACTGATCTAACAATGCCTTCTCGGCCCACTCTTATTTCGGCCCTTGTGATTTGCTTAGCAGGGGTCGCAGACGCACAGAACCGTCAACCGCTTTCGACCAGCCTGACGGAGTGCAGCATCATCTTTACAGAGCTGGCCGAGCTGAGAGCACGCCGGAACAAGGACCAAACAACCACAGACGCCGCGCTTGCCAGCGCGGCGTTATTCGTTGTGGAAGCTCGTGATCAGGCCGCAATGGAAGGCATTAAGAACCCCTACAAACACATCCAGTCCGCGCAGGTTCGATTGTCCGAGACATGGCACGTTCGCTTTGGCAATTTGGCTCTGCTGAACGAAAATAAGGACTGGATCGACTATTGCCGTGCATTGGGTAAAGATCGTGGCCTCACACTACCCTGAGGCGAAACCAAAAACCCCAGCGCTGCGGCAACTTGCCTGCGCAATATTGTTGCGCTGGTTGGTTCGGAATAGTAACAGCATTACCAAGACGACTTAAATTGGAGGATTCCTAAATGGCACGAACAGCACTCGTCACCGGCGGTTCCCGCGGCATTGGCGCAGCAATTTCCAAGGCGCTTAAGGCCGAAGGGTACAATGTTGCAGCCACCTACGCGGGGAACGACGAAGCCGCCGCGAATTTCACCGACGAGACCGGAATCGCCACCTACAAATGGAACGTTGCGGATTATGACGAATCCAAAGCGGGCATCGAAAAGGTCGAAGCCGAGATTGGCCCGATCGACATCGTTGTTGCCAATGCCGGCATCACCAAGGACGCCCCATTCCACAAAATGACACCCGAGCAGTGGCATCAGGTGATCGACACCAACCTGACCGGCGTATTCAACACCGTTCACCCGGTTTGGCCTGGCATGCGTGAGCGCAAGTTTGGCCGTGTCATCGTCATCAGCTCGATCAACGGTCAAAAGGGTCAGTTCGCTCAGGTGAACTATGCCGCAACCAAGGCGGGTGATCTGGGAATCGTGAAGTCGCTGGCGCAGGAAGGCGCGCGCGCGGGCATCACCGCCAACGCTATCTGCCCTGGCTATATCGCAACCGAAATGGTCATGGCTGTCCCCGAGAAGGTTCGTGATTCCATTATCAGCCAGATTCCGGCGGGCCGACTGGGCGAACCGGAAGAGATCGCACGCTGCGTTGCTTTCCTGGCCTCTGAAGACTCGCAATTCATCAACGGATCGACCATCTCGGCCAATGGTGCTCAGTTCTTCGCCTAAGTTGGCTGCCAAAATGCAAGCGGGCCGGTTCTAAGCAGAACCGGCCCTTCTTTTATCCCGTAAGACCGCGCGCGCTGCGATCAGCGGGAACCGAAAATCCACTTCAACACATTCAGAACCGCTTTGCCCCGCGCCTCATGCGCGCGCAGAATCGCCGATTGTGCAGCTGGATTTGTTGTCATCTCAATCATGGCAGCCTCTCAGTTCAAAACAGTTTTCCTTGACTTATGAGCAATATGAACTCTAGTTGGCAAAGCCGCAAACGAGCTTTTTTGAACATTCAGTTAAGAATTTCTATACTATGAGCGACTACCTGCCGCCCTTGACCGCTTTGCGTGCCTTTGATGCCGCCGCCCGGCACATGTCTTTTGCCAAAGCCGCGGCAGAGCTGCATGTAACGCCTGCGGCCCTGTCCTTTCAGATCAAATCCCTTGAGGAGCATTTGGGCCACCCTCTGTTTCACCGCCTGAACCGCGCGGTGGAGCTGACAGAGGCTGGGCGCACCCTGGCCCCGGGCGCCGCGGATGGATTTGCCACGTTACAAGCCGCATGGCGCGCCGTGAGCAGACAGGGTGACGACACTAGCCTGACCGTCACAGCGGGCCCTGCCCTGACGGCCAAATGGCTGGCGCCCCGCCTGTACGAATTTGCCCGCGCACATCCCGAAATAGATCTGAAATTCTCGGCCACGTTACGCATCATCGACCTTGAACGGGATGATGTGGATGTGGCCATCCGATTTGGCGAAGGTGCGGATAAGGGGCTGTATTCCGTGCCAGTGCGCCGGGAATGGCTGACGCCGGTCATGACGCCCGAGCTCGCCCGCCAGTTCACCACGCCGGAAAGCCTGCGGGATGCACCGTTGATCCATGACGCCTCGATCCGCTTTCTGACCCCACCCAGTGATTGGCCCGCCTGGTTCAGGGCCGTGGGCATCGCACATACCCCGACCCATGGTGCCGAGTTTTCGAACGCCGATCACGCAATTGACGCGGCTGTTGCGGGCGTTGGCGTCGCGCTTGGCCGCCGGGCCATGATCCTGAAAGATCTGACCGAAGGCACGCTGGTCGCACCTTTCAAGACCGCCATCGAAACAAAGGGGCGCTTTCGCTTCCTGTGCCTCTCGGGGGCCGAGAACCGCCCTCAGATTGCGGCGTTTCGGGATTGGTTTCTGGCCGAGATTGAAAAGACCGCACATATATCCGATGAGTTCGACATCATTCCAGTCGAGGACCTGTCAGCCGCATGACCCGAAACCGCGCCACTACTATCGGTTTTGTCGCCGTTTTACTCTGGTCCCTTCTGGCCCTGTTCACCGTCGGTTCAGCACCGGTTCCTGCGCTGTTGCTGAATACGATCTGCTTCTCGATCGGGGGTACGCTGGGGCTGGTCTGGGCCTGGGCCAATGGCGGGCTGGGGCAGTTGCGGTCCGTGCGTTGGACCACCTATCTGTTTGGCACCATCGGGTTGTTTGGCTATCACGCACTCTACTTCTCGGCCCTGCGCATGGCCCCTGCAGCCGAGGCCGGGCTGATTGCCTATCTCTGGCCCCTGTTGATTGTGCTGTTCTCAGGTTTGCTACCGGGCGAGCATCTGCGTGCAGGGCACCTGATCGGAGCCTGCCTGGGCTTTGCTGGGGCCGCTGTGATCATCGCCAGGGGTGGTGGCGCAGGATTTCAGGCCAGCCACCTACCCGGTTACGGGCTGGCGCTGCTGTGTGCTCTGACCTGGTCGGGCTATTCCGTTATGTCCCGTCGTCTTGGGGATACGCCCACAAGCTCTGTCGCTGTGTTCTGCATCTTTACCGCCATCGCCTCGGGTGGTCTGCATCTAGCCATCGAAGAAACCGTTTGGCCGGGCACGGCCTTTGGCTGGGCTTCGATCGCGGCACTTGGGCTGGGGCCTGTTGGTCTGGCGTTCTATGTCTGGGACATCGGGGTCAAACAAGGCGACATTCAGATTCTTGGCACCGCGTCTTATGCAGCGCCCCTGTTGTCTACCGTCGTTTTGGTGGTTGCCGGGATCGCAGCCCCATCCTGGGGTCTGGCAATCGCAGCCATCCTGGTCACCGGCGGCGCGGCCATAGCCGCGCGCGCCAGCCTTAAAAGTTAACTGGAAAGTCGCTCTATCTCTTCCTTAAGCCTTAGCTTCTGTTTCTTGAGTTGAGCGATATGGAGATCGTCGATGCCTGGCGCGCGCTGGGCTTGTTCTACTTCGAGACCGAGAGTTTCGTGCTTCTTCTTCAGTTCCGTCAGATGTGCGCTCACGCTCATGGCGATACTCCTTCATTGGTGTCTCTGAATAACGTAGGAAGTTGAGCACATCGTTTCCAGCCTGTCACGCTGCAGACGCACAGATTCTATAATAAATCTGACAAATTCGGCTGGTTGGCGCCTATTGATCCGAAAACCCGTTCAGCGCAGCAGCGTCGCGCAAAACGGACGATATCTGAGAGGTATAGCTTTCGCCGTCTTTTTCGTGGCGCACACCCTTGTGCAAAATCAGCGGGGCATGCAGTTGAAACGCAGTCCGACCGCCTTTTCTGGCCCTAAGGATCATCAATTGAGCCTTCCGACCAGCCCGCGCGGCCAGAGGCAGAACCTCGACTGAGCCAAGCCGCCCCGCACAGGCTGACAGCATGTCTGGCAACCGATCGGCCTTTTGGATCATGTGCAGATAGCCCCGCGGTGCAAGGCGCTTTGCCGCACAATCGAACCAATCGCGCAACGGTGTATCCTCGCCCAAGGCAATTCCGCGACCCGAGTCCGCCGCAGGGCTGTGGGCACCGGCCAAGTAATAGGGCGGATTCGCAATCACATGATCGAACTGCTGTTGTTTCAGTTCAGCGGGCAGTTTGCTCAGATCGGCCTGCACCACTGTCAGCGCCTGCGCATTCTGATCCGCGTTGCGGGTGGCCAGATCGGCATAGGGCGATTGCAGCTCAACACCCGTGGCGTTCAATCCCGGCACGCGCGCCATCAGGCACAAGATGGCGGCACCAGCGCCACATCCCAGCTCCAGCACGGATTGCCCAGCCTTGGCCGGTACCGCTGCCGCCAGCAACACAGGATCGACCCCGGCGCGATAGCCGGACAGGGGCTGCCAAAGCCGAACGCGCCCATTCAGAAAGTCGTTCAAACTTAGCTCTGGGTCAGTGAATTGCGTCATCGGCCCAGCGGGATCTCGTTGTCGCGCATCACCCGTTCAGCGCGGATCAAATCATCTGCCCGCACCATAAGGCGACGCGGGAAAATACCGATGCCGCCTTCTAGGATGCTCATATTTACGTCCATCTGAAAGCAGTCTATATCCTCGCCCTGAAGTAGGGCGGATGCAAAGGCCAGGATCGTCGGATCAGTGCTGCGCAAAAGTTCTTTCATGGGGATGGATGTAAGGGCAAGGTGAGGCGGAAGTCGAGCCTTGTATCAGGAGTGTGATGAACATCAGCACAGTCTCAAAACCGCATGAGCGGCTGGCCGAGATTCTTTCGGGTGAAATGGACGCGGTCAATGACCTGATACGCACGCGCATGGCCTCAGAACACGCGCCCCGCATTCCCGAAGTCACCGCACATTTGGTCGAAGCGGGTGGCAAGCGCCTGCGTCCGATGCTGACACTGGCCGCGGCGCGGCTGTTCGACTATGCCGGGGACCATCATTTGCGTCTGGCGGCAACGGTTGAGTTCATCCACACCGCGACCCTGTTGCATGACGATGTTGTCGACGAAAGCGCACAAAGGCGCGGACGGCCAACAGCGAATCTGCTTTGGGACAACAAATCCAGCGTTCTGGTTGGGGATTACCTGTTCTCACGCAGCTTCCAGCTTATGGTCGAGACCGGGTCTCTTAGGGTTCTGGACATCCTTGCCAATGCGTCTGCAACAATCGCCGAGGGCGAAGTGCTACAGATGACTGCTGCAACCGATCTGGGCACGGATGAGGCCATCTATCTTCAGGTTGTGCGCGGCAAGACCGCAGCCTTGTTCTCAGCCGCAACCGAGGTGGGCGGGGTCATCGCCCAAGCGTCAGAGGCCCAGGTCAAGGCGCTCTTCGATTATGGCGATGCGCTGGGGATTGCCTTCCAGATCGCTGATGACCTGCTGGATTATCAGGGTGACAGCAAAGCGACCGGCAAGAATGTCGGCGACGACTTTCGCGAGCGTAAGCTGACGCTGCCAGTGATCAAGGCGGTGGCGCAGGCCACCCCCGAAGAACGCGCCTTCTGGCAGCGCACCATCGGTAAGGGTCGTCAGGAAAGCGGTGATCTCGAAACCGCTCTTGGCCTTATGGGCAAATACGGCACGCTTGCGGCGACGCGAAAAGATGCGCTTGGCTGGGCCAACAAGGCTAAGGCGTCGCTAGGCATCCTGCCCGACCATGAGATCCGCACCCTGCTGAGCGATTTGGCAGACTTCGTTGTCGCGCGCCTTAGTTAAGCTGAACCGCACGGCACCACCAGTCGGGATGGGCTGCTCCAATCTCATAGGCGGCGAAATGGGCAGCTTTCATCGTCGGATACAGCGCGAAACAGGTCGATCCTGACCCCGACATGCGCGCCAACAACGCCGCTTTTGTATCGCTCAGCGCATCCAGCACCTGCGCGACTTCGGGGGCCAGCAATGTGGTTGGACCTTCCAGGTCGTTTCGCTGTTTCCCCAGCCATTCGGCACAATCCTGAGGCCCCTCAAATACCGGGATATCCTCTGCCATGGGCGGGTTTTCCCTGCATTCCAAAGCCGCGAATATCGCAGGCGTTGGAACCTCTACACCCGGGTTGACCAGCAAGGCTGGTAGATGTGGGAGGGTGACCGGGTTCAGACACTCTCCGATCCCGCGCATACGGCTTGATCTGGCTGCCAAGCAGGCAGGGACATCCGCACCCAGGCGCAGTGCTGTTTCTGGCGGGACGTGCCCACCCTCATCTTCTATCATCCGCAAGGTTGCGGCGGCATCGGAAGAACCGCCGCCGATCCCGCCCCCATGCGGCAGCACTTTGTTCAGGTCAATATGCCCAGTCCAGCCTGCAGCCTCGGCGGCTTTCCACACCAGATTGCGACTATCGCTTGGCACACCCGCCGCATGTTCGCCGGTGACAGAGATCGACAGCGCCTCACCTGCGGTGAAATGCAGCGTATCGCCCAGATCGGCAAACACCACGAGCGAATCCAACAGGTGATAGCCGTCCACGCGCTGGCCGGTGACGTGCAAGGTAAGGTTGATCTTGGCGGGCGCGAAAGCCTTAGCCTTCATTGGCGACCTTCAGCGGCGCGGCACCTTCTTCGATCAGAACCTCGTCCAGCCCGACCTCGATCTTGCGACGAATACGCTCGGGGTCGGCCTCACCATCAGCGTCTTCGAGGTCAATGAAAGACAATGCCCGCTTCCACTGGAACTCGGCTTCGCGTGCGCGGCCCACGGCCCAGTAAACGTCACCCAGGTGATCATTCACCACTGGGTCTACCGGCATCAGCTCGACGGCACGCTCCATATGCTCGACCGCCTCTTCATAGCGGCCCAGTCGAAACAGAACCCATCCCAAGCTGTCGACGATATAGCCGCTACCAGGGCGCGCGGCGACGGCGCGTTCGATCATGCCAAGCGCTTCGTCCAGATTTTCGCGCCGTTCTACAAGCGAATAACCCAGATAATTCAGGACCTGCGGTTGGTCGGGGTTAAGTTCTAGCGCACGGCGGAAATCGGCCTCAGCATTGTCCCACTGCTTTAGTCGCTCGTACGAGATACCACGGGCGTAGTGCAGGAACCAGTTGCCGCCACCATCAGCATCAATCAATTCAATCGCTGTGCTATAGGTTTCGGCAGCCGCAGCATAGTTTTCTTCACGTCTTTGCAAATCAGCCAGCGCCACGTGAACACTTGGCAGATCCGGTCTCTGCGTCGCAAGGGTCTGCAAGACTTCTTCCGCCGCATCGGTTTTGCCTGCCGTGACAAGCACCTCGGCCCGGCCCAGTTCAGCAGCGTGATAGTCACTGCTGCTCGTGGGCACTTTGCGATACGCTTCGACGGCAAGATCGTATTGCTCCAACTCGTCCAAAAGTTCGGCACTCAACAAGATTGCGTCCACGTGATCCGGGCGCAGAAAGGCTGCGACCTGCGCATAAAGCAAGACGTAATTCTCAGCCGCCTCACTGCTGAGCGCGGCTCCCACAGAAAAGAACACTTCTGCGATACCGTCCTGCGATGTGCGGACATGAGTAAAGGGCAGCGTTTCGCCAGCGCTCAGACGCGCTTCGTACCCTTCAATCGAGGGATCAGAGCCCGACTCGAACACGTCATCCAGAAACTGCAGCGCATCCTCATTGCGGTCCAGCTGCGACAGAACCTCGGTCCGTGCCAGCGCTGCGCGGCGGGTAAATCGCGCCACAACACCATTATCGGCAGCAAAGACTGCCTCGGCGCCTTCAAAGTCTCCGACCGAGGCCAGTGCCAAAGCTTTGTGGTAAAGCGCGAACTCGCGCAGGCCTTCCTGCGCTGCAACTTGATCAAACTGCTCCAGCGCGCTGGTCATCGCGCCCTGGCCCATATGGGCCCAGCCCAATATTAACCCGTCAACCAGCGGCCCGACGCCTTGCGTTTCGGGGTCGCGGGCAAGCAGTTCATCCAGCTTGCCTTCAGCCACCAGATTAGCGGCAATCGCCATTTTCGCGGGCTGGTTGGGCAGGCCTAACTCTTCGATGGTTTGGGCAATCGGCAAAGCGCGCTTAACCTCGCCCAGCGACAAGCGCGCAACGACGACATTCTCCAGCAACCGGTCATTTTGAGGATCTGCGCGCAATGCTTGCGCAAAATATTTCTCAGCCGCCGTATAGTCGTCCTGAAAAATCGCCTGACGCCCGGCAAGATACGCACCGAACCCAGTGTCGGCATAAGCCTGAATGGCGAATGACGTGGTAAACAGCACAGCTAGCGCTGTGCGACGAATGAGAAAAGTCACCAAATTCCTGCCTTGCGATTGCCGGTTGCGCAATAAGCTAGGGCTTTGACCAGAAAGAGGCAATGGCAGAGCCTTCACGACGCCGCCATTGCCCATTTTTCGCTTACATATTGGGATAGTTCGGACCATCCCCTCCCTGCGGCGTGGTCCAGGTGATATTCTGGCTGGGATCTTTGATGTCGCAGGTCTTGCAGTGAACGCAGTTCTGAAAGTTGATCACGAATCGCGGACCATTTTCATCCTCGACCATCTCATACACCCCCGCCGGGCAATAGCGCTGCGCCGGTTCGTCGAATTCGGGCAGATTGACACTGACCGGAATCGCCGGGTCCGAGAGTTTTAGATGGCAAGGCTGACTTTCCTCGTGGTTCGTCATCGCGAACGAGACGTTGGTCAGGCGGTCGAAGGACAGCGTGCCATCCGGCTTTGGATAGTCGATCGGTTTATGTTTACTGGCTTCTTCAGTCGATTCCGCGTCGTTCTTGCCGTGGCCCAGAGTGCCAAACAGCGAAAAGCCCAGAGTGTTTGTCCACATGTCCAAACCGCCCAGCGCCAGCGAGGGCATCAGACCCCACTTTGACCACATCGGTTTGACGTTGCGCACTTTCTTGAGGTCTTTGCCGATGGCACCTTCGCGAACATCTGCTTCATAGACAGTCAATTCATCGCCCGAACGCTCGGCTTTGATGGCATCAAATGCCGCCTCGGCCGCAGCTTTGCCAGACAGCATCGCGTTGTGGTTGCCCTTGATGCGCGGCACATTGACCATGCCCGCCGAACAGCCCAGCAGCGCCACGCCTGGCGCGACCAGCTTGGGCATCGATTGATATCCACCCTCAGTAATCGCACGAGCGCCATAAGCCACGCGTTTGCCGCCTTTCAGCAGCTCGGCCACCATCGGATGATGCTTAAAGCGCTGGAATTCCATATAGGGGTACAGGTGCGGGTTCTTGTAATTCAGGTGAACCACAAACCCGACATAGACCTGATTGTTTTCCAGGTGATAGATGAAAGACCCGCCGCCCGCGTTGCTGCCCAGGGGCCAGCCCATCGTATGGGTGACGGTGCCTTCCTTGTGCTTGGCCGGGTCGATCTCCCAGATCTCTTTCATGCCGACGCCGTATTTCTGGACTTCTTTTCCGGCTTGCAGATCGTATTTCGCGATCACTTCCTTGGACAGCGACCCGCGCACACCTTCGGACAAGAAGACATATTTGCCGTGCAGCTCCATGCCCGGCTCGGTGTTCGGGCCGTAGGAGCCATCGGCCTCAAGGCCGAAGACACCGGCAACAACGCCTTTGACTTCGCCATTGTCGCCATAGACCAGCTCGGAACAGGCCATGCCGGGGAAGATTTCCACGCCCAGCTCTTCGGCCTGTTCAGCCATCCAGCGGCAGACATTGCCCATCGACACGATATAGTTGCCGTGGTTGTTCATCAGCGGCGGCATCGGGAAGTTCGGAATGCGGATTTTTCCGGCCTCACCCAGCATATAGAAGTTATCTTCGGTAACCGGCGTGTTCAGCGGCGCACCTTTTTCCTTCCAGTCCGGTATCAGCGCATCCAGGCCGCACGGGTCCAGCACCGCACCTGACAAGATATGCGCACCGACCTCCGAGCCCTTTTCCAGAACGACGACGTTCAGATCGGCATCCAGCTGTTTCAGACGGATGGCCGCCGACAGTCCCGCGGGGCCGGCGCCCACGATCACCACGTCATATTCCATCGCTTCGCGTTCAATCTCGGCCATTGCGGGCTCCTTCGCTAACTTTCCGAATTGGCGCATCTAACGCACGGTCGGCGCAATTTTGTTTCACGGCTGATTACATGCTGGGAAAGCCACAGGTCAATCGAAACACGGCGTAACTATGCCGCTATGCGGCAGATCACGTGTCCGGAGTGTCACCCATCAGGTATCTGGGGCCACTTCCCTTGGATTTGGCACGGTCATCAGGATTGTAAAGAGCACATTTGGGCAAACTAAGGCACCCACAGCCAATGCATCCGTCCAGATTGTCACGCAGGCGCATCAACGTATCGATTCGCTGATCCAGATGCGACCGCAGATCCTTGCTGATGTTTTTCCAATCCTGCGGCGTTGGTGTACGATTTCCGGGCAAGCCGGACAGGACTTCTCGGATTTCGGGCAGGGTTAGTCCGAATTGCTGCGCTATCATCACAAAACTCAACCGTCTTATGTCGGCGCGCTGATATCGCCGCTGCCCACCTGCATTGCGCCATGGGGCGATCAGACCCTGCGCCTCGTAATATCGGATCGCTGAAACCGCCAGCCCGGTGCGCTGGGCCAAAGCGCCTATTGCCAGCCCCTCTGAAATCGCCATCTCGTCCTCAAAAAATTCCTTGACCTAAAGTTAGGTTTAGAAATTACGGTGAGTCGAGACAAGCCTCAAATTGAATAGGAGATCCCATGATGGCGACACTTGAACACACCAATTTCACCGTCCGCGACCCGCAGGCTTCGGCAAAATGGATGCAGGACGTCTTCGGTTGGAAAACCCGCTGGGAAGGCCCTGCAATCGCGGGTGGCTATACCGTGCATGTCGGTAGCGCACATACCTACCTGGCGCTTTATGCACCCAGCGATCCCAGACCATCGGGTGAAAGCAGCTATGACATCATCGGGGGGCTGAATCATGTCGGCGTTCTGGTCGAAGACATCGACGCAACCGAAGACAAGGTGGTCAAAGCAGGTTTCACCCCCAAGTCGCATGCAGATTACGAGCCCGGCAGGCGGTTCTATTTCGATGATGAGAACGGCATCGAGTTTGAGGTGGTGCAATATGCTTGAAACACTCTGGATGGCCTCAACCACCTGGAAATGGCAGCGCGGTCAGCTGTTTGGACAGCGTAACAGGTGCCCACGGCGCCCAATTCAACGGCGTTAAGTCGCAAATCCAGCTTGCTGTCTTCTTTGACCTCTTGCATTTCACGCATCATTTGGGTCAGGTATTTGCCAACCCATCAAATCGCCCCGACGCTGGTTCCATGCGGCGGGGCGTTACAATTTCAGCGTGGACGACAAGAATATGGAAAAAATTCCCATGACGCCTGCGGGCAATGCTGCGCTTCAGGCCGAACTCAAGAACCTAAAATCCGTCGAGCGGCCAGCTATTATCGAAGCCATCGCCTCGGCCAGGGAACTGGGTGACCTGAAAGAAAACGCCGAATATCATTCGGCCCGGGAAAAGCAGGGTTTTATCGAAGGCCGCATCAAAGAGTTGGAAGGCATCCTTTCACTGACCGATGTGATCGACCCTGCCAAACTGTCCGGTGCTATCAAATTTGGCGCCAAGGTCACGCTTGTTGACGAAGACACTGACGAGGAAAAGACCTGGCAGATTGTAGGGGAATATGAGGCCAATATCGAAGCCGGCCTGCTGAACATCAAATCCCCTATTGCCCGCGCCCTGATTGGAAAGGACGAAGGCGACAGTGTCGAAGTACGCACACCTGGCGGTGTACGTTCTTATGAAGTCCTGAGTATCACTTACGCCTGAGCCCCGGAGCGTTCCCAATGTCCGAGCCCACGCCAGAGCAGGAAGCCAATCGGCCAACCTCACTGGGCATATATGATAGGCCAACCAAGCCTTCGATAACCGAGATCGAAATTGCAGCCGTCGCCCTCAGCGTGATCTGGCTGATCGTCTCGGTTGTTTTTCTGGTGCTGCCCGACGAGGTCGACGGCGGAGGCTTTGTCGTGACCTTGCTGGCGGTCTTCATGCCGGTAGCGATGATCTGGGTCGCAGCAATGGCCATGCGCGCCAGCCGGATCATGCGCGAGGAAAGCGCACGACTACAAACCTCGATTGACGCCATCCGAAACGCATATATCGCTCAGCAACAGCGATCTTCCAGCACCTATGAGCCGGCCGTATCCAAAAAGCTGGATCAGATCGCGGAAACGGCCAAGAAAGCCGAAAGCGCGCTGGCCACGTTTTCAACCAAGCGCAGGGAACCCGCACAGCAACCGACAGCCGTGGGGAACGGCGATCAGACTTCGCTGGAACTGGGTACACAAGCTGGGGATATCGTGCCCCCGCTTGGCACCGACATCTTTATCCGTGCGCTGAATTTTCCGGAAACACAGGAAGATACCGAAGGCTTTGATGCCCTACGGCTGGCGCTCAAGGACCGCAAGACAGCCAAGCTTGTACAGGCCTCTCAGGACGTGCTGACCCTGCTCAGCCAAGAGGGCATCTATATGGATGACCTGCGCCCTGACATGGCCCGCCCCGAGATCTGGCGGCAATTTGCGCAGGGTGGGCGCGGACGGGCTGTCGCGGCCTTGGGCGGCATTCGCGACCGCTCCTCGCTGGCGCTGACTTCGGCCCGGATGAAGCAGGATCCCATTTTCCGGGACGCCGCCCATCACTTTCTACGCAGGTTCGATCACATGATCATCGAGTTTGAACCCCGTGCCAGCGATGCAGAGCTGACCGCTTTGGGTGATACAAGAACCGCGCGGGCCTTCATGTTGCTGGGGCGTGTGGCCGGAACCTTCGACTAGATTCCGAAACTTCCATAGGGGATGAATCGGACAAGATCACCCGGTTGGATGTGGCGCGCTCCGTCTTCGATCTCGACCAGCCCTTCGGCCCAGCTTAGCCCGCTGATCCGCCCGGACCCTTCCGAAGTGAAAACTTCGGCTTTTCCGTCTCGGATGCGGGCCCGCAGATATTCCCGCCGCCCGGGTTTCTTGCGCTTATCAAAGGCGGCTGGCAGATCGAACCCCTGCGGGTCCCGCCAGCCCTCGCCAGCCATCAGGCCCAGCGCCGGGCGGGCAAAGATTAGGGTGCAGACCAATGCCGCTACTGGATTGCCGGGCAGTCCGAAAACCGGCACTCCGTCCCAAATCCCCAAAGCCAGAGGTCGCCCCGGTTTCAGGGCAATACGCCATTCCTGCATCGCTCCGGCCTGCCGCAACAGCGCGGAGACATGGTCTTCGTCCCCTGCCGACGCGCCGCCGCTAGTCAGAACAACATCCGCCTCTTTCGCAGCTTCGTTCAGCCGCTCGCGCAGGGTTTCACGATCATCGGCAACGCGGCCCATATCCAGTGGCTGGAATCCCATCCGCTGGATCAGAGCCAGCAACATTGGGCGATTGGCATCGTAGATTTGCCCTGGCTCAGCAACCTCGCCGGCCTCGACTAGCTCATCCCCCGTTGACAGGACGGCTACCCGCAGAGCTTTGCGAACCAGCAGATCACCAGCACCCGTCGCGGAGAGAAGGGCCAGATCGGCAGGTGTCAACCGGCGTCCAGCGGGCAAAGCCAGATCACCTCCAACCACATCTTCGCCCGCATTGCGGGTATTGGCACCCTGTTTCAGGGGGCCGCGAAAGGCGATATGCCCGTCCTGAACTGTCACGTCCTCTTCCAGAATAACGGTGTCCACCCCATCGGGCAGGGCCGCACCAGTCAGAATCCGTATGGCGTGGCCGGGCGCAAGCTGACCATCAAAGGGAACACCAGCCGCAGCACGCCCGTCTTGCAGCGGCATCACATGCGGCCCATCCGGAACCGGACCGGCAAAGCCATAGCCATCTACCGCCGTATTTGCCTGCGGCGGGTTCGAACGTTGGGCATATACATCGGCGGCCAAAATCCGACCTGCGGCTTGTGCCAACGGAACGGTTTCAGCCCCCATCACGACCGAAAGGCGGTCGCGCAGCAGGGCCAACGCTTTGTCAACCGGCGTCCAGCTCACGCCCGCAGGCAAGGCAAAACAATCGTTGCGCAAGGGCGGTGGGGCAATGTCCGGTTTGCTCATAATCCTACCTCTTGCAGAATGAACCCTGCGATGGCTGCGGTGTCGTCCAGATCAAAAACCGGACGGTCGAAGTTCAGCTCTGTGTCACTGGCAACCGCGCGCACAGTTTCGTTCTCGGCCGCGATCAACGGATTTCCAGCGGCCACCCGATACGCCTCGACCTTGGGGTGGGCTTCGCGTTTGAACCCCTCGATCAGCACAAGATCAACCGGAGCCAAGCGTGCCAGCAGATCAGAGAGAGGCGGCTCGGGTGCGCCGCGCAGTTCCTGCATCATCGCAATGCGCTTGCCGGACGCCAACAGCACCTCGGACGCACCGGCTTCTCGATGGCGGAAACTGTCCGTGCCGGGCTGGTCGACATCGGCGGCGTGATGGGCATGTTTGACGGTCGAAACCGAAAAGCCGCGCGCGGTGATCTCGGCCACCAAACGCTCCATCAGGCCGGTCTTGCCCGCGTTTTTCCAGCCGGTGACGCCATAGACCTTCATGCCTGCTCCAGCAGCTTTTGCGCCCGCGCCAGATCGTCGGGCGTGTTGACATTGAAGAAGGGGTCAAACGGCTCCGCCGGAAACAGCGCCTCACGGCCATCATGTTTATCTGTCCACAGCACAACCTTGCGTAGCCCGTCATTCAAGGCGTCCCGCAAATCATCTCGCAACGCGACAGGCCAGAGGCCAAATGTCGGATGCCGGTTGACCCGTTTACCGCCGCCGGATTTCAGTGCTTCATCCCCGGTTCGAGGCGTAGTCGCCAGCACCAGCGGATGGGTTTGCCCTTGAGCAGCATCCGTTAGGCGCGCCACAAGATCGCGCGGAAAAAACGGCGTGTCGGCAGCGGCGGTGACGATACTGTCGGCGCCCTGTTCTGCTGCCCAATCGAGCCCCGCCAGCACACCCGCCAGAGGCCCGGCGAAACCTTCAATCGTGTCGGGAAGAACCGGCAGGTTGAGGTCGGCGAACCGTTCGGGATCACCATTGGCATTCAGCGCCAGACCGACCACCTGCGGGCCAAACCGGTCAATGACATGAGACAGCAGGCTCTGCCCACCGACTGTCAGCAAGCCTTTGTCGCCACCACCCATCCGAGTGGCAAGGCCTCCTGCGAGGATGATGCCGAGGGGGCGGGTCATTTGATCTCCTCAAGCGCGGGCCATTTCCTGAATTTCTGGGTGGGCAGGAAAAGCAATGGACAGACGGCCAATCCGAATGCTGTAAACCAAATAATTGCAGGCCACCCCGTCAATTCGGCCGCCTTGTGACTCAGGCTATAGTGGGCTGGCAAAAACACTAAGACGGCCCCAACAGCAAAGATAAGACCAAAACAGCACCGATACGTGCGCACCGCCTTTCTGACCTCATCTGGTATCCCGGCAAACTCAGGCAGACCGTGCATCAAAACCCGCTGAAGCACGAGTGCTTGTTTTTGAGACAACTCCGCCCATGCCTGCCAACCAAGCCGAAAGGGGGCAGCGATGTTCCAAATGCTGAGGTATTCCTCTGGCGCCCACCCCAGACGGTTACGCAGGTTGACGTCCAATTGCGCCATACCCTCAATGATCGCGCGTTTCGACCGCTCAAGGAGCCAGAACACATAGACCATCAATGGCAGCAAGCCCAATGTCGCGACGAATAAAATAAATAAACCAAAGACTTCCAAAATCATTCCGCACTCTTCCGTCTATGCTTTTTATCTTCGACCGCCACTGTCGACGGGTCCACATCCCGCACCAGTCGATCCTCGCCCGCAAGGCACACGAACCGCTGCCCCCGCATACGACCGATCAGCGTCAGGCCAACCTCACGCGCGATTTCGACACCCCAAGCGGTGAACCCTGATCGTGACGCCAGAACCGGGATGCCCATCATTGCAGTCTTGATGACCATTTCCGAGGTCAGACGGCCTGTAGTGTAGAGGATCTTGTCCTCGGCCCCCACATTTTCGGACAGCATCCAGCCGGCGATCTTGTCGACCGCGTTGTGGCGTCCCACGTCCTCCATGTAGACCAACGGTCGGTTTTCCCGACACAGGACCGTGCCGTGAATTGCACCAGCCTCAAGATACAATGAAGGGGTTCGGTTGATCTTGGCTGCCAGATCATACAGCCATGAGGTGCGGACCTGAACCTGCGGCAGGCGCACGTCCTCCAGCCCTTCCATCATGTCACCAAACACAGTGCCGACCGCGCAGCCGCTGGTTCGGGTCTTTTTCTTCAGCTTATCCTCATATGAGGTTTCGCGCGCGGTGCGCACCACCACGGTTTCCAGATCGTCATCGTAATCCACGCCGGTAATGTCATCATCGGCTAACAGCATCCCCTGATTGCGCAGGAACCCCAGCGCCAGATATTCAGGGTAATCGCCGATTGTCATTGCAGTCACGATTTCCTGCGCGTTGAGGAAAATCGTCAGGGGGCGTTCCTCGACAACCGAGATCCGGCTGACCGCGCCATTCTGGTCGATGCCTTCGACCGCACGGGTCAGGCGGACCGCGCCAGGATCAGGGGCGATGATGTAGTCGGTGGCATCCGGTTTCGTGGCCAATTGCAACCCTTTCCCAAGATCGCTACTGCTGTTGGCGATACCATAGGAATTTGCCATGGCTTACACCACATCCAAGTCATACTTCTGGAAGGGTTTTCGTGATGGAGCGCCGTTTATCTTTGTGGCAATTCCGTTCGGCACCCTTTTCGGCGTATTTGCGACCGAGGCTGGGCTGGATATTATCCAGACAATCGCCTTTTCGGCGGCTGTCTTTGCCGGGGCGGCCCAGTTCACCGCCCTGCAGCTGTTGCAGGACAACACACCCAGCCTGATCGTTCTGGCATCGGCCCTGGCGGTAAACCTACGCGTGGCAATGTATTCGGCCTCACTGACGCCTTATCTTGGGGCGGCCCCCCTGTGGCAACGGGCCTGCGCCGCCTATCTGACGGTCGATCAGTCCTATGCCTGCTCCATTGTACAGTTCGAAAAAGAGCCCGATATGACCGTGCCGCAGCGAATGGCCTATTTCTTTGGCTCGGTCACACCGATTACGCCGCTTTGGATTTTGGCAACTTATCTGGGCGCAGTTTTGGGCGCACAGATTCCAGAAAGCTGGGCGCTGGATTTTGCACTTCCGATCACATTCCTGGCAATGATCGGGCCGATGATGAGGACGCTTGCCCATGTCATCGCCGCCTTAGTCGCCATAACCGTTGCTCTGTTGACCGTAGGCGTGCCGTTCAACCTGGGCCTGCTGATCGCCGGGACCGCCGGGATGATCGCAGGGGCGCAGGCCGAATTGATGTTAGAGCGGAATAGGTCATGACACAGATTGATCCGGTGACCATGTGGAGCATTATCGTTGGCTTGGCGATCGGCAGCTTTGCCCTACGCTTTACCTTTATCGGCATCGTCGGAGACCGCCCGATGCCACCCTGGTTGTTACGCCACCTGCGCTATACCGCCGTAGCCATCGTTCCGGCCCTGATTGCGCCGCTGGTGGTCTGGCCAACCGCAACGGATGGTCAGCCCGACGTGCCGCGCATGGCCGCCGCAGCGGTTGCTTTGGCGGTTGGTGTCATCACAAAAAACGTGGTCATTGCCATCTTTGCCGGGGCGGGCACGCTCTATGGCTTGCTGTACCTATTGGGTTGAGGCCGCTTCCAACTGGTTCAGGCGCGCATTGTTCGAGGCCAAGCCGGCCTGCAGGTCAGCATCGTCATTCTCGCGGTATTCGGTGGTCACGACGCCGGGGAGTTCACCGAACTGATCGGACAGCTTGACCGGGTAGAAGGTCGTATTGATCTGCCCGAAACCCGGCACCTGCTGCAATAGCTGCGAGGTTGAGTTGGCGCAAAACGCTTCGGATACAGGGCCCATCTGCTTGGCCAGTTGCAGGGCAATTTCGGCCTGCTGTGGTGTCACCTGAATCGTCTGGATACGCGCATAATGCGTTTCGCGCGCGTGGCTGCTGCGATAAGCGCGTTCGACATTCGGCGTGATGCCATACAGAACATCGTTTCGGATCGGCACTACATCGGCGCGAAATGATCCGGCGGGGTCAAAGATCACCCTCTCGCTGCCGCTTATCATCAGCGAGGTATGCGCCCCCGAACCGGTCCGGGTGCTGATCATGGTATAGAGCGTCAGTGTTGATGGTCCCGGATCACGATAGGAACGGGCCACAACTTCGGTCTGATCGGCCTGCGGACGCTGCGAACCGGCACAGCCAGCCACTGTTGCTGCCAGCAGGCAGGCAATCACAAATCTGATCACGGCGGTCAGCCTCGCCCGGGATTAAGCGGCGAAAACCGCCAGAAACAAGCAAAGGAAAGCAATCGCCACCACGCACCATGTGGTCGCTTTTACGAAACCGTTGAAGGTTTTGGTTTGAACGGTGATGTCCATTTCGCCGTGCTTATGTTCAGCCATGATTTTCAGAATCCTAATTCGCGTGTTTGATACGTTGGATAGTCGAAAATCTCGGGCCTGTCACCACGTCATTCGGGCGCAGGTGACACGGAATCAAAGACCGAACACCCGCGATATCCGAACCCCCACCGCCAGGGCAGGCCCGAACAGGGCGCCCCGCCCAATCGCACCGCGCCATACATGGCCTCGGCGGTTATGGCATGGGCGGATCGTATCTGATCCGAAGTCATGTCATAGCGTTCGGCGTAAATTTCGGCGTTCTCATCCCCGTGTTGCCGCACGCAGGCTCTCAGGCTGTCATCGGCTGACAGGCGCGCGTCATAACTGTCTTCGGGGCGCAGGCCTCCGCCCGCGTGGTGATAGGCCCGGTCATGGCTGACACAGCAACTCTCCCATGGGGGATGCGCCTCGAACAGGGCTTGAAAACTGGGAAATGTGTCGGCCACAAAGCGCCAGCTGGCTGACAACCCGCCCGAGCAGCCATCCGTTTCAAACGGCGTCAATTCCGCAGCGCCCCGCTGTGCGATCAGCGCGCGATGGGCGGGCATCTCAAGACTGCGCATAAAGTCCTGCGCGTCGACTGGCGCCGCGATCAGCGCCAGAGAAACGGCCAGATTACGGGCTTTCATCGCGCATCGCATCGGTATCAACGGCCATGCCGAGCACCGTTGCCAGCCACAGCATCAGACGTTCTGCCGGCCCCATTTCAGCGCGGATACGCAAGACTTCTTTGGCCATTGCCGGTCGGTCCGTGATCAGCCCATCCACCCCCATCGAGGCCATGGCCGACATTTGCAACGGGTCATTCACCGTCCAGACATAGATATCCTTGCCCGCGGCCTGCACCGAACGTACCAGCCCCGGCGTGGCCATGGCGGCGTTGACAGCCACAAAATCCCCTTCGAGACCCGACAGATCGCCCACAGCGGTTGCCGCCAAAACCCCCGCTCGCCATTCAGGGCGCAGTGCCTTCATCTTTTGCACAGTTGGATATTTCAACGACATGGTGGCGATGTCATCCTCCATGCCGAATTCCTCGACCAAGGCCGCAACGCGGTTTTCCAGATCGACGTCATGACCGTAATATTTCAACTCGATGATCACCTTGGCCCTGCCTTTGGCCGCAGCCAGTACGTCGCGCAGTGTTGGCGTGCGTTCATCTGCGTATTCCGGGCCAAACCAACTGCCGATATCGATCTCGGCCACGTCTTCCATCGTGGCATCCCAGACCTTCAGGTTCACCCCGGCCAGCTTCATGAAATCGCTATCATGGGCGACGATTATCTCATCATCCGCCGTTTCCTGCACGTCGATTTCAACCCAGTCCGCCCCGTCCTCAATCGCCTTCAGAACCGAGGCCATGGTGTTTTCCGGCCGTAACGCAGCGGCACCACGGTGGCCGATCACCTCGGCCCTGTCAGGGGCCTGAACGCGTTCCAGCAGGGATTGACCGAACCAGAGCCCGACCAATACCGCCACCGCCGCAATGCCAACAGCACTCAGCAGACCAATGCGCAGATTGCCTGGCGCGGGATGTGGTGGTTCAGAGGTCCGGATCTCGAAAAAACCGTCCAGCAAAACCGCCAGTGCTCCCAGCGCGGTGGCTGCCAAAACCAGCCCGGCCAACGACCAGAGCCCGGCGACCAGAAGGCTGTAAACTAGCGCCAGCCGCAGATGCTCTGCCCCCTGCAGGGGCACCAACGCGAATAATGATCCCGCGCCCCAAGCGATCAGCGCGGCAAGAACTGCCCTCAGCCCCAGCCAGAACACCAGTGCGATCTTGAGCCGCCCGCGCTTGCCCTCCATCCGATCCGCGCTGACCTGGAAAGCATCAGCCGGTGGCAGGTTTTCGAACAGAACCAGATGCAGTCCCAGCGCCCATGCGGACAGCTTGCGGATCAGCACCCATGCCATGACCAGCACCACAGCTCCGATCAGCGCAACGGCGATCCAGAAAGACGGCGGATGGAAGGTCAGGTAATAGTTGATGTCATACTCGGTCAGCGTCCACCAGGCGATCAGAGCAGCGATAGCGGCGAAAGGCAGGATCAACAGGATGATCCGCAGAACCAGGCGTGCAGCAAATCCAAACAGCGCAGGCAGGCGCGACAGGATCAACTTGATCGCCGCGCTCCCCGCGCGCCACGGATCGCTTTCGCCCATCCTCAGCGACCCGGCCATGACCGAGAAGACAAAGACCTCGGCCAGCAGGAACAGGCTGAGCATTGCGATTGCGACCGCAAACCCCAGCGGAGACAGGATGAACGCGGCAATATCCTGATCCGTCAGGGCGGTCTGACTGGAGAGCGAAACCGCTAGGTTCACCGCAATCGCCACGCCCGGCGCAATCAGCGCAATCAGCAACAGGCGCACGGCGACATAGATCGGCACAAAGACCCGGCGGCGTGCCCACGCGCCCTTGTATGCTTTTGTAACGGCAGAGAAAGTGGCCACGTTGCGCCCCCCAAATGATTGATTCATTCAAGGCTGCGCAGACGTGAATTGCAAGTCAGGCTATCAGTTTTCTTCCAGATCAGCCGCCAGTCGGAATCCGATGCGATTGGCGGGCTTATCCTCGACCGACTTGGGCAGCGCTCGCAGCATTACATTCAACTGGCTGACATGCTGCACGAGCTGGGTTCGCGCCCCGGACCCATCTGCGCCATAAAAAGTGATGATATCAGGGTCGAAATAGCCCATCCCTTCGATCCGCATTACCCCGGCATCACCGCCAGTAAATCCCATGGCGACCTCATGATCCGCATCCAGCGTATTCTCGAAATTCTGGATATACAGGATCAACCGTTCATAGGCCCATTGCGCCGAACTTTTTGTGGCTACGGGCTTTTGCAACTGGCCGGGCAGGTCCTTGGCGCCGGATTTCGTATCCGGGTTGGCATGCACCTCGTAACATCGGGGCAATGCTGCTGATTCCGCTGCCTCGGCTGAGGTTTCGATCTTGTCCATGCCTTCTACCCCTTGCGCTGAAACTCCCACGCCCCGTCCGCGCGCCGCGTTCGGGTAACAGCACCAATGTGGTAGAGATGGTTCAGATGTGCAACTGCTTCGACCAGAGCAAGCCCATACTCTCCTTCACCGATCTGGCGTTTGAACAAGGGCACAAAGCACTCAGCAGCGGTTTTGGGCTGGTCCAGATAATTCTGCAGACGGTCCAGCGCGCTGTGGTGGTTGTCGATCAACTGCCTCATCCTGACCGGCAGGCCGGTAAAGGGCAGTTTGTGCCCGCCCAGCGCCATATGATCCGGGCGCGCCAGGTCTTGCAGGCGCTCGCAGGCTTCCATCCACTCCGCCACGGGATCCGCCATGGGCTCGGTAACATAGACGCCCAGATTGGGGCTGATCGAGCTGAGAACCTGGTCGCCCGTGATCACCAGATTATCGTCACGGCTCCAAAAAGTTGCATGTTCGGGAGCGTGGCCATTGCCCATATGAACATCCCAGTCGCGCCCACCCATACGAATGACGCTGCCCTGTTTGATCCGGGTAAAGCCCAGCGGCATCGGATAGACCGTGTCGCAGAAATTGAAGGGCCGTTCTGTCATCCTTTTGGCAAGGAAATCGGCATCCATCCCGGCGCTTCGGTAGTAATCCAGCGTTTCCTGCGGCCAGTTTTCCTGCACATCCAGCGTCAGCATCCGTGCAAACAGCCATGCAGTACGCGACGTGACCAGCTCGGCCCCGTGTTCAGATTGAAACCAACCGGCATTGCCAACGTGATCGGGATGGTGATGGGTCACCACCACGCGCGTCACGGGTTTGCCCCCCAGCGGTCCTGCCATCAGGTCCGCCCAAATACGGCGCGTCTTGTTCGAGGACATGCCAGTGTCGATCACCGTCCATCCGTCGCCATCATCCAGCGCATAGATATTGACGTGATCCAGCGCCATAGGCAGCGGCAACCGCATCCAAAGCACGCCTTCGGCAATTTCAACGGCCTCGCCCAGGGCCGGAGCCTCGGGCCAAGGATAGCGGATCGTCAAATGTGTATCACCGTCCATCAGGCAGCTACCATTTCCTCGGCGCTGAGAGCAAAGACGTCATCTGCACCGTTCTGCGCCTGAACCAAAAGCCCCGAAAACTCAGGCAACAGCGCATTGATATAAAAGCGTGCCAGCTTGAAACGGGTGCCGTTTGGCTCGGCCAGGGCCGCCTTGAGGTGATAGTGACCGCCCAAAACGCGGGCGAATGCCTTCAGATAGGGCACGGCGCCGGCAAATCGCGTGTTCATGTCGGACTGCGATATCAACCACTCGGTCGTTTCACGCAGGCTTTCCGTGGCCTCCCAGACAGGACCCGCCAGTTCCGGCATCGACCCACGCGCGCGTTCAGCGTGATCCTCGATTTCGTCCAGCAAACGGGACGCCGCTTCGCCGCCATCCATCATCTTGCGTGCGACAAGGTCCATGGCCTGAATGCCGTTGGTGCCCTCGTAAATCGCGGTCACACGGACGTCGCGATAGAACTGTGCCGCGCCGGTCTCCTCGATAAAGCCCATACCGCCATGGACCTGCACGCCTTCTTCCGAAACCCGCATACCGGTTTCGGTACCGAAGGCCTTGTTTATCGGCGTCAACAAGGCCGCGCGCGAAACCCAGTCCGCGTCGCCTGTTGCATTGGCCATATCGATCGCGGCTGCGTTTGCAAGCATGATCGCACGCGCAGCAAAAGTATCCGCACGCATACTCATCAGCATCCGGCGTACATCGGCGTGATCGAGGATTGTGCCCGAAGGTGTCTTGCCTTGCTTCCGCTCAAGCGCATATTCTAGGGCCTGCTGATAGGCGCCTTCGGCGGCACCGATACCCTGTCCGCCGACGCCCAGTCGCGCGTTGTTCATCATGGTGAACATCGCAGCCATTCCACCATGTTCCTTACCCACAAGCCAACCTTTGGCGCCATCATACTGCATCACGCAAGTTGGCGAACCATGCAGACCCATCTTGTGCTCGAGCGAAACCACTTTCAGGTCATTTGCCACACCCGGATTGCCATTCTCGTCCGGCAGGTATTTGGGCACCAGAAACAGCGATATTCCCTTGGTTCCGGGAACAGCATCGGGCAGGCGTGCCAACACCAGATGGCACACGTTTTCAGCAAAATCGTTGTCACCCCAGGAAATGAAGATCTTCTGACCAGACACCGAATAGGTGCCATCTCCATTCGATTCTGCCTTCGACGTCAGCGCACCCACATCCGATCCCGCCTGCGGCTCCGTCAGGTTCATCGTGCCCGACCATTCACCAGCGATCATTTTGGGCAGGTATAGGTTCTTCAGCTCATCACTTGCGTGGTGCTCCAGTGCTTCGATCTGGCCCTGCGTCATCAGCGGCGCCAGTTGCAGTGACAGGCAGGCCGCAGACATCATCTCGTTGACGGCAGTGGTCAAGGTCATCGGCAGCCCCATACCGCCATATTCGGGATCAGCGCTCATGCCGATCCAGCCCCCCTCGGCAATAGCGTTCCAACCGTCGCTAAATCCTGGCGAGGTACGCAACACGCCGTTTTCCAGACGCGCGGGCTCTAGGTCTCCGTTCCGCTGAAGCGGCGCCATGACCTCTTCGCAGAGTTTTCCAGCCTCGGTCAGGATGGCGCTGACGACGTCTTCGCTTGCTTCCGCGAACTTGTCGGTCGCTGCAATACGATCAAAATCAACCGCATGGCGGAACAGAAATTCGTAATCTGCAACTGGTGCGCGATAGGGCATAATATTACCTCGGGGCTGTCTTAAACGGTCCGCGACGCCGGGGTTGGAAATCCGCTGACTCGCCGTTATTCATCTGGGTTTGAACGATTACGTACCCATCCTTATGCTACAAGCAATCAAAACGCGGCGTCACTCACAATGATCTCTAACGGTACACTCGAACTGTCAGCCGACCCGGCGGGAATTGCTCAGGCTGCGGATCTTTTGAGGCAGGGACAGCTGGTCGCTTTCCCGACTGAAACGGTCTATGGGCTGGGTGGGGATGCCCGCAACGGAGAGGCTGTCGCCAGCATCTATGCCGCCAAGGGCCGACCCAGTTTCAACCCTCTGATTGCGCATGTCGCATCGGTAGAGTCCGCGCGCAAGTTTGTTGAATGGTCAGATCAGGCCGAGGCGTTGGCACAGGCGTTCTGGCCCGGCCCGCTGACTCTGGTTCTGCCGCTGCGGGAAGGGCACGGTGTATCGTCGCTTGTCACTGCCGGGCTGGATACATTGGCGGTTCGGGTGCCTGCGCATCCTTCTGCCCGGGCTATTCTCGAGATGTTCGACGGGCCGGTCGCTGCGCCCTCGGCCAACCCTTCGGGACAGATCAGCCCGACAACAGCCGCGCATGTCCGCGCCGGTCTGGACGGGCGCATCGCTGCCATTCTGGATGATGGTCCCTGTGGTGTCGGGCTGGAATCCACCATTGTCGGCCTCGCTGGAGAACCTGCACTGCTACGCCCCGGCGGGGTGGCTTTGGACCAGATCGAAGCAGCTCTCGGCTCGGCATTGCATCTACACCAATCCGGCGACACGCTAACAGCACCCGGACAGATGCTGTCGCATTACGCGCCGGACGAGGCGGTCCGGTTGCACGCGCAGACTACATATGGTGACGAGATTCTCTTGGGATTTGGGCCGGTCGAATGCGACCTGAACCTGTCCGCTGATGGCAACCTGACCGAGGCGGCGGCCAATCTGTTTGCGGCTTTGCACAAGCTCAACAGCACCGGACGCCCGATTGCCGTGTCCCCTATTCCGGACCACGGATTGGGTGCCGCTATCAACGACCGGTTGCGCCGGGCCGCAGCGCCACGTGACAGTTGATCAGGCGCGCCCTGCGCTGGCCGACAAAGTCAGAGGATCGACACCCAGCGTTGCCAGCGCCGCCTCCCATTTCTGATCATCGGGGACATCGAACACCAGCTTCGAATCCGCCTCGGTTGTGAGCCATCCGTTCATCGCGATCTCATCCTCAAGCTGCCCGGGTCCCCAGCCTGAATACCCTAGCGTCAGCATAGAATTCAGCGGCCCTTGCCCCGAGGCCAGGTCTTCAAGCACGTCCAACGTTGCAGTCATGCTGAAATCGTCCGAAATCTGCAGGGAATGGAGGTTCGCGTCATAATCGGCGCTGTGCAGGACGAATCCGCGCGACATCTCGACCGGGCCGCCGAAATGCACCAGACGCTCACCCACGATCGGGATACGGCAAGCGATATTCAACTGACCCAGCAGCGTCTTTATGCGTAAATCCGAAGGTTTGTTGATGATCAGACCCATCGCGCCATCGTCGCCATGGCTGCAAATATAGACAACCGAATGATCGAAACGCGGATCGCCCATCCCAGGCATCGCAATCAACAGTTTACCGGTCAGATCCATAAGACGACATCTCTTGCTGAGCTCCCATCAACAATGCCCCCGCAGTCCCGGTATTGGCAAGGGACGAGCGGCGATTTCGCTAGATTTCATTCGAGTGACCCGAACGTGACTTGGAATTCGCCTCGAGACCACGCATTTATAGGGTATGAACATTCACAAGACATTTCTGGCAGCCGCCTTTGCCGTGACCGTTGGCGCGATTGGACCGGCATCTGCACAAGTGGTCGGCTCGGTGGCCGAATTGGATATCCTGGACGGCGGGCGCACAGCAAATGGAGCCTATCTTGGGGCGCTGCGGGTGACCCTGCAGGACGGCTGGAAGACCTATTGGCGGGCGCCGGGCGATGCAGGTATTCCGCCACAGTTCGACTGGAATAGATCAACCAATGTCGGCAGCGTGTCGATCACATGGCCCGCGCCGGATGTCTTTGATCAGAATGGCCTGCAGTCGATTGGATACCAAAATCAAATGGTCCTCCCTGTCGAAATTTTGCCGAAGAACCCGGCCAAACCCGTGCGGCTGAAAGGCACGGTGGATCTGGGGGTCTGCAAAGACGTCTGCATCCCGGAACGTTTGGGCTTCGATCATACCCTGAACGCCGAAGCAGAGCGCAACCCGACGATCGCGGCGGCACTGGCCAAGCGTCCCTATTCCGCCAAAGAAGCCCGGGTCGCCAACGCGCGGTGCCACCTGACCCCGACGTCTGACGGAATGCAGATCGAGGCGCGCGTCACCATGCCTTCCGCCGGTGGCCTCGAGGTTGCCGTGATCGAGCCCGGCAACCCCGAGCTGTGGGCCTCGCAAACCGACGCCAAACGGCAGGGCGGTACTCTGGTCGCCACATCCGAGGTGATCAACGCCTCGGGCGGTCCGTTTGCGCTGGATCGCTCAAAGATCCGGATCACTGTTCTGGGTGCCAATCACGCGGTGGACATTCTGGGGTGCAGCGCTGGCTGACCCCATGATGCAAACTCCGAAAATCGGTGCGCTTGCGGTCGTCATTCATGACGGGCACGTCCTTCTGGTTCAGCGTAGCAAGCAACCGGATAAGGGGCTATGGGGCTTTCCCGGCGGCCATGTGGAATGGGGCGAAACCGTCCTGCAGGCAGCACAGCGGGAACTGCGCGAAGAAACCTCGGTGATTGCCGAGCCGTTGCGGTATCTGGACAATCTGGACCTGTTGCGCCGCGACGCTCATGGCGCGGTTCTGTCTCATTACCTGTTGGTTGGCGTGGCCTGCCAGTATCAGACCGGGCAACCGGTTGCGGGGGATGACGCAATGGATGCACGCTGGTTCCCACTGGACTTGATCCGACAAGGCGCACTGCCCATGAGTGACCGGGTCACAAACCTGTTGGAAACCGCACTACGTCAGGGCTAGGCGGTGCGTCCTTTGAGACGGGCGTACAACAGGCCCGACAAAACAATGCTCACCACCAGAATCACCGTGGCGCCGGCAGTAAAAGCTCCAAACCCCATCCGCAGGATTGAGGGGCCCTCTGGCCCGGCATAAAGCCCCGAAACAAGGCCCGGTGGAGACCCGGTCACCGCAGGCCAGATCATCGTCAACGCAAACCAGAGCATCAAGGCAAACCCGGTGACAACAAGCGCCCCCTGCACCACACGATCCGGCGCCCGAATTGCGCGACGCATGGCCGTCATTGGCCGCGACAGATCGTTCAGGATCCCCAGCAGGGCAGGAACGAGTAGCAATACCAGCACCATCCCAAACGCCAACCCATAGACCAGCGTGATCACAGTCGGTTTGAGGAACTGTGCCTGCTGCGATCCTTCGTACAACAGTGGGGTCAGGCCCAGAACCGTGGTCAGCGTCGTCAGCATTACTGGCCGCAATCTGTCCGATGTCCCCTCGACGATGGAGGGCATCAGCCCACGAGTCTGCTGATACTCGTCAATCGTCGTCACCAGAACAATCGAGTCGTTGATGATGATTCCGGTCATCCCAAGCAGGCCAACGACCGTGAACATGCTGAGCGGAACCTCCCAGATATAATGACCCCAAATGGTTCCGACCAAACCAAACGGAATGATCGCCATCACCACCAATGGTCGGGTCCAACTGGCAAAGACCCAGGCCAGCACCAGATAGATGCCCGTCAGGCACAGGATCAGACCGGTACGGGCTTCGGACAGAAACTCTTCTTCCTGCTCGCTCAGACCTGCCATGGTCCACTCGACCTGACGTGTGGCTGCGATATTGGGCAGAATTTCCTCGCTCATCGCACGGGCGATCTCGGCCGCGCGTGTTGGATCATCCTCGGAGATATCGCCATAGACCGAAATCACCCGCAGCCCGTTTTCACGCCGCACGGTCGAGAATCCGGATTTACGCTGAACCGAAACGATATCGGCCAACGGGACATAGACTCCATCGGGCGTGCGCATCAGTGTGCGTTCCAGGAAATCGGCGGTCAGTTCTCCTTCAGGCAATTCAACCCGGATCTCGGCACTGCGCGGGCCATCAGGAAAGGTCGCGGCCTCGATCCCGTTCAGACGGTCCCGCAGCACCCGGCCCAATGTTTCGATCCGAAAGCCCAGCGCCTGTCCCTGCGCGGTCAGATCCAAAATGTATTCTTCCTTGTCATAGGCCAGATTGTCTTCCAGCGCTGAAACCTCAGGGTATTTCGAAAGCGCGACCTGCAAGTCCTCGGAAGCCGTTTTAAGCGTGTTCACATCGGCGCCGTAGAGCTGCACGTCAATCGCATCTCCTCCCGGACCAGACCGCCAGCCCCTGAAGCTGAGCAGCTCAAGTTTGGGATGGCTTGGCGCCATTTCCTGCAACTCTCCGACAAACTCGAAGCTCGAATAGGGGCGCAGGTCGGCATCTATCAACTCGATCGAAATCCCGCCCAGCAAATCCGTGTCCTTGCCATCCGCTGCCGAAAGTGCACGGCCCGCGGATCCCCCGATCTCGGCCAGCACGTAATCAATGGGGTTGCGCCCGTGCCGCTCTTCATAGCGTTGGCCAAGCGCCTCTACCGAGGTCTGTAGTTGGTGCATCATGGCCAACGTATCCGCGCGGCCTGCGCCCTCGGCCATGATAAAATTGCCTGTAACCGATCCACGCTCGGGCGCATTGAAGAACCGCCAGTTCACGTCCCCGCGGATGAACAGGGAAATCTGGCTGGCCAGAATGACGATCATCGCCGACACCACCACATAGCGTGCCCAGATTACCCAGGCGATCAGCGGTCGGAACAGCGTATCGCGCACCCAGCGAAACCCCTTGTTCACCACACGGTTCGGCAGGTCATACCAATGTTCCTTGGCAGAGTGCGCAATCGCGTGGGCCATATGGTTGGGCAGGATCAGAAAGCATTCGATCAGCGAAGCGATCAATACCGCTATCACCGTGAAGGGGATATCGCGGATTAACTCTCCGAAACGTCCACCAATCGCAGTCAGGCCAAAAAAGGCAATAACCGTGGTCAGCGTCGCAGCAAAGACCGGCATCGCCATGCGACGTGCGGCGCGTTCGGCGGCCACCATTGGTGGCTCACCCAGCCGTCGCGCGCGAAAATCGGCATGTTCACCCACAACGATGGCGTCATCCACGACAATACCCAGAGTGATAATCAAGCCGAACAACGACACCATGTTGATCGACAGGCCACCAATATACATGAACGCAATCGCCGCCGACATTGCCACCGGAATACCCGCGGCAACCCAAAAGGCAATCCGCGCATTCAGAAACAGAAACAGAAGGCAGACCACAAGACCCAGCCCAACCAGCCCGTTATCGACCAGAATATCCAGCCGGTCGGTGATCGCTTGCGCCCGTGTCCGGATCAGCTCGGCCTTTACGCCCTCGGGCAGGCTGGCTTGCATCTGCGAGACGACATCTTCGACCGTGTGTTGAATTTCAATCGCGTCCCCCAGATTTGACCGGTCCACACGGACGGACATTGCCGGGTTCTTGCCAACAAAATAGCTGCGGTTTCGGGTAACCCCCTCGATCCGGATCTGCGCCACATCACCGATCAACAGCTTTGAGCCATCGGTGAAATTGCGCAGCGTAATCCCTTCGATCTCTTCCGGGCTGCGCTTTTCGGTGCCCGTGCGAATGCGCGCATTGGCCCCTGTCACATCCCCTGCCGGATTGGCGTTGACCTCGGCAGCGATGGCTAAGGCGATCTCGGATAGGGTGATGTCGTTGGCGATCAGCTGTGCTGTGGGCACCTCGACTACAACGCGCGGCGCGGCGAGGCCCCGGATCGTGGTGCGGGTCACGCCAACAGCGAACAAACGGTTGATCAGCTCATCGGTGAACTTGGCCAGCTGTTCAGGATCGACAGGGCCAGTGACGACAACATCCGTGACGCGATCGCGCCAGGCGCCGCGTCGGATGGTCGGCTCATCAGCGTCGTCTGGCAGGTTGGTGACACTGTCGACCGCTGTTCTGACCTCTTCGACCGCGCGAGACATATCCCAGTTCGGCTCGAACTCCATCCGGATCTGGGCTGTGCCCTCGCGCGAAGTCGAAGAGGTGCTGGACACGCCTTCAACGGCCAGAAGGGCCGGCTCCAACAACTGAACGATGCCATTATCGACATCTTCAGGGCCAGCTCCATCCCAGCTAACGCTGACATCCACCCGTTCAAGGATCACATCGGGAAAGAACTGCGCCCGCATATTCGGGATGGCCGCCGCGCCCAGCACCAGCATAACTAGCAGCAGCAGGTTGGCGACCGTCCTGTGGCGCGTGAAATAGCTGAGTATCCCCCCAGCCGCGCCGGGAATTTCGCGCATCATCGCGCCTAACCTCCGGCTCGGTTTTCGATGCTGCGCACCAACGACGCGGGAACCTTGGCTTCGCCCAGTTGGCCCAGCACGCGGGCTTTGACATCTTGAGGCAATGCATCACTGGCTTCGACCTGCGCCACCAGCTGGGCACGCTGTTCCTCGGACAGCTCGACCATATCCGTCTGGCCCCCTGCGTTGGCCTCATCCCGCAGCGGCCTGACCCGGACACCGGCCCCAAGCAGAGGCGTTCGACCAATGACAACCTCGCGACTTTCCAACCCCCGCCCGCGCAGCAGCACCTCATCACCCTGACGGCGGATCAACTGCACTGGTAGAACCTCAAGCCGGTCATCCTTGCCCAGAATCAGAACCGTCCCTGCTGAATCCAGAACCGAAGACGGCAGGCGCACCACGTTCTCAAGCGGCTGTTCCTGAACCGAGACTGTCACGAAATCACCGGGCTTGAATCCCGAAGTATCCTCGAGCAAGGCATAAAGCAGGCGACCGGTTTGCCCTTCTCCGGCCGAGCCGCTATCGCGGCTTATGCGGCCCTGCGCCGCAAGATCTGCTCCTGTAACCTCTAGCGATACAGTGACCGGGGAATTGATCAGATCCCCTTCAGCATCCAGCAGGCGCACGAATTGCGCGGTCGAGACGCGAAAGGCCACCTCAAGTGCTTTAGGATCAACCAATTCGGCCAGTTTTTCGTTGGCCGAGACCAGGCGACCCTCGACCAAAGTTACGTCGGTCAATGTGCCCCCGAACCGGGCATGGATGGTCATGTCTTCCAAATCACGTTCGGCGGCGGCCAGTGCGATACGGGCGCGGGCCAGCAAAGTCGTTGCCTGATCGACGCGCGATTCCGCCTGTGCCAGCGCGATCCTCCGGGCCAAAACAGATTGCTGTGCCGATGCCTCGGCCAGTTCCGCCTCTTCCACGGATGCCGCCGCGCCCACTCCCCGGCTTTTCAAGTCTTTTTGACGCTGCAGGGCACGGCCCCGCAATTCGGCCTGCGCCTCGGCCGAGTTCAGCTCATCCTGCGCCAACAGCAGCGACCGTTCGGCATCGCGTTCCTCAAACTGAGCATCCAGCAGGTCCGACTTGGCGCGATCCAGCGCCGATTGTGCATCCGCCGGATCAAGCTCGACCAGAACCTCTCCTGCAGTGACGGCACCGCCATCTTCGAAATCTTCGGACAAGGTAATCACACGGCCACCAAGCGCTGCACGCAGTTCCAGGCGGCGGCGGCTTTGTACCTCGCCAAATGCTTCAAGATAAGGCGTTACGGTTTCCACTTCGGCATTCCGGACAGTAACCGCAAAAATGCGCTCCCGCGCCTGCGGAGCGGCATCCTCGCGCGTCAGAACATCCTGCACTGCACCCGCGATCATCTGAACCGCCACAAACAAGAGTGCCAACGTCAAGGACGTCAGGAAAACTCCGGCAAGGCTCTGCCTCAGAAAGCGCATTTACTATCACCCCGTTCGCATCAGGCTAGCATTTCAGAAGGTAGCTTTGCCCCGAAAAATACCAAGCCACAAAGCGGTAATACACATTTGAACGTGTAACCAGCTTACTTCCGTCGCAGATGTTCGTCCAATCTGGGCATAATTTCCACGAAATTGCAGGGCCGGTGACGATAATCGAACTGTTTTAGCAATATTCCATCCCAGGCATCCTTGCAGGCACCGGGGCTGCCGGGCAATGCAAACAGATAGGTGCCCCCGGCGACGCCACCTGTGGCGCGCGACTGGACGGCAGAGGTGCCGATCTTTTGCATCGACAGGATTGTAAAAACCGTGCCGAATGCGTCGATTTCCTTCTCGTAGACATCCCGATGCGCCTCGACTGTAACGTCGCGCCCTGTCAGGCCGGTACCCCCGGTCGAGATGACGGCATCTATTTCAGGATCTGCGATCCACACGCGCAGCTGTTCTGCAATCTGGGCGCGCTCATCCGGAAGGATCTTGCGGTCCGCGACCAAATGGCCCGCCGCCTGAATCCGATCCACCAAAGTCTGTCCCGATCTGTCCTCGGGCAGCGTCCGCGTATCCGAGACAGTGAGGACGGCGATCCGAACTGGAATGAATTCTTTGCTTTCGTCGATGCGTGACATATGACGTCAGGCCCTTTCCATAATCGCAAGCCGAATGGCGAGCGCCGTAAAAATCCCTCCGGTCACCCAGCCCATGAAACGCGACGCACGCGGGTTCGAGACCAAGACTCGGCCCGTGCCACCGGCAAACATGCCGACCATCCCGTTCACCACAAAGCCGCCCAGCGCGATGATAAGGCCAAGGGTCAGGAACTGCGGCAAGATTGGCCCCAAGGTCGGGTCCACAAATTGCGGGATGAAGGCCAGCACGAACAGGATGACCTTTGGATTGGTGAGATTGACCAGCAGCCCATCACGAAACGCAAGTTTCCCGCTATGTGCCGGTGCCTCGGCCGGCACGGCACCGTTTTGGATCGAACGCCAGGCCAGATACAGCAGATAGGCCACCCCCAACCAACGGATCACATCAAACAGCCAGGGCAGCGTGGATACCGCCGCGCCAAACCCAAGCCCAGCCAGCAGGACATGCACCATCGACCCTGCAGAAATACCGGCGCTGGCCGCAAGCGCGGGCCGTGCGCCTTTGCGCAGGCCCTGCCCAAAGCAGAACATCATATCAGCTCCGGGTGTGAGGTTCAGAGCGAGCGCAGCCGGGATAAACGCCAGAAGGGTTACAGTTTCGATCATCAATGCAGCTCAAACCAATTTGGTCTGGGCCCCAGATTGGCCACCTGGGTGCGCCCGATTGCCCCGCGATACCCCCAGCTGTCATGGATATGGCCATGCAGAGAAAGCTGCGGCTGCACCCGCTCGATCGCGTCGCGCACCGCGACCGAACCGACAGCGCCGCCCATCGACGTGACATCGCCATGCCCTTTGGGCGGAGAATGCGTAATCAGAATATCGGCAGCGTCGCACCGATCCAGCAACTCGGCGGCCTCGGCCTCGGTCAGATCGCAGGACCAACCGCCAAAAAGCGTCACCGGCACACCATATCCCAGACCAAACAGGCGCACCCCGTCCACAGTCATCCCGGTACCGTGCAGCACGTGGACACCTTCGGGCACAGCCGCTGTCAGCTCTTGGATGCTTTCGGCATTGCCGGGGGTTAGAACCAGAGGGGCCGAAATGCCCGCAAGCATCTCCATTGCCTGATCCAGCCCTTGCCGCATATTGCAGAAATCACCAGCACCGATCACCAGATCCGCCTCGGCGCTGGCGGCAACCAATTCGACCGCCCGGCTGCGCGCCATATGCAGGTCGGAAAAGGCCAGGATGCGCATCACTTGCCCTCCAGCCGGGCCTTCAACTCCAACAGATCTGCCCAGGCCTGCCGTTTCATTGGCGGTTGCCGCAGCAAGTAAGCAGGGTGAAACATCGGGATGACCGGCAGCCCCCAAGCCTGATCCCACTGGCCGCGCAACCGAGTTATACCGCGTTTGCCCAGCACCGCCTGACAGCTGATATTGCCCATCACGACCAGAACCTCGGGCTTGGCCAATGCGACGTGGCGCTCCAGAAACGGCTTCATCATGCCGATCTCTTCGGGCTTGGGATCCCGGTTCTGCGGGGGCCGCCAGGGCAGAACATTGGTGATATAGACGTTTTCGGCACGGTTCAGCTCAATCGCGGACAACATCCTGTCCAGCAACTGCCCGGCCCGGCCAACAAAGGGCTTGCCCTCGCGATCTTCATCCCGGCCCGGAGCCTCGCCTATAATCATCACCCGAGCACCCGGCGTCCCGTCGGCAAACACCAACTGGCGCGCACCACGTTTCAAATCGCAATGATCAAACGCATCCATCGCAGCGCGCAACTGGTCCAGCGATCCAGCAGTCTTGGCGACTGAATCGGCAATCGCCAACGCATCGACCGGCTTGGGCTTTTCCGGCGCCGTTTGTACCGCTGTGGGCTTTTTGGATTTGGGCGCAGTGTCGGGCAACGCATAGCGGTCCACCGGGGCATCCCCGATCGCATCCGTCGCGCCGAGTTCAATCTGCCAATCCAGCAGAGCCCGCGCTGTGTGAAAGTCCAAAGCCGATTCCATAGACCTCAATCTAACCTCCTTTTGACCGAGGGAAAGCGAATTGGCCTTGATTGCGCGCTCGGTCGCACCGACCATTGGGGCAATCATGCTGATCCTGTTTCGAATCCTCTCAATTTGGGCGCTGCTGGCCTTGGCCAGTGGGCCGGTTTCGGCGCAGCTGTTTGACCGTAACGACCAGTGCCGCGCGGGGCAGTTCGCCTGTGGCAGTCGGTGCTGTTCCGGTGGGCAAAGATGCAGTTTCGACAATCATTGCATCCCGCTGGGCGGCACCTATTGCGGCGGCGGCCGCAGCTGCGGGCCGTTCGAGCGCTGCGTGGCAGGCGGGTTGCGCTGCGCACCCAAAGGGGCCAACGCATGCACCACGCGTCTGGACTGCCCCGGCGACAGCTTTTGCAACGCGCGCGGGGAATGCCAGCGAAACACCCCCGAATTCGACCCGGATTCAGCCACCAGCGGCAGCCCCATCACCTGTGACGACGGCTTGACCTGTGCGGCCGGATCATCCTGCCTGCCAGGCGGAGGATGCGCGCAGCCCGGTTGGTTCTTGTGCGAGAAAACCGGATCACAATGCCGCCCCGGATTCAAATGTTCGAACCATCAAGGATGTGTGCCGGTTAAGGCGATCGACTGCGGCTATGGCAAATGGTGCAAACCCGGCGAACAGTGCTTGCCCGAGGGGGGGTGCGAGAAACTGCCCTAACGCCTTGATCCCAAGGTTGCCTTGCGCGGCGCGGCTTTCTATAAGCGGGCCGATTGTCAGACAGGAGTCCGCCCATGCGTTTCGCCCATCGTCACCTTCTTGGCATCGAGCACCTGTCCCAATCCGATATTACCGCCATTCTTGATCTGGCCGAGACCTATGTCGAGATGAACCGGCAACCGAACAAGCACTCAGATGTGCTGGCGGGGCTGACGCAAATCAACATGTTCTTTGAGAACTCGACCCGTACTCAGGCCAGTTTCGAACTGGCAGGCAAGCGGCTGGGTGCGGATGTGATGAATATGGCAATGCAGGCCAGCTCGATCAAAAAGGGTGAGACGCTGATCGACACGGCGATGACGCTGAACGCAATGCATCCCGACCTTCTGGTGGTGCGGCACCCGCATTCCGGCGCGGTTGATCTGTTGGCGCAGAAGGTGAATTGCGCCGTACTGAACGCAGGCGACGGGCGGCATGAGCACCCGACACAGGCGCTGCTGGATGCGTTGACCATTCGCCGCGCCAAGGGTCGCCTGCACCGGTTGAACATCGCGATCTGCGGCGACGTCGCCCATTCCCGCGTGGCGCGGTCGAACCTGATCCTGCTGGGCAAGATGGAAAACCGCATTCGCCTGATCGGCCCGCCAACGCTGGTCCCCAGCCAATTTGCCGAGTTTGGAGCCGAGATCTATGACGATATGAACGAAGGCCTTCAAGACGTCGATGTCGTGATGATGCTGCGCCTTCAGAAAGAGCGGATGGATGGCGGGTTCATCCCCTCGGAACGTGAATACTATCATCGCTACGGGCTGGATGCCGCCAAACTGGCGCAGGCCAAACCCGATGCCATTGTAATGCATCCCGGCCCAATGAACCGCGGGGTCGAGATTGACGGAACGCTAGCCGATGATATCAACCACTCGGTCATTCAGGAGCAGGTTGAGATGGGTGTCGCCGTCCGCATGGCTGCGATGGAACTGCTGGCCCGCAATCTGCGCGAGGCCGCATGAGCGATCTGGCCGTCGCATCCCATGAACACGGCGTTATCCGCCTGTTCGCACTCGACATGCGCCCGGAAGAGGCCAAGTTTCTGCGCGAACCCGGAGCCGTCGATCAGATTCTAGGGGTAGCGGGGCTGGATCCCGAACAGGTTGACGTCTTTCCGGTCTCGGACCTCGAAGACCTTGGCCTCTATGGCTATCTGACCGAGGGCTGCGACGTGTCCGCAGATCAGCTGGACCACACAGCGCTGGATGCGATTGACGGCTGGGTTCTGGTGGTCCGCAGCGCCGCATTTCGCGGTCGTACAGCCGCTTTGCGCCCCGACCGCAGGCTGCGCCTGATCGGCCTCTACACCGAAGAAGCAACAAGCTGGGCAGGTGGCCGGATTGAGACGGAAAGCGCGAAACCGTATTCGGCGTCGCAATCCGCACCGCAAAATGACAAACCGCGCCGCATGGGCTCTGCGGTTCTGGCGCTGCTGATCCTTCTGGTTATCGGAGGTGCCCTATGGCTGATCCTGTGACTTTCCCGCCCGACAAAGGGGCCTATATCCGCACCAACACGTGGATGGCAGCCGCGGCTATGGCAGGGGCCATGATCATCCTTTGGCTGATCGGTAATCCCTATGTGTGGACCGGCGCGCCAGCGGGCCTTGCTGCAATCGGCATTCGTGCGTGGTATCTGGCCTCAGAAGAGCTGACGGCCGCATGGGAAATGACAGACACTACTCTGACCGGCCCTGGCCCGCGCAAAGTGGCGCTGAACCAGATCGAGGCTGTCAAAACCATGGATAGCTTTGTTCAAATCGTCACAAAAGGCGGGGACAAGCACCTGATCAAGTATCAGGCAGATCCCGCCGCTACCAAAACCGCTATTGAAAGGGCCATGGCATGAGCAATCTGATCTTCACCAACGCCCGCCTGATCGACCCCGAAACTGGCGCGGACGCACAGGGATGGGTGCATGTGGCTGATGGCCGTATCGTGGCCAAGGGCGAAGGTGCGGCCCCGTCGATTGACGCGCAGGTCATCGAATGCGGCGGGCATTGCCTGGCACCGGGCATCGTCGATCTCGGCGTCAAGGTTTGCGAGCCGGGCGAGCGGCACAAGGAAAGCTATAAATCCGCAGGCCTGGCGGCGGCGGCAGGCGGTGTGACCACGATCGTGACGCGCCCCGATACCTTACCCGCCGTGGACACGCCGGAAACGCTGGAATTTGCGACCCGGCGCGCACAGGCGGATGCCCCAGTCAACGTGCTGCCCATGGCGGCCCTGACCAAAGGGCGCGAAGGGCGCGAGATGACCGAGATCGGATTTCTGCTGGATGCCGGTGCCGTCGCCTTTACCGACTGTGATCATGTCATTGCAGATACCAAAGTGTTCACCCGCGCGCTGACCTATGCGAAATCCTGCGGTGCGCTGGTGATCGCCCACCCTCAGGAACCGGGGCTGAGCGCTGGCGCCGCCGCCACCAACGGCAAATTCGCCGCCTTGCGCGGATTGCCCGCCGTTTCCCCAATGGCCGAGCGTATGGGGCTGGACCGCGACATTGCGTTGCTGGAAATGACCGGTGCGACCTATCACGCCGATCAGATTACCACCGCCCGCGCCCTGCCCGCGCTGGAACGGGCCAAGCGGAACGGGCTGGACATCACTGCTGGCACCTCGATCCACCATCTGACGCTGAATGAGCTGGACGTGGCCGACTATCGCACCTTCTTCAAGGTCAAACCTCCGCTGCGGTCGGAAGATGACCGGCAGGCTGTCATCGAAGCGGTGCGGGCAGGTCTGATCGACACGATCAGTTCCATGCACACGCCACAGGACGAAGAAAGCAAACGCCTCCCGTTTGAAGAGGCGGCCTCGGGCGCGGTGGCGCTGGAGACTTTGCTGCCTGCGGCTTTGCGCCTGTACCATTCTGATCAACTGGACTTGCCGACTCTGTTCCGCGCGATGGCTCTGAACCCAGCTAAACGACTGGGTCTGGACAGCGGTCGCTTGTCTGAGGGCGCGCCGGCCGACCTGGTTCTGTTCGACCCGGATGTGCCCTTTGTGCTGGACCGGTTCACGCTTAGATCCAAATCGCAGAATACGCCATTTGACGGCCAGAGGATGCAAGGTAAGGTCACCGCAACCTTTGTGGCAGGCCAAGAAGTATACCGGAGACCCTGATGCCCCTGATCGACAGTACGATGACCCAGCTGATCCTCTGGGCCGCGATTGGATACCTGATGGGGTCGATCCCCTTTGGCATGATCATCGCCAAGGTGATGGGACTGGGAAATCTGCGCGATATCGGGTCGGGCAATATTGGGGCGACCAATGTACTTCGCACCGGTAACAAGGCCGCCGCCGCGCTGACTCTGATCTTTGACGCCGGGAAAGGGGCCGCTGCCGTCTTGCTCGCCCGTGCCATGGCCGGGGAAGACGCCGTACAGGTCGCCGCATTGGCCGCGTTTCTGGGCCACTGTTTTCCAGTTTGGTTGGGCTTCAAAGGTGGCAAGGGTGTCGCGACCTTTCTGGGCCTCTGGCTAGCGCTTGACTGGGGCGTGGGCATTGCCTGCTGCATAACCTGGCTGGTGGCCGCTGCCATCTGGCGGATTTCGTCGCTTGGGGCCCTTGCAGCAGCGTCCCTGTCTACAACCTGGGTCATGGTTTTGAGTGACGGGTCGACGTTTATTCTGGGAATCGTCCTGACATTGCTTGTGTACTGGCGCCATGCCGCCAATATCTCGCGCATCAAAGCTGGCACCGAACCCAGGATCGGGTCCAAGACCTGATATCCGCCTGAGTTAATTGGTTCTTGATCGAATCAATTCTATCTGTAATTTCTGTCATTACAGAAATTACTGGATACAATCATGCACCTTACTGAATCCATGCGCGACTTTATCCTCCATTGGGGGGAAATGGGTACCAAGTGGGGTGTGAGCCGCTCGGTCGCGCAAATCCACGCGCTATTGCACATCTCGCCCGAACCGATGACTGCAGATGAGATCTGTGAAACGCTCGGGCTGGCCCGCTCGAACGTCTCGACCGGGCTGAAGGAACTGCAAGGCTGGAAGCTGATCAAAGCCAGCCGAAACCTGGGTGACCGGCGCGATCACTTTCATTCGATCCGGGACATGTTTGACCTGACCAAAGCTGTGGTTGAAGGCCGCCGCGAACGTGAATATGCGCCCACTCTGGCCGCGCTGCGTATCGTTGCCCAAGAGGCTCAGAATGACGGCACCTCGCCCAAAGTGCGCCAGCGGATTGATGAGACGCTAGAGACCATGCAAATGTTCGACGACTGGTATGTCGATGTGAACCGTCTACCTCGCCGCGTTCAACTGGCAATCGTCAAACTTGGCGGACGCATCGCCCGGCTGCTGCCAAAGGGACAAGGAGACAAGTCGCCCTAAAAATTTTGCCTCCAAATTTCTCTCGATACAGAAATCTCAGAATATGATGTAAGAAGGAGCATGACATGATCCAGCCCAAACGCCCGCCCGAACGCGCCCCGAAAGGCATCCAATGGGCCGACCTGGTTCCCCTGAACCGCTGGGACAAGATCAAGGAACTGATGCTGCCGCTGCCCTGGCTGCTGCTGTCTCTGACGCTCTACAGCACTGCCCTCTGGCCACTTGGTGCTATGGCCAGCTTTCTGTTCTTTCTGTGCGCCCTGCGCCTGAACCACGAAGCGATCCATGGCAATCTCGGGCTGTCGCGGCGGCAGGATTCCTTGGTGATGCATGTGCTCAGCGCGCTTATGTTGGGTTCTAACCACGCTTTCTGCCAATGCCACCTGCTGCATCACAAACACGCCATGGGTCCGGGCGATTGCGAGGGGAATTGCGGGCACATGACCCTGGCGCAGGTCTTGGTATACGGACCCCGGTTTCCCTTCGACATCAACCGTGCGGCCTGGCGGGTCGCCAACGTCAAGGCCCGTCGCCGCATCCTGATCGACTGGGGGCTGGTGCTTGCCGTGATCGCCACTGCTGTGCTGAGCGGATCGCAAACCCTGCTACTGCACGTGGCTGCGATGAGCACAGCCCAATGCCTTGCCGCCCTGTTTGCGGTCTGGATAACCCATCAGGGCACGCATGACAGTGGCGTTGCCGCGCGCAGTCAGCGCGGGGTGCTGGCGCGGCTGGCCTATCTGATGTTCTACCACCGCGAACACCATCTGTTCCCGAAGGTTCCTGTCAGCCGGTTGCCCGTTCTTGCGGATCGGCTGGAACGTTCGGTTGCGGGATATGCCGCAAGTCGCAAGCCGGTCATCGGCTGGCTGGAACCCCGCCGGTTCCGGGTTGAACCCTAATCCTTGCTGGTACGCGCACCCAAGGATCCTGAGCGGAAACGCACAGGATCCGTTTGCCAGCACACAATCACCTTTAGTTGTTTTGAACGTGATCAATACGCTGCCCACTTCGGGGTCGTGGCGGCCAATTACCGACCGCACGGAACAAAACAATCAGGGTTGCCCAGACTCAATTACGGAATCCCCCGGCAGTCCGATTCACGAAAGGTGAAAACAATGAACAAGATCAAATCCCTTATCGGCGGCGTCGCGCTGTCTGTTGCCATCGCAAGCTCAACCCTGGCTGCAGGCGTCGAACTGAACGCAAGTTCGACCGGTCTGGCGCTGCAGGGCTATGACCCGGTCGCTTACTTCACCGCTGGCGAAGCCACCAAGGGCGATTACCGCATCACTGCGCTGCACAACGAAGCCTTGTACCGCTTTGCCTCGGAAGAAAACAAAGTCGCGTTTGAAGAAAACCCCGATGCCTACCTGCCTGCATATGGTGGCTATTGCGCATTCGGCACCGCGATGGGCTTCAAGTTTGACGGCGACCCGAACTACTGGAGAATCGTCGACAACAAGCTGTACCTGAATCTGTCCGCAGATATTCAGGAACGTTGGGAAGGCGACATCCCCGGCTTTAACGAGCGCGCCGACACCAACTGGAAAGATATCGCCGACAAGAGCCCTTCGGAATTGCAGGCGCAATAATCCGCCCAAGAAAAACACCGGATCGGCGGCAGTTCACCCTGCCGCCGATTACCATTTGAAACCGCCATTTTTCACCCTAGTTGTTCAAGCAGGAACGAGCCCAAAAAACGTGGGCCAGTGCCCCGAAGCGGCGGCACAGAGATCAGGTACGGAAACAGCCAAAAAACAGCGATCCGGTCGTCAGACCGGGCCCTGGCAATACCACGTACAAATGAGCAGCACAGGTTTGCTGAAGACCAATTCGAAAGAAAGGTTAACAGAATGACAGGTAGATTTTTTATTGCGGCCTTTATCGCCTCTATTGCGGCCGGAGGCGCCTCGGCGCAATCCTCGGGCAACTGGACGGGCTTTTACGGCGGCCTTCAGGTCGGCTATGCCGATATCGACACCAATGTTTCGGGCGTCGACGGTGATGGCGCGATTGGCGGTATCGTGTTGGGATATGATTATGATCTGGGGGATTGGGTTGTCGGTGGCGGTTTTGACTATGACTGGACCAGCATTGAACTGACCCCCGGCGTCGAGGTCGAAGACGTTTGGCGCCTGAAAGCACGCGCCGGATACAAAGTGACTCCGGTGGGGCTGCTATATGGTATCGGGGGCTATGCCGAGGCGAGTACGGACAATCTTGGCAGTGACGATGGTTGGTTCATCGGCGCTGGGTATGAACAAATTGTCGCCCCCAATGTCAGCGTTGGAGGCGAAATCCTGTATCACGAATTCAACGATTTCGATTCGACCGGAATTGATGTGGACGCGACCACAATCCAGGCCCGCGCCACCTACCGGTTCTAAGAAAACAGTGACGGAACCCGGCACAAACGCCGGGTTCCTTTCATTTACAGCTCAAGAACAGTGCTGCCTGTGGTTTGGCGCGCCTCAAGTGCGCGATGGGCCTCGGCCACCTGATCCAGCGGGAACCTCTGATCAATGTGGATTTTGACCTCGCCGCCTTCGACCTTGTTGAACAGGCGCCGCGCCATGGCCTGACAGACCGCGTGGTCCGAAATATGTGTGAAGAGCGTTGGCCGCGTTATCTTGAGCGATCCTTTCTTGGCCAGAATGCCAATGTCGATCAGAGGCACCGGGCCAGAGGCATTGCCGAACGAGATCATCATGCCAAGCGGTTTCAGGCTGTCGAGCGATCCGTCAAACGTGTCCGACCCGATGGAATCCATCACCGCGTCTACGCCTTTGCCCTTGGTGATCTGCGCGACGCGCTCGGCAAAGCTCTCGGTCCGGTAATTGATGCAATGCGCGGCACCATTGAACTGCGCCAAACTGCATTTTTCATCGGTTCCGGCAGTACCGATCAACGTGATCCCCTCGGATTTGGCCCATTGACAGGCAATCAAGCCAACACCCCCGGCAGCTGCATGAAACAACACGGTATCCCCGCGTTTTAGCGGTGTGGTGCGATGAAACAGATATTCGACTGTCATCCCCTTGAGCATCATCGCGGCCGCCGCATCAAAAGAAATTCCATCCGGAAGCGGGCACACCTGTGCGGCGGGCATGACCCGTGCCTCGCAATAGGCTCCGGGCGGAGAGGCAGCATAGGCCGCGCGCTGCCCGGGTTCCAGATGCGTTACACCTTCCCCAACGGCTTCGATCACGCCAGCGGCCTCCATGCCCAAAGCCTGAGGCAGATCCAGCGGATACAGCCCAGTGCGCTGATATACATCAATGAAATTCAGCCCGCAGGCATGATGACGAATACGAACCTCACCGGGGCCGGGTTCACCAAGTGGGCGATCTTCGATCTTCAGAACCTCGGGGCCACCGTGTTCATGGATGACGACGGTTCGTGCCGTTTTCTGCATGTTGTCCTCCTCTAGCCTCAGGCCAAGCTAACATGCCTGTGACGCAGGGCAATCGACACGATTACGCGAGGCGCAACCCAAACGCGAAATTTTGTGCTATACTATGCCCAAGGCGTTGCTGGCTGGTCCGGCCAAAAGCAACAAGTCGCCGGATTGACCCCGCTGCGCAACATCGCAATGCAGGAGGGGACGGCAATGGACAAAACGATTGGCAATCCGATCACCTGGGCGGCACGGAACATAGGTGCAACCGGGGATCACCTAGCTGAAAATATCAGCCATATCGGCAGCGCGGATACACGACACCTGCCAGTGGTTCGTACGCTGACGATGGATGATCTTTGGGCCTGCCTGAGGGCAGGATACAGCGATTTTCTGGATACAAGGGCCGATGCGATATTCGTGGTGCTCATCTATCCGATCGCAGGTTTTCTGATGTTCGGAATTGGGCTGAACACAAACATGGTTCCACTGCTGGCACCGCTGGTTGGTGGTTTTGCGCTTGTGGGTCCGGTAGCCGCCCTTGGCCTGTACGAAATCAGCCGCAAACGAGAACATGGTGACGAGGCTGGATGGCTGGATGCGTTTGGCGTGTTCCAGTCCCCTTCCCTGGGTGCAATTCTGGCTTTGGCGTTTTACATGGTCATGCTGTTTCTGGTCTGGCTGATGGTCGCGCAGAGCATCTATGTTCAGACACTCGGCCCTGACCTGCCCGCGTCGCTGGGTGCCTTTCTAACCCAAGTGTTCACCACCGCCGCTGGATGGACCATGATCTTGTTCGGGCATGCTGTTGGGTTTCTGTTTGCCCTCGTCGCCCTGGCAATCAGCGTCGTCAGCTTTCCGCTGCTGCTGGACCGCAAAGTGGGCGTTCCGGTCGCCGTGGTGACATCCGTACGGGTGTTGCGTCGCAATCCGGGCGTCATCCTGAGCTGGGGATTCATCGTTGCCGCGCTGCTGGTCATCGGAGCGATCCCGATGTTGCTGGGCCTGATCGTCGTGATGCCGGTACTAGGCCACGCCACCTGGCATCTCTATCGGCGTGCTGTGGCCTGAAACATAGCTTTATCCCGCAACTTTCAGAACAATCTTGCCAATATGGCCAGAGCTTTCCATCCGGGCATGGGCCGCCGCCGCATCAGCCAGATCAAACTCACTATCCATGACAGGGGCAACTTTTCCCGCCTCGAGCAAAGGCCAGACCGCTTCGTGCAGATCCGAAGCGATTTTTGCCTTGGCCAGATCGCTTTGCGGGCGCAGGGTACTGCCAGTCAAGGTCAGGCGTTTGACCATCATAAGCGCAAAATTCAGCTCGACCACGGGCCCCTGAAGGAAGGCTATCTGCACCAGCCGCCCATCCTCGGCCAGCGCCTTGACGTTGCGTGGGATATAGTCGCCGCCCACCATGTCCAGTATCAGGTTCGCCCCGCCCTCGGCCCGCATCGCGGCTACGAAATCCGCGTCACGGTAGTTGATCGCCTGTTCGGCACCCAGCTTTTCACAGGCCTCACATTTTTCAGCCGAGCCTGCAGTCGTAAAAACCCGCGCTCCAAAGGCGTTCGCCAGCTGAATCGCCGTTGTGCCGATACCACTGGAACCACCATGCACCAGAAACCGCTCACCGGCCTTCAGGCTGCCGCGCATAAAGACGTTGGACCAGACGGTAAAGAAGGTCTCGGGCAAGCAGGCGGCTTCTTTTAGGCCCATCCCCGCTGGCACCGGCAAACAATGCGCCGCAGGTGTGGCCACATATTCGGCATAGCCGCCGCCCGGCAGCAAAGCACAGACCTGATCGCCAACGGATAGGTCTTCGACCCCCGCCCCGACGGCCACGACCTCTCCCGCGGCCTCAAGACCCGGCAGATCACTGGCACCCGGAGGTGGATTATAGGCACCGGCGCGCTGCAGAGCGTCCGGGCGGTTCACCCCCGCATAGGCGACTTTGAGGATCACTTGACCGGCCAAAGCTTGGGGCATCGGGCGTTCTGTCAGTTGCAGAACATCCGGACCGCCGGGTTCGGTGATTTCAACGGCGCGCATCATCTGAGTCATGGGTAGATCTCCTTTGGCCAATGCCTAGCAGGCTGAAACGTCAAGGCCCAGTAGCAAGAGGACTACTTGCGCGGTGTCAGGAATCCGGGAAGCGTGCCGTGGGTTTTAGTCGGAGCCTTCACCTGCCCGGCCAACCAATTCGGAACAGCAAGAAACGGTCTGAACAGAGGATTGTCCCTCACCTGCCCCTTAAGCTTTTCGAACTGCATGACATTGTCGATACGACGGTCCAGAAACTCCCACGTTTTCTGATTCCCGGGCGAATCGTCCCCCAACCAGAACAACAGGGTCGAGGAATAGACCCCCGACAATGTCGCCCGCTTGGTGTACCAGTTCACGTCGTCGGACGTATCCCCCAGCGTGTCCCAGATCAGATCACAGGTTTGCCATACTGCCCTTGCGCCATCAGCCGCGTGGCTTGGCAGCGAAAACATGGTCATACCCCGGCGCACGAGTTCCTTATCCGGCACGGCCTGCAGCCGGAACCGGACGGCAGCAGCGATCCGGTCACGGAATTTGATATCGCCCAAATCCTCAGTTTTAAGGCGATCTGCCATCACAGCGTCCCCGCGCGCATGAAATGCCAACGCTAGGTCAACGGCACCACGCGGACAAATCGCCCGCACCAGAACGTCATCCATTCCACATTCTTCAATCGCCGCGCGAAAGCTGGTTTCCGACCAGCCATCGAAGGGAACATGTGTCAGCATCGCATCCAAAAGCTGCTGCTTGGCGTCTTCATAGGTGGTTGTCATGGCGGTTCTCCGGTTATCAGGACCAGTACTAGACAAGATAGAGGCGCTTTGCTATACGGCCAATTCCTGCAATTTCCTTGCAACTCTATCTAGAAAGGTGGTGACAACCACATGCAGGTTAGTGTTCGCGACAATAACGTCGATCAGGCGCTTCGTGCCCTGAAGAAAAAGCTGCAGCGCGAAGGCGTGTTCCGCGAAATGAAGCTTAAGCAACATTTCGAGAAACCGTCCGAGAAAAAAGCGCGCGAGAAAGCTGAAGCGATCCGCCGTGCCCGTAAACTGGCACGTAAGAAAGCACAGCGCGAAGGTCTGCTCTAAGCACCTTCCTCGTCCAGTTTTGGATGACACTATTTGACGACCCCCGAGGCATCGCCCGGGGGTTTGTCGTTTTCAGGGTGACGTTGCGCGCTTTTTCGCGACTGGCTGACGCAACCCAGCGTCAATGCGCGATAAATCGCGAACTCAGATTCAACTTCCGGTGGCGATCTGCCCACCAACCGCGAGCGGCACGATTGTGTCTTCTCGTCGCCAAGTTCTCGCCACTAATGTCCCGCCAAAATAACGCAATCTATTGGAGGCAGAATCATGTCAACGGCCAGCGATCTAGAACGGCAGATGCTCGCATTGATCAATGCAGAGCGGGCGAAGGCGGGCTTACAACCGGTCAAGCTTGAGCTTCGGCTGAACGCAGCGGCGGAAGATCACAGCGAGTGGATGCTGAACGTCGATAAGTTCAGCCATACCGGCGCCGGAGGTTCGCGACCATCGGACAGAATGGAAGATGCGGGCTTCGAATTCTCCGGAAGCTGGCGTGCGACTGAAAACATCGCATGGCAGAGTGTCCGCGGTGCGCCGGGGCTGTCGGATGACGTTCAGGATCTGCACAACAGCCTGATGAATAGTTCCGGCCATCGCGCGAATATTCTGGACGCCAACGTGACCGTTATCGGAATTGGGATTGAGGTCGGAAACTATGACGGCTGGAACGCCATCATGGTGACCCAGAACTTTGCACGGACCTCTGCGCCTTTGCAGCTTGATACCAGCAGTTCGGGTGGTTCCGGTGGTTCCACACCTCCACCGCCCTCGGGGCAGTTGGACGTCAGGGCTGGCAAGATCGGCACTGCTGCGGATGACTGGTTCGTTTTGAAATCCGGACAGGCTGGCCTTTTGGATGGGCGCGGCGGTGATGATACCCTGGTTGGCGGCGGCGGCCGAGATAAGCTGCTTGGCCGCTCCGGCGACGACACCCTGAACGGCGAAGGCGGAAATGACACTCTGGTTGGCGGTGCTGATAATGACGACCTGAATGGGGGGGATGGCAAAGACCTTCTGAAAGGCGGCTATGGCATTGACCAGCTGGACGGTGGCGGCGGAAAAGATGTGCTTAAAGGCGGAGGAGGCAACGACATTCTTGTCGGCGGCGCGGGCAACGACAAACTGATTGGCGGCAATGGCGCAGATGTCATGACCGGTGGCACCGGAGTGGATCAATTCTACTTCACCAAGGGCGCGGATACTGTAACGGATTTCACTGACGAGGATATCGTCAACCTCCGGCAGGCCAAGTCTATCGTTGGGTATAACGATCTGATGAAGAACCACATTTCGCAATCCGGAAATGACGTCATCATCGATGCCGGTAACGGCCACACCCTGACACTAGAAGATACCTTGTTATCAGACCTGGCAAGAGACGACTTTGTGTTCTGAAGGCCGGACAAGCGAAAACTAAAGCCACGCCCCCGGAATCCGGGGGCGTTTATCGTGATCAGTAAATCTTGGGCACGTACAGCTCGTCCGGCAAAACACGCCGTTCGTATTCCGGATTATATTTGCGATCCGGGAGGTCGACTTTTTCCTGCGGTACATCCGTATAGGGGATCTTGGTCAGAAGATGCTCAATACAGTTCAGGCGCTCACGCTTTTTGTCGTTGCCTTCGACGATGTACCAGGGCGCCTCTCGGATGTTGGTACGGAACAGCATGTCCTCTTTGGCTTTGGTATAGGCCTCCCAGCGGATACGGGATTCCAGATCCATGGGGGACAGTTTCCACTGTTTCATAGGATCGTGAATCCGCATAAGGAATCGCAGCTGCTGTTCCTCATCCGTGATCGAGAACCAGTATTTCAGCAAGATGATCCCGGATCGAACCAACATCCGTTCGAATTCGGGAACGTCCTGAAAGAACTGATCAACCTGATCTTTGCTGGCAAACCCCATCACCCTTTCGACCCCGGCACGGTTATACCAGGACCGATCGAACAGAACGATCTCACCGGCGGCGGGCAGATGCGGAACGTAACGCTGGAAATACCACTGGCTCTGCTCACGACGACTGGGCGCCGGCAGAGCTACCACCCGGGCAACACGCGGATTCAGACGCTGCGTAATCCGCTTAATCACCCCACCCTTGCCAGCACTGTCCCGGCCTTCAAACAAGATACAGACCTTGGCACCGGTATGTTGCACCCAGTCCTGCACCTTGATCAGTTCAGCCTGAAGTCGCAGCAAGTTACGGAAATAGACCTTGCGATCCAGCATGTCGGGATGCTGATCCTTGTAGATCTTCCGCACTTCCACCGACAGCATGGGCTCGCTGAATTCGATCTCAAAATCTTCGTCCAGCGCGTCTTCCAACTCGGCTTCGAGCCAGTCTTTTGGTGCATGGTTAAACTCGTCGGTCAAGGTCTGCTCCTTATCAATTGTCGGGTCAGGACCCTATCAGGCGCGTGTAACCGCCTGATGTCATCACAGAGGTAGATGAAAGCCTTTTTCTAAGCTTATCTGCCGGGGTCAGCAAGATCACTGCCCTAGGAATTCGGAAACTTGGCATTTCCGCTCGGCTGGATCATTCAATCGCCAGAGCCACTCCTACTTCAGTTTGTATGAAACCTGTTAACACGACTTGCCAGCCCGAGTGTTCTGAGGGCATCAAAGCACAGGTCATTTCAGAGAGGGGCCGTGGCGCATTTCATATCTGTTCTGCCGGTTGTTTGGCCCTGGTTTATCCTGATCGCCGCGCAGATATGCGCTGTTTCGGGGAAATGGTCTTTGGGGATCGTTCTGCTGACCTGTTTTGGCCTGATTGCCCTGACCTTGGGTCTGGTCACGCCCTTTGCCGCAGCTATTTCGTCAGCAGGTCTTGCCGGGGCGTTGATGCTACGCGGTTTGAACGGTGCGTTTTCCTTTGTTGGACATATCGCCTTGATCCTGTGGTGCTTGGCCATGGGCGCACATCTGGTTCCGGGCTTTCATAACCTTCTGGTACTGGACCGGGTTCATTCCGGTCCGGGCAGCACCGATTTCACAATGTACCTGAACCTGGACAAGCCTCTGATCCTGTTCGCCGTCCTTCTGGCGTGGCCACGCATGAATGATGGGGTAGCGTATATACGCAAATCGCCGCTGGCGGTCGGGCTGGTCGCATTGCCGGCCCTGTTTCTACTGGGCCTCTCAGTTGGTGCCATCCGGCCAGAGTTCACCCTTCCCCATTGGTGGATGATCTTTGCACTTTCCAACCTGTTTCTGACCTGCCTCACGGAAGAGGTCTTTTTCCGTGGCTATCTGCAATCAGCACTTTCCAAACGCCTGGGGGCTGCTGCGGGGATTGCTGCGGCCAGCCTGCTTTTCGGGCTTGCACATTTTGCAGGTGGACCTGCATTGGTTTTCTTTGCAGCCCTTCTTGGCGCGGCATGTGGCCTGGGATATTACGCGACAGGACGTCTTTGGGTTCCGGTTCTGATGCATTTCGCCTTTAACGCGGCGCATCTGGTGATTTTCACCTATCCCGGCCCAGCCTAGGTTAAACCGGCAACGCCGTCGTCTTGAACACAGTCCGAAGCGCGAATGAACTTTGCATCTGCGCCACGCCTGGAAGTCGAGACAGATATTGGCGGTGGATGCGGGCGAAATCCTCGGTGTTTTCGGCAACGACCTTCAGGATGTAGTCCGCAGTTCCTGCCATCAGGTGGCATTCCAAAACATCCGGGATCCGCGCAACGGCTTTCTCAAAAGCCTCCAGTACTTCCTCGGCCTGGCCCTGCAAGGTGATCTCGACAAACACCGTTGTTGGCACATTCATCTTGCGCGCGTCCAACAAGGCAACGTAGTTGCGGATATAGCCATCGGCCTCAAGCCTCTGTACCCGCCTGTGGCAGGCCGAAGGCGACAAATTCACCTGCTCGGACAATTCGGCATTCGACATACGACCATTCCGCTGCAAGGCGGCCAGAATCTTTCTATCTGTCGTATCAAGGCTCATCCACGCAATTCCTTTGCGGGTTTTACCCATTGTAGCGAAGATTTTCCCGAAGAAAAGCCGGAATGCGGGCAGAGTTTCACAGAAATTGCACCCGAAACCGCCCATTATTTAGGCAGTTTAGGAACGGAGAGACCTAATGAAAATCGGTTGCCCCAAAGAAATCAAGCCGCAGGAATTCCGTGTCGGCATGACGCCCAACGCCGCACAAGAGGCGGTGTCTCGTGGCCATGACGTGATAATCGAAAACGGAGCTGGCATTGGCGCCGGGTTTGATAACGATGATTACGTCGCCGCAGGTGCCCGCATCGTGGACAGTGCAGAAGAAGTTTTTGCCACCGCAGATATGATTGTCAAAGTCAAAGAACCCCAGGCGGGCGAACGCAAGATGCTGCGTGAAGGGCAGCTTTTGTTCACCTACCTGCATCTGGCCCCGGATCCGGATCAGACCAATGACCTGCTGGAATCGGGCTGTACGGCTATCGCCTATGAGACAGTGACCGATGCAAATGGAGGTCTGCCCCTGCTTGCACCCATGTCCGAGGTTGCGGGCCGTCTGGCACCACAGGTCGGATCTTGGACGCTGCAAAAGGCCAATGGCGGCCGCGGAGTTCTGATGGGTGGCGTCCCCGGCGTTGGTCCAGCAAAAGTTGTGGTTATCGGTGGAGGCGTCGTCGGCACCCATGCCGCCAAGATCGCCGCAGGTATGGGCGCGGATGTGACGGTACTGGACCGGTCCCTGCCCCGGTTGCGTTATCTGGACGACGTGTTCGGCGGTCAGTTCAAGAACCAGTATTCAACTGCAGGTGCGACCGCGGAGCTGATCCAGACCGCCGACATGGTGATTGGCGCTGTGCTGATCCCGGGTGCGGCAGCACCGAAACTGGTGACGCGCGCGCAGCTGTCCACCATGAAGCCCGGCGCGGTTCTGGTGGATGTTGCCATCGACCAGGGCGGCTGTTTTGAAACCTCAAGGGCCACAACCCATGCGGACCCGATCTATGAAGTTGACGGCGTCATGCATTACTGCGTGGCCAACATGCCCGGCGCGGTTGCAAGAACGTCAACAATAGCACTGGGCAACGCCACAATGCCGTTCATGCTGGCGCTGGCGGATAAAGGATGGAAACAGGCCTGTCAGGATGATCCGCACCTGCTGGCTGGCTTGAACGTTCACGCCGGCCAACTCACCTATTATGCGGTTGGCAAAGCGCTTGGGATTGACGTGGTATCCCCCAACGTCGTCATCAAATCCTGACGAAAGCCTCCAGCCCCTGAAGCGCCCTCAACCGAGGGCGTTTGCAGCGTTGGGCATAGCGCCGCCTTTTCGAAGCGGCGTGACCTGTTTACAGCGTTGAACGGGGCACCAAAAACAACGACGCCGCGCGATTAGCGCGGCGCCGGGCCCAACCGGAGGAGGGTATTTCAATGCCCGAGCGACGGGCGGGAGCATCATCCCTGTTTCTGGATCTCGACCGAATGCGGGTATGGAATCGAAACGCCTTTTGCATCAAACGCTTCTTTGACTGCTTTGGTCATTTCAAATTTGACATCCCAATAATCGACAGCGGCACACCACAAGCGCGCCGTCAGATCGACCGAGCTGTCCCCCAGATTTGTGACCCGCACCCAGGGCTCGGGATCGCCGTGGATGCGCCCGTCAGCCATTGCGAGGTCCAGAATGATTTTCATCGCCTCATCCGCGCTATCGCCATAGTCGATACCAAACACCAAATCTACACGACGCGTCTCGTGTGCCGAGTAGTTGGTGATAACTGACCCCCAAGCCTGGCCATTGGGTACAATGATCTGCACATTGTCGGGGGTCACGAGTTCGGTCGTGAACAGATTCAGATCTTTGACAGTTCCGGCTGTTCCGCCGATGTCGACATATTGACCAAGCTTATACGGCCGGAAGACAACCAACATCACGCCTGCCGCCAGATCACTAAGTGTACCCTGCAGCGCCAGGCCTATGGCCAGCGAAGCAGCGCCCAAAATGGCAACGATACTGGTTGCTTCGATCCCGAAGATGCCCAGAACAGCCACAATTACCATGGCCAGAATGGCCCATTTGATCATGCTGGCGGCAAAATTGCCCAGCGTCGGATCAATATGGGGCGTTTTGTTGATACGGCGGCGAACAACCCCAGCGATCATTCCTGCCGCAATCCAGCCCAATATCAGAACAATCAGAGCCTTGCCCGCACTCATCAAGATTGGCACATAGCCGTTTGCCATATCCATGGCTTGATTTGCCATTTCCATCGTCTGCTCCAATTCGGGTTTCCTTCTGCTTTCAGATCGTTAATTGAATCCCACCTATCTGGTGGGCTCCTCTTCTGCCGTAACTGCAGGAGTCACTTTTTCAGTGCGTCGCGGATTTCCATCAGGATGTCCAGCTCGCTTGGCCCGGCTGGCGCTTCTTCTTCCGCCGGTGCTTCCTCTTCTGCCGCCTCTTTCACCCGGTTCACCATCTTGACCAGCATAAAAACCACCCAGGCGATGATCAGAAAGTTGATGATCGCCATGATGAACGCACCATATGCAAAAACAGAAGCACCGGTTTCCCGCGCCGCTTCCAAGCTCGCCCCTTCGGCGACATCACCGGCCAGAACGGAGTAGTTGTTGGTGAAATCAACCCCACCCGTGAACAGACCAATCAATGGATTGATCAGATCGCCAACAAGCGACGTAACAATTGCGGTAAATGCGGCTCCAATGATGATACCCACCGCCATATCCATAACATTGCCTTTGGCAATGAATGTCTTGAACTCCTGGAACATAACTTCCCTCTTTCCCTGTTGTCATTTTTTATGCGCCTAAACGCACGGCAACTGTGCGCTAATTGCACTATAAAATGTATGTTTTTATGGGAAATCGTGACTATTTTTCCCCAATCGGCTTATTCAGGAGACCCTATGACACATTTTGCGTCTTATTCCATTACAGACAAATGGCCCGCCAAAGACCCTTCGGTCATTCAGCTCTATTCTTATCCGACGCCTAATGGCGTCAAAGCCTCGATCATGCTTGAGGAAACCGGCCTGCCCTACGAGGCGCATCTGGTCACGCTTGCGGATGCGGATGTCAAAAGCTCCGAGTTCCTGTCGCTGAACCCAAACAACAAAATCCCTGCAATCATTGACCCGAACGGTCCTGATGGACATCCCCTGGGCCTGTTTGAAAGCGGTGCGATCCTGTTGTATCTGGCCGAGAAGTCAGGGAAATTCATGGGCCAGACACAAAGCGACAGACATCGCATTACCCAATGGCTCATGTTCCAGATGGGTGGAATTGGTCCCATGCTTGGGCAACTTGGCTTTTTCCACAAATTCGCCGGGAAAGAGATCGAAGATCCGCGCCCCCGTGAGCGTTATCTCAACGAGGCAAAGCGGCTTTTGAATGTCGTGAACAATCAACTTGATGGCCAGGAATGGATCTCCGGGGATTACTCGATCGCCGACATTGCAATCGTCCCCTGGCTGCGCGGGTTGGATTTTTATGGTGCCCGAGACATTGTTGGCTGGGATGAGTACGCAAATCTCCAACCTTATCTTGATCGGTTTCTTGCGCGTCCCGCCGTTCAGCGCGGGCTGCAGATTCCTTCCCCAGGTTAACACGTGTGGGGTGAGGCAATACCTCACCCCATCCATTTAACTTGGAAGCTTGCCCGTCAGAACATACCGCAACACATCCACCACCTGCGAGGGATGTTCAGCAACAGCCAGGGCGGCTGCATCCACCTCTTTCAACGCGTGCTGATGATCTGGCCCGTGCACTACGATGATCGACTTGCCCAAAGCCGCCGCATATCCCGCGTCAAAGGCTGCGTTCCATTGCTTGTATTGATCGCCAAAGCGGACGACCACGACATCCGCGTCTGAAATGCCCTTGCGGGTTCGGATCGCATTGACCATCGCACCCTTGTGGTCATGCCAATACTTGTTTGGCTCGGACCCCAAAATTGCAACGCCGCAATCGTCGCTAGCTTCGTGAACCGTGACAGGGCTGTTGAACGAAATGTCCAACCCTTTCGCCCCGTCAATGATCTGCTCGCGCCAGTCGGTGTGTATCTCTCCGGACAGGTAGACGTTCAGGCCCATTGATTTCTCCTTTGATTTTATTGGCGACCCTAAAGACAAAATGGACCTGACCCAAGGGGGGCTCAGAAAGCTAGCCTCCAAAACACCGGCTGCCCGTTGGGAACTGCCCTACGGGCCGCGCTGCGCTGCTTGCTTCCCAGAAACCCCGGCATCTCGGATGTTGGCTCGAACCCGAAACTGCGGGGTAAACGGGTATAGATCGACCGCGGCGGCAACCGCCCCCAGGTGATCCCTTTCAGCTGCGCGCCCGGTTCTGGCTGGTGCATCCAGACTTCGCGAATGGCGAATTCGTCGCGCAGCAGCACCAACACTGCCAACATCATGACCTCGGCCCATATTTTCGCGTATTTCTGCTGCAGCGCCTGCTCGTATTCACGCGTCAAACGCAACTCACGCGACCGGGGCGCCCGGCATTGCAGTCGACGCCGGGCATGGCCGACAAAGCGCAACCAGTCGGACTGAATTTCTTCAATCAGACAATAGCCACTTGTTAAATCTATATCCAAGCGGCACCAGGCCAGAGTCGGACGGCCATGCGTGCGTACCGGGTGCCAACAGCTTTGGAACGCACCTACCGCCGCGCGCTGTTCGAATTTCCACAACAGCTCGGCATGCTCGGTCGGGAAGCCCAACTGCACCACAAGATTATGCGCCTTGCGCGTGGTTTGTTCACCAGACCAGCGCTCAAAGCTCAGGCAGAAATCCAGCCATTCGGACTGATAGACCGCTTCTAAACCATGGAACGCCGCAGGGCTTAGCCCCTTCAGACGCACGGCGCGATCCGCATGGGCCACGGCCAGCACATCGTGCCGCCGCAAAACCCCGCCGCACCGCGCGATCATGGGTTTCAGCAAAGGACGCGCCAGCAAACGGGACAGCCCCGATTGCTTTAGATCCGAAACCGACATTTCGGCCTCCATCGACTGGCACAGCAACCAGGGGCTTTGCCGGTCGGTATAATAGTAGAATGGCATCTCTTCCGGCAGAATCTGCCGGATCATCGAGATGTCTTGGCGTTTCATGACAACTCTCCAACGGGAAAAAGGCCCGCCGGTCAGTTGGCGGGCAATCAGGGTTTGGGCATTGCTTTTGCGAGGCTGGGATCTGGCATTGGGCCGACTCCGGATTGTAATTGCATCAGGGGGCTGGGCTTACGGCCAGGGGGTGATTCCACTCAACCCCTGGATTTTCAGGACGCAGGGACGTTGCAGCACGGCAACACTGGCGTCTGAGAAACGAGAAAAGCGCGCCGAAGGGCGCGCTTTGCATTTGGATTACTATGGCGTTAGCCGCGCAAAACGCCGCCTGTTGCCTTGGACACCTTGGCGATGATCTTTTCAGCCACCGCTTCGATATCTTTTTCCTTCAGCGTCGCATCTGTCGGCTGCAGCCGAACGGTGATGGCCAGAGATTTCTTGCCCTCACCCAGGCTGCCGCCAATGAATTCATCAAAGACGCGCACATCTTCGATCAGCGCCTTGTCGGCCCCGGCAGCGGCATTCACCAGCGTCAGTGCCTCGACGCCTTCATCGACGACAAAGGCAAAGTCACGCTCGACCGCCTGCAGATCGCGCAGTTCCAGCGCCGCGCGGGTCGCCCCGGATTTACGCGGCAGAGGCACCTCATCCGGCCAGATAGTGAAAGCCACCGCCGGGCCCTTGATGTCCATCGCCTGCAACACACGCGGATGCAACTCGCCGAAAACGCCCAGTACCTTTTTCGGACCCAGACAAATTTTGCCGTGCCGACCCGGATGCCACCAGGCGTCGCCCTCGCGTAGGATCTGAACCTTGGCGGGTGCGCCGATGGCGGCCAAAACGGCCTCGGCATCTGCCTTGGCGTCGAACACATCCGCCGGGCGTGTGGCGCTATGCACATCCTTGGGGCCGTCGCGACCGACCAGCAGGCCGGTAATCTGGATTTTCTGATCGCCTGGCTCGCCGTCGTGAAAAACTGGGCCAACTTCAAACAGCGCCACATCCGCATAGCCGCGCGCCTGATTGCGGGCGGCAGCTTGCAGCAGACCGGGCAACAGATCGGGGCGCATATGGCTCATCTCGGACGAAATCGGGTTTTCCAACTGCGTCGCCTCATCGCCACCGCCAAACAGCGCAGCGGCGGCCTGATCAATGAAGGTATAGCTGACGCATTCGTTATAACCCAAGGCGGCACAGGTGCGACGCGCCATCGATTGGCGGCGCTGCGTGGCCGTCATAACCGGTTTCGGAATACCATCGGTCACACGCGGCAGCGGCTTGCCTTGCAGCTTGGTCAGGGACGCAATCCGTGCGACCTCTTCCACCAGATCAGCCTCGCCCATGACATCGGGGCGCCAGCTGGGGACATGGGCCATCTCACCTTCAAGGCGGAAACCCAGACGGGTCAGGGTCTGGCGCTGCTCGCTTTCGGGAATGACCATCCCGACCAGCGATTGCACCCGGGCCGAGTCCAACTTGTAGGATCGCGCATGGTTCGGCGCTTTGCCCGCCTCAACCACTTTAGAGACCTCGCCACCGCAGATATCCAGGATCATCTGCGTCGCTTGTTCCAGCCCTTCCAGCGTATATTCCGGATCAACACCCCGTTCGAACCGGTAGCGCGCATCCGAGTTGATTTTCAACGCCCGGCCTGTCAGTGCAATTTGCACATGATCCCAAAACGCGCTTTCGAGGAAGACGTTCACGGTACCCTCGGTACAGCCGGTTTCTTCGCCGCCCATGATCCCTGCAATGGATTCCGGGCCGTTGTCGTCCGAAATCACCATCATGCCGGGTTGCAGCGTGTATTCCTTTTCGTCCAGCGCCACCAGCTTTTCGCCGCCCTTGGCCCTATGTACGCGCAGGTTGCCCTGAACCTTGTCCGCATCAAAGACATGCAGCGGACGGTTCTGGTCGAAGGTCATATAGTTGGTGATATCCACCAAGGCCGAGATCGGACGCAGGCCGATCGCCTTCAACTGATCCTGCAGCCACTGCGGGCTGGGGCCGTTCTTGACACCCTTGATCAGACGCCCGGTGAAATGAGGTGCTCCGTCCAGCGTGTCATCATCAATCGTCACCTTGATCGGGCTGACGAAATCGCCCGGCACCGGCACATAGTCGCGCTCTTTCAGCGTGCCGACCCCGCGTGCCGCCAGATCGCGCGCGATCCCGGCGACGCCCAGCGCATCGGGACGGTTCGGGGTGATCGCAATCTCGATCATCGGATCGACCTTTGCGGGATCATTCTCGGCCAGCCAGTCAACGAACTGATCGCCGACCTCACCCGAGGGCAGCTCGATGATGCCGTCATGCTCTTCCGACAGCTCCAGCTCGCGCTCCGAGGCCATCATGCCAAAGCTTTCGACACCGCGGATCTTGCCGACGCTGATGGTGATGTCCAGGCCCGGAATATACATGCCCGGTTTGCAGACCACGACAGTGATACCTTCGCGCGCATTGGGCGCGCCGCAGATGATCTGCAGATCACCCTCATCCGTCGCAACCGTACAGACCCGCAGCTTGTCGGCATCAGGGTGCTGTTCGGCATGGGTCACTTTTCCCAGCGTAAAGCCCGCCAGTCGGTCCGCCGGATTGACGATCTCTTCGACTTCGAGCCCCAGATCGGTCAGCGTTTCGGCGATCTCATCGACCGACGCGTCAGTGTCCAGGTGATCCTTGAGCCAGGAAAGGGTGAATTTCATCGGTCGTATTCCGCATAATCTTGGGTCAGCCCGCGTGTAACGGATATTCAGACAAGGGGAAAGAGGCCGTGTGCCACATGATCACCTACTGTTCGGCAACTGTGTTGGCGACGCTATCCGATCCGGCAAACACCGCCAAAATCCGCGCGATGCTTTCGCCAGTATTCGCCCCCACATGCGGGGATCGGAACGCTTCGACAAAGGCATCACCGGCTTTGTAGGTCTTTGTCCCCGCCGCGCCGTAATCGACAGTGATTTCCCCTTCCAGCACATAGGCCACCAGCGGAGCATTATGTCGGTGACTACCGGTCACTTGACCCGGCTGCATGGTAATGATGGCCATGGTGATCTGCGGCGTGCCGTCCGGGTATTCCAGCGCCTCTCCGATCACGGATTTGTCCGTTTGCAGCAACACATCAACAGGCGGATAGGCATCACGCGCCAGGGCAGAGGTTGCGGCCAGGATCGCGGCGGTCACCAGCAGGGGTTTCATCGGGCAAGGCTCCTTGGTCAGATGGCCTGCGCAGATGACCCCGGATGTAGGGGGCTGTCAAACGGGTCAGGGATAGACCGGCGCTCGTCCGGCCAGCTCATCCAACTGCCAGCCGATCCAGCCATGAGGGATGAAATGCCCGCCCGGATGCGTGTCCAACGTAACCTGCCCCTGCGCGCAATCGGTCCATTCCAGACGGCTGAGGGTCAGGAAAGGCTTCACGCTCCAATCGCCACGCGGGGTTGCACCGTTGCAATCGAACTTCGCCTTCCACAACGCCACCGGATAGGTCGTGTCCCCGCCCGGACCCAAGGGAAAATCCATCACCGTGTCGTCCAACCCATGCACATGGCGCACCTGGCGCGGGGCTTGCGAGCAATCCTCGGTCTGGCGAATGCTACCAGCCACCGCCAGCAGGGCCGCAATATCATCGCCGGATTGACAGACAAAGCGCCACGCCATCGCACCGCCATAGGAATAGCCCGAGACATAGATGCGATCCGGGTCGATCGGATAGCGCGTCGCCACATCCTCTAGCACCCGATCGGCAAAGGGGACGTCATCAGTGTCGGACGTCCAGAAATCCCAGCTTTTGCCGCGCCCGTTCGGGGCCACCAGCAGCACGCCGCGCAGTTTGGTGGCCCCTGCGATCCTTTCGTGGTTGACCACCACATCCCCCTGCCGCGCCCAACCATGGAAGTGCAGCAATACCGGCAGAAGGGTTTCGCCGTCCCAGCCATCGGGTTCAAGCACATGATAGGAACGGTCGCCCAGCGGGCAGGCTGTGTCGCCGTGGCAGCCATTTGCTACAGCTTGGAGCGGGATCAGGAAAAACAGGCAGGTCAGAATCCGGAACATAACTCGGAGCCTACCCGGCCAGCGCACGAAGTCACGTCACAACCCCGTGGGAGGCTGAAACAAGCCGCGCTATCGCCAGACCGTGGGGTGGCGATCCTTGGGCTGTGGAGGGAAGTTTATCTTAGCAAAATCCGTGCGCTGTTCGAGCGTTGCGCTAGCTGAGACAAATCGCCAGCCCGTGCGGGCGGTCTGGCGATGGCGCGGCGGCCTATCGGCCTTTGCTCCGCACCAGTTTTTTGCAATTCAAAGCCTGAACTAGACAGAGGAGACTACTTCGATTTTTGTTTTGCGTATTCATCAATGAGTTTTTTACCCATATCTTTTTGCCTTTGCGCCTCTTTCATTTGGTTCATTTTATTTGAAAAAATCGAAAAAGACGCCCAAAGGCCGGGCAGTAGAGCAAGCCCTACAATTGGTAATGCCCACGCAAAAACCGATCCGAAGAAACGGATAGCCAAATATTGAAGAAAGTTTCCCGCAACAATTATTCCAACCATCCACAAAAAGGGAGCATTGGCTACACGGCGGCGCCACCATTCGATGTATCGAGCCAGATATACGCCTAGTGGATACACCTACCGGCTCAAACCACCATGCAGGTTCGGCATATCCAGCGCCGCAAAGCCGTAGTGGCGCAGCCACCGAAGATCGCTATCAAAGAACGCCCGCAAATCCGGAATACCGTATTTCAGCATCGCCAGACGGTCGATCCCAATCCCGAACGCAAAGCCCTGATAGACCTCGGGATCAATTCCACCGGCGGCGATCACCTTGGGGTGGACCATGCCCGAGCCCAGAATCTCCATCCAGTCGTCGCCCTCGCCGATCTTCAGCTGGCCGTTATCCCAGGAACAACGGATATCGACCTCGGCCGACGGTTCGGTGAAGGGGAAGTGCGAGGCGCGGAAACGCAGTTCGACATCGTCGACCTCGAAAAACGCCTTCACGAATTCTTCCAGAACCCATTTCAGGTTCGCCATCGAGATGTCCTTGTCGATGGCCAGACCTTCGACCTGATGGAACATCGGCGTGTGGGTCTGGTCATAGTCGGCGCGGTAGACGCCGCCCGGGCAAATGATGCGGATCGGCGCGCCCTGCAGCTCCATCGAGCGGATCTGGACCGGCGAAGTATGGGTGCGCAGCACATGCGGCGGGCGCTCGTCGCCCTCGGCACGGTGCATATAGAACGTGTCCATCTCGGCGCGCGCGGGGTGGTGGCCGGGGATGTTCAGGGCGTCGAAATTGTGCCAGTCGGTCTCGATCCGCGGCCCTTCAGCCACCGAGAAACCCAGTTCGGCAAAGATCGCAGTCAGTTCCTCGGTCGCCTGGCTGACCGGGTGGATCGAGCCTTGGCGGCGCGCGCGCGTCGGCAGGGTAACGTCCAGCCATTCGGTGCGTAGACGTTCGTCCAGCGCGGCATCGGCAAGACCGGCTTTCTTGGCGGCCAGGGCCGAGTTGATCTCATCCTTCAGGGCGTTCAGCGCGGGGCCAGCGACCTGACGTTCCTCGGGGGTCATCTTGCCCAGCTCGCGCATCTTCAGCGCGACCTCGCCCTTTTTGCCCACGGCGGCGACGCGGATCGCCTCAAGCGCGTTCTCATCGCCCGCCTCGGCGATTTGCCCCAGATATTTTGCCTTAAGATCGTCCATGACGCCCTCTGAATTTGGTCGCCAACCTGCTATCGGCCCCGCCCCGCGAATGCAAGCGGGACGCGGTGGGTCAATAGCTGTATTCGGGATAAATTCGGGTCAGGTCGCCGTTCCAGTCGCCATTGTAGTGTTCCAGCAACTCATCCGCCGGAACCTTGCCGGTATCGAGACTCTCCTTCAGCGCGTTCAGGAAATGTGTCTCATCGGGAACCAGACCACCTGCGCCGGGATAGGCCCGGGCCTTGAGACCACTTTCCGAGATCGCAACCACTTCGCGGGCAAGATCATGCATGTTGATGTCGCCAACCTGCGCCTGCAGGCCATTGACGGCCGCCTGAACGCGCAGTTCCTCGCGCGTTTCGGCATCCCAGCCCTTGACCAGATCCCAGGCCGCATCCAGCGCGCCCTGATCATAGGTCAGGCCAACCCAGAAGGCAGGCAGCGCGCACAGACGCCGCCACGGGCCACCATCCGCGCCGCGCATCTCCATGAATTTCTTGATCCGCGCCTCGGGGAAGGCGGTGGTCAGGTGATCGGCCCAATCAGACAGGGTAGGTGTTTCACCCGGCAGCGCGGGCAGTTTGCCCTGCAGAAAGTCACGGAAGGACATGCCCAGCGCGTTGATATACTGGCCATCGCGATAGACAAAGTACATCGGCACATCCAACGCGTATTGCACGTAGCGCTCGAACCCAAAGCCCTCTTCGAACACGAAGGGCAGCATGCCGGTGCGCGCATCGTCCAGGTGCCGCCAGATATGGCTGCGCCAGCTTTTCTGGCCGTTGGGCTTGCCCTCAAAGAAGGGTGAATTGGCAAACAGCGCGGTCGCCACCGGCTGCAAAGCCAGCGCGACGCGCAGTTTCTGCACCATGTCGGCCTCGGACCCAAAGTCGATATTGACCTGAACCGTGCAGGTGCGCCGCATCATGGCACGACCCATCGAGCCGACTTTCTCCATGTAATCGTTCATCAGCCGATAACGGCCTTTGGGCATCAGAGGCATCTGCTCATGGGTCCAGATCGGGGCCGCGCCCAGACCGATAAAGCCCACGCCGATTTCATCAGCGATATCCTTAACCTCGCGCAGGTGGGTGTTCACCTCGTCGCAGGTCTCGTGGATGGTTTCCAGCGGAGCACCCGACAATTCCAGCGCGCCGCCCGGTTCAAGGCTGACATTGGCGCCGTCTTTTTCCAGACCGATCAGATGCCCGGCCTCGCGCACCTCGGCCCAGCCGTGCCTGTCACGCAGCCCTTCAAGCACCGCCACAATCGACCGCGTGCCTTCGAATGGCAGCGGTTTCAGTGAGTCTTTACAATAGCCGAACTTTTCATGTTCGGTTCCGATGCGCCAATCGGCTTTGGGCTTGCAGCCCGCTTCCAAATATTCGGCAAGTTGCTCGTGGCGTTCGATCGGTCCGCCGCCGGACTGGGGGATGGACATGAACCGTGCTCCGATCCTGATGTGTCTGTCTTGTTGGTCAGTCGTGGTCGCAAACGACAGCGGTGTCAATGCAACCGCATATGCGCAGGGCGCATCGGCTGACGCTCCCAAATTACTACGGGATGTACGGCCCCACCGTTCAATTCCGACAACATGTGTTCTGTTTTCAACCCCGGCAGCGCCGAGAACACGTCAAACAGCGCTTCGGCCCCTTCGGCATTCACAGGAATGTGAAGTGTCGGCTGGCCAGGCTGTTCCAACACCCAATGCGCCGGATTCGAGGATGGGTCCAACGCCAACCGTTCGATTTCCCGCGTCGCTACCATGCCACCGTCCAGCGGGCCAAAATAGGATATCTGGCCTTCGTCGATGGTCACAACTCCGGGGCCACCGACGCCGGTGCGAAACCTGGCGCGCTGAACCCCGATCACGGCCAGTGCAAGCGACACCGCCACCAAAACCCAGCCCAACCAGCCCAGCAACCCACCCGGGCCGCTGATCCAGCTGAGGCCAACCAACAGAATGACACCGGCAACCAGCACTTCGCGCCAGCGCCACAGGGCCAGTTTCGCTTCGGGTCGGATGAAACTCATGCGGTATCCTCTGGGTTTATGAACAGGATGAGCGAGTACTGCCCCGCGGATTGAAAACCGATACCGATATAAGCACGCGCAGCGGAATCGGAAGCCGCAAACAAAACCGCGCGTTTCGCACCCGTACGGCGCGCCTCCTCCAGATGCAGCGCGACGGCCAGACGCGCATATCCACGGCCGCGCATTTCACGAGGTGTAAAGACCCCACCAATCTGCACGACTTCTTGCAAGCGCGCGTTAAAACCAGTCATGGCGACAGGCCGATCGTCGACCAGCAACACACGATGAGAATCGCGTTCGATATAGGCGTCGTAATCCAAGCCAGCCTGTTTTTGCGCTCGTGACGAATTGAATTCCATTGCTTCGATCAGGTAGTCAGACCGCCACCTTACGACGATTTCACGATCAAACGCACCCAAAGGCACCAATTTTGCGCTTGTAGCATCCGGAATAGCAAGTTGTTCCAAATCCAGCGTGAAACCCGGTTCATCGCTGTTCAGCGTTGCCGGCCGATCTTCCCACCCCGCAAGACGCATGATCCGGCGGGCCTGTGTTGCCTCAGCCGCCATTCCAAACAAGGCACGCCCCCGGATCAGATCAATCGCAGCGGCCAGTTCTTCATCTGTGCAATCGGGACATTGCGGTAAAACCATGCCCTCATTCGTGATGGAGAAAACAGCCCGGGGGTCATCGCCCAACACCCAGATATTAACGGCACGTCGGTCCGTGCCCCGCAATCCAAAATCACGCAGATTGGCCAAGGGGAACATCGACGTCTGAATGTGGCGCATTAGAAACTGGTCGATCTTCGGTACATCCGCCTCCTGCGCGAGACGCCAAATCATGACCAGTCCCCCAACGCCTGCTGCCACATGGTCAGAGCCGCAACGGCTGCTGTATCCGCGCGCAGGATACGCGGGCCAAGACTGACGACATGGGCATAGGGTAAGGCGGTCAGCCGGGCGCGTTCACGTTGGGAAAAGCCGCCCTCGGGTCCGATAAGGATCGCCCATGGCAACCCCTTTTCATTCGCCGCCAGGCGCAGGGCCGAGCCGACCTCGGCCTCGTTACAGAACATCAGTTGACGCCCCTCGGGCCAGCTATCCAGAACTCGGTCCAGCCGCTGCAGATCGGCGACCTCGGGCACAAAGGTACCGCCGCATTGCTCGGCGGCCTCTACCGCGTGGGCCTGCAAGCGGTCCTGACGGATACGTTCGGAATTGGTGAATTCTGTCTGCACCGGCATGATCCGCGCCGCACCCATTTCCGCCGCCTTTTCAACGATGAAATCGGTGCGTGCCTTTTTGATCGGGGCGAACAGGAACCACAGGTCAGGTGGCCGTTGCAGCGGTTTGGTCTGTTCGACACAGGTCAGTACACCGCCACGCTTTCCCGCTTCGGCCACTTCGGCCTGCCATTCTCCGTCCTGTCCGTTAAACAAGGCAACCTGCCCCCCCACAGCCAGGCGCATGACACCGAACAGGTAATGTGCCTGCTCGCGCGTCAATTCTACCGATTGCCCCGGACCCAAAGGGTGCTCTACATACAGTCTGATCTTTGCACTCATGAGACCTTACATATGCAAGGCAATGCGCCAACACCAGACGGTCAGGTCGCTGATGCGGTCAGCGGCAACTGGGTCGACACCTATGCGCCGGAATTCTCGCGCCCTTACCTGCGGCTGAGCCGGGCTGATCGGCCTATCGGCACATGGCTGCTGCTGATCCCCTGCTGGTGGGGGCTGGCGCTGGCCATCCTCAGCGACGGCACCCCGCGGTGGGAGGACCTCTGGATCGCCATCGGTTGTGCCATCGGTGCCTTTTTGATGCGCGGCGCGGGCTGCACATGGAATGACATTTCGGACCGCGACTTTGATGCAAAGGTGGAACGGACCCGGTCGCGCCCGATCCCTTCTGGGCAGGTCAGTGTTCGGCAGGCCGCGATCTGGATGGTGCTGCAATGCCTGCTGGCATTGTTGGTTCTGCTGAGCTTCAACCAGGCCGCCATCGCCATGGGCGTGCTGTCCCTGTTGCCCGTCGCTGTCTACCCCTTCGCCAAAAGGTTCACCTGGTGGCCACAGGTATTTCTAGGACTGGCCTTCAACTGGGGCATCCTGCTGACCTGGGCCGCGCATACTGGAACGGTCGGCGGCCCGGCTATCACTCTGTACCTGGCCGGCATCGCCTGGACGCTGTTCTACGACACGATCTATGCGCATCAGGACGCCGAGGATGACGAGCTGATCGGTATCAAATCCACCGCCCGCCTGTTCGGGACAAATACTGCGCATTGGTTAAAGTATTTCCTGGTCGCCACTGTATCCCTAATGGCGCTGGCCATTATCGACGCCATGACAGGGCAGGAGCCGATTACAGCCATGTTCGTGGCACTTGCCGGACCTTGGGCGATGGGATGGCACATGACGTGGCAACTGCGTGGGCTGGACACTGAAGACAACGCCAAATTACTGCAACTTTTCCGCGCCAATCGTGACACCGGCCTTATTCCGCTGATCTTCCTTTGCATTGCTGTGCTGCTCTGATTGCACCTCGGCGCGGGCCTCTGTAAGAGTCCTGCTCAATAACTTCAGGAGTCGTCTGCCCGCACATGCGCCTGCCCTATTTCCTAGCTGCCTCCCTGATATTCCTCGTTTCGGCCAGCCTTTCGCTCGTGGCCGCAGGATATGCGGTAACCAAAGTCGAAGAAGCGTCGGAACTCGCCGTGCGGCGTGCGCTTGACCTAAAAGGGCATGACTGGGCCGAAGTCGAATCCGATGGCCTGCGCGTTGTCCTGACCGGCACAGCCATTGACGAAGCAACGCGGTTCAATGCGCTGACCGCAGCCGGGACCGAGGTTGATACCTCACGCGTTATTGATGACATGCAGGTCGCCCCCACCCGGCAACTGGCAGCACCGCGCTTTTCCGCTGAAATTTTGCGAAACGACAGCGGTATTTCGATTATTGGTCTGATACCCGCAAGCCAAGACCGCAGCGAGCTGATCGAAAGGTTGCGCCGGATGGACGGCGACACCGTTTCGGACCTGATGGAAACGGCGGATTACCCTATACCCGAAGGCTGGGACGACGCGTTGAACTATGCGCTCGAAGCGTTGACCCGCCTGCCGCGCGCCAAAATATCGGCCAGCCCCGGTTTGGTGAAAATCACCGCCATTGCAGACAGCCTGCGGGAAAAAGAACGACTGGAACAGAGCCTGACCCGCGCAGCACCTCCCAGTTTGCGAATCGGGTTGTCGATCTCGGCTCCGCGCCCCGTAATCACCCCCTTTACACTGCGCTACCTGATTGATGCCAACGGCGGCCAGTTCGATGCCTGCTCGGCCCAGAATGAAAAAGCGCGGGATGCCATCGTCGCTGCTGCCAAAGAGGCAGGCCTTGCCGGCCCGTTTAGCTGTACAATCGGTTTGGGCGTGCCCTCACCCCGTTGGCCCGAAGCGGCAACGCTCAGCATTCGCGCCCTGTCCGAGATTGGTCAGGGTTCGGTCACGATTTCGGATGCGGATATCACGCTGGTGGCGGCGCAGGGAACAGAGGCTGGGGTCTTTGACCGTGTGGTGGGCGAGCTGGAAAATGCGCTGCCCGAGGTTTTCGCCCTGCACGCCGTCCTGCCCGAACCCGAAACCGACGACTCCACCGGCCCCCCCGAGTTCTCGACCACGCGCAGCCCCGAAGGGCTGGTCCAAATGCGCGGTCGTCTGAGCAATGAGACATCGCGCGACATGGCCGACAGTTTTGCCCGCGCGGCATTTGGATCGGAACAGGTTTATACCGCCACCCGCATCGCCTCCGACTTACCCGCAGACTGGCCGGTGCGCGTTCTGGCGGGGCTGGAAGCGTTGTCTCTGCTGCATAACGGCGCTCTGACTGTTACCCCTGACGACGTTTCTCTCAGCGGGGTCAGCTACGACCCGGACGCCAAAGCCCGTATCGCCGGATTGCTGTCGGAAAAGCTGGGGGATGCCAAAGGTTTCACCCTTTCGATCACCTATCAAGAGCCGCCGAAACCCGCAGACAGCCTGCCCGACCCAGAGCTGTGCGAAGACCAGCTTGCTGAGGTTCAGGCCAGCAGCAAAATCGCATTCGAACCGGGATCGGCCACGGTTGCAGCGGATTCGCGCGATACCGTCAATCAGATCGCCGAGATTCTGCGCGAATGCGGCCCCATCCGGATTGAAATTCAGGGCCATACAGATAGTCAGGGCCGCGAAGAGATGAACCAGCAACTCAGCCAGGCGCGGGCTCAGTCGATCCTGAATGAGTTGCGCGGACGCCGCATCCCAACGTCAAGCTACTCGGCCGTGGGATATGGTGAAACGCAACCGATCGCAGACAACGATACCGAGGCAGGCCGAGAAGAAAACCGTCGCATTGAATTCCGCCTGATCCGGCCCGAGCCCATTGCCAATTCCGAGACCGGGCTTGAGGCGCTGGAGGCCGAGACAGAGACGCCAGAAGGCGCCGTAGATACCGGCGCAGAGGATCAGTAAGTTGAACAGAATAGAATTCATCATTGCCACCGCCATCATCCTGTTCGCAGCCTTCTGCATGGGGTGGTTCGCCAACTGGCTGGCCCATCGTCTGTCTCGTGTTCGCCAAAGCGACGTCGCCGATCTGGATCGCATGAGCCAGGAATTGCATGAGGCCGAAGAAACCCGCGATCAGGCCATCACCTATCTGCAACAGCGTGAGGCCGAGCTAACCAATCAGCTCACCCAGACCGAGGCGGAACTGGGCGCTGCCATGGACGGGTTGCGCGCCGCGCGGCAGGAGGCCGAAGAATTACGCGGCCGGATCAACAACGCGGACTAAGAGAACCAGAGGAATCGGCAACTTGCGACACCCGCAAATATAGGGCGCCGTTGTGTGTTTCAGACACCTGCCAAACCGGGCCCGAAAATCCCCTCAGCTTGATGAAGCTTGGGCACAGCTCAATTCATGATCATGTCTCAGAGGTTGTCTCTGCCTCGTCCAGAACCTTGCGCGCGACACGAAAGCATTCCAGCGCCTGCGGCACGCCACAATAGATGCCGATCACGTGAATAATGGCCCGGATTTCTTCTTTGCTGACGCCGTTGCTGATGGCGCCGCGACAGTGGAGTTCCCATTCGTGCATCTTGCCCAGCGCGCCGATCATGGACAGGTTCATCATTGACCGGGTCTTGGCGTCAATCACATCGTCGCCCCAGCCGAAACCCCAGCACCAAGCGGTCATTGCCTCTTGAAACGGCCGGGTAAAATCGTCGGCGGCAGCCAGGTTTTTCTCAACATATTCCGCGCCCAGGGTGCTTTTGCGTTGCTCCAGCCCTCTGAGGAACAGATCTTCGTCGAAAGTCTCGGCCATTTTGGTCTCCGGTAATCGTCACAATGAAGCGGTGCGCTGATGCACTCTACGCCTCTTACAGGTACTATCAACGCTTGCACTTTACGCCGGATAAGAAAATGCGACGGATTTTCTAGCCCCATGGCACGAGGATCATTCCACTGACCCGCGCATCCAGTCTTGAAGCCAGGCAATTATATGTACTGACATCGCTTCACCAGCGGGCCGCGATTGTGCAAGCGGTTCAAGACGTCGCGGCGATTTAAGGCACCCAAAAGTAAACGGGCCGCCGTCTTAATGAGACAGCGGCCCTTACTGACTGAATGTCGGGGTTTGGTCTCGCCCCCTCGAATACCACTTAAAAATGGACAGACTAACAAAAACTTTCGACTTCTTCGAGACCAACCCGATTTCTCAATCGGTGTGCATCCTTAATGCCTGATCTTTGGAAGCGCGACAGTGAACTAGTTCACATTAAATAAATTTTTCTTCAATTCTTCCAATCAAAGAACCCGGGGCCGGCCTTTGTCAGTAGTTTTTCGGCCATTGCGCGCGCCATTTCTGCACCATCACCAATCACGCCAGTGGCGTCTTCAGCGATAGAATCAGACCCGTCCGGGCGCAGGACTTCTCCGCGCAGGCGCAGAATGCCACCACTGATATCAGCCAGCCCGGCAATCGGAGTCTCGCAGGACCCGTCAAGCGCGGCCAGCAAGGCGCGCTCGGCCAAAAGTCGATACCCGGTTTCGCTATGATGAATTGCCTCCAACATCCCTGCAGCACGGGGATCGTCACTGCGACGTTCGATACCGATTGTACCTTGTGCAATAGCGGGCAGCATATCCTCGGGCGAGATAGCAGTTGCGGGAACGTCGTCCATATTCAGGCGCCGGATACCTGCCATCGCCAGAAACGTGCAATCCGCTACGCCATCGGTCAGTTTCTTCAGGCGCGTTTGCACGTTGCCTCGGAACTCGACCACATTCAGGTCAGGGCGCCGGTTCAACAGCTGAGCCCGGCGGCGCAAAGACGAGGTGCCAACCACCGCGCCATTGGGCAGGTCATGAATAGAATTCAGGCTGGGCGAAATAAAAGCGTCGCGCACATCTTCGCGCGGCAGGAACGTGTCCAACACAAGACCCGCGGGCTGTTCGACCGGCATGTCCTTGGTCGAATGCACAGCAATGTCGATATCACCTCGCAGCATCGCTTCTTCGATTTCCTTGGTGAACAGGCCTTTGTTGCCGATCTCCTTCAGCGGGCGGTCGGCGTCGATCATCGCGCGATTGTCGCCGGTGGTCTTGATCACCACGATTTCGAATGCATCTTCGGGCAGATCAAAGGCTGTGCCTAACCGCTGCCGGGTTTCATAGGCTTGCGCCAGCGCCAGGGGCGAACCACGGGTGCCGATTTTCAGCGGTGAGGCGGGTGAAGGCAGGGTCAATGTCATGGACACAGCTTTAGTCGCGTCACATTGCCCTGACAATGGGGGCAGAGCTTGACAAATTGCCGCCGAAGGAAGACCCGTTGCCACAAACCAGACGATTGGGGGCACAGATGGCCGAAACAAAGAAACTGCTGCGGGCATTGGCAGGACAGGTGCAGGATGTGCCTCCGATCTGGATGATGCGCCAGGCCGGGCGGTATCTGCCAGAATATCGTGCAACGCGCGCGCAGGCCGGGGATTTCCTGTCGCTGTGCTACAATCCCGAGCTTGCGGCCGAGGTCACATTGCAGCCGATCCGTCGCTATGGGTTCGATGCAGCTATCATGTTTGCGGATATCCTGCTGGTACCACAGGCGCTGGGTGCGGATCTTTGGTTTGTCACCGGTGAAGGCCCGCGTTTGTCGACTATCACGCAACAATCCGAGTTTGATGCGCTGAAATCGGTCGAGGATATCCACGAAACACTCTCGCCAGTCTATGAGACAGTGCGCATCCTGTCACGGGAATTGCCATCCGAGACAACCTTGATCGGTTTTGCTGGCGCCCCGTGGACAGTGGCGACCTACATGATCGCCGGACGCGGCACCCCGGATCAAGGCCCCGCCCATGCGCTGCGCGAGGGGAATACTGCGCTGTTCGAAGCATTGCTGGACCGGATCACGCTGGCCACGATCGAATATCTTTCAGCCCAGATCGAGGCCGGGGCCGAGGTAGTCAAGATATTCGACAGCTGGGCCGGATCGCTGAAGGGTGAGGCGTTCCGCAAATATGCGGTCGAGCCGTGCCGCGTAATCACCCAGGCCATCAAGGAACGTCACCCCGGCATCCCGGTGATCGGATTCCCGCGAGAGGCCGGAGATGGCTATATCGGGTTCGCCAAAACCACGGGGGTTGATTGCGTCGCGTTGGACAATTCGGTCTCGCCGGAATGGGGCGCCGAGCATGTCCAGGTGGATGGTTGCGTACAGGGCAATCTGGCGTCGTCGCATATGGTGACCGGCGGTCAAGCGCTGGTGGACGAGACCCGGCGGATTGTCGATGCATTCTCCAAAGGGCCGCATATCTTCAATCTGGGTCATGGCATCACGCCCGATGCCGATCCCGACAACGTTCAGCGTATGATCGACGCAGTGCGCAACCGCTAGGCTTTGGGTCGGGCGTCCAGCTCGGTCAGTATGTCTTGTGTATGATCTCCGCGGCGCGGGCTGGGTCTGGGCTTCCACTCCCGCTCGGAAAACCGCGGCGCGGCGGCGGCCTGTAGCATACCGTCGGGGGCAAGCCAGGTCTGGCGTGCTGTGTTCATGGCATGGTTCTGCGCCTCGGACGGGTTGAGCACCGGTGCAACACAGGCGTCACTTGCTGCAAACAGCGCCGCCCAATGATCACGTGGTTTGCCAGCAAAGATTTCAGCCAGCCGCCGGGTCAGCGCGGGCCAGGTGGAAGCATCATATTGCTGCCGAAATTCGGGATCGCCAGACAGGTCCAATATCTGCAGGAACTCGGCATAAAATTTCGGCTCCAGGCACTGCACCGCCACAAATCCACCATCAGAGCAGGCATAGGTTCGGCTCCAATGGGGACCGTCCAGAAGGCTGTGTCCGCGCGTATCTGACAGGTTTCCGGTTTGGCGCAGGCTCATCAGCAGGTTCATCATATGGGCCGAGCCGTCATAAATAGCGGCGTCCACGACCGTGCCCTTTCCTGTGCGTGCCGCATTCAGCAATCCGGCCAGAATGCCCGCGACCAGATACATGGCACCGCCACCGATATCACCCACCAAAGTGGCCGGGGTTTGCGGCGGTTGGTCCGGTTGCGACGCATACCAAAGCGCCCCGGACAGTGCGATATAGTTCAGATCGTGCCCGGCATTCTTGGACAAGGGGCCGTCCTGTCCCCAACCCGTCATACGGCCATAAATCAGCTTTGGGTTCAGATCGCGACAGATATCAGGGCCAAGGCCCAGCTTTTCCATCACACCGGGTCGAAACCCTTCGATCAGTGCATCAGCCGTGGCGATCAGGCGCCGGGCCACATCCAGATCGGCCGGGTCTTTGAGGTTCAGGCTGATCGACCGCTTGCCCCGATCCAGAACTGACTGTTCGGGCATGCCCGGAGTCGCGGCCTGACCCTTGCGGTGGATGGTGATCACATCTGCACCAAGATCGGCCAACAGCATGGCGGCAAAGGGACCGGGGCCCAAGCCCTCGATTTCGATGATCCGAATTCCACTTAACATACCAGTCCTCCTGCCCGCGCAGGGTTTCGGGGCCAGCCAGAAAATGCAAGCCCGGACTGGAAAGGCCAATTGGAAAGCTGAGCAAAATGTGTGAATTGGGCCTGTTCTGTGGCTAACTCGCAGGGTAGTGTCGCCGCCAGAACGGGGGAGGCGCATGACAACAATTCTGTCCATCAGGGATTTGCGAAAGTCCTATGCCGGAGGTTTTGAGGCGCTAAAGGGCGTGTCTCTGGACATCGAGCAGGGAGAAATCCTGGCTCTTCTGGGTCCCAACGGTGCAGGCAAGACCACGCTGATTTCGACCGTGTGTGGAATAACGACGCCAACCTCAGGAAGCGTGACCGTCGGCGGCCACGATATCCAGACCGATTTTCGCGCAGCACGCCGGATGATCGGTTTGGTTCCGCAGGAGATCGCGCTCGAACCCTTTGAAAAGGTCTGGAACACTGTGCGATTGTCGCGCGGGCTGTTCGGGCTTGGGCAGAACAACGCACGTATCGAAGAAATTCTGCGCAAATTGTCTTTGTGGGAAAAACGCAAAAACGCGATCAAAGAACTATCGGGCGGTATGAAACGTCGGGTTCTGATCGCAAAAGCGCTGGCACACGAGCCGCGTGTTCTGTTTCTGGACGAGCCGACCGCAGGTGTTGATGTCGAACTGCGCAAAGACATGTGGGAAATCGTGGCCGAGTTGAAGCAGGCCGGTGTCACCATCATTCTAACCACCCACTATATCGAAGAGGCCGAGGCCATTGCCGACCGTGTCGGCGTCATCGACAAGGGTGAACTGCTACTGGTTCAGGACAAAGACACTTTGATGGCGCAGATGGGAAAGAAGCAGATCGAAGTCATGCTGACCCAGCCCATTCAAACCGTCCCCGACAGTCTGGCCGCACACAATCTCAAACTGAATGGCAAGGGTGACGCGCTGGTTTATACCTACGACACAAATGCCGACCGCACTGGCATCACCACCCTGTTGAACGATGTGGCCGAGGCCGGGCTGATTTTACGCGATGTACAGACGCGTCAGTCCAGCCTTGAAGAGATCTTTGTCAATATGGTGTCGGGAGAAGCCACATGAACTGGTCCGCCATTACTGCCATCTACCGGTTCGAAATGGCCCGGTTCTTCCGCACCCTTGCGCAAAGCTTCATATCTCCGGTCCTGTCGACATCGCTGTATTTCGTTGTCTTTGGCACGGCGATTGGCAGCCGCATACAAGAGGTCGAAGGCGTATCCTATGGGGCGTTCATCGTTCCGGGGCTGGTCATGTTATCTGTTGTGACGCTGTCGATCTCGAACGCCTCTTTCGGGATCTATTTCCCAAAGTTTCTGGGAACGATATATGAGCTTCTTTCGGCGCCGGTGAATTTCATCGAGATCGTCATCGGCTATGTCGGAGCGGCAGCGACAAAATCGCTGTTTGTGGGTGTCGTGATCCTTGTGACCTCTGCATTCTTTGTGGATTTGCGTATTGAACACCCGCTTGCCATGGCGACATTTCTAGTCCTGACCTGCCTCAGCTTTTCCTTGCTGGGCTTCATCATCGGCATCTGGGCCAGCAATTTCGAACAGATGTCTTTGGTTCCGCAACTCGTGGTGACACCGCTGATCTTTCTGGGCGGTACCTTTTATTCGATTTCGATGCTGCCCCCGCTGTGGCAGACCATCACCCTGTTCAACCCGGTCGTCTATCTGATCTCGGGCTTTCGCTGGTCGTTTTACGGCCTGGCCGATGTGCCGATCATGTTCAGCCTTTTGGCCATACTGGCGTTTACCGGCGTGTGTCTGGGCATCATCGGATGGATCTTCAAAACTGGCTGGCGCATCCGGAGTTAGGCAATGGACGGCGTTGCATTTTTGCCCATCACCTTCAGTAAATACGTTCACGCGACCGATAACGGTCAGCCGCTCCCTTGTTTACCGCGTGGGCGCACTCTACATCGGCACCCATGAAGGTCAGCCTGCCGTTTCTCAAAAAACAGCCAACCGTTTCGGTCGTGCGCTTGTCGGGTGCAATCGGCATGTCCGGGCGCGGGTCGATGTCTGACACAACTCTGGCACCGGTTCTCGAAAAAGCATTTCGCAAAGGCAAACCTGCCGCCGTCGCGCTTGAGGTCAACTCGCCCGGCGGATCCCCGGTCCAAAGTTCATTGATCGGTGCGCGCATTCAGCGTCTTTCGAAAGAACTGGATGTTCCCGTCTTCGCATTTGTCGAGGATGTGGCAGCTTCGGGTGGCTATTGGTTGGCAGCGGCAGCTGATGAGATTTACGCCGATGACAGTTCGGTACTGGGTTCGATTGGCGTGATCTCTTCGGGGTTCGGCGCACATCTTTTCCTTGAGAGGCAGGGTTTCGAACGGCGAGTGCACACGGCGGGCCATTCGAAATCCATGTTGGATCCCTTTGCCCCGGAAAAACCTGAAGATGTCGCAAGGCTTGAAGGCCTGCTACGCGATATCCACGAGAACTTCACTGCTCATGTCAAAGCACGACGCGGGGCAAAGCTTGAAACGGGTGCTGATCTGTTCACTGGCGAAGTCTGGCTGGCACGCCGCGCGCATGAACTTGGCCTGATCGACGGCATCGCTCATCTCAAACCCAAAATGCAGGACCGGTTTGGCGATAAAGTAAAATTCCGCCGTTACGGGCTGCGCAAGCCATTCTGGTCACGGTTCGGCGCCTCCTTGGCACAGGACGCGGTTGCCGGACTTGAGGAGCGTGCCGCATACGCACGTTTCGGTTTGTAGCGTGATTATCAAGATCGTGACCCTCTTTTTGATTGCCATGGGCGTCCTGGCAATGTTCGGCAAACTGCGGTTCCCGGGGCAGAAAAAACTGCAATCCGCAAGATGCCCGCGCTGTCATCGGTTCAGGATCGGTAAAGGTCCCTGTGCCTGCGAAAAAGGAGGCCGCGCATGACGGCATGGCTGTTATCCGGTCTCGGTTTGTTGATCCTGTTGCTGGCGGGTGATGCGCTGGTACGCGGTGCCGTGAACCTCAGCCTGCGGATTGGAGTACCGGCGTTGATCGTTAGTTTGACGATCGTGGCATTCGGCACCTCGGCGCCAGAACTTCTGATTGCAATCAGTGCAATTAAGGAAAACGCACCGGGCATCGCCCTGGGTAACGTTGTGGGGTCGAACACGGCCAATATCCTGCTGGTGCTGGGCCTGCCTGCGCTGCTTGCCACGCTGCACACCAGCGAATGCGACAGCCGCAAGAACTATGTGTTCATGTTGCTGGCAACCGTTCTGTTCATCGGCCTTGCCTTCTGCGGCGTGTTCAACCTGTTCAGCGGCGCGATTTTGCTGGCTGCTCTCAGCTTTGTTCTATGGACCGCCTTCCGAGAAGCCCATGCCCATCGTAAGGCCTGTGGCAAAGCCTGCGCCGAGGATGACGATTTTGATGGCCTCGAAGAAGCCGATCCAGACATGCCCTATTGGAAGATTTCAGTCTACCTGGTGCTCGGACTGATAGGCCTGCCGATGGGCGCACATCTTCTGGTCGACAACGCTACAATCATTGCCCGCACTTACGGCGTCAGCGAGACTGTAATCGGATTGACACTTATAGCGGTGGGAACTTCTCTGCCGGAACTGGCGACCACTGTTATGGCTGCACTGCGCCGACAAGCCGATGTCGCATTGGGCAATGTTATCGGGTCCAACATGTTCAATCTGTTGGCCATCGTCGGCATTGCAACCCTGTTTGGGCGCATTCCTGTTGATCCAGAATTCCTGCGATTTGATCTTTGGGTCATGCTGGGCGCATCACTCCTTTTGGTCCCCTTTGTATTTTTCAAACGGGATATCACCCGCGGATGGGGAATTCTGTTGACAAGCCTTTACGCGGTTTACGTTATTTCCTTGTTGGTGTGACACAAAGAGAGGCCGCATGACCCGAGCCCTAGTTACCGGTGCCGGAATTCGCCTTGGTAGGGCAATGGCCCTTTATCTGGCCGGGCGTGGGTACGACGTGGCGGTCCATTACGCCTCCTCTGAACAAGAGGCATCTAAGGTTGTCGCTGAAATCAGGGCCCTAGGCCGCAATGCGGTAGCTCTGCAGGCCGACCTGTTAGAAGAAGCAAGCGTGGCTGCCCTGCTGCCACGCGCATCCGAGGCGCTGGGCGGACCCATTACCTGCCTGGTCAACAACGCTTCGATATTTGAATACGACAACATCCACACGGCCACCCGGCAAAGCTGGGACCGCCACATGAACAGCAACCTGCGGGCGCCATTCGTTTTGACTCAGGCGATGGCTGAACAGGGTCTGGAACCTGAAACCGATGATACGGGCGAGCCGCTGGCAACGGGCCTGATTGTAAATATGGTCGACATGCGGGTCCGCAAACTGACGCCCGAATTCATGTCCTACACCGTCGCCAAAATGGGGCTATGGGCGTTGACCCGTACTGCAGCTCAGGCGCTAACCCCGGCGATCCGCGTCAATGCCATCGGACCGGGACCGACGATGCAGGGTCACAGGCAATCCGAAGATCACTTCAAAGCACAGCGCGCCAACACCATTCTGGAACGTGGGTCAAACCCCTCTGACATCACCGCTGCACTTGGGTATTTCCTGGATGCTCATGCGGTCACCGGCCAGATTCTCTGCGTGGATGGCGGACAGCATTTGGGGTGGCAGACACCGGATGTTCTGGGCGTGGAATAACGTTTGGTGCTGGAAGTTTTGCACCGCTCTCATTTCTGTTATCAATCCGTTACAAAAATGTCTTTTTTTTCATACACTTGCCATGTGTAGAAATTTTTACTGTTTAAATTCAATAGATTACATATGTGCCTATTTTTTAAGCAAATCAAGGAATCCTTAATGAAACAAGGGAAAATTCAAGCCCCACAAAAGTTATCTGCACAGTTATCCACAGAATACGTGGATTTGTTTTCCCTTGATCTGAAGCGCTCAAGATTGCAGCCATGGTCAAAGAATCACATATTTTGGCCATGACCTCTCAAGACGACACCAACAGCTCTCAGAATGACGCCCAGTCGACAGGATACGCCTGCATCCAGCGATATGCGAAAACGCTCGACAGTTCACCTGGCGTGTACAGGATGCTGGATGCGGACAGCCGAGTTCTTTACGTCGGCAAGGCGCGCAATCTGAAGGCACGGGTGTCGAACTATACAAGACCGGGACACTCTGGCCGGATCGAGCGGATGATTGCGGCCACGGCCTCGATGATGTTCCTGACGACCCGGACCGAGACCGAGGCGCTGCTGCTTGAACAGAACCTGATCAAGCAGCTCAAACCGAAATACAACGTCCTGCTGCGCGACGACAAAAGCTTTCCCAATATTCTGGTGGCAAAGGACCATGTCTTTCCACAGATCAAAAAGCATCGGGGAGCAAAAAAGGAAAAAGGCGCGTATTTCGGCCCATTCGCCAGCGCGGGTGCCGTGAACCGAACCCTGAACCAGCTGCAAAAGGCCTTCCTGCTGCGCAACTGTTCTGACTCGATGTTCGAAAGCCGCACCCGTCCCTGCCTGCTCTATCAGATCAAGCGGTGTTCTGGGCCTTGTGTCGGGTTGATCTCGGATCAGGATTACCGTGAAAGCGTCAAGGATGCGGAACGATTCCTGTCAGGCCGGTCGACCAAAGTGCAAGAGGAGCTGGCCGAACAGATGATGGCCGCGTCTGAGGCGATGGAGTTTGAACGCGCCGCTGGCCTGCGCGATCGCATCAGGGCGCTGACGCAGGTGCAGACCTCGCAAGGCATTAACCCGCGCGGTGTGGCCGAGGCGGACGTGATCGGCCTGTATATGGACAGTGGGCAGGCTTGCGTTCAGGTGTTCTTCATCCGCGCCAACCAGAACTGGGGCAACAAGGACTTCTATCCCCGCGTCGGGGCAGATGTGTCAGCCGCCGAGGTGATGGAGGCGTTTCTGGGTCAGTTCTACGACAACAAGGAACCACCCCGTCAGTTGATCCTGTCAGATTCCATTGAAAACGCCGATCTGATGCAAGAGGCGCTGACCGAAAAAGCCGGTCGCAAGGTAGAAATCCTTGTGCCCCAGCGTGGTGAGAAACAAGAACTTGTCGCAGGGGCCATACGCAACGCGCGTGAATCCCTGGCCCGGCGGATGTCGGAAAGTGCCACGCAGGCCAAACTGTTGCGCGGGATCGCCGAGGCATTTAATCTGGATGCCCCGCCAAACCGGATCGAAGTCTACGACAACTCCCATATTCAAGGCACCAATGCCGTGGGCGGCATGATCGTGGCCGGCCCCGAAGGTTTCATGAAAAATGCCTATCGCAAGTTCAACATTCGTGGAGATGACCTGACCCCCGGTGACGACTTTGGCATGATGAAAGAGGTGCTGACCCGCCGCTTTACCCGCCTGCAAAAAGAAGATCCCGACCGTGACAAGGGAATGTGGCCCGATCTGCTGCTGATTGACGGTGGCGCCGGGCAAGTGAGCGCCGTCCATGAGATTATGGCGCAGCACGGGGTCGAGGAGATTCCCATGATAGGTGTCGCCAAAGGCGTTGACCGCGACCATGGTAAGGAAGAATTTCACCGCACCGGCCAAAGGCCCTTTGCGCTGAAACGCAACGACCCGGTGCTCTATTTCATTCAGCGCCTAAGAGACGAGGCCCACCGGTTTGCCATCGGCACCCATCGAGCCAAGCGTGCCAAGGCCGTGGGGGCCACACCGCTGGATGAAATCCCCGGCGTGGGGGCCGCGCGCAAACGTGCCCTGTTGGCTCATTTCGGCAGCGCCAAAGCAGTTGGCCGGGCCAACCTGGCCGATCTGAAAGCGGTCGAAGGGATTTCGGCCGGCTTGGCGCAAAAGGTCTATGATTTCTTCCACGACAAGGGCTAGGCCCGCCGCCCGCGCCACAGGATGTACAGCCCCGAGGCCACAATCAGCGCGCTGCCGATCCACATGGTCTGGTCTAGTTGCTCGCCGAACAGGAACACGCCCAGACCGATACCGAACAGCAGACGCGTATAGCGGAACGGCGTCACGGCCGAGACCTCTCCGATCCGCATCGCCTTCATAAGCGAGGCATAGGCCATCACACCCATAAGCACCGCACCGGTCAGAAACAGACCGTTGTACAGATCGAGCGGGACGATTGGCACGCCCTCCCACAGGCGATAGGCCAAACCGGCAACGATGATGCTGAGGAAGCCGTAAAAGCCCAAAACCTCAGTCCCCAGTGTCGCCGGGGCTGCGCGGCTGGCCAGATCGCGACCGGCAAAGCCCAACATGCCCAGCACCGCCAGAATGGACAGCGCCGAAAAGCTGTCTCCGGTCGGTTGCAGGATGACTACAACGCCAATCAGACCGATCAGAATCGCGCTCCACCGTCGCCAGCCAACTGTTTCGCCAAAGATCAGCGCAGCGCCAGCGACCACGACCAACGGAGTCGCCTGCAAAATCACAGTAGCTGAGGACAAAGGCGTCAGCACAATGGCTAAGACATAGAATAACCGTCCGAATACCTCGAAGAGCACGCGCACTTTCATCGGGCGCGACAGGACATCCGGCTGAAACAGTTGCGTGCCGCGCGCCAGTGCAACCGCCGCAAAGACCAGCGCCCCACCCACCCCGAACAGAACCATCACCTGCCAGATCGGTACGGCACCCGAAGCCGCTTTCAACAGCGCGTCTTCCAGCGCAAACCCCGCCATTGCAGCGATCATCCACAGGCTGCCGGTCAGATTTGACCGGGCATCGGTTTGTATATGAGCTGTCATGATGTGCCTTCTGTCCCGGATACGTGCGGTGAACCTGACCGCAAAAAGAACAAACTCCAAGGGGCATGGGCGCACCACGCCTTGCCTGCGGCGCTTTGACCAAGTTCAGGGGACAAGTACGGTTTTTTGACTGTCTATCTTTTCTGTTGGATTTTAGCGATGTAGGGTCCGCTGCATGAAGTGGAACCTGCCCAATATTCTGACCGTCCTGCGTCTGCTGGCAGCCCCGGGGCTGGCCGTGATGTTTTTGTATTTCACCCGGCCCTATGCCGACTGGTTCGCGTTGATCCTGTTTCTGACAGCCGCCTTAACCGACTGGTTCGATGGCTATCTGGCACGAGCGTGGAAGCAGGAAACAAAAATTGGCGCCATGCTGGACCCGATTGCCGATAAGGCGATGGTGGTGATCGCGCTGATGATCTTGGTCGGGTATTCGGCCGAACACTGGACGCCGTGGCTGGTCCTGCCTGCCACTGTGATCCTGTTCCGAGAGGTCTTTGTGTCAGGCCTGCGCGAATATTTGGGTGATACGGCTGGAACGCTGAAAGTTACCAAACTTGCCAAATGGAAAACCACGGCTCAGATGGTGGCGATAGCCGTCTTGTTTTCACAGGGCATCTTCGAGCATTACTTTGTGATGGCCAGCTTCGGCATGGACCCAACGCTGATCGACCAGATTCTGACCGGGCAGGAAGACGACCTGAACGGCCTGCGCTGGCATCTTGAAGGGATGTTCTGGTCCAGTCGGATCGGCCTGTGGCTGCTGTGGATCGCAGCAGCGCTGACATTGATCACCGGCTATGACTACCTACGTAAAGCCATGCCACACCTGAAGGAGAACTAAGGGATGGATGTGCTGTATTTCGCATGGGTCCGCGAACGGATTGGCCTGCCGAAAGAACGGGTTGAAACCGAGGCCGCCACCGTATCCGATCTGGTCGCAGAACTTAGCGCGCGCGAGGATCGCTATGCAGCGGCCTTTGCGGATCTGTCGGCCTTACGTGTTGCGCTGGATCAGGAATTGTCGGATTTTGACGCCCCGTTGGCGGGCGTTCGTGAGGTTGCCTTTTTCCCACCAATGACAGGTGGCTGAAGTCATGCGCATCGTGGTGCAGGAAGACCCGTTTGACCTAGGTACCGAGGCAAATGACTTTGCGGCGGGCGATGCTGCAAATGGCGCAATCGTGACCTTTACCGGTGTTGTGCGTGATCTGGCCACGGGCGATTTGGACGTGATGGAGATTGAGCATTATCCGGGCATGACGGAACGGGCCTTGACCCAGATTGCGCAAGAAGCAATAGACCGCTGGTCGCTGGGCAATGTGCTGGTGATCCATCGGCATGGCAGGCTCGCTCCGGGGGATCGGATCATGATGGTGGCCACTGCCGCACCGCATCGCAAGGATGCGTTCGAGGCGGCCGAATATCTGATGGACTACCTAAAATCCCGCGCCCCCTTCTGGAAGAAAGAAATCACCACCGCTGGTGCGGAGTGGGTTTCGGCCAAGGACGAAGACGAAGATGCACTGACCCGGTGGTAAACACGGGTCCCTGCATATAAGCCTTTGCACCATGCTGTTCGTATTCGGTGCTCACATGCTTATCACCGTGTGCTGCAAATTTGGATCCGCCAAAACTATGCTGGATAAAGGTGTTGGTTTCAGGCAGCCGCTCAGTTTCGATCAACTCTAGAACCGAAAGCAAAACATCCCGCATGTGGGCAAAGATGTTGAGACAATCTTCTTCCGCCGAAGCCGCAAAAGAAATGACTATCGACAGGAAAGCGGTAATTAGCGCTGTCAGAATGCCGGTTCCGAATAGATAGTCGTTGAACGGATTTTTGACATCGTAGAAGCCCCTGAAGGTTAGAGTTTCCCATTCGATTTCGACCCTAAGTACAGACGGAAGATGCCGACTGGAACTTGGCGGCATATCACTCAGCTGCGTGGATCCAGGAAGCACCAAAACCAGCTTGTTTTGGAGTTCTGGACTACCTGACGTTGCACAAGGCCCTTATCCGGAAACAGGGAATCGCGTTCACGGGATCGATGCGCATGTCCTAGCCTGAACAACGAAGCACGTTCTCGGGGCTCTTTGGCGCACCCGGCAAAGCACCGGCCAATAAATTCGGTCACTTTTCGGAGGGGTCACTTTCTGCATAGTCTCGCAGTACTTGAATGTCCGAGAGCAGGGCATGTGTCCGGTCAATTTTAACGCCAAACGGCTTTAGCCGGGAAAAGGCGCGGCTCAGGCTTTCGGGCTTCATGCCCAGGCGCCCGGCAATCAACATCTTGTCATAGGGCAGCTCGACAATGCAGTCCCCCATCTCGGCTTCGCAGAGAGTCAGAAGAAATTCTGCCACCCGCTGTGCGCCGGTCTGGGCCTTAAGCTGCTCAAGCTGGGCGACCAGAGAATGCAGATGGGTAAAGGTAGCTGCCAGAATTGACACCCCAATTTCCGGGTCCTCTCGCATAAGGGACAAAAGGACCGGACTTGGAATGTGCATGATCTCACAGGCCGAAACTGCCTCGGCCGAAACCGGATAGGGAACGTTACGCAAGGCGACCGCTTCGCCAAAGCTTTCGCCGCGGGTGAAAACGCTGACAACTGCTTCGGCACCGGTAGGGGACATGCGAAACAGCTTTACCCAGCCCGACAGAACCACATGAATGGCCTGGGCTTTTTCTTCCTGTAGAAAAATCGTCTCTCCGCGATCATATTTCCGCCAGATCGCGTGACTTAACAGCGTGTCGATATGATGCTCGGGAAAGCTCTTGAGCAATAGTGACTGCTTGGCGATCGCTTTTAGTGCCTCATGCGCCACGAAGCTTTCCCCTCTTTTCTAGTTGCGTACCCGATCAGTACGTCCATCCTCTTAAGGCTATGCCAAACCTTCGGCTTCCAAGCCAGCCTTTCCTTTCTGCGGCTTGACATTTGTCATGTTGCGTAGCGGGCCCGGCACATAGTCTTGCTGGAAAGCCAGTATTCCCGGGAGTGTTCGAGATGGACTACGAGCGATTTTTCAGCCAAAGCCTTGAGCATCTGCGCGACGAAGGCAACTACCGCATCTTCATTGATCTACAGCGCCGCTGTGGCGCGTTCCCGAATGCACGCCAGACAGATGGCGCTTTACAGCGCGACGTACGAATTTGGTGTTCCAACGACTATCTGGGAATGGGCCAGCATCCTGACGTAGTCGGGGCAATGCACGATGCACTCGACCGTTGCGGCGCGGGCGCAGGGGGCACACGCAATATCTCGGGCACGACACATGACCACGTTTTGCTGGAACAGGAACTGGCCGACCTCCACGGGAAAGAAGCCGCCCTTCTGTTCACCTCGGGCTATGTGTCGAACTGGGCGGCACTTGGGACGCTGGCTGCGAAGATCCCAGGTCTGATCGTATTCTCGGACGCTTTGAACCATGCCTCCATGATTGAAGGCATCCGCCATTCGCGGGCACAAAAAGTGATCTGGAAGCACAATGATCTGGCGGACCTCGAGGCAAAGCTGGCCGCAGCCGATCCAGATGCGCCCAAGATGATCGCCTTCGAATCTGTCTATTCGATGGATGGGGATATCGCTCCGATCAAAGAGATTTGCGACCTGGCAGATAGATATGGTGCGATGACCTATCTGGACGAGGTCCACGCCGTTGGCCTTTATGGCTCGCGCGGTGGTGGCATCGCCGAACGCGAAGGGTTGATGGATCGCCTGACCGTCATAGAAGGGACCCTGGGCAAGGCCTTCGGCGTGGTTGGTGGTTACATCGCGGCATCCGCTGCCTTGTGTGACTTTGTCCGCAGCTTTGCCAGCGGGTTCATATTTACCACCGCCCTCCCACCCGCAATAGCAGCTGGCGCTGCCGCCTCGATCCGACACCTCAAGCAATCCAATACCGAGCGCGATCTGCAGAAAACCCGCGTTGCGCAGGTGCGCGCCAAACTGGACGCCGAAGGCATCCCGCATTTGCCCAATCCCAGCCACATCATCCCGGTGATGGTAGGTGACCCGGTGAAATGCAAATTCATCTCGGATACGCTGCTGGAAGAATTCGGGATCTATATTCAGCCGATCAACTATCCGACCGTTCCCAAAGGCACCGAACGCCTGAGAATTACCCCCTCTCCGGTTCATACAAACGAAGATATCGACCATCTGGTCGGTGCCTTATCGGCCCTGTGGCAACGGTGTCAGATCGCGAGAATGCCGATGGCCGCACAATAACCGAGGCGTCCCCGCACTTGGAGAACTGCCGCCCCACGGGGGCGGCTTTTTTCATGTCAAAACAGTGAGAGGCCGAAGATCACCATCGCAAATCCGGTCAGTACCATGGTGAAACCGCACAGCCAGGCCGGGCTGTGCGTCAGGTCCAGATATCGTGCAAGGATAATGCGGGCTTTAGACAGGGCCAGGATCAAAATGCCTGCGCTCAACACCGGTGCGGACAGAGGGAGTATCGTCAGCAGGGCCGAAGCGGTGCTCAGAACCAACAGGCTGAGCCATGCGCGGGTGAGCGGGTTTAAGAGCATCCAGCGGGAGCTTTTTGGATCCGATGAGGTTTGGGTCATGTCCGTCATCCCAACAGGTAGATCACGGGGAACAGCATGATCCAGACGAGATCGACCATGTGCCAAAACTGGGCGCCGGCCTCGATGTTGCGGGGATTGTCCCGCCAGGCGACCAGCAGCAGGATAACAACCCCAGCCAACACATGTGCCGCGTGGAAGCCGGTGAGCAGATAGTAGAACAGGAAGAACGGATGGGTCTCGTAGGTAATTCCTTGTGCAGCCTTGTCCGCGTATTCCACGCCTTTGATGATCAGGAATACAACGCCCAGCGCGGCAGCTGCGATTAGCGCCAGGCGGGCAGCAGTCCGACGCGCAATCTGCCGCCAATGCAAGGCTTGCGCGGCCAGATAGCCAGAGGTGACCAGAACCGCAGTGTTCAGCGCGGCTCCGGTGCTGTGTAGATGCGATTGCGCCTCGGCAAAGCCCGCCGGATCGGTCAGGCGCACGCCCATGAAAGCGATCAGGCCCGCACCAAAGACCAGCAGTTCCGAAATGATCAGAACCCACATCAGTAATTCGCCGGGCAACTCGTCGATTAGGGACGCTTCGCTCATGCGCCGACCAGTTGGCGGTAGATTTGCGGCAGCGCCATGGTCAGGCGATGCGGGTCCGGGATGACGGCGAAGCCGCCCTGCCCGAACATCCGCGGGAACCAGCTTTTACCTGTCTTGTCGATGGTGACGCCAAAGACCGATTGCCCGGCTCGGCGCGCCTCGCGCACGGCCATGTGGGTGTCTTCGATTCCGTGGCGGCCTTCGTAGTGGTCAAGATCATTGGGTTTGCCATCGGTGATCACCAGTAACAACCGGCGCTTACGCGTTTGGGTGGCCAGATCGGCCGAGCAATGGCGGATCGCGGCACCCAGCCTTGTATAGTGCCCCGGGCGTAACGATGCGATGCGCTGTTCAACCTGGCTGCCCATCACCTCATCAAACCGTTTGCAGCGTTGCACATAGACCCGCTGTCGTTTCAGTGAACTGAAGGCGTGAATGGCGAAATCGTCACCACAGGCGTTCAGGCCCCAGGCCAGCGCTGCCAGCGCCTCGCGTTCGATGTCGATCACGGCGCGGCCAGTCACGGCACTTTCGGTCGAGCGGCTGACATCCAGCAGGATGGAAACCGCCAGATCGCGTGCCTCGGGGCGGGATTGTTGCCAGATGCGTTCGGTACCTTCACCGTTGGCACAGCGGTCAACCTGCGCCCGAACGGCGGCCTCGATATCCAGCTGATCGCCGTCCAGATGGCCTCGGGTCATCACGCGGCCCGGGCGCAGCGCTTCGAACTGGCGTTTGACGGCGCGGATACGGCGGGCGGTGGCGGGGTCTTTTCCAAACTCGGCGGCATCCTCACGAATATCGGCGTCCGAGGTTAGAACGTTGACGTGATCGGGCAGGTATTGCCCGGTGCGCACGTCCCATTCCGGATAGAGAATACGGCCCGACAGACGTTCGCGATTCACATCCTCAGGTGCCAGGTCCAGATGCAATTTCAGCTTGGTCGGCGGCGCCTTGGAAATCTGGCCCAAACCGATCTCATCCTGATCATCGGCGGCCTTTTTGGCATTGTCGGGATCATCGTCATCAATGCGACGGTTGATGTTCAGAAACTCGGCCCAGCTGAGGATCGCTTCGAATTTATGAAGGATGAAACTGTCACTGCGTTCAGCCTGGTCGGATTTGCGCCGCCGGGCACGGTGGGTTTTCTCACCCGATTCCTCGGGCGGGCCTTCGGTATCGGGGTTTTCGACATCGTTATGCTCTGAAAAACCAACAGCGCGTAATTCCGGCCACAGAGGGACAGGGCGGAAATGTTGATATCCGCGTGGGGCAGTCAGGTCATCGTCAAATGACATGAATTGCCTAGCCTTCGGGGATAAAGGCGCGGGGTCGCCCAGCCGATGGCGGATCAGTTCTTCAACCGCTGTTTCCACAGGCGGGAGGCCGGATTTGTTGCGGTCATGCAGAACACCTTTGCAAAGCTCGGTGTAAAGCGGTCGCAAGCCGGGGGCGTTGTCCAAGGTTGCATTAACCATGGTTTGTGCAGCGCTCAGCGCGTGCAGATCGGCGCGCAACGGATCACCTTCGACGATCCGGGTTCCCGCATGGGCCGCTGCGGCGGCCAGCCAAACATACAGCGCTCCGTTCGCCTCGCGCGCGGGAAACACCGCCAGACGGTCCGGGAGGCGCAGCACTTCGCCATCGAACGAAGCGCGCGGCATCAGTTCAACTTCGGTACCCAACCGACGGCGCCAGCTTAGGCGATGGTGTGAAACCTCGGGCGAGACCGGGCGCAATTCAACGCCCGGGCTGCCCCCAAGCCCGCGAAAAAGGACTGCCAGCCGCCCCGCGACCTCAGAAAGGTCGACCGCGGCTCCAACATGCACCTGGGGTGCATCGAGACGGCTGGCAAGGGAGTGCCACAGTTTCCCGATCGTTTCTTCGGGTTCCCATGGCTCAAAATCGATCCTGACCATCGGCCGGCCTCACCCAAAGACAGCCGTGACAAGATCGAGGAGCCCGCGTTTGATGTCCTCGTCATCTGTCAGAGGTTCGATCATGGCGGCAAGGATCGCGCGGTCGGTGGACATGCCCTGCGCGATCAGCGTGGCGGCATAGACGACCAGACGGGTTGAAACGCCCTCTTCAAGATCCTGCCCCCTGAGCCCGCGCAGTTTACCTGCCAAGCGGATCAGTGGCTTGCAGCGTTCCAGCGCCAGCCCGCTTTCTTTAGCGACCACCTTTGCCTCCATCTCGGGCGACGGAAAGTCGAACTCCAGTGAGATGAACCGCTGCCGGGTCGAGGGTTTCAAGGTTTTCAGGATATTCTGATATCCCGGGTTATATGAGGCGACCAGCATGAAACCGGGCGCGGCCACAAGCTCCTCACCGGTGCGGTCGATCGGCAGGATGCGCCTGTCGTCAGTCAGCGGGTGCAGCACGACGGTCACGTCCTTGCGCGCCTCGACCACTTCATCCAGATAGCAGATCGCGCCTTCGCGCACCGCGCGGGTCAGGGGGCCATCGACCCAGATCGTTTCCCCGCCTTTCAGCAGGTAGCGCCCGATCAGGTCCGCAGCGGCAAGGTCATCGTGACAGGCCACCGTGTAAAGCGGGCGGCCAAGGCTGGCGGCCATATGCGCCACAAACCGGGTCTTGCCGCAACCTGTCGGGCCTTTCAGCAGGACCGGCAGGTTGTTGGTATAGGCAGCAGCGAACACGTCACATTCATCACCCTGTGGCAGGTAGAAGGGGGCGTCAGCCGCCCCCGTTCTCAGTTTCATGGAGCCATCCATATCCATCACTCCGCTGGGGTTTCGGCCGCGCCGGCTTCAATGATCTCTTTCCGGGGAACCCAGATCGAGTAGATGAACAGCAGCGCACCCAAGACCACGACGATGCCAGAGCCAAGGCGCATCCAATAGAAGATCGCGACCTGATCCTGCACATCCATGAAGTAATCTCCGACCACCCGCTGCATGTGCGTCTGCACTGTTCCAGCAAAGGTCAGCACAAAGGTCATGAAAACCATACCGCTGGACATCAGCCAGAAGCTGCCCATGTTCAGAACCTGATTATAAGGATCGCGGTTCTTCAGGATCGGCATTGCATAGCTGAAGATTGCCAGGTTGAGGCAGACATACGCACCATAGAACGCCAGGTGACCGTGAGCCGCAGTGATCTGCGTACCGTGGGTATAGTAGTTCACCCCGTGCAGCGTGTGCAGGAAGCCCCAGACACCGGCACCGAAGAAGGCCAATGTGGCACAGCCCAGCGACCACAGCAGCGCCGCTTTGTTCGGGTGGTCCCGACGGCCCTTCCAGACCATCACAAAGGCAAAGGCCATCATCGCAAAGAAGGGGATCACTTCGAGGCTTGAGAAGATCGAGCCGATCCACTGCCAGTACCCTGGTGTGCCTATCCAATAGTAATGGTGACCTGTACCAAGGATACCCGAAAACAACGCGGCGGCGACAATGACATAGAGCCATTTCTCGACTACCTCACGGTCTACCCCGGTCAGCTTCAGCATCAGATAGGCCAGGATCGAGGCCATGATCAGTTCCCAGACACCTTCGACCCACAGGTGGACAACATACCACCAGTATTGCTTGTCCAAGGACAGGTTGCCCGGGTTGTAGAAGGCAAACAGGAACAGCAGCGCCAGACCCCAAAGACCCAGCAACAAGATGTTGGTGATCGCGGTCTTCTTGCCCTTCAGAACGGTCATCGACACGTTGTACAGGAAGATCAGTGCGGCCACGACGATGCCGGCCTTGACCCATTTGGGTTGCTCAAGGAACTCGCGCCCTTCTTTACCCAGCAGCCAGTTGCCTTCAAACAGGTTGAACGTATAGGTCAAGACCACGCCCAGTGTACCGACCACCAGAATGATCAGCTGCAGATAGGCCAGCATGGGCGAATGGATCTCACGCTCGGCCTCTTCCGGGATCAGAAAATAGGCCGCACCAAAGAACCCGAGGATCAGCCACACGATCAGCGAATTGGTGTGCAGCATCCGCACAATGTTGAACGGCAAAAGCTCGCTCAGGAAATTGGGTGATACATAGATAAAGCCGGCCAGAAGGCCGCCCAGAACCTGTATCGCGAACAGGGCCATTGCCACCGCAAAGTAGGCATAGGCGATTTTTTGGGATTCGTATTTCATTGCTCCGTTCCCTTCTCAGCCCGCCTCGTTGGGCGGCCAGTCCTGAGCGTCGATATTGTCCGTCCAGATCAGAAAGTTGGTCAGATCACGGATGTCTTCGTCGCTGAGGTTGAAATTGGGCATCTGACGACGACCGGGAATGTCTGTCGGCTGCGCCTCCATCCAGCCTTTGAGGGCTTCAAAGGCCGATTCCGGGTCGTCCAGCACGCCCCAACGTGTCATCACATTGCCAACCTCTGGTGCAAAGTATGCACCTTCGCCAAGGATGGTATGACAGTTGATGCAGGCGTGTTTTTCCCAGACGTGCTTGCCCCTGATAACACTTTCATCGAGCTTTGCTGCGTTCTCAGAGTTCACGATATACCAGTGAGAATGGGCCGACAGAGCCAGAAAGATGAGGATAAAGAACAGTGACCCGCCATAGAATATATTGCGTGCCATGCTCTTGGTCATGACTTCTCGCATTGCGCTCTCCTTTGCGCAGATTAGCTAGTCTGGCTAAAATGACGGGATGGGCACGGTATATCCTTAACGAAAGTCAAGACTTGCAAAAGGAAATCAAATCACGCTGACCGTTGCACCTTGGGACCCGTCAGCGCGGGCCACATCGCGATCAGGAAAAGCGCAAATGCGCTGACCCATAACCCGTCCGACAGCAGCATCGCAACCATGTAACCTGCATTCAGATCTGCCCCAATCCACCGAGACAGGGCCGCCACCGCCATCAGACCATAGGCCACCGCCATTGGGCCGGGTGCCACCAGCGCGCGACCACTGTGGCCAAGCGCGGCGCGGCTCATGACCGCTAGGGTCATGCCGCCGACGCATCCGATGCCCAGGATGTGTAGGGCTGCGATCTCGTTTCCGAAACCCAGCACTGACAGCCCCCAGAGGATCAGTCCCAGCGCCAGCATTGCAAGCCCAAGATACAGTGCCAATAGGATCGGCTCCCGCGCAGCCCAGCCCGCGCGCCAGCGGGCCATGCGCGAAACCTGCGCCACCCCTAGAACCAACGCCATCGATCCAGCCACAGCACCTGACCCCAGCCCCAGAACGATTGGTGGCAGGGTCAGGGCAACCGCCATCGCTGATTTGTCCAGAATTGGCACAGATATTGGCCAGTTCGCCTCGGGAACGCCCGCGCGTCTCATGGCGTTTCGGGTAAAGGCCGGGGTGATCCGTCCGCCAAGAATGGCAATCATCGCGCAGAGCGCCAGCAACCCCGCGCGCAGCCCGGTATGCAATGTGTCATCCGTTATCCCCGTCCATTCAAGATGCGTGAACAGATCAGCAATCCAGATAAAGCCGAGCAACAGCAGAAAGAGCATGTTCTGAGGTTTCGGCCTCCGGATGAGCTGGGTTGCAATCTTGGCCGCCAGAATCGGTACAAAGGCCAGGTCGACCACCGCCACAAGCGCCGCAGGCAGCATTCCCGAAAACCACATCGCCATCCGACCAGCTAACCACAATCCGGCGGCCAACGTTATGAACTGCGCACGCGCATCTGGTGCGCCGGTCCAATTTGGCACCGCGGTCAGAAAGAACCCGCCCAGCGCGGCTGTTGCATAGCCGAAGATCATCTCATGCGCGTGCCACATGGGCGGGGCCATGCCATAATCCGGCACTGCATATGGAACCGTCAGCCACAGCCCCCAAACCACTCCGACAAAGAGGCCATAGAGGCCGGCGGACAGAAAGAATACACGAAACCCTTCACCAAACACGCGGGTGATGATTGCGGGCATGGCTGCTCTCCTTGGTGTTTTCCAAGCCCTAGCAAGCCGCCCGGCTGCGCGACTTAACAAAAATCAAACCGGCCGAAAAAGTGTGCCAAAGATACAGATTTTCCCAGCCGGAAAATTGACGTTTTTCCCTGCCCGCCACCTGAATTGCGCGACTGGTGTTGACTTTCGTCAAGGAGCACCCTTGCGCGATGCCCCACGCTTGGACCGCCTCACCAGCAAATGGAGAGTGATCATGTCACTTGGAATCAGCTATACCAAAACGGGCCGCGTCTTCGGGGTCGGTTTCGCGATGTTGCTGGGCAGTGTCGCTGCACCAGCTTTCGCCGAAGAGCCAACTTTGAACGAAGAAGCGTTTGAAGCGTCCAAACAACTTTACTTTGAACAATGCGCGGGGTGCCACGGTGTCTTGCGTAAAGGCGCCACTGGCAAGAACCTTGAACCGCATTGGAAGAAAACCGCAGCTGACGGCGCCGTGACCGAAGGCGGTACACTTGCGCTTGGGCAAGAGCGGCTTGAGAAGATCATCGCCTGGGGCACCGAAGGCGGGATGAACAACTTCTCGGACATCATGTCCGAGCAGGAAATCAAAGACATGGCGACTTACATCATGATGGAGCCGCCCAAACCACCTGAAATGTCGCTGGACCAGATGATGGCGACCCGCAAGATATATGTTGAAGAAGAGGACTACCCAACCGAGCCGATGCATGGCCGCAACTGGGAAAACTTCTTTGTTGTTATCGAGCGCGACGTCGGCAAAGTCGCTGTTATCGATGGCGACACCAAAGAGGTGCTGACACATATTCCGACCGGCTATGCGGTGCACGTTCTGAAAGCATCCGAACACCATTCGCTGGAAGAGCCGGAACAGCCCGGTCGTTTCTGGTACACCATGGGCCGCGACGGCAAGATGACCAAGATCGACCTCTGGCAGACGCCGGACAAGATGTTGGTGTCTGAGGTAAAGATTGCCTATGATGCCCGCGACGTTGCTGTTTCCGGCGATGGCAAATACGTCATCGGCGGGGGCTATTGGCCGCCGCACTTTGCAATCGTTGACGCCCAAACGATGGAGCCGGTCAAGGTTGTATCGACCCGCGGCGTGAACGTGGACGGGGACTATGTGGAAGAGGCTCGCGTGGCCGCTATCTACACAACTCCAAATGAGCCGACCTGGATCGTTGCCGTCAAAGAGCTGGGGCAACTGTGGCAAGTAGATTATACTGATCTAGACAATCTGCGGATCGACAAGATCGACAGCGCCAAATTCCTGCATGACGGGTTCTTCGATCCGACGGGCCGGTATTTCCAGATCGCTGCAAACGCATCGAACAAGATGGTGGTTGTAGATACCGAGACCCACAAGCTTGAGGCGATGATCGACACGGCCGCGTTGCCGCATCCCGGTCCGGGCGCTAACTGGATTGACCCGAATTGCGGGCCGGTAGCTGGCACAACCCACCTCGGGGTTGGCACCGTGACGGTCTGGGGCAACGACCCCGAAAACCGACCCGATGACGCCTGGAAGATCTGCTACGAAGTGGAAACAGACGGCCCGGGCCTGTTCGTCCGTACGCATCCGGAATCGGACTATATTTGGGCTGACCAGACCAAACACCCGGAACCGGAAGTGCAGCAATCTGTGCAGGTCATCTCGAAAGAGACCGGCGAGATCGTGAAAACCATCCAGATCACCGAAGACGAAGGCAGCGCCGCTGTTCACTTTGAATTCAACGCGGATGGAACCGAGGTCTGGGTGTCCAAGTGGAACCTGTCGGATTCAAAAGAACCCAACGGTCAGATCGTGATCTTTGACGCCAAGACTTTGGAAGAGATCGGTCGCATCGAAGGGCTGTACGCCCCGACCGGCAAGTTCAACGTCTACAACCGGTCGAACCACGTCACCTGACGGGTTTCGATCAACTCGGAGCAGGGCGGGCCCCTCGCCCGCCCTGTCCTTGTTTCATCCATCAGCCGAATGCGCAGGCCTGACACGCCGCGCCAGTCAACACAGCCAAAACGGAGCCCGGACATGACCTCCGATCCAGATAAGAAACCACCGATCTGGCGTCGGTATTTCCTGTGGGGAATGCCTGTGGCCGGTATTGCCGCTGCCTTTGCCGCCGGGATCGTCTTTTGGGGTGGGTTCAACACCGCCATGGAAGCCACCAACACCAAAGAGTTCTGTATCTCGTGCCATGAGATGCGCGATTTCGTCTATGAAGAATACACCGGGACCATCCACGATGTGAACCGATCGGGGGTCGGGGCGGTCTGTTCCGACTGTCACGTACCCAAGGACTGGACCCACAAGATGATCCGCAAGATCAAGGCGTCCAAAGAACTGTATGGCAAGGTGGTTGGCTCGATCAGTACACCCGAGAAGTTCGAAGCTAAGCGTATCCATCTGGCGATGAATGAATGGGAAAGGATGAAGGCCACAGATTCGCGCGAGTGCCGCAACTGCCACGACTTTGAATCGATGATGCCCGAGTTCCAGCGCCCCCGCGCGCGCCAGCAACATTTGAACGCAATGGAGACAGGCCAGACCTGTATCGACTGCCACAAAGGGATTGCGCATTCGAACATCCGCGACAGGGCCACAGATGAATATCTGGAACAGATTGAAGCCCCGAATCCTGATTTCATTCGTGCAATTCCGCCAGAATACCTGGCCAGTCTCGACCGTGTAGAAGCCAAGGAGGCGGCTGAGGCCGAAGCCGAAAAATCGGCCAAGACAGCACAACAAGAGGCGGTGCAAGCCCAGATCGCAGCCGCTGTGGACGCTGCAGTCGCCGAAGAGCGCGCCAAATCAAGCGGTGAAGAATCTACAGCCCCGGCAGGCGGTGGCAGCGATATCGGAGGCGATATCGACTGGACCAGCATCGCAAGCGCGGATCTGAAGCTGTTTTATCCCGGTCAGGCTTCGTTTGAATGGGTTCAGAATGGCAAGTTCCACGGCGGCGCCCGGCCACTGACAAAAGGTGGCGACCAATGTTCGACTTGTCATGCCAAGGAATTGGACATGATTGGAAACAAGATCGTCGCAGGCGGTGAGCTGGAACCAACCCCGATCCCTGGAAAACGTGGTGTGATCGACGCAACTGTTCAGGCGGCCCATGATGCCGAAAACCTCTATATCCGCCTGCAATGGCCGGATGCAGGGCACAATCCTGCACCATTTGTGGATGGCGGGAAGATGGACCCGGACAACCAGATCAAGGTCGCCATGATGATCACCGGAACCGGGATCGAAATGGGGGATCAGGTGGGCTGCTGGGCCTCGTGCCACGCGGACAACACCTATATGCCGTTTGATCCGGGTGCAGATGCGATTGTCGCCAATGGCGATGTTGCAGGCCGCCTGGCCGCTCAGGACACTGTGACCAAATATATCAGCGAAAGCCGCACCGAGGTCGAAGTCAAAGGCCGGCGCGGGAAAGCTCTGGGTGGCTGGGACAAATTGCAGGCCGAAGCGCAGATCGCGCAATATCTGGATGACGGCACCTATCTGGATCTGATGCGCGTCTATGCCGATGGCAGCGCCAGCAACGGCTATCTTCTGGAACAGCGCATAGTCAATGATGGCGAAATCGCCGCCTCGGCCAACTTGTCGGGTGGTATTTGGACCGTCACGTTCTCGCGGCCCTTAAACTCGGGCGCACCGGGTGATGTGCCATTGGAACCGGGCAAGACCTATACGGTCGGCTTTGCAATCCACGATGACTTTGCCGCGGCACGATTCCACCACGTGACGCTGAACACAAGCTTCGCGCTGGACGACGACAGTGCCAATATCAACGTGGTCGGACAATGACTGATGGGGCCGGGTAAACCGGCCCCAATGTATTTGGTATGGAGACTTGGACGATGAAGATCCGCCTACTTCTTCCTGCATTTCTGGCTTTGGCGTCACCTGCGGTGGCCGCTGACGAAGACACAGCTGAGATCTGCGCCGAGGCAGAAACCCGCTACGTGGATCTGTTCGGTCAGCCGTCTTCAGATGTGGAAGATGCAGAGGTTGTGCTGATGTACAAATACAATTTCTGCCCAGCCCAACTGACGGTCAAAGCGGGGACCACAGTGCGTTGGGTGAACGTAGACAAACGCACCAGCCATAGCGTCCTGCTGAAAGATGGCAGCAAAGCCGAGAGTGACCGCCTGTTCCCCGAGGAATTTGTTGATCTGACATTTCTTGTTCCCGGCGCCCAGGATTACCTGTGCGGACCACATTGGGAGACACAGAACATGTTCGGAATGGTCACCGTAGAGCCCTGATAAGCGGCAGGCTGAAAGATGCGCGGGCGCAATTCCCGTGCTCCTTAACTTAAGTCAAGGAGGTCGGTTTACCTGTGCGCCAACTTGTTTCCATGACACGCCCGGTTCCCCAGCAACGTCCCATATTCGCGCATGGAAACGACCAAAACACCGGGTTCCGAAGACATTCAGAACAAGCGAGTTTGCACATGAGCGGTAAGGTTTTTCTGATTGGTGCCGGCCCTGGTGATCCCGAACTGATCACCATGCGCGCCCTGCGTATGCTGCAGGAGGCGGACGTGGTGGTCTATGACCGCCTTGTTTCGGATGAAATTCTGGCCATGCACACCGAGGGCGCGCGGCTGATCGCCGTCGGCAAGGCCCCCAAGTGCCACACTGTTCCTCAGGATCGCATCAACGAAATCCTGCTGGAACACGCACGCGCAGGTCACGTTGTGGCCCGGCTGAAAGGCGGGGATCCGATGATCTTTGGTCGCGGCTCGGAAGAGGCCGCTTTTCTGATGGCACACGGTGTTACGGTCGAATACGCACCGGGCATCACGGCGGCACAAGGCGCATCCTGTTCGACCGGCGTGCCCCTGACCCATCGCGGACTGGCGACCTCGGTTCAATATGTCACCGGGCACAGGCAGTCCGACAAGGTTCTTGATCTGGATTGGAAACGGCTGGCGGACCCGGATACAACGCTGGTCGTCTATATGGGCGTGGCCAATATCGGCCAGATCGCCATCGGCTTGATGACCGAGAACCTACCCGGATCCACCCCGGTCCTGGCTGTTGGGCAGGCCACCAGTGCCTCTGAACGCCGCCTTGTATCCCGACTGGACCAGATTGCCGCGGATGTGCGCAAGGCGGATCTGAAGGCCCCTACCTTATTCATTATGGGAAAGGTCGTTTCGCTTTATGCCAATCAGGCCCTGACCGAGATTTTGGAGCGGGCGCATGGGTAGCCTGGCGAATATGGACCGCAAGCAGCCGGGCTGGGCCGCGCATACTGTTCTGACTGCCGTCGTTCTGGTTGCCACTTCCGCTCTGGCAGCTGACGCCATCGACCCAACCGCCCTGAAACGGTTGGTCCACCAGGATTGCGGCTCGTGCCACGGATTGTCCCTGAAAGGCGGGCTTGGTCCTGATCTGCGACCGGAAACTCTGGAACATTACGAGGCAGACGTCCTGACGGGGGTCATACTAGACGGCATCCCCGACACGGCTATGCCCCCCTGGCGCCCCCTGATCAGCGAAGAAGAGGCCGAATGGATCGCCCGATACCTGCTGGAACAGGAGGCAAAATGAAACAACTTGCCCTTGGCATCGTTGCCCTAATGATGATGACACCTGCCAATGCAGACCCCACCGCCACCGGAGATCTGGGCCTTGTGATCGAACGGGCAAAAGGGTCGGTCTTATTGGTGGACCAGTCGGACCGGGCCGCATTGGCACGGATCGAAGGGTTGGGCGATCTGTCCCACGCCTCCCTGGTCTATTCACCCGACGAACGCTTTGCCTATGTTTTTGGCCGCGATGGCGGGCTGACCAAGGTTGATATAGTGACCCGTCAGATTGCAAATCGGGTCGTGCAGGCTGGCAATTCCATTGGCGGCGCGATTTCGGATGACGGCCAACTGGTTGCGGTGTCGAACTATGAGCCGGGTGGCGTACGCGTGTTCGACGCGGATACTCTGGAACTGGTTGCCGACATTCCCACCGACAGCAAAACCATAGGTCTTGTCGATGCGCCGGGCCGTCGGTTCGTGTTTTCCATGTGGGACACGGGCGAGACCTGGATTGCTGATTTCGCAAATGGCGCGCCCGAGATCACCAAGATCACCGATATGGGTAAGAACCCCTATGACGCGCTGATCACCGCCAATGGTCGCACTTATATCACCGGTCTGTTTGGCGAGGACGGGCTGACCGCGCTGGACCTATGGGCAGACAATCCAAAACCGATCCGCGTGCTTCCGGGCTATGGGCGCGGACAGGAAGAGATGCCGGTATACAAGATGCCTCATCTTGAGGGCTGGGCACTGACGGATCGCGAATTTGTCCTGCCCGCGGTCGGCCACCATGAAGTTCTTTGGATTGACGCCGAAACCTTGACAGAAACAGGCCGCACCCAAACCCATGGTCAGCCGGTCTTTGCCATGGCGCGCCCGGATGGGCGACAGGTCTGGGTGAATTTTGCCCATCCATTGAACGATACGATTCAGGTCATCGACAGCGTCAGCAAACAGGTCATCCACGAATTCTCTCCGGGCCCTGCCGTCCTGCATATGGAGTTCACGGCACGCGGGCATGAGGTCTGGATCAGTGTCCGCGACGCCAACAAGGTCGTGGTCTACGACACGCATAGCTTTGAAAAGCTGCGCGAGATCGCGGCGGACAGCCCCTCGGGTATCTTTTTCACCGCCCGCGCGCACAGAACAGGGTTGTAACCCATGCAACATATCACTGACCCGATCGACCGTCGCTTGCTGGACGATTTTCAGCGCGAATTTCCGATTGTCGACCGCCCGTTTCAGCCAGTGGCCAAGGCGCTGGGGCTGGACGAAGCTGAAGTGCTGAACCGCCTGGCGCGAATGCGTTCGACCGGCCGGATCACCCGGGTCGGGGCCACGATCACTCCGGGCGCGGTGACGGCCAGCACTCTGGCCGCGGTGGCCGCACCCGAGGAGCATCTGGAGGACATTGCCGCCCTGATCGACGCAGAGCCCGGTGTGAACCACAATTATCAACGTGAGGACAAATGGAACCTCTGGTTTGTAGCGACCGGCCCTGATCGCGCGCATGTGGACGCCACTTTGGAACGGATTGGCCTGCAAACCGGTTTGCAGGTTTTGGACTTGCGTCTGGTTCGGCCGTTCAATGTTGATTTGGGCTTTCGAATGACAGGCAAGCAACGCAACGTACCGGCACCGCGCAAGGTGGACTGTTCCGTTCTGCAAAAGGGTGATCGCTCGTTGATGCAGGCGCTTAGTTCCGGCTTGCCGCTGGTTTGCGAACCTTACGCAGCGCTGGCCGCCTCTTTGGACCGTAAACCAGATGACGCTATGACGCGGATCCGGATCTTACACGAGGCTGGAATTGTCTCGCGTCTTGGCGTGATCGTAAGACACCGGGCACTGGGCTGGTCGGCCAATGCGATGGTGGTCTGGGATATGCCAACTGATCAGGTCGATCGTGCCGGACCTGCGCTGGCAAAATACCCTGGCGTGACACTGTGTTATGAGCGTCGACCAGTTGAAAACATCTGGCCCTACCGCCTGTATTCCATGATCCACGCCCGCTCGCGCAGCGAAGCGCGAAACGTCCTGGCTGGGGCTGCGGCATTGCCTGAGCTGTTTGGCGCGCAGCACAAGGTGTTGTTTTCGACTCGCTGTTTCAAACAGACCGGCGCGCTGATCCAACCCAAGGAGACAGCGGCATGACCCTGGACGAAACTGATCGGGCAATCCTGAACCGAATGCAGGACGACTTACCTCTGACCTCACAACCCTATGCGATGGTGGCCCAAGAACTGGGGATTTCGGAACAGGATCTGTTGGTTCGCCTATCACGAATGAAGGATGACCGGGTCATCACGCGCTTTGGCCCGTTCTTTGACGCGGCCGCGATGGGCGGGGCTTTTTGCCTATGTGCCATGGCCATACCGACAGAGGCATTTGAATCCGTCCTGACCAAAGTCAATGCGCATCCCGAAGTTGCCCATAATTATGAACGTACGCACCGGCTGAACATGTGGTTCGTGTTGGCCACCGAAACGCCCCAAGGGATTGAGGCCTGCGCCGATGCGATCGAACAAGAGACGGGGATCGAAGTTCTCAGATTTCCCAAGTTGCAGGAATTCTTCATCGGCTTCCGGGTGGCGGCATGATCGACGCAAAAGACAGACTGATTATCGAGGTTCTGCAGGGCGGATTGCCCCTGGTGCCTTCGCCCTACGCTCGGGTCGCTGAAAGCCTTGGGATGGACGAACAAGCGCTGCTGTATCGCCTCGCAGAACTTAAGGCGCGCGGCGTTATACGTCGTATCGCCGCAGCCCCGAACCACTACAAACTGGGCATGACTTCGAACGGTATGACAGTCTGGGACGTCGATGACAGTCAAATCGCTGATTTGGGGGCACATATTGGCGGTCTGCCTTTTGTCACCCATTGCTATGAACGTCCACGTGCCCTGCCCGACTGGCCTTACAACCTGTTCGCCATGGTCCATGGCAAAGACAGGGGTGAAGTCGAAGAAAAACGGGCCGAGATTGCCGGTATTCTGGGCAGTGCCTGCCGGGCCAAGGACATCCTGTATTCAACGCGCATCCTGAAAAAGACCGGGCTGCGCCTGAAACCGAAAGGCCAAACGCCATGTTCCGCCTAACTGAATACATGCAGCAACTGGTCACCCCGACCCCCGTGCGCAAGCGCCGCCCCGGCCCGGTTAAGCCGGTGGTCATCTGGAATCTGACCCGGCGCTGCAACCTGAAATGCCGCCATTGCTATACTGTTTCGGCGGATGTCGCGTTCCCGGGTGAGCTCAGCCACGAGCAAGCCATGGTAACCCTTGAGGATCTCGGCCAATTTCGCGTCCCGGCCCTGATCCTCTCGGGGGGGGAACCGCTGGATCGGTTCGATTTCTTTGATATCGCCAACCGGGCGCGCAAATTGGTGCCGATGCTGGCGCTGTCGACGAATGGCACGCGGATTTACGATGAAACCGCCGATATGATCGCTGATGTCGGCTTTAACTATGTCGGCATATCACTTGACGGGATCGGGGCCACAAACGACTGGTTCCGAGGTGTCGAGGGCGCCTTTTCAGATGCCCTGCGCGGCGTACGCGAGTGCAAGAAACGCGGCATCAAGGTTGGTTTGCGATTCTGTTTGACCGAGGGCACACAGCACCATCTGCCCGATCTCCTGCAGCTATGTGATGATGAGGGGGTCGACAAATTCTACCTGTCTCATCTGGTTTACGCCGGTCGCGGCGACAAGAACAGGGGCGAGGATGCCGAGCATCTGCGCACGCGCAAAGGTCTGGATCTGTTATTGGACCGTGCGTGGGAGGCAGCCTCGGGCGGGCGCCCGCTGGATATCGTCACCGGCAATAACGATGCCGACGCCGGATATTTTCTGAACTGGGTCAGGACGCATTTTGATGCCGAAAAGACCTCGCATATACGTGCGCATTTGGCGGCCTGGGGCGGGAACTCCAGCGGGTTGGGGGTGGCCAATATCGACAATCTTGGTCGGGTCCATCCCGACACCTACTGGTCAGATTACACGGTCGGGAATGTGAAAACGACGCCGTTTTCCGAGTTGTGGACCGGGGACGACAAGATGCTGGCCATGCTGCGCACTCGCCCGCGTCCGTTGAAAGGGCGCTGTGGAGTTTGTCAGCTCAGGGATGTTTGCGGTGGCAACACGCGCATCCGGGCCCTGCAACTGACGGGCGATCCCTGGGCCGAGGACCCGGCCTGTTACCTGTCAAACGATGAAATTGGCGTGGATAAAGCGGGCAAACGCCTGCAGGTCACACCTTTCCGGGGGAAAAGCCATGATCCGGCGCATCAGTTCTTTTAGGGCTCGGACGCTTGGAACACTGTGTGCGCTTCTGCTGAACAGCGCCGCATGGGCCGACGCCCAGTCCGACTATGCCGAACATTGTGCGTCCTGCCATGGTGACACCCGGCTGGGCGGTGTTGGTCCGGCCTTGATACCCGAAACGCTAAAACGCATGCGCGGGCCGCGGGTTGCCGCCGTGATCGCCGAAGGGCGCACCGCCACCCAGATGCCAGCCTTTGCGCATAATCTGAACGCCCTGCAGATTGAGGAGTTGGCAGGTTGGCTGAAATCCCCGCTCGAGACCGCCCCGGACTGGGCCGAGGCAGACATCATGGCCAGCCGTACGCTGGACGCAGACTATGTCGAGATTGATGCGCCCGTTTGGTCCAGTGATCCGATGAACATCACGTTGGTGGTGGAAACCGGAGACCACCATGTCAGCGTTCTGGACGGTGACACATTTGAGGTTTTGGACAGATTTGAAACTCCTTTTGCCGTTCATGGCGGCCCAAAGTTCAGCCCCGATGGGCGTTACGTGTTCATCATGTCCCGCGATGGCTGGGTCCAGAAATATGACATCTGGGCGTTGCGACAGGTGGGTCGCGTGCGGGCGGGACTAAACAGCCGCAACATTGCCATGTCAGGCGATGGCAAATGGCTGGCGGTGGCGAATTACCTACCCAACAGCCTGACCCTTTTGTCCACCCGGGATCTTTCGGTGGCAAAAGTGATCGAGATTAAAAGCAGGAAAGGTAATCCCAGCCGCGTTTCGGCCGTTTATCAAGCTCCGCCACGGGAAAGCTTTGTGCTGGCCTTGAAGGATGTGCCAGAGATTTGGGAGGTCTTCTATGGCGCCAATCCACCCCAATCCGGGCTGGGACACGATTTTCGTATCGAAGGGCAGTTCAAGAACCCTAACCCTTTCCCAGTACGCAAGATCACTACGCCCGACTATCTGGACGATTTCTTTTTCGACCAGACTTATGAATACGTCATGGGCGCATCTCGCGACGGGAACGGCGGTCAGGTGATTGATCTGGTCATTGGCCAAAAAGTGGCTGACCTGGATCTGCCCGGCATGCCGCATCTGGGTTCCGGGATTACCTGGCGGCGCGGCGATACAACTGTGATGGCAACGCCGCACCTGACTGATGGCACCGTCTCGGTGATCGACATGGAGACATGGGAAACGGTCAAGCGGATCAAGACCGAAGGGCCGGGGTTTTTCATGCGCAGCCATGAAAACTCGCCATATGTCTGGGCCGATGTTTTCTTTGGGCCCAACAAGGATGTGATGCATGTGATCGACAAGCAAAGCCTTGAGATCGTGCGGACCCTGCGCCCAGCGCCGGGCAAAACCGTGGCCCATGTGGAATTCACCAAGGACGGAAGCCATGCGTTGGTTTCGATCTGGGAAGATGACGGCGCGGTGATCATCTATGATGCAAAAACACTGGAAGAGGTCCGCCGTCTGCCGATGCGCAAACCTTCGGGAAAGTACAATGTCTGGAACAAAATCACCTTCTCGGAAGGAACCAGCCACTGAGGGCAAATGGCCGGTGTGGAAGCTGGCCATATTGCTGTATCCAGCGTCTGCGCTGACCGTGGCCATAAACCTTTTTCTGGCTGGCCTGATCGCCAACAGCGCCGGATTCGGAGTGATTGAGCCTGTCACCGCCATCCTGTGGTCAATCCCATTGGGTGTACCTGCCTGCTGGTTTGCAGGGCGCTGGGTACGCAGTTTGATGGACGAAGCAGACGGCTAGGTCGGATTCTCCAAAGGCCTAACCGAAGTCAAGTATCTGCTTTCGGGAATCTCTTAGGACTTGGGAAAGATCACCGAGTTGGATTCTCCATGCCCGCCCATAATCCTTTGCACATTTCAGCTGTTTGCGCGTCCCGCGCAGCTTGTGCGGTGGCAGGTATAATCCTTCTGCTTTTGCAGCTGCTTAGCCCGGCGCTGGCGAGTCCCGGGCAAAGCATGTGGGTTGAGATCTGCTCGGAGGGCGGCGCGGTCTGGGTCGAGGTTGATCTTGAAAAAGGCGATGCAGACCCGACCGCACCTTGCCCCAAATGCGCCGATTGCGCGCTGTGCGCCGTGACCGGTGCCGCACCTCTGCCCATGCCGCTGGAAGTGACGCAACGAGGAAGGGTTCAATTCTTATCTTGCCAAAACAACAGGTCCTTCGAGCTAAATGGCTCTGACCGGCTGTGGCCAGAAACCCGGGGTCCTCCCCCTGCACCAGAATTTAAAACCGAACGCGCCCCGCGCGCGTCCATGGCGTCCACCCCAATCATTGGAGGTGCGCCGTGGTCGTAAGTCGCGCAATCCATTTCCTGCTGGCCTTTTTTCTGTCCTGCCTGATGGCGATCAGCGCACATGCCGACAGCCTTGCCAGCTTTTTGCCAGAACTTGAGCCCGCGGACCTGATCCCCGGCGCCGAGGCATTTGGCCCGATCAGAAAAGACATTCCGGTTGCGCCGATCCTGAAAGGGGGCAAAACGATTGCCTGGGCCTTTCTGACCTCGGATTTCGTAGGCACCACAGGCTATTCCGGCAAACCCATTCACGTCGTTGCAGCGATCGACAATGATGCGGTGCTTACTGGCGTTAAGTTGGTCAAGCATTCGGAACCCATCGTACTGATCGGGATTCCGAACGCGCGCATGGTCGAACTGACCGAAGGCTACGCCGGCCTGGACCTTAGGGTTGAGGCTGAAACAGGCGGTGAGGGCCATGACCTCGACATTATCTCGGGCGCGACTGTCACAATCATGGTGATCGACGACAGTCTCGTGCGTGGCGGCATCAAGGTAGCGCGGGCGCTGGGGCTGGGTGGCTTGTCACCGCTGCAGGCCGACGGGCCGAAGCGCGAAGTCGATATGGCACAAGACGCCACTTATGACTGGACAACGCTTTCGGGTGACGGCTCGGTCCGACGCCTGACACTGGATGTCGGTCAGGTCAACGCTGCGTTCGAGGCCACCGGCGACCAGCGCGCCATCAGGCGCCGTGAACGGGGCGCGCCCGACGACACCTTCATCGACATGCATCTGGCGTTGGTTTCGGTCCCGTCGATCGGCAAGTCACTGCTGGGCGAGGCCGAGTATCAAAACCTGACCGAGTGGCTGGGCGAGGGCGAGCAAGCCATCCTGGTGCTGGGTCGTGGCGCCTATAGCTTCAAGGGGTCAGGCTATGTACGTGGCGGGATTTTCGACCGTATTCAGCTGATTCAAGGTGATAATTCGGTACGCTTCTTTGATAAACAGCAAGAGCGTCTGGGCAGAGTTGCGGCCGCCGATGCGCCCAGTTTCACCGAGCTGGATATCTTCAAAATCCCCGCTGAGGCAGAGTTTGATCCGGCCGAACCGTTCCGCCTGCAACTGTTGGTGCAACGCGCCGTCGGTGCGGTTGAAAAGACGTTCCTGACCTTCGATTTGGGCTACAAACTGCCTGAGCAGTACCTGTTGCCAGTCGTAGCCCCCACCGTTGTGGATGACGCCACAGGTGAAGCCGCCGCCAAAGCCGCTCTTTGGAAACGTATCTGGAAGGATCGCACAGTCGAGATTGCCGGTCTGGGCGTCATGCTGCTGATACTGACGGCGACCTTCTTTTTCCAGTTCCATGCCACGATGAACGCGCGGGTCTTTTACTGGTTCCGCATCGGCTATCTGACAATGACCCTGTTCTTCATCGGCTGGTACGCGAATGCCCAGTTGAGCGTGGTGAACCTGATGGCACTGGCGGGCAGTTTGCGCACGGGTTTCTCATGGGATGCCTTCCTACTGGACCCGCTGGTCTTCATCCAGTGGTTCGCCGTCGCCGCCGCGCTGCTGTTCTGGGGTCGTGGGGCCTATTGCGGCTGGCTATGCCCGTTTGGTGCGCTGCAAGAGCTGTCCAACAAGATCGCGCGGGCATTTCGCGTGCCGCAATGGACCCTGCCCTGGGGCCTGAACGAACGCCTCTGGCCTGCGAAATACATGATCTTCCTGTGTCTCTTCGGCCTCAGCTTTGTCTCCATCCCGCTGGCCGAGAAATATGCCGAGATCGAGCCCTTCAAGACCGCGATCATTCTGAAATTCGTGCGCGACTGGCCTTTCGTGGTCTTTGCGCTGCTCCTGCTGGGGATCGGACTGTTCATTGAGCGGTTCTATTGCCGCTATCTTTGCCCGCTGGGCGGAGCGCTGGCGATCCCGGCCCGAATGCGCATGTTCGACTGGCTGCGCCGCTACAAGGACTGCGGCACCCCCTGTCAGACCTGCGCCAACGAATGCCCCGTTCAGGCGATCCACCCAACCGGTGAGATCAATCCGAACGAGTGCGTCACCTGCCTGCATTGTCAGGTGCTCTACCAGTCCGAGGACAAATGTCCCGTCGTTATCCGCCAGCTCAAGCGGCGGGCCAAGACAGGGTCGGTCGATCTCAAGACCCCACTCGGACAACCACCGGCGAACCATCCAAACGCCAAACCGAAAACCGTTTCCTAAAAGGAGGAACGATCATGTCGGAACATGACAACAAACTAACCGTCACACGCCGCGGTATGCTGGGGGCGACCGCCACTGGCGCCGTGCTGGCCGGAACCGGTCTGGGATCAACCCTGATGACCGCAAAACAGGCCAGCGCCGCGGCCAATGCCAATCTCGAACCTGGTGAGTTGGACGAATACTACGGTTTCTGGTCCTCGGGTCAGACCGGTGAGCTGCGCATTATGGGCTTCCCGTCCATGCGCGAGCTGATGCGGGTGCCGGTGTTCAACCGCTGTTCGGCCACCGGTTGGGGTCAGACCAATGAATCGCTGAAGATCATGACCGATGGCCTGCTGCCGGAAACCAAGGAATTCCTCGCCAAGCGCGGCATGAAAACCTACGATAACGGTGACCTGCACCACCCGCATATGTCGTTCACCGACGGCACCTACGATGGCCGTTACCTGTTCATGAACGACAAGGCCAACACGCGCGTTGCTCGCGTACGCTGCGACGTGATGAAATGCGACAAGATCACCGAAATCCCGAACGCCAAGGCGATCCATGGTCTGCGTCCGCAGAAATTCCCGCGCACTGGTTATGTCTTTGCCAATGGCGAAGATGAAACTCCATTGGTCAATGACGGCACTGTGCTGGACGATCCGTCGCAATACGTGAACATCTTCACCGCGCTGGACGGCGACACCATGGAAGTGGCATGGCAGGTGATCGTGTCGGGCAACCTCGACAACACTGACTGCGACTATCAGGGCAAATACGCCTATTCGACCTCGTACAACTCGGAAATGGGGATGAACCTGGCCGAGATGACCGAGAACGAGATGGACCATGTTGTTGTCTTCAACCTCGCGGAAATCGAAGCGGGGATTGAGGCGGGCGACTATCAGGAACTGAAAGGCGTCAAGGTTCTGGACGGCCGTAAGGGTCAAAACAAGAAATACACCCGTTACATCCCGATCCCGAACTCGCCGCACGGCATCAACACCGCGCCCGACGGCAAGCATGTCTGCATCAACGGTAAGCTGTCTCCGACCGTATCGATCATGGACGTCACCAAACTGGACGCCCTGTTCGAAAGCGATGCCGATCCGCGGTCCTGTATCGTGGGTGAACCGCAGCTGGGTCTTGGCCCGCTTCACACTGCTTATGACGGCCAGGGCAACGCGTTCACCACGCTATTCCTGGACAGTCAGATCGTGAAGTGGAACCTCGACAAGGCAATCGAGGCTTACGGCGGCGCCGATGTTGACCCGATCATCTCGAAGGTCGATGTGCATTATCAGCCGGGCCATAACTCGACCACCATGGGTGAAACCAAGGAGGCTGATGGCAAGTGGCTGATTTCGATGAACAAGTTCTCGAAAGACAGGTTCTTGAACACGGGTCCACTTAAGCCTGAGAACGAGCAGCTGATCGATATCTCAACCAACGAGATGAAGGTGGTTCACGACGGACCGACCTTTGCGGAGCCGCATGACTCGATCATGGTGCGCGCTGACATCGTCAACCCGGTCAACGTCTGGGACCGTAACGACATCACCTGGGAGGACGCCCGCAAACAGGCTGAGGCCGATGGCATCGATCTGGAAGAGGGTGCCGAGGAACCGATCCGGGACGGCAACAAGGTGCGGGTCTATATGACCTCGCAGGCCCCAACCTTCAGCCTTGAGAAGTTCACCGTCAAACAGGGTGATGAGGTAACAGTCTATATCACCAACCTGGATGACGTGGACGATGTGACCCACGGCTTCTGTCTGGGCAACTACGGCATCGCGATGGAAGTTGCGCCGATGGCGACCGCTTCGGTCACCTTCACTGCCGACCGTCCGGGCGTGCACTGGTTCTATTGTCAGTGGTTCTGCCACGCGCTGCACATGGAAATGCGCGGCCGGATGCTGGTCGAGCCGCAGGGAGCATAACCCATGCGTTGGCCCCTGCTCATACCGCTCCTGCTCGGCTCGCCCCTTTGGGCGGCGGATTGGGATGTGCCCAACCGGGCGGGGGCCATCAACGAGATACTGGCGCAGGCGGCGGATGGAGACACCCTTCGCCTGAGCCCCGGTGTCTACTCTGAGACATTGGTTCTGGACCGGCCCGTCATTATTGACGGGCAGGGGCAGGCCACCATTGACGGACAAGGCGTCGGCAGCGTCATCACCGTGACCGGACCGGGCGTGACCGTACGCGGTCTGACAGTGATTGGTTCGGGCTCGAGCCATGATGGGATCGACAGTGGCATTCAGCTGGTCAAAACGGCCCATGCGCCGGTGATCGAAGGCAATGTGTTGCTGGGCAATCTCTATGGCATCGACATCCACGGCGCCGAGGACAGCGTCGTGCGCGGCAACCGGATCGAAGGGCGTCAGGACAAGCGGATGAATGACCGCGGCAACGGCGTCTATGTCTGGAACGCACCGGGTGCGCGGGTCGAAGACAATGATATCCGGTACGGGCGCGATGGGATCTTTGTGAACTCGTCCAAGAAGAACACCTTTACTGGAAACCTGTTCCGCGACCTGCGGTTCGCGGTGCACTACATGTATGCCGACGACTCGGTGGTCAGCGATAACGTCTCGATCGGCAATGATCTGGGCTATGCGGTGATGTTCACGACCAATGTCAAAATCACCGGCAATGTGTCGATTGATGATCGCGAACATGGTGTGATGCTGAACTACGCCAACAAGAGCGTGATTTCCGGGAACGTCGTTAAGGGTGCAAAGGAGAAATGCACCTTCCTGTATAACTCGAACAAGAACGAATTCACCGACAACTGGTTCGAGGGTTGCGGCATCGGCATTCACTTCACTGCTGGGTCAGAACGTAACCGTATCGTCGGCAACGCCTTTGTCGGAAACCGGACTCAGGTGAAATACGTTTCGACCAAGTGGGTCGAGTGGTCTGAAGACGGGCGCGGCAATTACTGGTCCGATTTCGCCGCCTATGATGTGGATGGCAACGGCGTCGCTGATGCCCCTTATCGCCCCAATGACTCGATGGACCATGTGCTGTGGACCCAACCCGCAGCCAAGCTGCTGCTCGGCTCCCCTGCCGTGCAGCTGGTGCGCTGGTCGCAATCAGCCTTCCCGGCACTATTGCCGGGGGGTGTGATGGACAGCAATCCATTGATGCGAGCCCCTGAACCCTCAGCTATGAAAAAGGTGCCTCATGACGGATAAGGCCCTGACGATAAACAACGTCTGTAAGGACCGAGGCAAAACCCGCGTTCTTGACGATATCACCCTGTCCCTTGCCCCCGGTCAGCGCGTGGCGCTGCTGGGCCATAACGGCGCGGGCAAGTCGACACTGATCAAATCAATCCTTGGCCTGATCCCGATTGAGGGCGGAGCCATTCGAATCGGAGACGCCACACCCGGCAGCGCACAGGCGCGGCGGGATACGGCGTACTTGCCCGAGGCGGTGTCCTTCCACCCGGCGCTTACGGGCCGGGAACAGCTGACGCTGTTCGCGCAGCTCTCGGGGTCCAAGGCCGATGTACCCGGTTTGCTGGAACGTGTTGGCCTCAGCGACGCGCTGGACCGACGGATCGGGACCTACTCCAAGGGGATGCGGCAACGTCTGGGATTGGCGCAAGTGCTGCTGGGGCAGCCGAAAGTGGCATTGCTGGACGAGCCGACGAGCGGACTGGACCCGATTTCTCGGCAGGATCTGTACGCCATCATCGACGAACTGGCCGCAAAAGGCACCGCCGTCCTGATCGCATCGCATGCCCTGACTGAGGTCGAGGCCCGCACAGACCGGATCGCAATCATGCGCGGGGGTCGGATGGTGGCCGATGACACGTTAAACAACCTTTCGGCACTGGCGGGTCTGCCAATCCGCCTGAAGGTGCGCGCCAGCTCTAACCCTGACGCCTTGGCCGCCAAACTGGGCGGCAGCCGGATCAATGGCGCGTCCGTTGAGTTGCTCTGCACCGTCGACGACAAGATGGAGGCCTTGCGCCGGATCGCCGGATTGGGCGATGCGGTGGCAGATGTGGAAATGACACCGCCCAAGCTGGAAGATCTCTATCGCTACTATGCACAGGAGAAGAGGCCATGATCCGCTTCCTCGCCATCACCCGCACTGAAATGTTGATCCTGCGCCGCAACCGCTGGCTGCTGATGGCGACACTGATCATGGTGTTATTCGCGCTGGCACTTACCTTTGCAGGCAGTGCACCCACAGGCACGCTTGGCGTAGATATGCTGACTGTCTCGGTTGCCTCGATGACGACGCTGTCGGTCTATCTTGCCCCCCTACTGGCACTGATGATTGCCTTTGACGCCATCGCAGGCGATGTGGACCGGGGCAGCTTATCGCTGCTCTTGTCCTATCCCGCCGGGCGCGGAGAAATCCTGTTGGGAAAATTCACCGCCCATTTGTCGGCGCTTGCCTTTGCGATGACCATAGGTTTTGGCACGGCTGGCGCGGTGGCAGCATGGTTCGGTGGCGCCGGTCCAGAAAGCCTGTTGGCTCTGGTCCGTCTTATCCTCACTTCGATCGTGCTGGGCGCCGTGTTTCTGGCATTGGGATACTTGCTGTCCGCCCTGGCAAAGGGGGCCACGGCGGCAGCAGGTCTGTCGGCCGGGCTCTGGCTGGTTTTTGTCGTCCTCTATGATCTGGGCCTGTTGGGGGCCGTCGTCATGGACAAGGGCGGCACCTTCACTCAATCCGTCTTTCCATGGGTGATGGTGGCCAACCCAGCCGACGCTTTCCGTCTGTGGAATATCGCCGCAACCGAGGGCGTCGCGATGGCATCCGGCATGACCGGCGCTGCGCAGGCTCTGCCCGTCTGGGCCGCCCCGTTGTCTTTGCTGATCTGGCCCCTGCTAGGCCTTGCACTTGCCCGGCTCGCGTTCCGAAGGGTCGAGCCATGAAGCGTCTTTTCCTGATTGCTCTACTCGCCCTGACTGCCTGTAAGGAAGAACAGATTGCCGCGCCTGACCCGGTCGATCTGACACCAGACGCACTCAGCTTTTTTTGCCAGATGAATATAGCTGAACATGGCGGTCCAAAAGGACAGATTCACCTCGACGGCTATCCCACACCGCTGTTTTTTGCGCAGGTTCGCGACATGGTTGCCTATCTCAAAAGCCCCGAACGCGAGGCAGCCATTGTTGCAATCTATGTCAGCGATATGGGAACCGCCCCAAGCTGGCATCAACCAGGTCAATCCAACTGGATCAATGCCGAAGGTGCGACTTTCGTCGTCGGGGCCAATGTCGCCGGCGGCATGGGCGCGCGCGAGGTCGTGCCCTTTGCCGACCCGACCGATGCGGACAGCTTCATCATCCTGTACGGAGGGTCCGCTTTGCCCCTGACTGACATACCCGACGCCGAAGTGCTTGGCCCCGTCGATCTGGACTTGAAACTGGAGACACCAGCATGAGCCGTTTGTCCCGACGTCGTTTTCTGATCATGTCTGCGGCATGCGCTGCGCTACCGGCGGTCGCATCTGGCGCACCAGTCGCGCATTGGCGTGGCATCGCGCTGGGGGCCAGAGCCAGCCTTGACCTTGTTGGCCTTTCTGAGGCAGAGGCGGCGCCCCTGCTGACATCAATCGAAGCTGAACTGAACCGGCTGGAAGATATCTTTAGTCTGTACCGATCGCGATCACAGATTTCAGAGCTGAACCGAAGCGGATTGCTGCAGCAACCAGCCCCCGAGCTGTTGAATGTACTGAGCCTGTGTTCGACCCTTCACAGTGCATCAGACGGGGCTTTTGACCCCACAATACAACCCGTCTGGAGGGCGATGGCCGCGCGCGCCAGCGCTTCTGAATTGACTGCCGCCCAAGAAACTGTCGGCTGGCACCGAGTCCGATATGACGCTGATGCTATCCAGCTGCCAGAGCCCGGTGTCTCAGCCTTGACATTGAACGGTATCGCACAAGGCGCAATCACCGATCGCATTGCGGCGCTGTTACGGTCCTTTGGCTTACGCGATGTTCTGGTTAACATGGGAGAAATCGTGGCAATGGGTCAGCGAGGTGACGGGCAAGACTGGCGGGTCGGCCTTGCTGGTCACAATAATCAAGTCCTCAGGAAGATCACTTTGCGAGAACGCTCAGTAGCCACATCATCGGTTGCAGGCACGCTCTTGCCGGGCGACCAGGGCCATATCCTGAACCCATTCGGCCCAAGCCCAAGCAACCACACTGTTTCCGTTTCCGCACCCAATGCAGCCTTAGCTGACGGTCTGTCCACAGCTCTTTGCGCCGTCCCAAAGGAATGGACCGGTAGAATTCTGCAGAGTTTTCCATCGGCCAGTTTGGAGTTGAGCGGGTAATCCGCAGTCTGTTCCAAGGCAGTCAAACCGGCAAATAGGACCTGTCCGCTGAATCAACTTTACCGGTGGTCAACCTTTCGAGCGCCAGCAGCCTCATACCGAACAGTCAACCGAATTCAGAAACACCCCGGTAGTGCCTGCTCTTGCAACACCAACGGTACCGATTTCGGTGGTTTTAGCGGATTTGCCGACAATCCAGGCACCAATGGTCGATCACGAGAGCAAGCTTCGCACCCACCGCGTCCCGCGTGTATTTCGAAGGGCCGGGTCATTGAGTGCTGGAAACGAAACCCCTAACCTTCCGATCACGTTATTTCTTGGCGTATGTGGGGGATAAAGCCTTCAAAACGTGTAAGCCATCACAAAAAACATCATACGAAGATTTGGTGGCGGAGACGAAGGGATTCGAACCCTCGAGACCCTTCCGGGCCTACTCCCTTAGCAGGGGAGCGCCTTCGACCACTCGGCCACGTCTCCGCTGGCCGGTGTATTCGATAAGCGCCAAGAAATACAAGGGTTTTTGAGTAAAAAAGTATAAAAACCTAATGTCACAAAATTCTGTGAAATTCATTGATATTCTGTGACGTTTAGAGCACTTGCACCACACTTTGGTGCAAAACTGGTGCAAGCGTTCCCTACCCGTTCCGCCCGGGGATCACACGAAAAAGACCTTGCGGAGCGTCGCCGCCAGATCCTCCGGAGATCTGGACCCGTGATGTCGCGACGCCCTTCCCTCCTCATCTTCCGCATTGAAAAAGCGCAGCCTTCGAGGACCAACTCCAGCATAGTGATTCCAGGGACACATCCCGATCTTTCGCTTGATCCGAGATGATCTACACCAACATCTGATAACAAAGGGCGCTGCGTGTCAGTTCGATGGGACCACCATCGCTTTGCGCATCAATCCAAGTCTGGTGCTTTATTGCCCCCAAGACTGATTGCGCCTACTGCAGAAATGTAGGTGTGCAATCCTAGCGCTTGCCCGCATCTGCTTGGCGGTCTTGCCCTCCCAGGCGAGATAACCCTCGGTCAGAATAGGGCCGCTAGCTGGGCTGTTGCCGTGACTTGACCGTCCTGGTCATAGCTGCAACGAACGCGACGGCGGTCCCACTTTTCGGGATCCAGATGATCCTCGGAACATTTTCAGCCGAACAGTGCACCTACACAGAACGCCAGAAACGGAAGCAACCTGAACGGCCGCCTCTCAAACGTGCACTGTTTAGAAAGCACATCTTCGGAAAGAACCCGATCGCGTGATGCGCCGCATTCAGATGCCAGACCAGACCTCGCGCTGGTCCCTAATCGAGGTTGCGCGGATGTCGAGCGGCGACGGCGCGGATTTTAGGACCTGCCACCACCTCACCGGCTACCACTTCCTGCGCCCATGCCGTGACCGGATCCTCTTGCGGAGGGATCCGCGTCGCGTCGCTCATGTGAAATAGTTCTCCGCTGCTGGATCCGGGAAGTTAAAGCCCATCTGACCGCCGCCTGTCAGGCTGCGCTCGGTTTGCGGCGTCATGCCGTACTCACCGGCTAAAGTGCGGATCTGACGAAAGGTTTCATTGACCTGGGCAACTTCGGGCTTTGCTTTTTCCTGTATGCCATCCCGGGTTTTTGTGGTGTAGGTTTCACTATCCTCGATAGCGATCAAAAGTTTTTCGTGCCGCGCAACCGCCCGCACGAGCTGGTGAAACATAAAAATATTTGCCTCATTCAACCGATCCCGGGTCGGGTGGCACAAAGGCAGCGCAAGGCGGCGATAGATCTCGCGGTGAGCAGGGTTTAGATCCTCAGGCTCAAGCGAAAGCATCCGCTCGCGCCCGCGCTCATCAAGATTGAATTGGTCAACAACATCCTCCCGCATGGGAACGACAGCGCCGCCCCCTTCGGGCTTACGGCCTTTCATCAAATCACCTCTCAGAGTGGAGAACTCTATTCAATTCCCGTGTGTTACACAGAAAGGCTCTCTCTCCGGTCCCAAGCGTTGAGCCTTTTGTTTTTCACCCTCCCCCCCCCCTGAAAAATTTTCAGGACGGAGGCATAACCTCTATTGGTTGGCCGGGTGCCATGGATCTATAGGCCAGCCATTCGCACCGCGCCGCTCCGAGTAACCTTTAATCTCCTCGATCTGCTTATCCCGATCATGATGATCAGGGCAGAGCGATTGCAGATTGTCAGGATCATAGAACAAGGCTCGTCTCCACGATGGGGGATCTTATGATCCGCAACCAGATTGCGGCGACGCGGGTCCGTCTGAGGGGTGCCATCACCCTTGAGGCTTCCATCATTCGTCCTGTCAAGCATCTGGCAGGTTGCACAAAGCGGCTCGCGCTCTTTCTGCGCCCTTGCGAGACGCAACTAAGAGGCGGTCTTGTAAAGCCGCCGCCATGGCCGAGGATCTTTCGCCGTGTTCCGGCCTCGCAATCGCTGAAACTTTTGGGAAAGTTGGCCGGGCGGATGACCAAGATGAAGGAGCTGAGACAAGAGCCGCCCGGCCGGGTCATTTCGACCATGCCGAATCCGGTACGTGAGAGAGGTCCGATCTGTCAAACTTTTCGCGACAAAGCGGTCCTAACTCGATCAGAGCCGCGCTGAATAGCCGAGCTTGTCGCCGATCCGCTGAAGCATTTGCTCGGCGGATTCGGTGAGTTGGTCCCGGTGCTTTGACTGCACCGACCACCCAAACCGACGCAGGATCTCGGCCATCGAAAGCCCCTCGATCAGGATCGCGTTGAGCAACGCGACGGCGGTGATCGGATCCCGCTCATTGCCGCGACGGGGCAACAGAACAACATGAGGCTTTGATCGGACAAACGACCGGCGCGCAAGATCCCATTTCCATCGGTTCGCAACACCATGCACCAACCGCACAAGGGTCACGTCCTGGACGCGCGACGTCACGCCGCCGTCACTGACAACGCCAGACCCGCCCGAGACCTCGGCCTCGGCGGAGAGCGTCACGCTCTTCAAGCTGCCGATCCGCTCGACCGCGCCGAGATAGGCCATCGCCACCAGATAGCGGCCGTCATTGGGATTGAACCGCGACAGGAAGGCAGGCGCTCGACGCTTGGCCGTTTTCTGCCCCAGCTCAATCATCACCTCCAGCGCTCCCGGCATCCAGTCATTTATCTCGACCAAAGCCACAGGATCAGAGGCGATGCTCGGAGACGGCCGCTCGCCATCACCTTTGCCGACAGCTTGACGCCGCTCGGCCGCAACAGCAATCAGATCAAGATTAAGCGCCGCAACCAAAGAGGCCGGGGTTGAATAGGTTGTATGGTGCATCTCAAATCCCTCATGTCGTTACCGGACAAGAGAATATCACAATATATTGTTATTTCTACAGTGAGATATTCCCCGCTAGGGACTGACTTACTCCCATTCAGGGAACAATCAGGGACTAGAGAGGGACTGACATGAAACGCTAAGTGATTGAAAACAAACAGTCTAGCGCAAGTTAGGGATTACAGGGACCAAGAACCTCACATTACGCGCGAGGGCGGATCGGGCCGCACCCCCTACCCTGTGCAAAAGCAAAAGAAGTTCTGGATTTCAGTCCCTCCGGTCCTTGATATCGCGCAACAGATTGAAACCTTGAGATAATTCTCTCGAAAGTATCGCAAAATAAATCCCTATCTCGGTCCCGAACAGGGATCGAGATAATCCCAACGCTGACTATTTTTTGCAGAGGGGTGCGGGGAGCAGGGGGCGTGGCCTCGGCCCGGCCACGATCAGGCCGCCGCCCCGCTCCCTTGCGAGGCACGTCGGCACCCCTCCCCGGAAATTGCATCATTGGCGCAGATTGACACCGCAATACCCCGTATCTGACCGCTTGTGGTGCCAGAACCGTGCCCCGGTGCCTGGCTCTCGTTAGGTGGCGGACATAGCACGCAAAGCGTTCGAAGCAGTGCGCAGCCCGATGCGTGGAAGATCACGCGCCTCTATATAGGAAAATAGCGCCGCCAATAACTCACGTGACCGCGTAAAATCCCCATGCGATCCTGTGATTTCGCATTTATCTTTCAAAAACAACAATAAAGCGGTGTCGGACATGTCATCGGGACTAGCTTCAGGGTTATGAAGATCTAACAAACTGCTATTGATCCAGAAACTGCGGGCAGCAGCGCGGCCCCAAGTCAATCGGATCTCGCGACAAATCTCAAGCGCCTGATGGAGTGTGTCCGAATGCACAGGTGTATGGCGCAGCGCAGCCGGGCTATATTGGCCCGATTGGCGGATTGCTGGCAGCACCTCTCCCGTGACCCATTTTCGGAAGCGATGCGGCTGAGTGCCTGGGCTCACAGCATCTCGACTTCTCAAGAGCAAACAAAAGAGACCGGATTCGGAAACGGTAGAGACCTCCTGATTTCCGCCAGGGGTGTATGTTGAACATACACCCCTTTCATCTTCATCCAGCCGTCCAATTGCTTGAGCAATATTCTGAATACCCAAAGCTCGACACACGTCCGCCGCAATGAACCACGGCTCTCCATCCCGTTCAACCACCCGAAACAGGCGACCCTCGAAGGCGAAGTTAGCGAGCCCTCTCATGATGGATTTACCTGAAATTCAAGTATTTTGGACTGAACGTCTGGCTGAATTTTCATGATATCCAACCACAAATCGCCAGATCGTTCGTGGGCCTCAGAAAGAGCACGCTCCAATAGGCACGACATTCCTTCGATCATATTAAGTAGGTTAGAAAGAGGAAGATTACCGTCATTCATAGCCAGATGATGTATAGCGCGCGCCTGAGAATGGGCGTTTGAAAGCAATTCGGTTAAAGTCTCTGTTGAATCGATCGGTTTTGTTGTGCAGCACATATGCAATCTGCTAAAGTCAGCATTCCCAACCGACCGCAAAAGGCACAACCCTTGGCGGCCAGACGAACAAAGTTGAGACTACCGCTCGTAGGAAGCGGCCCGCGACAAAGCGGCCCTGAACGCCTGACCATAAAGAAAGCCGCAACAAACGGTGCGGCTTTAGGCACCTACGAGTAAACGGGGTCTCAATCCCGGCGACGTTTCTTTGACGACGCAAAAAAATGTTAGTCCACTGACTTTAGCAAGGCAAGAAATTTTGCTTCGCATCGGCGTTGACCAAAGGAATCTCAAATTTAATTTTTTTTGATTAGGTGCAGCAATATTCCCAAGGTGTCGCCATCTCTCCCAGCCGAAGGTCATTCACGACTTCCCGTATTCACAACGAATGTGATACCCTGCCCAACTTGAGCGCCTTTAACAAAACCAAGTGATCCAGTGAAAAAATATGAACCTAGACTGGACATCGTCCGGCAAAACCTACGCGTTGCATTCGCTTTAAAAAGAACGTCGGCCGCAGAAGTAGGCCAAAAAGCTGGACTCGGCGTCAACACGCTAGGAACGTTTGTAAACGGTGATGGGTCTATCAGCTACACAAACCTATTGCGTGTCTGTGATGTACTCCGGATTCCGATCGGGATCCTGCATGTTTCTGGATCAGTCACTCCTGGCAGGCTGGAACTGCATTGTGCGTTAGATGAATTGACAACTGATCAGCTAACGGAACTGCTGCTCCAAAAGAACCAATCAGAAAATTAGACACTTGAGCACATAGCAACTTCACTAGTCATGACCCCACCAGATACTGTATTATTGCGATGATCATGCCATATTCTGTTGAAAAACTCTGTCTTGATCGAATGCCATCCTGCTGATTCAATTCTCCTATTGAAAGGGAGATTGGATGATGATGGGACCAAGACAGGAAGCTCAGGCCGCACTGTTCTATGAGTTCTCGTTAGAGGACCACGTTCCCCAAGATCACCTGCTGCGGTCGATTGACCGATTTGTTGACCTGGATAGTATCCGCAGTCATTTGGCGGATTTTTACAGCCATACAGGTCGCCCTTCCGTCGATCCCGAGTTGCTGATCCGCATGCTGCTTGTGGGGTATTGCTTTGGCATCCGGTCGGAACGGCGGTTGTGCGAGGAAGTGCACTTGAACCTTGCATATCGTTGGTTTTGTCGCCTCGATCTGACTGATCGAGTGCCGGATCACTCGACCTTTTCCAAGAACCGCCATGGTCGGTTCCGTGAGAGTGAACTCTTGCGGCACGTGTTCGAAACGACAGTGGCACGGTGCATTGCAGAAGGTTTGGTCAGCGGCCAGCGTATGGCGATTGATGCCAGCTTGATTGAGGCGGAGGCGACCAAGCAATATTCAGCATCACAGGAAGAATGGGATGCTGCACGGATCGATGCCAAGACCGCACCGCGTGCTGTTCGGGAATATCTGGAAACTCTGGATGAGGCTGCGTTTGGTGCTGCATCGCCGGTCAAGCCTAAGTTCATTTCATATTCGGACCCAGCTAGCCAATGGACAGCGGCGCACAAGGCGCCAGCATTCTTTGCGTATTCCGATAACTACCTCATCGATACAGATCACAGCGTGATTGTGGATGTCGAAGCGACCAGGTCCATCCGGCAAGCCGAAGTGGGGTCGACAAAGACCATGCTGGACCGGGTTAAAAGGCGGTTCGATCTTCACCCTGAAAGGCTGATTGCAGACACGGCCTACGGATCTGGCCCGATGTTGGGCTGGTTGGTTGATCG